>CAXYUZ010000012.1:0-77770 GCA_964292275.1 uncultured Desulfuromonadaceae bacterium
GAGAAAATAATCGACAACAAACTACTATCTCAGGAATTTTTGAGCGAATATCAGCTGAATAACATAAAATTAGAAGACAAAATTAACAGATTAAATGCAGAAGTCCTAAAGAATGACACTCTATATAAAGATCAATGGAGAGATATATTCTGCTGGTACATGGATATTGATCAAAGGCCTGTTCTGAAGAAAAAACTTTCTCAAAATATTGCCGCAGTTAGAAAAAAACTTCATAACTTTAGACATTTAAGAAATTCAATTATGCATGG
Organism: uncultured Desulfuromonadaceae bacterium; assembly: GCA_964292275.1. GTDB lineage: Bacteria > Desulfobacterota > Desulfuromonadia > Geobacterales > Pseudopelobacteraceae > CAXYUZ01. Next base: position 270 of record CAXYUZ010000012.1, read on the forward strand.
CAAGTTAGAAGAATTTCTTGATGATGGTGACAATATAAAAGAGGACATAATTTCCTATATCTGGTGTGAATTAGCCCCAGAATCATTTGAGAAGGCATACCAGTATCGCAATGAGAGAGACGGAATTATCGCTTCCATGCAGGAACATACGGCAGACTATCTTATAAGAGATATTGATGAAATCGATATCAAGCCTAAAGACAAAAAAGTTATTTTCGCAAAAGATGAGCCGTTGAAAATACAGAGTGATGATTTTGAGAATCTGTACAAACTACGGCGTAAGCTAGTTCCATTTAAGAACTTTCTTGAAAACTGGGTTAACCAATTTGGGCTATTTACTGACATACTTACTACAATTGATACGACTAGCGGATATATCTGGCTGCCATTGACAAGAAAAGATCCGGCAACAAAAACAGGGGTCTTGACCTGCTCAGTTTCAATTCTTGTTACACCTCTTGATTTTAGAATTTATATGGATTTTGGTGGTCGAGCAAAAGAAGCCCGAAAAATATATTATAAATTTGTCGGGAGTGATGATTATCTGAATTTCCTTGAAATGAATACACAGCCTGATCTCAAAGTATTCGATATCGATTGGTATAGTCACAAATTCAATATTCGAGCTGTTGACAACAACTGGGTGGCCAACAGACAGGCATCAATAGATTCAGCTATGGATAAAATTAATAATGTGAAAGAAAAATCTGAAGACCCTATAACGTGGAATCGAATGCTTCATGGATACATTTATCAAAAAGACGATTTTGGAGTCATCGAACCCATTACCTTTAAGAAAATTGAACCAAAATTGAGAGGTATGCTTGAATTTTACAAATCATTTAAAAAATTTGCACATAAAGAAGGAGTAGCTATATGAGCACAAAGCCTATAAAGAGTTTAATCAATGCCTCTCCTGAACAAGTTGAGCGTTATGTTGAACTACTTGCTACTGCCTATAAAGCAAAAAACAATGCTTATTGCCGCTACTCAAACTTTCAAGTGGGCGCTGCAATTCTTGCAAAGGACGGCACCATCATCACTGGATGTAATGTGGAAAACGCCTCCTACGGCCTGACAATGTGTGCCGAGCGGACTGCGATTTTCAAGGCAGTCTCTATGGGATACAAGCCAGGTGATTTTGAGGCAATTGGCATAGCTGCAAGTGCAGATGATTTTTCACCTTGCGGTGCCTGTCGTCAGGTTATTAATGAATTTGGCGATGATATGATAGTTGTTTTTGAGTTCGGGGGAGATACGGTCATTAAAACGCTTGCCGAAATTTTACCCTATAACTTCAAACTATAAATAGCTTCAGAGAAAATACACAACGAGATTCCGCTGCGATAATAGGTTCATGTGGTTCATGTATAAAAGGAGACACCTGTTATGAGACCAACAAACAATAAAAATGATGGCCCATTTCCTAGCAGCGTCTTTCCGCCCAGCGTGTTCCCCCGCAGTGTGTTCCCGTGGATGGGAAATGAGGATGACGACTTGCCCCGAAGTGATCTTGATACGGAAAATGGGCAAGACTCACAGACAAGAAAAGACGACAAATCTGACAACTCTTAAATATCACTGGATTTTAAATGACTGGAAGAGACGAGCATGCTGTAACTGTAAGCTGCCATCAGTATGATTTGTCTGCTGAAGAGATTCCCTTTGACTTGCTCTGGAAATATGTTGGGGCCTACCTGGATGATTCTGCGTCTGGTGATCACGGCATAAGCCACTGGATTCCGTCTCTGACGGTGGTCTGGAAAATGTAAACAAAATCATAACCCCAAAAACTGGGGTAGGTAATGTATTGCCTATTGCCTATTGCCTATTGACTACTGACAGCCATATCAGATTTGCTATTTTTCTTATTAACAAAGAAGCCGGTATTAAGCCGGCTTCTTTGTGTTGAGATATTTGAAGCTCTATTTCAGTTTGAATCTACTGATTAGATCCTGCAGCTCGTTGGCCTGTTCTGCCAGCACCGAAGCGGCATTGGCTGTCTCCTCAGCTCCACGGGCGGTCTGCTGCACAACCTCAGAGATCTGCTGCATATTCATGGAAACCTCACTGGTAGTGGCGGTCTGCTCCTCTGCTGCTGTGGCGATCTGGCTGACCTGCATCGAAACCTCACCTATGCGCGACAGGATATCCTCCAAGGCCTGCCCGGATTTGACGGACGACTCAGTCCCTTTCTCCACCTCATTAACACCCTCATCCATCGCCTTGACAGCCTCTTTGGTTTCATTCTGAATCGATTTGATCATTTCACTTATTTCGCGTGTGGCCCGGGTGGTCCTTTCCGCCAAGGCCCGTACTTCATCAGCCACCACCGCAAAGCCGCGTCCCTGCTCGCCGGCGCGGGCCGCTTCAATGGCCGCGTTGAGTGCCAGCAGGTTGGTCTGGTCGGCAATATCTTCTATCGTGCCGACGATCTGACCGATCTGATCAGATCTGGCACCCAGCGCCTCCACAGTTTTGGAACTCTGCTGAACCTTGTCGGCAATCACGCTCATACCATTGATAGTATCATTCACAACCGCAGCTCCGGCATGGGCGGAATCCATTGACAAACGTGAGGCATCGGCTGCCATGGTGCAGTTTTTGGCAATATCCGCAGAGGTGCTGGACATTTCTTCGCCGGCGGTGGCCACTGTGTTGGTCTGGTTAGCGACCTCTTCAGCACCGGTCGAGATGCTTTCAGCGGTTGCTCGTAATTGTGACGATGCGGAAGCAATGCCGGATGAAATGTCGGCTGTCCTGGAAATCATTGTACGCAGGTTTTCTGTCATTTGTTTCAGCGCATCCGTCAGCAGCCCAAGCTCATCCTTGGTATCGCTTTCCAACGCTACTGTCAAATCACCTTGTGCAATGCTGTTGGCCGCTTTGACGCCTGCTCTCAATGGTGCAGCTATGATGTTTGCCACCAGCAGCGCCATGGCAATCCCGAGTCCGATACAGACAGCCAGGGTGGCAATAATCAGAATTTTCGAAGTACTGTAAGCCTGCTCAGACTTCTTGTACTCATCAGCGCCGCCTTTCTTGTTCAGATCGACCAGCTTTTTCAAAACCTCTTCTGTCTCTAAAAGCGCCTTGCTGGATTCGCCTCGCAAAACAGCCAGCGCCTCCGCATTCCTGTTTTGCCGTGAAAGTGCAATCATTTTCTTGTTTGCTTCCAGATACAGACCAAGTTTCAACTTGTAATCCTCGAAAAGTTTGCGCTCCTCATCGGAAGAGATCATCTTTACGTATTCATCGCGGATCTTACTCCCCTCGGCCAAGGTCTCGGCCATCCGCTTTTCATACAGATCCATGTTTTCCTTATCCTGCGACAGAATATGTTGGAATTCGCTTCTTCTGAAGTACTGAATGGTGTGGTCCAGTTCGGATATCTTATTGGTGCTCGGCATCCAGTTGGTACCCAATTCCCTTGTATCAGCGTTGACCTTGGCCAGCTGGGTAATTGAAAACAGCCCCAGAAAGACCGTCAGCAGCAGAACCACCGAAAAGGACAAGAGCAGTTTTGAAGACACCTTGAGATTTTTGAACCATTGCATAATAGCGCCTCCAGTAATTTGTCTTTTGGACTGTTTGGATTAGTGACTATACATTTTTATCACACAACGATGCATTGTAAAGTTTCAGCCGGTTGAATAACTGAAAAATGGGGGAGCAGAGAACCAACTGTTTTGGCTTGGCGTGCATAGGATTTGGGTATACCAAGGAGACTAAACAGCCATGTTCTGTTTGGGGAATCTGGTTATATTCCCTAAAATCTTTTGAGTAGTGATATACTTCAAAAAAAGGGGGCTGTTATGAAAATTATTGTTATGGCAGTCGCAGTTATGCTGTTTGCATCCTTGGCCCATGCCGATGGGGATTATCGGGGCGATGAGCGTTGTCCACCACCCACTGACTGGAGCAAGTATTCGGAGCCGTATTATCCGGCAGAACATGGGAATGAATATCCAACTTTTTACAAGGCAGACTGGCCCGGTTGGTCATGCTCCTATCAGCGTGAGGATGGTGTGATTGTGCAGTATGGTGACAGCCGGACTCCACAGGAACAGTGGCTTGACCTGTTCGGTCGCAATGATAATTCGCCTTGAAGAGTAGATCAAATGTGTTGAGGAAAATTTTTATGGGGGTTGGGTTTAATGGGACTTTTTACAACTGAAACTAAAAAAACCGGTTCGGCGGAAACAAAGAAATTCTATTCGGAATATGGCCAGCTGCTTGTGGATGGCGAGATTATTGAGGTTGGTTTTGCCGTCTTCAGGGATACGTTCCTGTTCACCAACAAACGGTTGATTCTGGTGGATATTCAGGGGATTTCCGGGCGGCAGATCGAGTATCTTTCCATACCGTATGGCCGGATCATGAAATTCAGTGTCCAGACCGGGGGGAGTTTTGAGCTGGATGCGGAGTTGAAGATCTGGATTGGGAGTGAAACAATTCCGTTGGAGAAAAAGTTCAATAAGGATGTGAATGTCTATGATGTTCAGAAGGCGCTGGCAAGTCATGTCCTGAAATAGATCGCTGCTATGCAGGCTGTTTTAATAAATATAGCCGGGAATCCCATATGGGAACCCGGCTATATTGTTTTGAGCAGGTATGTTTCAAGCCATTATTGAAGTTGATTGCCAGATCCTGCTGCCTTTGCCTCAAAATTGGCGAGGTCCTGCTCCAGTTTCCACTGAAGCCTGGCCTTGCTGTTTTTGGCAAGGAAGCGTTCGCAGGTTGCTGAGAGCGGTATGATTGCTGGTTTGTCCTTTGCGCAGGCGGGTGTTATTTGTCTGTATTGGCGATTGCTCCAGATGCTGGCACCCTCGATAAATGAGTATTCCAGGCTGTTGCGGGTCATTTTTTTGAGTTGCAGATACCCCAATCCCTGATCTGTAACTGCAAGCTGGAATTCACGGGTCATCTCCGAACGTGAGACACCTTCATCGTCGGTTGCCAGTGCGACTGGAACGCCGTAGCGGATATAGCTGTTCAACGGGTGTTTCTTCCCCTTGACCCCGAGGATAACATCGTTGCTGGTGAGCAATATCTCGACAAGAATTCCGTTGCGGGCCATCTCCTGCAGCAGCGCCTGGCTGTCATCCTCATACATGATGTCAACACCGTGGCCAATCCGTTTGGCATGGGCCTGTCTGACCGCATCGCGAATATGGAAGCGGAGCCCCTCCGGCGGCACCAGTCCCGGTGCCAGCTCTCCGCCATGCAGTGTCAGTTTGACCTGCGGATAGACCGAGTGAAGGTAGTCCAGCATCTTCATATGGAGTTGGTAATCCGCCATGGAAATCTGTTGGTCTTCAGGCATGACAAGGTTCAGGCCGACAAAACGGTGATCCGCCGCAGCCAGTTTGAATCCGGCCAGCATCTGCGCGAAAACAATCTCCCTCGGCAATCCACGGAGAACCTGGTACAGAAAGCGAATTGTTACGTTGCATCCCGGCTCAGCCTGCTGGTTGTCGCATCTCAAACGACTGTTCTTGACTGCCTCGGATTGATCTGTCATTTTGCTGATGGTCTGGAGGATGTCTGCGATCCCCTCTGTTTCAAGCCGTGACCTCATCCGGCTGAAATCATCATCCCAACCCGTTCTGGTTGCCAGACCGGCTAGTGCATGCCCCTCCGGGGTGATCATCAACTCCAGGTAACTCACCCGGCCAGCGGCCCCCCTGTTGGTGACCTCCGCCAGCATATCTCCCTGACGTTTATCGGTTGTTATATCAAATTTTTGAAAGGTATCAAAAAAATGGTCATGGCCACTTTGGCCTGAAAATTGCCAGTTGCGCATCGACCAGGCATCGATCGTTTTGCGGTAGAGCGTTTCATCCTGTATGACCTGTTTTGCCTCAAGGCGTCCGGCCTGTGCGTCACAGGGTGGGGCTGTCGCCTGAAAAGAGCCTTTATCAATACAGAGCCCGTCATCTGCGGCCCAGCGAATCATTGATTCGGCATAAACAGCGCCGGAAAGATGGTTGTGGAGATCGCCTCCCTTGGGCATCTGTCTGAGGAATGCGTAGAGCAGGCCGGGTTGGTCACGGTATGTCTCCAGCAATTGTGCTGTTTTCTGCTCGTTGACCACTGGTTGGTATTCCCGGGCAGAGGCAGGCTGATCCATGACAAACAGAGGGAAGAACAATGTCATTCCGAATACAAGCCTGAAAAACCATTTGGGTGATTTTATGATATGAGCATGATTCATTTTGGTCTCTTGTTTTTGCGGAAGTCGTTTGTTGATGGCCGTTTTGTAGTTGTTGGCTGTTCTGATCCCTTTTGCGGTGTTGCCAGCTTTCGTACTTCCGTGTCGTTAAGAAGTCTGTATTGCCCAGGTCTAAGTTCACCAACGTCGAGTGTTCCGTAACGGACACGCTTCAGTCGTACAACCGACAGGCTGACCGCCTCGCACATCTTGCGGATCTGGCGATTGCGCCCCTCATGGATGGTGATGGAGAGCCAGTCGTTCTGCTCCCCCTCCTTGACCATAGCTACGGTTGCTGGGGCTGTCACTTTGCCGTCAATGATGACACCGGCTGCAAGTTGATCCAGTTGGCTTTTATGGGCCTTGCCGCGTACCCGGACATGGTATTGCTTGTCGATTTCATGGCGTGGATGCATCAGCTTATTTGCCCATTCTCCGTCGTTGGTCAGCAGTAGCAGCCCTTCCGTGTTGTAGTCCAGGCGTCCTACCGGGTAGACCCGTTCGTTGATCTCCTTGAGCAGGTCTGTGACGACCTGACGTCCCTCCGGGTCGTCCAGAGTTGTCATGTAGCCGACCGGCTTGTTAAGCAGGATGTAAATCAGGTTTGTGGACGGTTTTACCGGCTTGCCGTCAACGCTGATCCGGTCGATGGCCGGATCGGCCTTGCTGCCAAGTTCGGTGATAACAGCTCCGTTTACCATGACTCGACCAGCCAGGATCATCTCCTCGGCTGCTCGGCGGGAGGTGATGCCTGCCTGTGAAATCAGTTTCTGAAGGCGTTCTTGCATGGTTTTTCCTTTTGTCTGCCAGTGTATTGCAGGTTTGTTGTTATCTGTTTAATTCAGGTTTCGGCACTTTTTTGTTTGGATCTCATTCCAGATATGCTTGATTGCTATTAATGTTGATAGCAGGTAAACAGCCAGAGCAGCCATTGCCAGATACCCACCGATAAGTCTTTGCCCCACAGATCCAATTGTGTAAATAAGCCATCCTGATCCGAAGCAGAACAACACCTCGAAAAACAAGATAATTAATTCCGCTTGAGGTTTCCATTTTCTGATTCTGGTTATTGCTATAAGAGCTGGCCAGATATAGGCGGCCAGTACGATATACCCGCTGAAATCGCCAAAGTCGATGTAATTATGTGGGTAATAGACAGTTGCTCTATGTACAGGCTGGTTGATTACATGGCTTGTATTGCTTGGTTTCAAATCAGTTTTTTTCTGAGTGCATTGTGATATTGGAAGGGCGAGGCAGAGAAGAAGAAGTAATCCTCCTAAACATCGTCCAAATTTTATCAGGCTGGATTTCGTCATAAAAAATCTCGATGAATTAGCAAAAACGGGGGCATAAAGCCCCCGTTGTGATGATATGCCCGAGTGAATCCTATTCGTTAAAGCGGGACATGGCCCTGAATTTGTTGTAGCGGTCTTCCGTAAGCTGATCGGGTGAAAGGGCTTCCAGTTCAGAGAGGTGGCGGCTGATCGCCTCCTTCATGTTTTTGGCGGTTGCCTCATGGTCTCTGTGTGCCCCACCAATCGGCTCCTTGATGATTTCATCAATGACACCAAGCTCGATGATGTCCTTGGCGGTCGGTTTAAGGGAGTCGGCAGCCAGGGCTCCTTTGGAACCGTCGGACCAGAGTATGGCGGCGCATCCTTCGGGTGAAATTACGGCATAGATGGAGTGTTCCAGCATCAGAATTCTGTTGCCGACCGCAATAGCCAGGGCGCCGCCGGAGCCGCCTTCGCCGGTAATGCAGACAATCACGGGTGTTTTCAGGCTGGCCATTTCACGCAGGTTTCTGGCGATCGCTTCGGCCTGGCCACGTTCTTCCGCACCGATGCCGGGATAGGCGCCCGGTGTATCGACAAAGGTAATAATTGGAAGTTTGAACTGTTCCGCCATCTGCATCAGCCGCAGCGCCTTGCGGTATCCTTCCGGATTGGGCATGCCGAAGTTGCGGAAGACCTTTTCCTTGGTATCGCGTCCCTTCTGGTGTCCAATCACCATGACCGGCTTGCCATCAAAGCGCGCCAGGCCACCAACGATCGAGTGGTCGTCACCAAAAGACCGGTCTCCGTGCAGTTCGGTGAAGTCCGTAAACATGAGGTTGATATAATCGAGTGTGAAAGGACGGTTGATGTGCCGAGCCACCTGGGCTGTCTGCCAGCGGGTCAGGTTGGAGAAGATCTCCTCACGCATCTTTTCAACGTGGTTTTCAAGTGTTTCAACTTCAGATTCGATATCAAGACCTTCACGCGCCAGCAGCTTGAGCTCATCGATCTTTTTTTCCAGTTCGGCAATCGGCTTTTCAAAGTCGAGATTGTGAGGTGTTGCCATTTACATGTCTCCTTAAAAGAAACTATTCAAAAGAAGCGGCATTATATCCGAACAGGCGCTCCACTTCCAGCCTTAAATCATCACTGGCCGATACGCGCAGCTCTTCGGAGAGCGGCAGCGTGGAACGGCTTCGCTCCGGGATAATAAAATGAAGGTAGGCTGGTATATTGCCCTTATAGCGCTCAATGATCTCCCTGAGGTTGTTGAGTTGATCGGCCGGTGTGTCATTGACCCGCAGGGTGATGGAAACCTTTTTTGTCGCCTGGGCCTGGACATCCTGTAACAGCTTGATGTCGCCGGCCGGGCCGCGCTGTTTCATCTGCCATTCGCTGGCACCCTCTTTTTGGCCATGGACGAGAATCTTGGCCCCTTTTTCACCCTTTTCCAGTTTGCCGGTAATCATTAATGGATCATCCGACTTGAGCAGGTTGACCGTAGTTGTGTAAATATCGGAGAAGACAGTCACCTCCAGGCTGCCGCTCAGGTCTTCGAGTGTGACAAAGCCCATGCGGTCCCCCTTTTTGGTGGTAATCTCCTTCAGGCTGGTGACAATCCCGCAGATGCGCACCTCGCTGCCGTCTGCCATGTCGGTCAGGTTTGCGATCTCTGTACTGGCCAGTCGTTTGATGTCGGCGGCGTAGCGATCCAACGGATGGCCGGTAATCAGGAATCCTAATGCCTCCTTTTCGTAGGCCAGTTTTTCCTTGTCTGGCCACTCCGGGACATTGGGCAGCTTGCCACCGCTACCGTTAATTTTGACTACCTCATCGGTTCCAAATAGTGAGACCTGCATGCTGGCGCGTTCCTGCTGGATGCGTTGACCCAGGTTTGTGGCCGCCTCCAGCCCGTCAATCAGTGCTGCGCGGGCAGCGCCGGTAGAGTCAAAGGCCCCGCACTTTATTAAAGATTCAATCACGCGTTTGTTTACACGTCGAAGATCAACACGTTCGCAAAAATCGTACAGATCCTTGAACAGACCTTCTTCACGGGCCTCTAAAATTGCCTCGATAGCACCGGTACCAACGTTCTTGACCGCACCCATGCCGAAACGCATGGATTTGCCGACAACAGTAAAGCTTAGTCCAGACTGGTTGACATCGGGTGGCAGGACTTCGATTCCTTGTTCGCGGCAGTCATTGATGTTTTTGATAACCTTGTCGGTGCTGTCCATGTCGCAGGAGAGCAGGGCTGCCAGAAATTCAACCGGGTAGTGGGCCTTGAGGTAGGCGGTCTGGTAGGCGATCAGGGCGTAGGCGGCCGAGTGGGATTTGTTGAAGCCGTATTCGGCGAATTTATGCATCAGGTCGAAGATCGACTCGGCCTTTTTGGGATCAATATTGCCCTGTTTTGCACCCTCCAGAAATAGTCCCTTCTGGCGGGTCATCTCCTTGTCATCCTTCTTGCCCATGGCGCGGCGCAGCAGGTCGGCCTGTCCCAGGGAGTAGCCGGCCAGGGAACGGGAGATTTGCATAACCTGTTCCTGGTAGACGATAACACCGTAGGTATCCTTCAGGATCGGTTCCAGTTGTGGCAGGTCGTAGACGACCTCCTTGCGGCCATGCTTGCGGTCGATGAAGTCATCGACCATGCCGGAGCCGAGCGGGCCAGGACGGTAGAGGGCGCAGGCCGCGATGACATCCTCAAAGCAGTTTGGCTTCAGTTTGACCAGCATCTCCTTCATGCCGCTGGATTCAAGCTGGAAAACACCGGTTGTGTTTCCGGCGCTGATCAGGTCGTAGCTGGCCTGGTCGTCATCGCGCAGGGCGGTGATGTCAAAGTTCGGATCCTTTCCGGCGCGAACCAGTTTGACGGCGTTTTCGATGACGGTCAGGTTCTTCAGACCAAGGAAGTCAAACTTGACCAGACCGACCAGTTCCACGTATTTCATGGAATACTGGGTGTTGATCGAGCCGGTCTTTTGATCCTTGTAGAGCGGCAGGAACTCCTCCAGCTGTTTCGGGGCGACCACGACGGCGGCTGCGTGGGTCGAGGCGTGGCGGGTCAGTCCTTCCAGGCAGAGCGCAGTATCCAGCAGTTGCTTGATCTGCGGGTCGCTGTCGGAGAGCTCCTTGAGTTGAGGTTCCTGGTTCAGCGCCTTGGCAAGGGTCATCTTCAGGTCGTCGGGGATCAGTTTGGCGATCCGGTCGACATCGTTGTAGGTCAGATTCAGGGCGCGTCCCACGTCGCGCACAACCGCCTTGGCCCCCATCGTACCGAAGGTGATGATCTGGCAGACACGGTCACGGCCATATTTTTCGACCATGTACTGGATGACCTCACCGCGGCGGTCCTGGCAGAAGTCAACGTCGATATCCGGCATGGAGATACGTTCCGGGTTGAGAAAACGTTCGAAGAGCAGGTTGTAGGGGAGGGGATCCAGATCGGTGATCTTGATGGCATAGGCCACCAGTGATCCGGCCGCCGAACCCCTGCCAGGGCCGACCGGTATGCCGCGATCCTTGGCCCAGCGGATAAAGTCGGACACGATCAGGAAGTAGGCTGGAAATTTCATATTGCGGATACATTCCAGCTCGATCTCCAGCCGGTCGAAGTAGGCCTGTTGTTGCTCTACAGTCAGATCCGGATACTTGGCCAGAATAGTGACCATGCGCTCCTTGAGTCCATTGGTGGCAAGCTCACGCAACATGTCGTCGTGGTTCTTCCCTTCGGGCGGGTCAAAGTGCGGAAAATAGTAGGTCTTGCCATCCACCGGCAGTTCAAGATTGCAGCGCTCGGCAATGACCATTGTGTTGGCAATCGATTCAGGCGCATAGGAGAAGGCAGCAGCCATCTCCTCCGGTGTTTTGACGTAGAATTCCTCGGCCGAAAAACGCATGTGGGTCGGGTCGCTCATGGTCTTGCCGGTCTGAATGCAGAGCAGTACCTCATGTGCGCGGGCATCCTCACGGTTCAGGTAGTGGCAGTCGTTGGTCGCCACAAGCGGCAGATTCAGTTCGGTAGCCACCTCCATCAGGCGCTTGTTGACAAGATCTTGTTCGGCCAGCGTGTTTTCCTGTAGTTCGATGTAGTAGCGGTCCGGGAACAGTTCACTGTACCAGCGGGCGGTCTCAATGGCCTCTTCCATGCGGCCGCGGCCGCACTGCATGGCCACTTCACCCTTCAGGCAGGCGGAAAGGGCGATCAGCCCCTCCGAGTGTTTGCTCAGTAGCTCGCGGTCGATACGGGGACGGTAGTAGAACCCCTCCTTGTATCCGGCAGAGGTCAGGTAGGAAAGGTTTCGGTAACCCTGCAGGTTCTCGCAGAGCAGAACCAGATGATAGGCGGCGTCGGATATCCCCTTGGCATCCTTTGAAAAACGGGAATCCGGCGCAAAATAGAGCTCGCAGCCGATGATTGGTTTGATCCCCTCTTTCTTGCATTTAAGAAAGAATTCGGCCGCGCCGAACATGTTGCCATGGTCGGTGATTGCCAGGGAGGACATGTTGCAGTCCTTTGCCTTTTTGATCAGATCCTCGATGCGAATTGCGCCATCCAGTAGTGAATACTGTGTGTGCAGGTGGAGATGGGTAAAAGAGGGAGTTGTATCCATGCAGACCTTCGTTTCTGTGATGTTAAAAGGTTAAAAAAGTGGACTTTTGTCAAGACGTTTCAGGTCGGCTTTATGCCTGCCAGGTGCTGACCTTATGCCGATCTTATGGTGATGTTTTGCAAGGGACTCAAAGTTAATTATTATGCGCTTTGCAGCTATTGGTGTCAATGATTTACAAGGGGGTATTTATGACGGGCTGACGTGTAACTAGCAGTATTATAGGCGAAAAATCTGGCCGGTTTTGTCGGTCTTTAGTTGTGTTAAAACCTGCCGGTTATCAGCAGGCAGGGAATTTACTACTCGATTATTGACGATAGTCAGCGGAGTAGTTTTGTTTTGGCAGAGATTCAAGTCAGATTTGCTATCAGGGCTGCTTCTGGTTCTGCCTTTTTTGCTGATCGATCTTTGCATACTCGGCCTCGGAGGCGCGCAGATAGGTTGGAAGCAGTATGGATGGTTCGACACTCCCGCCGTTTTGTGCGCTGTCACCTGCGATCCAGGCACCGTTAACGGCACGTATGATATGGTATGGTGGCGGGGCAATGATTGCCTCCGCGCCCATCATCTCGATGATCAGATCCCGGTAACGAATCGCCCCTTCACCGACAAAGATGATCTCACCGTCGATTGTGTTGCGTACCCCTTCAATGAATTCTGCCGGGGGGAGTACGATGTCGTCGATGGTCGGTGTCGGTAGATCGGCGGAACAGTCGTACAGGGCCGCGTAGACCTCGCCCTTGCGTGCATCCAGCATTGGGCAGACCGGAATTCTGCTCAGTGGCAGGTTCATGGCCAGCGCTGCTAGAGAGGAGAATGGGACACACTGCTTGCCGGTCGCCAGGGCCAGTCCCTGGATGGTGGCAATGCCGGCCCGGACACCCGTAAAAGAGCCGGGTCCGGTGGCTGCGGCAAACAGGTCGATTTGCTGAAGATCAATTCCGGCATTTTTCAGCAGGTGATCAATCTCCGGTATCAGTCGGGCCGAGAGGGTGCGGGCAGCGCAGAAAAGTGCCTCAGCGGCAGGGGTTCCGTCGATTGTTATGGCAAGTGATGCCATGGAGGTTGAACTGTCAATTGAAAGGATTTTCAAGTTCTATCCCTGGCTCTTGACAAAATAACGAACTATATCGTTATAGAATGCCAGCGCCATCAGTGAGAGCAGCAGAAACATGCCGATCTGCTGAGCCCGTTCCCTGAATTCCTGGCGCACTGGTCTGCCGATAATCAGCTCGATTATGTAGAAGAACAGGTGGCCACCGTCCAGCACCGGAACCGGCAGGAGGTTGAGTACACCCAGGTTGATCGAGAGCAGTGCCATGAAGGCCAGGAAGTTGGCCCCGCCCGCCGCCGCCTGTTCGCCGGCCATTTTGACGATCATGATCGGGCCGCCGACATTGTCAAGCGGGACAACCCGCTGGACCAGCTTGACCAGGGACATAACCGTTAATTCAATGACCGTACCGGTCTGCTTGGTACCTTTGACGAATGATTCGGCAACGGAGTAATGTTCGGTAACGATGTCTGATGATGATTTGACGCCAATGGCGTAGCGGTTTGTCTTTTCGCCGAATATGGTCTTGCTGGCCATGGTTTCTGGCGTTACAGAGACCTTGATCTCTTTACCCTGGCGATTGAGGGTTATGTTTAGCGGCTGGCCATTGCTTTCAGTGACAAACCGGGTCAGGTCGTCCCATCTCTTGACTGGCTGATTATTGATGGAGGTGACCAGGTCGTTTTTCTGGATCCCGGCCCTGGCGGCAGGTTTGTCCTGGATGATGTCCCCAACCTTTGCTGTAACCGTTGGAACACCGGACATGGTCAGCAAGATGAATGCAATCCAGGCGAAAACCAGATTGAAAACAGGGCCGGCAACTACAATTGCGATCCGTGCCAAGGGGGGCTTATGGTGAAAGGAGCGTTTTTTATCCTCCTCGCTCATCTCCTTGGGGATGACGGCTTCACCATCCTCGTTAATGTCCTCACCCTCGATCAGCCCGCTCTCGCCAAACATTTTTACATAGCCACCCAGTGGAAAGGCAGAGAGCAGGTATTCGGTTTCGCCGATCTGCTTGCCGATCAGCTTTTTACCAAAACCAAGGGAGAATTTTTCAACCTTGACATTGAACGCCTTGGCAACCAGGAAGTGCCCCAGTTCATGGACAAAGATCAGTACGCCAAGGGCGATGATGGCATATAAAATAGTCATATCAGTTCACGCTTCTTTTCAGTAGTTCCAAGGCCTTGCTGCGCCCCCACTGGTCTGCCTGGAGTACCTCTTCAATGCAGCCCAGCTTGTTGGCCTGGTGCGCATTCATCGTCTCCTCAATCAATCCGCCAATCTGCATAAAGCCGATTTTGCCGTTAAGAAATGCCTCGACGGCAATCTCGTTGGCGGCGTTCATGACAGCCGGCATGCTCTCGCCTTCATTGATGGCATGGTAGGCAAGGGCCAGGCATCTGAATTTTTCAAGATCCGGTTTGAAGAAGGTCAGTCCCGACAGCGCCGTCAGGTCGAGTGGACTGACACCGGACGGAATCCTCTCCGGGTAGGAGAGCGCGTAGGCGATGGGGGCCTTCATATCCGGCAGACCAAGTTGGGCCATGACACAACCATCGACATATTCAACCATGGAGTGGACGATACTCTGGGGATGGATGTTGACAGCAACTCTTTCAACCGGTGTGTTGAACAGCCAGCGTGCCTCGATCACCTCAAGCCCCTTGTTCATCATGGTGGCCGAATCAATGGTGATCTTTCTCCCCATGCTCCAGTTGGGGTGATTCAGGGCATCGCTGATGGTGGCTGTTTTGAGCTGCTCCAGCGGGGTGTTCAGGAATGGGCCGCCTGAGGCAGTCAGGATGATCTTGCTGATGTCGGCGTTGCGGTGTCCCTCCATGGACTGAAAAACCGCACTATGCTCGCTGTCGACCGGGTACAGCTTGACCCCGTACTGTTCTACCATCTCCATGAAGATATGTCCGGCGGTGACAAGCGTCTCCTTGTTTGCCAGGGCAATATCCTTGCCGGCCTGGATGGCGGCGGCTGTCGGAACAAGGCCGGCGGCGCCGACAATGGCGGCGACAACCATCTCAGTGTCAGTTGCGGTTGATACGGCAGTCAGCCCTTCCACACCGCCGACAATCTCTACATTCAGGCCTGCGCAGAGTTCCTTCAGGCGCGGCACATCCTCTTCAAAGGCAACGGCGGCAATCTGCGGGGAAAACTGCCTGATCTGCTTTGCCAGAAGCTCCAGATTTCTGCCAGCCGAAAGACCGACCACACGGAAGCGGTCCGGGTTTGCAGCAACGATTTCAAGAGTGCTTACGCCGATTGAGCCGGTGGAACCTAATATTGAAAGCTGTTTCATTTTAATTACCCTTGGAAGATGTAGATTGCGTAATAGTATGCCGCCGGTGCGGCAAAGATGATGCTGTCCAGACGGTCGAGTACGCCGCCATGCCCCGGGATGCTGTTGCCGGAGTCCTTTACGTTAAAGCTTCGCTTGAGCAGTGATTCAAACAGATCGCCGGTTTGGCCAAGCATGCCGATAAAGATGGCGGTCAGGATGGCATCACGAAAGCCGAGCTGGGGAAAAAAGGTGAATTTCGCCAGCATGGTTCCGCCGATACTGCCGAATAGCCCGCCAATGGCCCCTTCAATGCTCTTCTTAGGGCTGACCTGTGGGTAGAGCTTGTGTTTGCCAAACATGCTGCCGCTGTAGTACGCCGCTGTATCGTTTGTCATTACGATCAGCATGATAACAATCAGCCACGAGACTCCATGCGGGACCTGCCGCAGCATGACGAGGTGCATCAGCAACAGCGGGATGTAGATGAAGGCCAGTATGGCATAGGCAACCTCCTGGGAGGCGTTGGCGATATTGCGGATCCGGAACAGGAACAGCAGTGCAAAGGAGAGAAACAGCGCGCAGATGACAGCCATTGCGTACCGGTTATCATTCATAAGCGGCACAAAGATCAGGGTTGTGCCGCAGATTGCGGCCAGTCGTGATTCGAGGACCCGCTCCGGCATGGACATATTGTAGAATTCAAGGATTCCTGCAAATGTGAAGACAGCCAGCAGGCAGGCAAAGACGAGCGGAGTCCCCTTGGTGATGGAGAGGATGACAACGGGTAGCAGTACAAGTGCTGAAAGCAGACGTTTAATGGCTATTTCCTCCCGCCGAGTTGAGCGCTGGTCTTGCCGAAGCGACGTTCCCTGGCCTGGAAATCCGCCAGGGCCTTGTGGAATTCGTTGATGGTGAAATCAGGCCAGTTGGTTTCTGTAAAGTAAAGCTCCGTGTAGGCCAGTTGCCAGAGCAGAAAGTTGCTGATGCGCATTTCACCGCTGGTGCGGATCAGAAAGTCCGGATCCGGCAATCCACCAGTATCCAGATAATCACCGAATTTGTCCACAGTGATATCGTTAGCGCTGATTCTTCCGGTAGCTATCTCGTTGGCGATTTTGAGCGCAGCCATGGTTATTTCCTGCCTGCCGCCGTAGGAGAGGGCCAGCGTCAGAACCATGCCGGTATTAGCGGCTGTTTTGGTCATGGCCTCGTCCAGCACCTGATTGACGTCATCAGGCAGGTCGCTGCGGTTACCGATCACGTTGTAACGGATGTTTTTACGCACCATACGCGCTGTTTCCGTGCGCATGTACTTTTTCAACAGCGTCATCAGCGCCTTGATCTCCACTGCCGGACGGGACCAGTTCTCTGATGAAAATGCAAACAGGGTCAGGTATTTAATGCCCAGCTGCCAGGATTGTTCCACAACCATATTAACGGTTTCAGCGCCACGCTGGTGTCCGATGATCCGTTTAAGCATGCGTTGTTCAGCCCAACGACCATTGCCATCCATGATGATTGCCAGATGTTTGGGCAGCTTTTCCGTGGAAAGGGAGTCCATCAGACCTCCATGACCTCTTTTTCCTTATGGCTGACCGCCTCGTCCACCTTTTGCTCGAAGCCCTTGGTTGCGTCCTGAACCTCTTTTTCAAACTTCTTGAGCTCGTCTTCGGTGATGGCCTTGTCCTTCTCGAGTTTTTTAAGGCGATCCATTGCGTCGCGACGTACATTGCGCAGGGCAATCTTGTCATCCTCGGCCTTCTTGCGCAGATCCTTGACGATCTCTTTACGGCGGTCTTCGGTCAGTGGCGGCAAGGTCAGGCGAATGATCTTGCCGTCGCTGGAGGGGGTCAACCCTATATTTGCGTTAAGAATAGCCTTCTCAATGACAGGGATCAGTTTTGCCTCCCAGGGGGAGATGGTGATTGTGCGTGCCTCTGGTATGGCAAGGGTTGCCACCTGGCTTAAGGTTGAAGGATTGCCGTAGTAATCGACCTTGACACTGTCAAGAATGCCGGTGCTGGCACGACCGGTACGGATCTTCTGGAACTCGTTCTTGAGCACTGCAACGGTTTTTTCCATATTTGACTTCATGTCGTTAAGAACTGTTTTTGGCATGTCTCTCTATTCTCCTTGTACAATTGTGCCGATGTCTTCACCATTAATAACACGCTTGATGTTGCCCTCTGTTGTCAGGTCGAAGATGATGATCGGGAGCTTGTTGTCCATACAGAGTGATGTTGCGGTTGCATCCATGACCTGGAGGCCTCTCTTGAGGACATCGATGTATGTTAGTTTTGGCAGCTTGACCGCATCCGGGTTTTTGACCGGATCGGAGGTGTAGACGCCGTCAACCTTGGTTCCCTTGAGAATGACCTGGGCGTTGATCTCCATGGCGCGCAGACTGGCAGCCGTGTCGGTAGTGAAATATGGGTTACCGGTTCCTGCACCGAAGATAACGACACGCCCCTTTTCGAGGTGGCGCATTGCCCTGCGGCGGATATACGGTTCTGCAACCTCCTGCATGTCGATTGCCGACTGCACCCGGGTAGGGACGCCGATCTTTTCCAGGGCGTCCTGCATTGCCAGTGAATTGATCATTGTTGCCAGCATCCCCATGTAGTCAGCACTGGAACGGTCCATTCCCTTTGAAGAAGCTGCCAGTCCCCTGAAAATATTTCCGCCACCAATAACAAGTGCCAGCTGAACCCCTTGGTCAACGACCTCGCGGATCTCCTTGGCAATGTTCGTTATGGTTGTGGGATCGATGCCATAACCCTGGTCTCCGGCAAGTGATTCACCGGACAGTTTCAGTAATACGCGGCTAAATGATGGTCGGCTCATTTGATTCTCCAATCTGTGCTGATAGCAGGCTGTATTTGAACGATAAGCTTACGGATTCGTTTTCGTGTCCGCGGCGTAAAATTTTTACGCCGTGTTGTCTCTGCTTTTGCCGTCTGCCTGTCAGATGAAATACAATCGGCTAGTTACGTTGGTGCATACAAAAAAAGCCGGCCATAACGGCCGGCTTTTTGTTTAGTTGAGGCCGGCAGCTGCCGCAACCTCTGCGGCAAAGTCCGACTCTTTCTTTTCAAGACCTTCGCCAAGCATATAGCGCTCAAAGCAGGTGATCTTGATTTCGCCACCGGCAGCTGCGCCAGTTTCCTTGAGTACCTGAGGAATTGTCTTGTCGGTGTCTTTTACATAGACCTGTTCGCCAAGGCAGATGTCTGAATAGAACTTGTTGATCTGACCAACAAGGATTTTTTCAATGATGTTGTCCGGCTTGCCGGATTCCTTTGCCTTGGCGCGATAGATATCCTTTTCGCGTTCAAGAACATCGCTCGGTACCTGCTCACGTGATACATAACGTGGAGCAGCCGCTGCGGAATGCATGGCAAGGTCCTTGACAAGGCCTTTGATGATCTCTTCATTTGCAGCTGTTATGGCTGGTGTGGCAACCTGAACGAGGACGCCGATTTTTCCGCCTGCATGGATGTAACTTCCGATGTAGCCGTCACCGCTGACATCGAATTTGGCAAAACGACGGATCTGGATGTTTTCTCCGATTACAGCGATTGATTCGTTCAGATAGGTCTGGACGGTTTTTGAGCTGTCGCCATTGTATGCCTGTGCAAGCATCGTGTCCCTGTCTGCAGGGGATGTTGCCAGAATATGCTTGCCGATGTTGTTGACAAATGCCTGGAACAGTTCGTTCTTGGCAACAAAGTCGGTTTCGCTGTTGATTTCAAGCAGTACGCCACTTTTAGCGTCATCTGAAACGAATGTGGCAACAATACCTTCGGTTGCGGCACGGCCGGATTTTTTGGCAGCGGCTGCCAATCCTTTTGTACGCAGATAGTCGACTGCCTTTTCAAAATCGCCTTCGCTCTGCTCAAGGGCCTTTTTGCAATCCAGCATGCCGGCGCCGGTAGATTTTCTGAGTTCGTTGATCTGGGCTGCTGTAATAGCCATGGAAATAACTCCTTTACATGTCTGATCGGGGGATTGTTTTGATTTATACATGGAAACTGGAGTGAACTGGTGTTGTTCGCCAGGACACTCCAGTATTTGTCTGTTAACGGTTAAAGCTTATTCTGCTGCTGGGGCTTCTTCTGTTGCTGCGAGTGCCTCTTCGATATCGGCAGCGCCTTCTTTTTCTGCCTGAAGGGCAGCGTTGCGAGCCTGGCCGCCTTCGAGAACAGCGTCAGCCATTTTTGCGGAGAGAAGACGGATGGCACGGATGGCATCATCATTGCCTGGAATGACATAGTCAATCGGATCAGGGTCGCAGTTTGTGTCGACGATGGCAACAACTTTGATACCAAGTTTGTTGGCTTCCTGGATGGCGATTTCTTCATTTTTTGGATCGATTACGAACATGACACCAGGAAGTTTTTGCATTCCCTTGATGCCGCCAAGGATCTTCTGGAGTTTTACACGGTCTTTTTCAAGAAGGAGAGCCTCTTTCTTGGGATAGGCTTCGATAGTGCCGTCTTCAAACATGGCATCAATCCTCTTGAGGCGGTCGATGCTCTGTTTGACGGTGGCGAAGTTGGTCAGCATGCCGCCGAGCCAACGCTGGTTGACGTAGTGCATGCCGCAACGTGTTGCCTCTTCAGCAACTGAATCCTGCGCCTGTTTCTTGGTGCCGACAAAAAGAACGGACTCGCCATTCTGTACGGCATCTTTCATGAAGCTGTAAGCGGATTTGAAGTAACGAACGGTTTTCTGGAGGTCGATGATGTAGATGCCATTACGTGCACCGAAAATATAAGGTTTCATTTTCGGGTTCCAACGTTTGGTCTGGTGACCGAAGTGAACGCCTGCTTCCAACAGTTCTTTCATGCTGATACTTGACATACTTGATTCTCCTTTGGTTTTTCCTCCGCCCCTTAGAATCCCCGCAAGCCCAAGGGACACCGCCGGTTTGATTCGAGGCGTGTGAATTTAAAAGCGTATTTTTATATCACAGTGCCTTGAAACAAGGCAAGCGTTAATTTGCCCGTCTGTCTGTTCAGAACGACTGTTCATGCTGGTAGTGGATGGTGTTAGGGCAAATTGCGGAATTATGTGGCCTGGGTTTTTATCTGCAGCCCGTCTGAATTATCCAGACGGGCTGACTTGGATGGAGGTGGTTTAGCTGAGTGTGTGCAGGAATAGCCCGCTGCGCAGCTTTGGTTCAAACCAGGTCGACTTCGGCGGCATGATCTTGTCCTGGTTTGCCAGTTCAATCAGTTCATTGATTGATGTTGGGTGCAGCGAGAATGCAACGGCATACTCAGTAGAATCGACAAGCTTGACAAGTTCCTGGTTGCCGCGGATACCGCCGACGAAGTGGATCCGGTTGTCCGTGCGTGGATTGTGAATGCCGAGGATCGGGTTGAGGACATGGTCCTGCAGGATGGAAACATCCAGTCTGCTGACGGTGTCATTCTCATCAACAATACCTGGCCGGAGGTGAAGGTTGTACCAGTGTTTGTCCAGATACATTCCGAACTGGTGGCGTGATTTGGGGATGACCTGATCCTTTGCTGGTGTGATTTCAAATATACTGCCAAGCCTGTTGATGAATTCGGCAATGCCGAGACCGCGCAGATCCTTGACCACACGGTTGTATGGCATGATGTTTAACTGGTTTTCCGGGAAGATCACGGTCAGAAAAAAGTTGTATTCCTCCTGGCCGGTATGCTGCGGATTGCTGTTTTTGCGCAGTTCTCTGACCCGCTGCGCCGCTGCGCTGCGGTGGTGGCCGTCGGCCACGTACAGTCTGGGAAATGCGGCAAAAAGCTCGGTCAGTGTTGCAATCGTAAGCGGGTCGTTTGCCAGCCAGAGGGTGTGGGAAACGCCATCGCTGGTGGTGAAGTCATATTCCGGTATTGCGGTGATGATCCCGTTGATGGCCTTTTCAATCTCCATGTTGTAGGGAGATATGTAAAAAACCGGTTCATCGTTGGCATCCAGCATGTCAATATGTTTGACGCGGTCATCTTCCTTGTCCGGCCGGGTGTGCTCATGTTTTTTGATAACACCGGACTGGTAGTCATCAACGCTTGTGCAGACAACCAGACCGGTCTGGACGATGTTGCCCATACGTTGCCGGTAGACGTAGTAATGCTCCGCTGAATCCTTGATCAGTACACCGCGCTGAATAAAATCATCCAGATTCTGTTTTCCTCTGGCGTAAACAGAGTCATCATGCGGATCGATCTCTGCGGAAAGGTCTATCTCGGCTCTGGAGATATGCAGAAAGCTGTCCGGTTCACCGCTAGCCATCTGTCTGGCCTCTTCGACATTCATTACGTCGTAGGGAAGGGCGGCTACTCTTTCAGCGAGATGTTTTGGCGGGCGTAATGCCTGGAATGGTTTGATAATGGCCATGACTTCTCCGCTATGGTTGGAAATATCTTTTGGCGCCTATAAAGCGCTTTTCAAAGTAATTTTCATCGATACTGGTGATCTTGATATCCTCACCCCGGCGCGGGGCGTGAACGAATTTTCCATTGCCGACATAGATACCGACGTGATTGATTTTGTTCTCGGATGCACCGAAGAAGACCAGATCTCCATCCTGTAATTCGTTTTTGGGGATCAGTTCACCGACCTTGTACTGTTCACGCGATGTTCTTGGGATGTTGACACCACACAGGTTGTAGACTGCCCTGACAAAACCGCTGCAATCCATGCCTTCAATGACATTATCCCCGCCCCAACGGTAGGGAATCCCTACGAAACGTTCAGCCGTGCGTGCCGCAATCGCCCCCATGCCACGGTCGTTACGGTTGCCCTGGGATGGATGCTTCTCTGAAACCGGTTTTTTGTCGGCCGGTTTACTGCCTGGCTCACTGTAATTCGGGCGCTGCCAGCTTGAACCCTGCGGTTTGGAAAATACGATCTCGTTGGGAGGTGCAATGTAGTAGCTGTTAATCAACCGTTCTTCGACCAGTTTGGCGGCAGCGGCTCTGGCCTTGTCTTTACTGGAGAAGTCGCCGAAGCGGACAGCATAAATGCCGTTGTCCTTCTTATAATAAAAGGCCTCGATTCCCTTTTTCTGCAAAGCAGTGGTAAATCGTTCGGCATTTTTGACATCGGCAAAGGCCCCCATCTGAATGGCATAGCCAATCCGGCTGATGGAAGGTTTTTTTGCAGCCGAGGCACCAACGGCAGGTGTTACAAGCAGGAACAGTATCAGGATGGTACGGAAAATTTTCATTGTTTCGTCAACTCTGTTTTGAGTGGAATTCAACTATAAGTTGGATAGTATCCATAATTGGACATTGTCAGTAAAGTGTTTTTTGGTGTCGGGAGGGTTTATGGGTGCTGTTTGTCCTGTGCGCTACTCCGCTGCTGCTCGTCATTAATGGCTTGATTTGTTCGTTCTCTATTTGAAATTTTACGTGAAATTGCGTGTTTAAAGCCCCTGCGGTTGCGTTGCTGTTGTCTGTTGATCTCAGACAGGTTTTCTTGCTTACCGGTGTAAATGGCTGAAAACCCTCTCTCGACAAACACCTTTCCTGTGCTATATTTTCCCCATGAAATTCCTGTCTTACATTAGCCGGCAGGCGAACAGGCTTGCCTCATTTGAACTTTTCAAATACATCGGCCCCGGTTTCTTTGTGACGGTTGGTTTTATCGATCCTGGAAATTGGGTCACCAATGTCGCTGCTGGTTCCATGTTCGGATACAAGCTGCTCTGGGTGATCACCCTTTCTACAATCATGTTGATTGTCATTCAGCATAATGCCGCGCATCTGGGGATTGTCACCGGTCTCTGCCTTTCGGAGGCGGCGGCCACTTTTTTTGCGCCGTGGCTAAAATATCTGATGCTTGGCTCTGCCATGCTTGCCTGTGTCTCAACCGCCTTGGCCGAGCTTTTGGGGGCGGCAATCGGGATCAGGATGCTGACCGGTCTGCCTTTGATTGCGGGTGCGATTCTGGCCGCCATCTTTTCGGTCTATATGCTCTTTTCAAAGAATTATCAGCGCCTTGAGAAGTGGATCATGGGGTTTGTCTCCATGATTGGTCTGGCCTTCATTATTGAACTGGCTCTGGCGGATATCTCCTGGAAGGCCTCTCTGCAGGGGTGGATCATTCCCGATATTCCCCTGGGGGGTATACCGGTTGTTATGGGGGTCTTGGGTGCGGTTGTCATGCCGCACAATATTTTTCTCCATTCCGAGGTGATCCAGAGTCGCCAGTTGAATGAGCAGGGTGATAAAAATATCCGCAAACAGTTGAAGTATGAATTTCTGGATACATTGGCTGGAATGGGGGTCGGTTGGGCAATCAACAGTGCCATGCTGATCATGGCGGCCGCCGTTTTTTGGCGGCAGGGGATTCAGGTTACTGATTTGACCCAGGTTACGGAGACACTCAAGCCGATCTTTGGTGATTTTTCAGCGGTGGTCTTCGCACTGGGGTTGGTCTTTGCCGGGGTGTCTTCTTCTGTTACCGCCGGTATGGCCGGTGGTAGCGTCTTCGCCGGTATTTTCCGGGAACCGTTTGATATGGGGGATATACATTCCGTGGCCGGTGTCCTGTTGACGATTGTCAGCGCGTTGGCAGTTGTGCTGATGCTGAAGAATCCTTTCAGCGGGATTCTCTGGAGTCAGGCCGTCCTGAGTATGCAGCTGCCGTTTACGGTTGTGCCGCTGATCATGTTGACATCTTCCCGTAAGGTCATGGGCGATTATGCGAACAGACGCTATGGAAAGTCGGTCCTCTGGCTGATCAGTCTGATTGTGATTGGATTGAATATTTTGCTGTTGGTGGATCTGTTCAAGGGGTGATGTCAATTTCAAATCAAAGTGTTACCTATGTTTCCTCAATTCTTGCTGCCTTGGTTTTATCTCTGATTTAAATTGGAATCTGATTATCGTCAATCTTCCGTTAGTTACAAACGTTGTCATTCCCGAAACGATTCTGATCGGGAATCCAGCCTTTAACTATTTGAAATCATGGATCTCCGATAAAGACATTCGGGGATGACATTCTTAATAGCGGAAGAATAGTGCTAGACAAAAATTGGAATGAGGTCAGATAGCAAAAAACCGGCCTGGAACAGTAGCTCCAGGCCGATTCAAATTATTGTTTATTCGATGTCGCCAACATTTCTGCGAACCCCCATCAGAAAGGCCACAACAAAGTCATCCAGCGCCCCGTCCAGAACTGCGTCCGGGTTTCCTGATTCAATCCCTGTCCTCAAATCCTTAACCATCTTGTAGGGGTGAAGCACATAGGAGCGGATCTGGCTGCCCCAGCCGATTTCCTTCTTCTCGCTGGCAATCTCCGAGGCCCGGGCGGTACGCTCTTCAACCTCTTTTTCGTACAGCTTGGCCCTGAGAACCTTCATGGCCGTTGCCCGGTTGAGGATCTGGCTGCGTTCACTCTGGCAGGCAACGACAATGTTTGTTGGTATGTGTGTAATTCGGACGGCAGAGTCGGTTGTATTGACGTGCTGGCCACCGGCACCACCTGAACGGAAGGTATCCACGCGTAGATCGGAATCTGAAATCTTGATGTTGATGTCCTCTTCCTCAATCTCCGGAAAGGCATAAACCGAGGCAAAGGATGTGTGTCGTCTGGCGTTGCTGTCGAAGGGGGAGATACGTACCAGCCGGTGGATGCCACCCTCCGCCTTGAGATGTCCGTAGGCATATTCGCCGCTGACGCTGAAGGTGGCTGATTTCAAGCCAGCCTCATCACCGGCCTGGTAATCGGTTATGGTGGTTTTCCACCCCTTTTTCTCACAGTAGCGCAGATACATGCGCAGGAGCATCTCCGCCCAATCCTGTGATTCAGTGCCGCCGGCGCCTGGATTGATTGAAATGAAGCATGAGTTGCGGTCATGTGTGCCGGAAAGCATGCGTTGAAACTCAGCCGCGTCAACACCCTTTTGAAGCTGGTCGTTTAACGTCTTGACCTCTACCAGCGTCTCCTGGTCACCAGCCTCTTCGCCCAGTTCAATCAAGATGGCAACCTCTTCGAGCTGTTTGTTGAGTGTGTCCCACATCTGTACACTCTTTTCCAGCGCGGTTCGTTCCCGCAGTACAATCTGGGAGCTCTCCATGTTGTCCCAAAAACCGGGTATGGCGATCTTGGATTCGATTTCCAGGATCGATTCCCGTTTTTGATCTATGTCAAAGTGACCCCCGAAGCTTGGCGATCCGTTCTGCAAAATTATTCATTCTGGCAATTTCTTCACGATACATAATTATTACTCCTTGAGATCTGTCTGTATTTTAATGATGTTTATTGATCGGGAAGGTCTGCTCAGGCGGTCTTTGTTTTACGGTTTCTGTTCCAGGCCATCAGCATGATGGCGGCCAGTATAACCAAACAGGACCAGGCGGGCAAGTCGCCGAATTTCAGGTAGAGCGTATCTGCACTGCCGGGGATGATTTCACCCCTGCGAAAGTCCTCTGTGAAAATCTGACTCATTGTGATGATATGCCCCTTCTGGTCGATGATTGCCGTGATGCCGGTATTGGCTGCCCGGACAAGTGGTGTGCGGTTTTCAATGGCCCGGAAGACGGTGATGGACAGGTGCTGATATGGTGCCGATGACTTGCCGAACCATGCGTCGTTGGTGATGTTGATCAGAAAGCGCGCACCGTTGCGGACGTATTCCCTGGCCAGTTCCGGGAAGATGACCTCGTAGCAGACAAGCAGGCCAGCCTGGGACTTGCCGGTGAAAATCGGTACGGCCTTTTCACCAGGTGAAAAATCCCCGGCGCCAACAACCATTTTTTTTACAAAAGGGATGTATTTGCCAAATGGAATGTATTCTCCGAAAGGAACCAGATGAATTTTGTCTCCCCTGGAGATGATATTGCCATTGGGGGCGATGACAAAGGCGCTGTTCAGGAAGCGTGGCTTGTTGTTAACCAGTTCATATGCCGGGCTGCCGATAACCATGAATTTTTTAAGGTCAGAGGCGATTGTCCTTACCTGCGCCGATTCCGGCAGATCCTCCTGAAAGAAGAACGGCATTGCGCTTTCCGGCCAGATGATCAGATCTGTATCTGCCTCGACACCCTTTCTGGTCAGGCGGTCATAGATGTTGACGGTTTCTTTGCGGAATTCCGGGCTCCATTTGACATTCTGTGAAATATTACCCTGGATCAGCGCAACCTTGATCGGTTTGTCCGCGGGATTTTCCGGGGTGTTAAGGCGGTTGAAACCGTAGAACATGGTTGCCAGCAGGGCTGTAATCAGAATCAGTACGCTTTTGGCCGGGTAGGGGATCTTGTTTGAAAGGCTGGCCCGCAGGATACGGTAGACCACGGCATTGGAGAGGACAATCAGCATGGATATGCCGTAGACACCGGCGATATCGGCGATCTGGATCAACGGCAGAACGCGGTATTGGGTATGTCCCAGCATTGCCCATGGAAAGCCGGAACAGATGAATGAGCGGATCAGTTCAAACGCTATCCAGGCAATTGGCAGGGTCAGGGCTGATTTGATCCCGGCCTGTTCCGCATAACGGACAATGGCGGTTATCAGTCCCCAAAAAGCGCCCATAAATGATATCAGAATCAGGAACATGACCAGGCTGACCGGCCAGGGCATGTGGCCATACTGCATCAGGACGATGTTGATCCAGTACAGGATGATCGCATAGGCGGTTATCCCACTGGTAATGCCGAGCCTGAAGGCCGTGCGTGGTGAGCTGTTTTCGATTGCTATCAGCAGCGGTACCAGGGCTATCCAGGCCAGGAAGGATATGCCGAAGGATGGAAACGAAAATGCCGTTAACAATCCGGAGAGGATCGCCAGAAGTCCGGGGCGATCGAACAGCCCGAAGATTTTTTTTATGATGCCGGGTTTTGTCATTCAATGTCCTGACCAGGAGATCCGCTGCGCCTGATGTTGACTTTTTTAATTCGGCGTTCATCGGCGTCCAGCACGGTTATATCCAGCTCATCTGTGTTTAACTGGTCTCCCTTGACAGAGATTTTACCTGAAAGATGGAAAATCAGGCCGCCTACCGTGTCGAATTTGTCTCGCTCGATCTCGACAGAGAAGTACTGCTCCAGATCCTCAATCGGCATGCGGGCGTCAGCAGTGATGGAACCGTCCGGATTGACAGAATAGAGTTCCTCCTCACGGTCATGTTCGTCCTGAATATCACCCACAATCTGCTCAATCAGGTCTTCGATAGTGATTAATCCGGATGTTCCGCCGTATTCATCGATAACAATCGCCAGATGAACATGCTTGCTCTTGAACTCCTGCAGCAGCTGCTCGATGTTTTTTGTCTCTGGAATGAAGTAGGGAACACGCATGATCTGGCGTAGTTTGATCTGGTTGTCATCAGCACCCCAATGTTTGAGAAGATCCTTTGCGTAGAGCAGTCCGACGATGTTGTCGATGGTGTTTTCATAGACCGGAATGCGGGAATGACCGCAATCGAGAATGGTTTTTAGCAGATCGTTCACATCGGTATTGATTGCAATGCAGGTCATGTCTGTGCGCGGAACCATGACCTCGCGTACGACGGTTGAGCGGAGTGTGAAGATGGAGCGAATCATTTCACTCTCTTCTTCGTTGACAATCCCTTCTCCCTCGCCAGCCTTGATCAGATCCTGGATCTCAAAGGTAGTGATTTTTTTTCTGCCGTTGAGAACCCGACTGATCAGCTGGAGCAGGCTGCTCT
Organism: uncultured Desulfuromonadaceae bacterium; assembly: GCA_964292275.1. Taxonomy (GTDB): domain Bacteria; phylum Desulfobacterota; class Desulfuromonadia; order Geobacterales; family Pseudopelobacteraceae; genus CAXYUZ01. Next base: position 28,388 of record CAXYUZ010000012.1, read on the forward strand.
TTATATTACTCTCCTCATCCAACGTCTAAAACCTCCTGTTATTTGGGGATTGATGACTCGATTCATGGCTCAGGGCTGTTCAGTCAGCAGGCCTTCATCAGTGAGAATTTTGAAGATCTCAACCTCTTTCTGCTCCATTTTTTGGGCCTCCTGTTCGCCACTTCGTTCATGGTCGAACCCGCAGAGGTGAAGTATACCGTGCAGGAGCAGGAAGCTGATCCGTTCGAAATGGGTCATGTCACCCTCCTGGGCCTCTCGCAGGGCGGTGTCGGCGGAGATGATCACATCGCCGAGCGTATTAGGATTGATGCCGGCATAGTCCCCTTCCTGGAGCGAGAAGCTGATCACATTGGTTGGCCTGTCCTTGGAGAGATAGTCACGGTTGATAATACGGATCGATTTGTCTCCGACGATTGAGATGGAAAGTTCTGTATCATCATGACATTCCAAGGCGCTTAATATCCTCATTGCCACCTTTTTTATCTGCCTGATCTTGATGGGGTGTTTCCTCTGGCGGTTGTTCAGCAGGATATGCACTGGCGATGTCTCCATTGTCTAATTGATTTTTTTCAGCACTGACAGCTCTTTGACGGTTCCCTTGCGGTTTGGCCGGTGTTGTCCACCCTTTATGAACTGGGTCCGGGTACTCTATTCGGTGATGGAAGATGCCGTTAAGAATTCTGTTGAAGCTCTTGGCAATCTCGTGGAGGTTTTTAAGCGTCAGTTCGCATTCATCCAGCTGTCCGTCGATAAAGATATTGTTGATGATCTTCTGTACCATACCCTGGATGCGGTCAGGGGTTGGGTTGACAAGTGTTCTGGAGGCGGCCTCAACACAGTCGGCCAGCATGACGATGCCGGCTTCTCTGGTCTGCGGTTTGGGGCCGGGATAGCGGAAATCCTTTTCCTCGATCGTGTTGGCATTTGATCCAGCCTGTGTCCTGGCCCGGTCATAGAAAAACTTGATCAGTCCGGTGCCGTGGTGCTGGCGGATGATGTCGATAATCGGCTGGCCAAGCCGTTTTTCCCTGGCCAGCTCAACCCCTTCCTTGATGTGAGAAATCAGTATCAGCGCACTCATGCTTGGGGTGAGCTTGTCGTGGCGATTGTCCTCGCCACCCTGGTTTTCAATAAAGTAGAGCGGTTTGGATGCCTTGCCGATGTCGTGGTAATAGGCGGCTACCCTGGCAAGCAAGGGGTTGGCGTTGATCGACTCTGCTGCCGCTTCAACCAGGTTGCCGACAACCACGCTGTGATGGTAGGTGCCGGGCGCTTTTACCATTAGATCACGTAAGAGTGGCGAGTTCAGGTTGGCAAGCTCAAGCAGCTTGATGTCGGTTGTGTAATTGAACAGGGTTTCGATAAGCGGGATGAAGCTGGAAACAAAGCCGGAGCAGAGGATGCCGCCGATGACAGCAAATGTTGCCACATAGAGGGTCTGCATGCTGAACAGGGTGTTGCTGAATGTTTGGAAAGAGAGTGCCAGGGCCAGGTTGACGACCGAGATTTTCAGGCCCGCCGAATAGATGGTACTCCTGTCAGAGCATTGGCGAATTCCGTGTGCACCGACGATGCTGCCAAGCAGCGCGTAGATGACAACAAACATGTTGTTGTTAAACATGATTCCCAGAAGAGGGGCCAGGATGGCGCAGTAGACCAGGGCGACCTCTGAATTTATGAAGATGCGGATGATCATTGCACCGGCAGCGAAGGGAAAGAGGTAATAGTAGTTGTTCGTGTCGATGTGGGGGAAAACAGGGCCAAGGCTCTGTGAAACAAGCAGGGCGGTCTTGAAGACCAGAAAACTGCCGATGATCAGAAGAGAGATGATTAGTATGTCCTTGTTGGTCGGGTTGAACTTGCGGATGTTTTTGCAGGCAAAACGGTAGGGAAAGTAAAACAGCACCAGTATCATCAGAAAGGTGCCTGCGGCTGTCAGCAGGCGGTTTCCGCTGCGGCTCTCCTTGAAGATGTGGTGCAGCTTCTGTGACTGTTCGTGGCTGATTCGTTCACCGACCCTGACAATCATTTCGCCCTTTTGAACCTTGAAAAGCACAGGGCTGACAGCCTCCATGGCCGAGTTGCTGCGTGACTCGGATGCCTCGCGATTATAGAAAAAATTTGGCAGCAGCATACGGGCAATCAGTTTTGTGACATGCTGCCGGTCATGTTTATCCGTCAGGCCGGAGATGGACCAGTCAGCGACAATCTTTCTGGCCTCGTTGATCTCCATGTGCCTGATCGTGCCGTCACCGCTTCCGATCAGTTGTCCGCTGTTGTCCAGAATTTCGACACCGCGTCGGGCGTCGTTCAGGAATACCTTGCCGTCCAGGACGATCTTCTGCTTGTAGAGTGTGTTTAATTGTCTGGTGACGTCTGTAATAAAGGTCTTGTCATTTTTAAGGTCGGTCAGTGTTGAAATTTCATTGTCATTCAGTTCTGTATCCAGAATAGGAGAAAGCAGCTTGCGCCACTCTGTAACAGTCAGTTCCTGATTGGCGGAACGTTTTGTCCTGATTGTAGTGATTGCCAGCTCCAGCTTTTCCGACAGATAGGCAGGGATGCGGTCGCTGAGATTATAGACTACCGGGGCATTGCCGGCGCTCTCTTTGCGTCTCAGTTCTGTTAGGGCTTGGTCTTCAATCAGGTAGTCCTGGGTTGCCCTAATGTCAGAGGTCGCTATGTCACCCGGTTTGAATGTGTAGCTGAAGAAGTGCTGTTTTGGCAGGATAATCAGGGTAAGAAAAAGCGCGGTTGTGATGTATAAAATAAACCTGTTGCGACTGGCTGTCAGCGGGTTTGAGAATCTTTTGACAATGGCGTCAAAAAGATTGGAGCCCAGCTTGCTTAAATAGTTCAGCGTATGCTTTTCTTGTGATTTACCGACTAGATCCGGCATATTTTGTGAGTGATGACAGCCTTCGGTTAGAGTATGGGAAATGCTCGTAAGTGATTGAAATAAGTTTTAAATATAGTCACAAATACAGGCCCTGTCAATAAAACTGTTTGTTTGTATGACTGGTGACAACCAATATGCCAAAAGGTCCTCTGTATTTGTCTGCCTGACTTGACTTAATGATAAAAAGTGCTTTAATCCTGTTATTAATGTAAGCAATTGATAGGCCGTTTTACTGAAAACAGTTTTGTATTATCGCCTTTTGAATGTGATTCAGCTCTGTATCCCTTTATTTGGATCAGCTTTAATTGAAGCCCCTCTTTTAAACCTTTAAATTGCCATACAGGAGTTTTGCCATGAGTTCTGAAACCTCTGCTGGTGCAGCGCAACAGACTGAAGAGATTGCTGGCAAGGAGTATAAAAAGCTCGGTTACAGTTTGTATGTCTGGATATCGCCCGATAAGCTGGAGTGCCGTTGCAGCTATGTTCCCCGGCAACAGGGCTCCATGATGACCTCGGAAGAATTTTCGGGCTATCTGGCACAGTCTGCTGTGAAAGAGGGCGTTGATCAGGGCGCTGTTGTGGACTTTACAGTCAAGGCGGCTGCCGGTCAGACGTTGAAAATGGTTTTGATCGCCTCCGGCGTTCCTGCTCAGAATGGCCGGGACGGTTATCTTGATTATATTGCTAATCCTTCGGCATCGGTCAAGAGTGAGGTCGATGATTCGTCAACGATTGATCTTCACAATGTGATTACATTTATAAATGTTGAGCCGGGTGATTCAATTGCGACAATGATGCCGCCTGAAGAGGGGCGTTCCGGTTTGGCCGTTACCGGGCAGATAATCCCGGCAAAACCGGGTAATCCATTGAAGCTAAAGATTGGCAATAATATCAAGATGGCCGATGATGGGGTTTTGCTTGTTTCCGAGGCGGCCGGTAGGGTCTGTGCCGCTGGCGGTGAAATCTGCGTTGCTGAAGAATTTATTGTCTCTGGTGATGTTAATTTCAGGGTCGGTGCGATAGATTTCAAGGGTTTTGTCGAGGTTCGTGGTGATATTCTGGATGGCTTTAATGTACATGCGGCCAAAGGGTTGCGGGTTAACGGAAATATTGGTGCGTGCAACATAACTAGTGAAGGGGATATCTCTTTTTGCGGCATGGATGGGCAGGAAAAGGGGACGATTGTCTGTGGCGGTTCAATTGTAGCCAATTTTATTCATGATACCCATGTGGAGTGTGGTGGGGATGTGAATATTGATGTTGAGCTGCATAACAGTCATGTTAATTCATTGGGCAAGATTATTGTCAACAAAGGGGCTATTTCCGGTGGCAGTTGTGTTGCCCTTGGTGGTATCGAAACCAATCGTGTCGGTTCCCATGCATCCGTAAAAACACACCTGAGGGCAGGGATTGATTATCGGGACATGGTTGAATTTGAACATCTTGTCGCCGAGCTTGAAAAAAACAGTGTTCAGATGAAGCAGGCCAGTTCATTTCAGGATCTGGAGGCGTTGCGCAAGACCAGGGGGAAATTGAGCGAGGCTTTGGTTGCGCTTCGTACTAAGGCCGATGGCGCTGCCAATACTAAAATCAATATAAAATCGATGCTTTATGATAATACGTATCTATGTGTAGGTATGGTGGTTCGTGAGCGGGTGGATGAGAAGAGTGGTCCCTTTAGTGTAATTGAAAATTCGCTGGAGGGGGGCTTGAGGTTCTTGTCAATGACCGGGCTTGATGTCAAGGCAGCTGATATTGAAAAGGCGGTTGTTCGTGAAGAGTCGTTGCATCGTCAGTGAGTTGTCTTGAAGATGGATTGTTCGTCAGGAGAAATGTTTTTAAAAAAGAAGAGGTTGATATAAAAACAAAACAGCCACCCGGGAAAGTTCCTGAGTGGCTGGAATTGTTTGGTGGAGCTGAACAGGATCGAACTGTCGACCTCTTGACTGCCAGTCAAGCGCTCTCCCAGCTGAGCTACAGCCCCACATTCAAAAGGACCTTCTATCTACCAGATCAGATTTTTACTGTCAATAGTTTTTTGTTAAAAAGATATTTGGAACCCTTAGTGCTTGACGAGTGAGTGTTAAATGAAGTATAAATCAAAAATTACGCCAGAGTGGTGGAACGGTATACACAGCAGACTCAAAATCTGCCGCCTTTGCGGGCTTGTCGGTTCGAATCCGACCTCTGGTACCATTGATAAGTTAGGGCTTTGCGGGATATTCCTGTGAAGCCTTTTTTTGTTTACAGAGCTGTTTGGCAAAGCTAATAATCAGCAATCTGTCTGCAATTCCAAATGAAATGAAAGCATGGTGCTGTTAAACGATGGATGAATTCAATGGAAAAGTAGCCGTTGTTACAGGTGCTGCCAGTGGCATAGGGCGCAGTTTGGCCCGATATTGCGCCGCTGAGGGGATGAAGGTCGTTCTTGCTGACGTTGAGGAAAAAGTCCTAGCTGACACCGCAGCGGAGTTGCAAGCGGCCGGGGCGACTGTGCTGGCCGTTGTGACGGATGTCTCTAAGGCAGGGGATGTGGAGGCGCTGGCAGAAAAGACAATTAACGCCTTTGGCGCCGTACACCTGCTGTTTAACAATGCCGGTGTCGGTGTCGGCACATCGGTCTGGGAAACCTCCTTACAGGATTGGCAATGGGTTCTTGGGGTGAACCTGTGGGGGGTCATTCATTGTACCCGTATCTTCGTTCCGCTCATGATTAACCAGGATATTGACTGTTATATTGTCAATACAGCCTCCGTTCAGGGACTGCTTTCGCACCACCCCCTGACCGCCAGTTATCAGGTGTCAAAGCATGCGGTTGTCGCGCTGTCTGAACAGCTGTTTTACGAATTGGCGCTGCAAAAGACAAAGGTGAAGGTTTCTCTGCTCTGCCCGGGGTGGGTTAAGACCAATATTGGTGACTCTGGCCGCAATCGTCCGGAGGCGTTGCGGAACAGTGCCGTTGATACCCCATACCGGCCTGAATATGAGGCTGCGCTGCAGGATTGCTACCGTGCCCTGCTGGACGGAAGTGCGCCGGATGATGTCGCTGCCTCTGTTTTCAGGGCAATTCGGGATGAAAAATTTTATATTTTGCCGCATTCGGAATGGAAAGCTGCGGTGCAAACCCGGATGGAGGACATCCTTGGGGAACGTAATCCGACATTCCTCTGACCAGAAATCTGTGAGGAGGCCCATATTGCGTCAGGATATTACCTTCATCAGTCAGGGTGTGCGTTGCAGCGGTTGGCTCTATCTGCCCGATCTGCAGGAAAAGCAGCCGTCAGCGGCGATTGTCATGGCGCACGGTTTTTCATGCGTAAAGGAGCAAGACCTGGATCGTTTTGCCGAACGTTTTGTCAAGGCCGGCTTTGTTGTTCTGGTTTTTGATTACCGTTATTTTGGGCAGAGTGAAGGGGAACCGCGAGGGCAGCTGTTTCCGCTGGAGCAGATTGAGGATTATCGCAACGCCATTAGCTGGCTTTCTGGACAGCCTGAGGTTGATCCTGAACGGATTGGGGTATGGGGCACGTCATTCAGCGGCGGACTTGTTTTGCAACTGTCGGTGTTTGACCGGCGTGTCAAGGCTGTGGTTGCGCAGGTACCATCTGTGCTGAATTATGAAAGCTACCGCTCAATGGATGTTGAACTGTTTGATTCCTGTACACGGTTTCTGATTCAGGACCGGATTGCACGCTATCATACCGGTGAGGTCAATTATCTGAAGGTGGTTGCGCCCAATGGGGAACCCTGTGTCCTGTCTGGTCTTGAATCCTATCAGTCGTTGATGGCCATGGGCGAGAAGGCCCCAAATTGGCGCAACTGTGTGACGGTTGAGTCGTTGGAGAAGATACGGGAGTACGATCCGACCAACCATATTCGTTTCATTGCACCGACACCGCTTTTGATTATCGGAGCTGAACAGGATGCCCTGATTCCGGCCCCACTTCTGATCAATGTCTATGAACGCGCCAATGAGCCGAAACGGTTGCTCATGCTGCCCTGCCGGCATTTTGATGTCTACACTGTCGAATCGGTGTTTATACGTGTGGCAGACGCCGCCACAGAGTGGTTCGGGCAACACCTCTGCGGCGATTAGTCAGGTGATGTGGCAGCGCGTTGTAAAATATCCGCATGGATCTTTTGGGCTAATCGTTCAGCATTTTTACCCTTGAGCATATTGAAGTGTCCCCCGGGCACCCAGTGCAGCTGTAGCGTGCCGTTGGTAAAATCTGGCCAATGGCCATCCTCCTGCATGAACCCCTGTTTGTGATCAATTTCCTCCGCACGGTACAACACAATATCCTGATTGATACCTGAAGCAGGGGTATATCTGGAGAAGGCATCGGCCCGTTTGGCAACGATGGCCAGGTAATGCCGGAAATTATCCAGCGTTAGCCCACCCGGCAGACGGTTGGCCGACTTGAGAAGTTGCAAGGCCCATTCAGATCTATCCTCATATTCAGCGGTTGTTATTTCAATCTCGCGATCGTTGTCAATCCGGTTTCCCATCAGATTTGTTACTGTCAGGTCTATCACGTCATTTTTGGTCAAGCTAAATTCGCTGCCGTGCGGGGCGGCAACATCCAGTATATGGAGCGCCTGTGGGGGGTGTTGTCGTAGTTGAAGAATCCTGGCCATCTCATAGGCCACATATCCCCCGAAGGAGTGGCCGATAATGATGCAGTCTTTGATGGATATTACGGATTCCAATTCGCTCAGATAGTAGGCCGCCAGATCTTCGATGCAGTCGTTGATAGCCCATTTGTCAATCTCCCAGGGGTGCTGAACGCCGTAGCAGGGATAGCCTTTGTCCAGATGCGCGGAGAGTTCATACAGGTCGAGAACATTCCCTCCAAGGCCAGGAATCAGCACGATCGCTGGTCCGCTTCCCTCCGTATGGAACGGGACAATACAGGAGTTTTTTGACGGCAGATTGCTGTTGCGTATGAAATCGGCAAGTTTGGCAATGGTCGGCGTTTGCAGCAGAAGCGCCAGCGGAAGGTCGATTCCATAAATATTCTTGACCTTGACCATCATCTGGATGGCGCTTAGTGAATTGCCACCGATATGGAAAAAAACATCATTTCTTCCGATCTGTGTGATCCTCAGGATCTCTCGCCACATCCGCCAGAGAGCCCACTCCACTGAATCCAGCGGCGGGGCGTCTGCCGAGTGCAGCTCCTGCCCGGATGGGACATTGAGTGCTTGCATATCCAGCTTCCCCTCGCTGTTTCTTGGCAGTGCGGCGATGCAGGTAAAGGAGGCAGGAATCATATAATCCGGCAGGTAGTCGTTCAGCCATTCATACAGGGACGCTACGTTCAGCTCGCCCTGGCTGTCGCTGACTACAAAGGCGTCCAGCCGTTCGTGCTGGTCGCCGTTTTTGATGACAATCGCTTCACTGACCAGCGGATGTGTTTCCATGACCCGTTCAATCTCACCCAGTTCGATACGATAACCGCGTAACTGTACCTGCCGATCCATCCGTCCCAGAAATTCGATGTTTCCGTCCGCCAGCCAGCGTGCGCGGTCTCCGGTTCGGTAAACGCGTTCAACGCCGTCTGGCCGTTCAAGGTTAATGAATTTTTGAGCGGTTAGCTCGGGTTGATTCAGATAGCCCAGGGCCAGACGTGCGCCGCCGATACACAATTCACCCGGAATCCCAACCGGTACGAGCTGCTGATTCTGGTCAAGGATATGAACATGCGTATTGGTCAGCGGTTTGCCAATCGGCAGGCTGAGCCAGGAATCGTACGGAGCCAGCTCTTCGGGTACCGTAAAGACGGTGGCCGCCATGGTCGTTTCGGTTGGCCCGTAAAAATTCAGCAACCTGGCTTCCCGCGGCAGGAACTGTTTGATCTGGCGCGCCAATCCCGCCGGGAGTATCTCGCCACCGGATACGATGCGCCTGATCCTTTGAAGCGCGTATGGGGTGAGAACGGTGACAAGTTCCTTCAGGTATGCGGGGGGGAATTCGGCCACGGTAATCTCTTCCGCCACGATCAGATCCAGCATGGAGTGTGGATCCTTCAGTCTGGAATCCAGCAGCACCAGGCATGCACCACCCGATAATGTAACCAGGATCTGTTCCAGTGACGCATCAAATGTGGGTGAGGAAAACTGCAGAAGATTGTCATCCGACTGCAGCCGGTAGATCCCCTTCACAGCATCGATATGGGCATGCACGGCCTGATGATTGACCAGCACCCCCTTGGGCAGCCCGGTGCTTCCCGATGTATAGATGATGTAGGCTGGTTGCTCCGTATGGATCGACAGCCCAGGCGGATTTTTTGAACAGGTGGCCAAGGCGGCTCCAACGGTATCCAGGGCAATCAGTCTGACGGTGTCGTCAAAGATTTCCCGGAAACGACTTTGCGTAATTACCAGCTTTACCCCGCTGTCGGCCAGTTGATGCAGGAGCCGTTTTCGTGGATGTGTTGCCGCCAGCGGGAGGTAGACCGCAGCGATCTTCCAGAGCGCCAATATTGTTATTATCCATTCCGGTGATTGATCCATGGCCACTGCTACGACCGTTCCGGCATCAATCTGTTGTCCGAGCAGATAATGGGCCAAACGGTTGGCCTGTTCTTCAAGCTGAAGATAGGTTAGCTCCCGCCCGTTCTGGCGCAAGGCCGGATAATCGGCATACAGATCCAGCTGCTGTCTCCAGATATCCAGAAACGTCTGCCCCTTTTTCATGGGGCGGTCAGTGTTGTTCCAGGCGGCGAGTTGCCGCTGTGCTGTCTCATCAACCATCTGCAAATCATTGATCGTAATGTCAGGGGTGCTGCAGACCTGCCTGATGATGCCAAAATAACAGTCCATCAAGCCCTTTATGCTTTCCTCTCGAAAGAGTGTTGTCGCGTATTCGACCTTGAAACGGATTTGATCCTCGTATTCGACAATATCAATGGCAAGATCGAACATGCTTACCTTGGCATAGTAATCAAGCGGTTCGATCGTGACTTCCTGAAAACTCTCCACCCGTTGGCGGACAACCCGCTCAAAATTGAAGACGACATCGAACAGCGGGTTGCGGGCCCCCTTTTCCAGAAAGGGGAGCTGGCGCACCAGATGTTCGAAGGGGAAATCCGCATGCTGCATTGCCTGAAATACTTCGCTGCGAACCCTGTCTAACAGCTCTGCAAAGGTGGTTTGGGCGGTCAGTGTTTGTGTAAGCGGCAATGTGTTGGCAAAGAGGCCGATGACATTTTGAAACCCTCCCGATTCCCGTGGTGACACCAGGGTTCCGATGGTGATCTCATCCTGTCTGGTCAGCTTGTACAAGACGCAGTAAAAGGCCGCCAGCATGGTCATGAACGGGGTCGCACCCTGATCTCTGGAAACTGCTTTCAGCGCCTTTGATTCCAGGTAGCGGATAAAGTAATCGCCTTCAAAACTCTTGCTGGCCGGCGGGTTGAAGTCGTACGGCAGAGGCAGCCGCTTCGGTGCAGTCCGGTATTTTTGACACCAGAAATCCCGTTGCTGTTCATATTCGGCAGATTGGAAAAAACGGTTCTCCCACTGTACATAATCAGCGTAGCTCCGCTTGAGGGGGAGAAGGCCCTGACCGGTCAGTGTATCGAATATATCTTTGCCCAGAAGTGAGGATGAATAGCCATCAAAAATCAGGTGATGGCAATTGAAGATCAGGATGCACTCCGACTCGCTCAGACGGAGGATGATCACGCGGAAGAGGGGCGGGGTGGCTAGGTCAAATGGTTTGTCGTGGATCTGCACGATGGCGTCCAGATCGGTTTCCTGACCCTCGATGACGGTGAATGTGCAGGTTGTCCCGGCGTGCAGTTCCGAGATGAAATCGCCGTTGTCCATTCTGAAACCGGTGCGTAGCGATTCGTGCCGCTCCAGAATACGGTTGGCAAATGCCTGGGCTGCGTCAAGCGGGAAGGAACCGCGCACCCTGGCCAGATAGAGCAGGTGGTAGGCCCGATCCCCGCCTGGCAGCTGGCACTGCAGGTAAAGCCGGCGCTGTACAGAGGACATCGGCATGGGTGTGCTATCTTGCCCCAGACAGTTCAAATATTCACCTCTTTAAGGACATGGTCGGCAATCTCCTCCAGGCTTGGCTGGTCAGAGAGCATTGTGAATGGCAGTGTGATCGACATGCGTTTTTCCAGCTGATTGCGGAAATCCATGGTCATCAATGAATCCAGCCCCATTCTTGTCAGCGAGAGGTCGGTAGCCACCATGGCCACATCCTCATAACCCATTACCCTGGCAACCATTTTTCTGAGCAGGTTAACAACCAACGGTAATCTTTCCTGCTGGGCCGTTTCCTTAATCTGCAGGAGCGGAGAGGCTGGTAGACTGATCTCTTCTTTTTCGGCATGGTCGCTTAGGGATGCTTCACCCTTGCGTACCTTGATATCCGCAAAATACGTGCTGGCCAGACTTTGCGGTATGCTCTCCAGAAACAGCCCCCAGTCCATATCCAGAACCGTTGGAACCGCCATGTCCTCCTGAATGTAGCTGAACAGAGCGGAGATTCCCTCCGTTAGATTGATCCCCAGGATCCCGTTCTGTGCCATTCTCAGACCCGGCTGATTGCCGGAGGCGGCCATGCCCACTTCAGCCCAGGGTCCCCAGCAGATGCTGTTGGCGCACAGCCCAAGGGCTCTGCGGTAATGGGCCAGCTCATTCATGAAGGCATTGGCGCTGGCATAATTGCTCTGCCCCCGGTTGCCGATAGTGGCTGAGGCGGAGGAGAACATGACAAAAAAGTCCAGTAGCCGGTCCCGGGTGGCCAGGTGCAAACTCCAGGCACCCTGCACCTTGGGTGCGAGCGGGGTGGCGAAGCTATCCCAACTCTGTTGCGCTATGCTGCGGTCCTCCAAAACCCCGGCAGCATGGATAACGCCTCGCAGTGTATGCGGTAGCAGCTCGATCTGCTGAAAAAGCCAGTCAGAATCCTCCTTGACGGAAATATCGCACTGCAGGAACTGGATGCTGGTATTGCTGCCTTTCAGGGCCTCGATTTTGGCAATGGTGTCGCCGGACGGCATGCGTCGCCCCACCAGGATGATGGTGCCGACTGGATTGGCGGCCAGTGCGGCGGCAATTTCCAGACCCAGCCCGCCCAGGCCACCGGTTATCAGATATGCGCCGTCGTTACGCAGAACCGAATCGCCTTTCAACTGTTTTTCACGCAGGGTCTGGCGATGTGACAGGGCGATTCTGCCGATATGTTTCGCCTGTGACATAAAGCGGAAGGCCTGGTTTGCCTTCTGGATCGGGAAGACATACAGCGGCAGTGGCCGGATGCTCCCTTGGGCGAATTTGCGGAAGATCTCGTCCAGAATATCTCCTCTGCCATCCGGGGCATTCGCGATGACGTCGGTAAGATCAAAGGCCTGATAGGATATGCTCGCATTTATGGCCCGAACCGCCTCCGGTGTTAGCAACTCGCGCTTGCCCAGTTCAATGAAGCGCCCATTTTCGGCCAGCGTCATCAGGCTCTGTTTCAGGAAATCTCCCGTCAGGGCATTCAAGACAAGATCAACGCCCTCTCCCTGGGTAAGCTCCATGATCTGACTTCTGAAATCCAGGGTCCGCGAATCAAAAACGTGTGATACCCCCATCTCGCGCAGCAGTTCCCGCTTGCGCGGCGAACCGGCGGTGCTGAACACCTCCGCCCCGGCCTCCAGAGCAAGTTGAACGGCTGCCATACCGACCCCGCCCGCCCCGGAATGAATCAGAACCCGTTCCCCCTGCCTGAGCCTGCCCAGTTCGAACAGGCCGTAGTAGGCGGACATAAATGAGATTGGCACCGTTGAGGCCTCCTCAAAGGTCAGATAGTCTGGTTTGTGGCAAATGTATCTCTCCTGGGCAATGATGTGACTGCTGAAACCACCGCCGGCGATGTCCCTGGAGATGACGGCATCACCCGGCTTGAACCGTTTCACCCTGGAGCCGGTTCGGGTAATGATCCCGGACACTTCTCCACCGATCCGGTTGGCGCTCTCCCTCAGTTCGCCCAAACCCCTCAGAACATCCTTGAAATTGAGCCCTGAGGAGATCACCTCCAGTTCCACCTCTTCCGGGCCAGGCGCAATTCTCTCAATGGCGGACAGTTTCATTTTATCAAAACCGCCGTCGCCCGTTTCCAGGGTATAGCACTCATCTTGGAGTGGTATCACCTTGTCACCCCGGCTGCCGGTTGACCTCCAGGGCAACAGGCGCGCCACATGGCGCTGGTTTCCGCGCAGGCAGATACGCATCTCCGGGCTGTCTGCCAGCAGTTCGTCAATCAGGGGGGAAAGTTCATCCTCCGGATAGCTGGAAAGGTCGATGTGTGTGACGTGCTGTTCCGGGTGTTCCAGTTGAGCGACATGGGCGAAACCATCGCTGCCGGGGCTGCGCAGTGAAGCGCTGCTATTCTGGTCCAGGGCATGGCATTTACCGGCTGTGATTATGTACAGCCGGCTTTCAAATTTGGCCGGCAGCAGGGCCTGGGTCAGAAACAGCAGGCCGCGCAATGACTGCTCGACCTCTTTTTGGATGCAGGGGAGGGGAGCTAGTTCGTTGACCATCATATGCACAACAGCCACCCTGTCCTCTGAACCAAGCTGCAGTTCTTCAAACAGGGTTGTATATGATTCGGGGTTGTCCCCGTTTATGCAATAGCGATCATGCCCCAGTCTTTCGAACCTGCTGCCGGGGTGAACGAGGCAAACCCTGCCATGGCTGGCCAACAGGTCTGTTAATGCGTTGCAGGAGGGGTGCTGATCTGCAAAGATTATCCATCTGCAGTCTGATCGGTTTTCACCTTTTGGGATCGGCGGGAGTTTTTTCTCCAGCCACTCATCCTGGTAGGTTAGTCTGTTCAGATGTTTGAAACGTGCCTCCCGCAAAAGCACCTGCTTCGAAACAGCGGCGCTTACAAAGCCTCTGATCATGGCGCAAGGCTGCGACTGATCGTCCAGAACATACATATCGTTTTCAACCGTTTTGGAAGCCTTGTCGCCAGTGATCCGTGAGCGGGTGTAGATACGGTATTGGCCAGGGATTAACGGTTTAAGGAAGGTGATATCCTTTATGTAAAATGGAATATGAATTTTACCGGTGTCGGGCGCTGACGATGAATCGCGCATTAAAACAACGGCCGGTGACTGAAAAATGACATCCAGATCGCTGGGGGTGATCCAATACTGATTGGTTTTGCTGTCTCTTTCCGGGGCACCCCACTGGCAGAATATCTCTTCTCCGATCCCGGCTGCCCTTTGAATACCCTGGAAATGGGAGCCGTAGCTGTATCCAAAGGTCTCCATGCGCTGGTAGAATGCTTCTCCGGAAAGGTTGAAATCACATCGGGATTCAATCTGCTGCAGGTCGGGCAGTGGAATCGATTCCGCAAGTGGTAGTTCTTCCCTGACGATCCACCCCTTGCAGTGGGTGATCCACGATTCTGCCGTGCTGTCCGCTTCGCGGCTGACAAGCTCGAAGGTGCACCTTTTGGCATCCCTGCCTTTGATAATAATCTGTCCGATGCGATCCTTTTCATAGAGGATCAGGGGCTGAATCAGCGTGATCTCCTCCATTTTAAACGGTTCACCGGGGAACAGCTGCCGGGCGGCAAGCCATACCCAGCTTAATAAGGCCGCTGCCGGTGCGGTCTCCACCCCCAGGATGACGTGCTCCCTAAAGAAGTAATGTACTCCGCAGGCGATATCCATCTGGAACAGTACGGTATCCGGCAGGGCCGCTGTTTCGATCCTTTGACCAATCAGCGGATGGGATTCAATGCGTGTTGAAGCTGACGATTGGGTTGATTCCGGCAGGCTGCCTGAACGGGTGCTGTTATCGACAAAATAACGCTGACCGGAAAAGGGGTAGGTTGGTATTGAAACCCTTTTTGCGCCGAATGGCTGGTCATAGGCATTCCAGTCCAGATTGATGCCGGCCTGGAACAGAATACCTGTTGATTCCGCGATGGTCAGCAGGTCTGGAACGCGCTGTTTCATTGAGTAGGCCAATGCCATTTGCGGATTGTTTATACATTTTTTGGTAAATGAAAGCAGTGTCGGCATCGGACCAATCTCCAGGAAGGTGGAGTAGCCTGCATTGCCCAGAAACGTCAGCGATTCACTCATTCGCACGATCCCGCGCAGGTGATTTACCCAATATTCCGGATCGGTCAACTGGCCAGGCAGGGCGACTGTTGCGGTGGTGTTGGAAACAACCGGGATCTGTGGATCATGCAGTTGGATATTTTGAAAGGCGTTTCTGAATTCATCAAGAATCGGGTCCATCTGTGGAGAGTGAAAGGCGTGAGATACATTGAGCAGCTGATGGTCGATGCGCTGCTCCTTCATTTTCTCCATTATGGCTGTAACAGCATCTTCAAAACCTCCGATGACGATATGGTCGGGTGTGTTCAGGGCGGCGATCCCGGCCTGTCCCTGATGGTCGGAGAGGAGTTCATCCACCACTTCCCGGGGGGCAAAGATCGAAACCATCTGACCTTTTCCCGGGGCTGAACCCATTAAGCGACCCCGGATGGTGACAAGCCGGAGCGCATCTTCAAAGCTGATGACCCCCGCCAGGCAGGCGGACATGTATTCCCCGATGCTATGCCCGGCCGTTGCAGACGGCCGGATGCCCCAGGAGAGCCAAAGCTGCGTCAGGGAATACTCTATGGAAAAGATCAACGGCTGTGCATAGCGGGTGTGATGGAGTTTTTCTGGTTCCTCCTCTGCGGAGTAAAGCATTGCCAGGAGCGATGCGCCGTCTATTTCCCGGAAAAGCCTGTCGCAGCGGTCAAGCGCCTGCCGGAAGACGGCCTGTGTGCGGTACAGATCCCTTCCCATGCCGTAATACTGGGAGCCCTGCCCGGTATAGAGGAAGACGATCTGCTGATCCTTGTTGCCCTTGGTGAATGAATCCGCTTCCAGGAGTTCTTCAAGACGGTCGCTGAAATCGTCAATGTTTCTGCCATGTACCGCAACCCGGAAATCGAAGTGGAATCTGCCGTTGGCGGCGGTATGGCAGATGTCGGCTATCTGGTCTTCATCTGCATCTCTCAGGAAAACGAGATAGCGCCGGATCAGTTTCTTTAACTCATCCGGATTGCGGGCGGAGAGCAGGAGGGTATTGAATGGCCTTGACGAAAGCGATGGGTCATCTTCAGGCAGGGGGGGCTCTTCGAGGATAAGATGAGAGTTTGTTCCCACAAAGCCGTAGGAGCTGATTCCTGCCAGCCGCGGTTTGCCGTTTCTGATCCAGGGCCTGTTTGTGTCAACCACCCGCACCGGGATCTCCTCCCAGGGGATGCTCGGGTTTGGTGTTTCGAAATGAAGGTTTCCGGGGATGATGCCATGCTGCATGGCCAGGATCACCTTTTGCAGACCGGCGATGCCGGATGCCGCCTCCAGGTGTCCGATATTAGATTTCACCGAACCGATCAGCAGCGGTGAGGAGTGGTCACGCAGCGGTTTCATGACATTGCCGATGGCGGTTACCTCTGTTTTATCTCCGACCCTGGTTCCTGTGCCGTGGGTTTCGATAAAATCGATATGCTCTCCTCCGATGCCAGCATCCCTCAGGGCGGATTGAATTACCCTTTGCTGTGCCGCGCCGTTAGGGGCGGATATGCCGGTACTCTCGCCATCCTGATTGACAAACGAACCCCGTATTACCCCTAGCACCCTGTCTCTGTCCGCAAGGGCATCGTTTAGCCGTTTCAGAATAACCAGACCGCCACCTTCGCTGCGGACATAGCCATTGGCCTCGGCGTCAAAGGATTTGCATAGCCCGTCCGGGGAAAGGGCCTGCAATTTTGTCAGGCAGATCTGCATGTCCGGGCTCAACATCAGGTTGAAGCCGCCGGCCAACGCCATATTGGTCTTGCGCAGGCGGAGATAGGAACAGGCATTGTCGATTGAAACCAGTGAGGAGGAACAGGCCGTGTCAATTGCCAGGCTTGGGCCTTCCAGCCCCATTATGAACGAAATCCGGCCAGCCAGCGCGCTGTAACAATTTCCGGTCAGAGAGTAGCTGGTGACATGGTTGATGTTGTCATGGACGCACATGTTGCCGTAATCGTTGCTTGAAACACCGATGAACACACCGGTATCGCTGCCCCGGATTGTTGCCGGGTTGATGCCGGCATACTCCAGGGCCTCCCAGCTCAGCTCAAGCAGGATGCGTTGCTGCGGATCCATGCTGGTCGCCTCTTTGGGGGATATATTGAAAAAGGAGGGGTCAAAATGATCCACCGGAACATCCATGAAACCGCCGCGCATGGTGTGCATCTTGCCCGGTGTGTCCTTGTCGGCATCATAGTATTCGTGCTTGTTCCAGCGCGAGGCGGGGATGTCGCTGATGACATTGCGGCCGGAGATCAAGGTTTGCCAAAACTCCTCAGGGGAGTTGGCGCCACCTGGAAAGCGGCAACTCATACCGATGATTGCGATTGGATCGTTCGTTGGTGAACTATGCATGATTCCTCCAGATTAATTTGGTTTTTCGGTCTCATCTTCCAGTTGCGGTTGGATATCTGCGGAGGTGTTTTCGTCTTTGTCCGGCATGGTGTGGATGACCCCAAAAATACCGAAGGAGGCATTAACAAGCAAGGATGTCAGGGTGTTGAACTGTAGCACAAACGCCCCCAGCAGATTGATCAAGCCTGGGGCAATACTCAGCTGGAGGCTTTGCTTCAGGTTTTTATCAAGTGCGCTGGAAATATCGTGCAGATCATTGATAGCCCCGATGTTGCCATCCATGAGGACAATTTCTGCCATGTCCTTGGCGATGGTGCTTGCGCCGGCCAGCGAGATGGAGACATCCGCCTGTTTCAGGGCAAGGGAATCGTTGATCCCGTCGCCGATGAAACAGACCTTTCTCCCCTGCGATTGCAGCATTGTTACGATTTCCGCCTTTTGCTGGGGCAGAATATTGGCAAAATAGCCATCCATGCCCAATTCCTCAGCTAACAGGCGGGTCGGAATTTCACGGTCCCCGGAGACAATCGCCATGTAACGAATGCCTTGCTGTCTCAGTCTGGCAATAACCTCTTTCATGTCATGGCGTTTGCGTGGCTGGAGCTGCAAGGCGCCGATAATCGTCCGGTTGACTGCCAGAAAGATAAAGCCGTTGCCGGAATACTGTTCCCGCTCCTGCAGCTGATGCCACTCCTCTGCCACCAGGATGCCTTCTTCTTCAAAATAGCGCAGGCTTCCGGTCTGTATGGTTTCTCCAAGGCAGTCAACCTTTATTCCATAACCAATTGCGTAACATGAATCATCTATGTCGGGATAGGACACATTCAGATGATGGGCCTTTTTGAGGACTGCCTTGGCGATCGGATGGCTAAGCTTTTGTTCGGCTATTGCCGCATAACGGAGGATGTCTTGCTCTGTATAGCTGCCGGTGTAAATAATATCAGTGACTTCGGGATCTTCGTGGGTCAGGGTTCCGGTCTTGTCGAATAGGATGGCGTCGATATGAAGGAACTTCTCCAGCGCCCGTCCATCCTTGACCAGCAGCCCCTGTTTTGAGGCGATGCTGATATGCTTTAAAGTGCCCATTGGGGCCAGGATGCGGATACGCATGCCAATGTGTGCATTGATGAAAACGGAGGTGGATACCGGCCCGATAAAGGGGAGCAGGGCCAGGGCTGAATAGAACATGGGGTTTGTCAGTTGATCGGCCCACTGCTCGCCTTTCAGCTGACTCCGGGATTTGTAGTTGATCGACTTGAACATGATTTCTGCAATTTGATTGGCGGTTGTTTCTGTCCCTGATTTTTCAACCTTTATGATAATTCGGCCATTGATCAGTATTGTGTTTGCAAATACAACATCCCCCGGCAACTTCTCCACGATTTGTGCTTCACCCGTAAGCGCCTGTTGATCGATTCCGGCAAATCCTTCAATGATCACCCCATCCACAGGAACAATCTTGCCGCCATGCAGGACAATGGTATCACCCTGTCGTATGGATTTGAGCGGAACTTCTATCTCGATGCCGTCCCGTACCATCCAGACCGTGTGGGGCAGGTCGTGGAACAGGTGCTGGACATGTTTTCTGCTGCTGTCCTTGGCGCGTATGACCCCCAGTTTGCCAGCTTGTATCAGGTAGAGGCTAAAGGCGGCGGCGATGTAGCTGCCGGAGAGGAGTGCCAGTACATCCGCGAACAGGAATAAACAGTCGACATCGATACGCCGTTTCGCATGCAGTCCTTCTTCTACGCTTCTGAGGTGGGGGGCCAATACATAGGTATAGGCGGCAAAGCCCAATGGTGCTGCTATAGGGAGGAATCTTCCCAAGGCCAGTGCACCGGTCGAGATGATGCTGATGTCCTTGTAATGGGAGTGAAGTTCTTCCTGGGTTGGCTGGTCTGAATCGGTCTGCTGCTTGACAGCAGCAGTGCTTTTGGCGGGGGAGGATGATCTCTTTTGAATACTTTGCTTGGCTGTATCGGTCAGATCCCTGACCGTTCTGGTAATTGGGCCATCTTCCTCCAGGGTTTTGGATCCAAAGTAGGCTAACCCCAGTAAAATTATCTCAAAGACCATAGATTATTCCATTTCATTGATGGGTAGCTTGATTGATCATCGTCCCTTTTCTATTCTTCGTCCTGATTGGATGTGTCGGCAATCAGGCAGTAATAGTAGTAGGAACCGGTGGTATAGTCGTAGAATTTGACAATTTTATCGGCAATTGAACCGTTGAAACTATGGTTATCGGCGGAGATGCCATTGAAATTAAGACCGTTGAGGGTCAGTTTGGTGGTTACTTTCTCCCGGGAGTGGTAGAGCGTGACCTCCGGGCCGCTGATCATTCCCATGATGTCGCTCTGGTTGTCCAGGTCGTAAACATTTATGCCGTTGATATCAAACTCTCCCTTGAATTTGACCAGCTTGTCCTGGAATTTGTCAAAGACATAGGCGTAGGTGATCTTCTGGATCAGGCAGCCTGCAATGTAGGCAATAACAGCCCTGGTTTCCGCTTCCATTAATTCTCCAACCCCGACATCTCCGCATATCCCTGGATTATTGTTTCCAGCTTGCCGAGTTGTTCCTCATTCAAATCCAGTGTCTTGATCTCTGCCTGATAGTCTGTAGCTTCAGTCGATTCAGGGTGAAGACTCAGACCGGATTTTCGGGTTAGTATATTGACCAGTCGAACGATGGCCAGCAGTTTGTTGTCAGGGTTGAGCTGTTCTAAATGATGTTCTGCCACAATGGTTCTGTAAACAGGCGGTATGTTCCAGTGATCCATTATGCGGCATCCCTGCTCGATGTGCAGTTCCGTAAACACATTGACAAGCTGTTTGCGGTCCAGTTTGAAGTCAGGATGCCTGGCAAGGCAGAGTAGTTCCATGGTTTTGAGCAGGTACAGTTTGCCGATGTCATGCAGTAGACCGGCCATATAGGCCTGCTCGGCCAGATCTTTGTTGCCGCTATTCTCAGCCAGCCACCAGCAGCCGATGGCAGATGCGTTTGAGTGGCAATACAGTTCATGCATGAGGGTGTTGTACAGCTCTATCCCGGATTTATGCAGGGATGCCTGGGCAGCTGTCATGACAAGGTTGGCCACCTGCTTGGCCCCCAGCCGTACAACGGAGGCCTTGATTGTATCCATCCTGGAAAGACCGGCAAAGGCGGCCGAGTTGGCCATTTTCAGAACCTGTGCGGCAAGGGACTGGTCTTCACAAATTGAACTGACTATATCGTTGATATTCGTATCCGTTTTGGAAGTGAGTTCCAGCACATTCAGGGCGACCGCGTTGAAAACTGGAAGGTCAATCGGTTGAGTCGCCAGAGTTTGTCTGATGTCAATGGATATGGGCACGTTTTTCCCTTTGCATATCTGCTGATATGCTGTTTTTTATTAAGAGCGTATAGTGGTGACAAAGGTATAGCGCAGTACAATTATTTGATCAAATCCTTTTCAGTGAAAGCTTAAAACAAACTGTAAATGAAGCATATCATAAAATATGGTGTTGGGATTGGAGTGACGGCCATAATCTTTTCGCGGTTTCAGCAGGGGTGTGCTATTTATTTTGTATCAAGGCCTTTACAATTATAATTTGCAAGGAGATGACATGAAAAAATCAATCGGTGCAAAGACCGTTGGCACAGCAACCCCGGCATGGGTTATCGGTAGCTATGATGAACAGGATAAACCGAATCTGATGATGGCGGCCTGGGGGGGGATCTGCTCTTCCGATCCGCCTTGCGTTACGGTTTCTCTCCGCAAGGCGCGGCAGACCTATGATAATATTGTCAGACATGGCGCGTTTACCGTCTGCATTCCATCCGCCACTCATCTCAAGGAATCGGATTATGTCGGTATCGTATCTGGTAAAAATGTGGATAAATTTTCGGAATGCGGTCTGACCGTTGTCCCTGGTGAACTGGTTCACGCCCCATATGTGGCGGAATTTCCGATTGTGATCGAGTGCAAGTTGATCAAGATGGTTGAGCTGGGTGTACATACCCAGTTTATCGGTGAGATCGTGGATGTGAAGGCAGAGGAGTCACTGCTGGGTGATAACGGCATGCCGGATATGTTAAAGATGGGCGCGTTTGTCTATGATCCCGGCCAGTCCGCCTATCTTGCGGTTGGCGAACAGATCGGCAAGGCGTTTTCAGTTGGTAAACGTTAGTTTCAAATCGTTCCGTGATGTTAATGTTAATAGTGGCAGAAATTCATTTTGTATAACAGGATTTCTGCCACTATCCGTATATGGTTCAATATTGGTTTACTGATCTGTGCACGACTGCAGTTTACCGTTTTCGTAGATTGCAAATGGTTGCGCCTTTATACACTTCCTGCCGTCGATCATGTAATCCTTGTCAAGGGTGCATGATTTCAGATTCCCGGATCTATAATATTCAATTGTACCAAGGTCGCCGCAGGGGACCGGGCCGATGTTGACATCTTCGTAGAGGACGCATGACTTCAGGTTGCCATTGCGATGAAACTCGATTTTGCTGTAGGCGTTGCACTTGACCCCATTGATGTTCAGTGTGCTTTTCAGGTCGCAGGATTGGAGCTGCCCATTTTCATTGTAGGCAATGCTGGCATTGGGGTTGCAAATAGAGCTGTCAGCCGCTGCAGCAATTCCAGCGTTGACGGATAAAAGTAAACCTAGTGCAGTAATCAGACGTTTCATTTTCCCTCCTAATGGTTGAATATCTTCCGGTTTTATTCGTCGCAACCCTTTACAAATTCATCGATGCGCTGCTTGGCCTTTTTCTGTTCCATGATGACCCCTGGCCCGCCGACACAGCCCCCTTCGCATGACATGATCTCCACCAGATTGCCAGGGCATTTGCTGGCATAGGCGTTGAGCAGTTTTACATTTTGTTTTGTCAGGCCGTTGATCAGAATCGGTTTTATATCGATTTTGCCATCAAGTGTGCTGACAATTGCGTTGGCTACACCGTTGCTGACCGGGAAGCTGCGTCCGATGCGGGTCGCCTGCTGAAGGTCCAGTGATGGTTTCTGCTCCAGTTCCTCTGGTATGATTCCCTTTGCCTCATACAGGGCTGAAAGCGCCTCGAAGGTCAGCGCAAAGTCGACATCGGGGTTGAAAAGTCCCTCGTGCTTTTTGGCGATACAGGGGCCGATGAATACCCTGACAGATTCCGGAAAGGCCTCTTTGACCATCTCGGCCGTATATCCCATTGGTGTCTTGGTGTGTGATACGAACGGGATGAAGTTGGTGGCATGTTTTTTAACCGCCTCGATGTAGGCTGGACAACATGAGGTACCCATGACCTTGTCACCCTTTTCCATTCGTTCGATGAATTCCTCTGCCTCGACCTTTGTTGTCAGATCAGCGCCCAGGGCAACCTCAACCACATGGTTGAAACCAATCAGTTTCAACCCGGCGGCGATCTGGTCGATTGTTGCATTGAACTGTCCGACGACGGCCGGCGCAATCATGGCTGTGACCTGTTTGCCGGATCTGATCGCCTTGAGCACATCCAGGATCTGTGATTTTTCCAGAACCGCTCCGAACGGACAGGCGCGTGTGCAGCGTCCGCAAAAGATGCATTTGGAATAGTCGATCTGCTGGCGTCCCTGTTTGTTTTTGCTGATGGCGCCAACCGGACACCCTTCTTCGCAGGGAACGGGGATGTAGACAATGGCATGGTATGGACAGACGTTTTTGCAAATACCGCAGTTAACGCACAGATCAGGATGGATGAAGGCCTGGTCTTTCATGCTGATGGCATTTTTGGGGCAATTGGTCAGACATGGGCGTGCCACGCAGTGTCGGCAGACGTTTGTGACGAAGTAGTTTGCGCGGACGCATGTCCGGCATGCCTCATCCAGAAAGGTGAGGATCGGGAAGGTTGGCTTCTCGCGTTCCAGTGCCATTTCGGCATAATCGGAGAGGAGCGTGTCCTCGACATGTTCATCCTCTTCAAGGCTGAAACCGAGTGCGGCAATGACGCGTTTCTTGATCAATTCACGGTCTTTATATACGCAGCAGCGATAGGATTCTGAATCGTGGGGAACCATGCGGATTGGAAGACGGTCAATATCCTTGTTAAGACGGTCTTCCATAAATAGTTCAGCAATGGCTGTCTTGATGTTGTGACGAATGAGGGTTGTCTGGTTTTCTATATACATAATTTTTGATACCTTTGCGTCCAGTTATGTTTGATGTGAATATGCGAGCCTCTTGCAAGGTTGCTCCAAGGTTGGCTTATTTTGTTTGTATTCACATTTTTTCAGGTTGTTTTGCAATAATTTGCCGTTTAGGCAGAGTTTACACAAGAAATATTGTTGGTCAACCGGATTGTTTTTTGAATATGTAGATTTGTGTTGTTTATTGTGAATTATAAAGTTCTGTTTTTTGACAATCATGTTTGAAAAAAGATTCAAGTAGGTATAAGCTGAGGCTGTCATGTTATCATCTGATGAATTTGTGGTTGTTTCGTTTGTCGACAGCAGCAATATGTCTGCTGAAAAAACATAGCGGAGGATGATTATGCAGAAGATTGGTTTCATAGGACTTGGTATCATGGGAACTCCAATGGCTTGTAACCTGATAAAGGCCGGATTCAAATTGACTGTCTGGAATCGTACGCCTGATAAGTGCAAGCCGTTGGCTGATGTTGGTGCAACCGTTGCTGCAACGGCCAGACAGGTTGTTGAGGAATCCGATATCACGATTGCCATGCTGGCCGATCCGGCTGCTGCAGAGGCGGTCTGCCAGGGTGCTGACGGTGTGATTGCCGGCATCAAGGCCGGCAAGGGTTATGTGGATATGTCCACCGTATCACCGGAGACATCACAGGGGATTGCGGCCATGGTGCGGGCTGCCGGCGGACAGTATATAGAGGCGCCGGTCTCTGGCAGCAAAAAGCCGGCTGAGGATGGTACGCTGGTAATATTGGCGGCTGGCGACAGAGAACTGTTTGATCAATCCAGAACGGCCCTGGATGCCATGGGTAAAAAGGTACTCTTTCTTGGTGAGGTCGGTCAGGGGGCCCGCATGAAGCTTGTGGTCAATATGGTTATGGGCGGGATGATGACCATGTTTTGCGAAGGGCTTGCCCTGGGGGAACGGGCTGGTCTGCAGGCGGATGATATTCTGGATGTGCTGGATGCCGGGGCAATGGCAAATCCGATGTTCAAGATGAAGGGAGCGGCCATCGTCAAGCGTTCCTTCCCGACTGCCTTTCCGCTCAAGCATATGCAGAAGGACCTTCGGCTTGCACTGCAGCTTGGCGGGCAGCTCGGTTTGCCAATGCATACTACCGCATCTGCCAATGAACTTTTCAAAGGTGCGCTGGGGATTGGCGAGGGGGATAGTGATTTTTCCGCGGTTAGTCTGGTAATTAATCCCAAGAAATGATAATATAATTAATAGTATTGAATTGCTGGAAAATTCGGGACGATACCCGGATTGATATCATATAGGGCGGGATGGTGCCTCAGGCTCTTCCGCCCTGTTTTGTCAGAGGATTAAACTGCATGCCCCGTTATGTTGAACCGGTTTTTCGACCACCCAGCGAAGCAAGAAGCCTTATCTTCCAGATAACGGTTGGTTGTTCGCAAAACCACTGTGCCTTTTGTGGCATGTACAAGGGGAAACGTTTTCACCTGCGTCCGGTGGATGAAATCCTGGCCGAGATAGCAGAGATACCGGCCGGTTATCGTCCCCATATTGATCGTGTCTTTTTGGCCGATGGCGATGCACTGGTATACCCATTTGATGGGCTGGTCACGATTCTGGATGCCATGGCGGCCGCCTTTCCGGCCTTGACCCGGGTTGCCTCTTACGCCTCGCCAAATAGCCTGACGACCAAGGATAGCCAGCAGCTTGCGATACTGCGGGAGAAAAAACTGCGGATTCTTTACTTTGGTCTTGAATCCGGAGATGATCAGACCCTGGCGGCGATCAATAAGGGCTTCTCCTCAAATGAGATGGCGGAACTGGCGCTCAAGGCGAGGGGGGCAGGACTTAAATTGTCAGTGACCGCAATTCTTGGACTTGCCGGCAGGGAGAGAAGCCTTGAACATGCCCGGGCGACAGCCGAGTGGGTCAACCGGGTCAATCCGGAATTTTTCTCGCTTCTGACGCTCTTTCATCGTCATAATGATGAGTTTGTCCGTTCGCTTGTGCAGTGTACGAGGCGCGAACTGATGCAGGAGGCGCGGGAGATCGTTGGCAGTCTGCATCCGGTCAAGACAATCCTTCGTTCCAATCATGTTTCAAATTTTCTGAACCTGGCTGGCAGCTATCCAAAGGACAGGGAACGGTTGATTGCTGACGTTGACAAGGCCTTTGCAATGGCAGAGCGGCGCAGCGGTTTTCTTGATTCCGTTCCCGAATATGCCGAGGAGTATTACTGATGTTTCGATGAAGCCCTGCTTCAGGGGAGGATTGCCTTGATTGTAAAATCTCTGAAATATCCGTTGTTGGCTGTTGTTGCAATGCTCCTGCTTGTTTCAGTCAAGCCCGTTTGCGCCGTTGATGAAAAGCCGCTTTCCGTTGGGCATGGTGCTGTGAGTCAGCCTTCATTGGATGTCAAGGATGAAAAGGTCGGGGTCTTTACGGCAAAATACGATTATGGCAATAACAAGGAGTTCAGACCTTATCTGGGAACCGGACTGGCCTATCGTTATCAGCCGGAGGTCAGGCCGGGTGATAATTCCAAGGTTCAGGCCGGGGTGGCCGGGCAGGCTGGTGTACGGCTGCTGCTGGATGACAAATCCTCGCTGAATATCGACTACAAATATCTCCAGTTGGCGCCGGAGACATCACGCAGTGACACCAGGACAAATTCACAGACCTTTGGTGTTGATTTGAAGATAAAATTCTAATTTAGGGAAGAGCTATCAGATGGGCATTAAATGGTATCCGGGACATATGGGCAAGGCTGTTGAAAAAATGGCCGAGGCTATTCGTAAGATTGATGTGATTATAGAGGTGCTGGATGCCAGGTTGCCGCTGTCAAGTTCCAACCATCAGCTGGAGGATATCCGCCGGGGTAAACCATGCGTCAAGATACTGAACAAGCATGATCTGGCCGATCCTGTTGTGACCAGGGCCTGGGTGCGTTATTTTGAACGCGAGGTCGGGGTGCTGGCCCTGCCGATGTTGGCGCGCCAGTTCAGTGAGACAAAACAGTTGCTCAAGCTCTGCCAGCGTCTGGCGCCCAATCGCGGCAGACCGGGATTTCCGGTGCGGGTGATGGTATTTGGAATCCCCAATGTGGGGAAATCGACCCTGATCAATACCCTGGCCGGTAAGAGTATTGCCAAGGTGGGCGACAAACCGGCCATTACCATGAATGCCCAGCAGGTCGATCTGAAGAATGGCATGATTCTGTCGGATACGCCGGGTGTTCTCTGGCCTGATATGGATGATGAGGCGGCTGGTTATCGTCTTGCCGCCAGCGGCGCCATTGGCGCCAGTGCGCTGGATTATACCGTTGTCGGTCTGTTTGCTGCCGAATATATGTTGGGTCGTTATCCGGAACTGTTGAAGAAGCGTTACGAACTGTCTGAACTGCCGCCGGGACCGAATGAATTGCTTGATGCGGTTGGGCGGCGTCTTGGTTGCCTGATGGCGGGTGGAGAGATCAATGTTCACAGGGCGGCCGAGGCCTTTTTAAGAGAACTGCGGGCGGCCAAGATTGGCCGGGTCAGCCTTGAAGAACCACCCCAGCCGGCTGAGCCCGTTACGTCAGATGCCGATGTCACGGATTCGTCTGCTGTCCCTGCTGTTGAACAGGTGAATCCGTAACGCTTTTTACGAGGCATTTCGCTTGATCCACTGCCCAAGGGTGGTGGATCAGTCAACGGACTCCTTGAATCGTCCGGCCAGTTCATAACCGATCAGTTTGAAGCGGCTGAACCAGGTTGTTTCACATCGTTCGCAAAACCAGAATTGCTCCAATTCGCTTTTTGATGTCTTGATCGTCCCGGCGGTAATGTCGCGCGTACCGCATTTCGGACAGCGTTCCCCCCCCTGTTTCAGAAATATTTCCTGGGCGATGTATTCAGGTTTAACCTTGTCCTTGACTGTGCTGAAGACGGCTGTCGTGGTGACAATGCCGGAGAGACATGCGTCTGCCTCGGCAGCGGTTGCATCTGCCAGCAGTATCTCTGGCGGGGTGCTGTCGCGGTAAACCAGGCTGCAGCTGTAGCCTTTGCTGCCCCGGTCAATTTTTACCCCAAATGGCGTATCCTTGAAGACCCCCAGATTCAGTTCGGAACATCTCCCCTTAAGTTGTTTTTCGGTTATCTTCATCCAGCGTCCCCTCAGGTGGTTTTTATGGCATTTCCTGTCATATTGACAAGCTGATGCTACAATGCTACGTTTACATTTGTCAACTATTACAAGTGTCAACGGAGTTTTTTTATGGAATCCCTTTCGCCGCGTCAGGGCAATGTGCTCGATTTTATACGCAGTTTTGTCGCTGCGCATGGCTATGCGCCGACCTTGCGCGAGATTGCCGCCCATCTCGGCATCAGCGGCACGGTGGCTGTTGTCAGGCATCTTGATGCGCTTGAAAAGAAGGGGTGGATCAGGCGGCAGCCGGGCGGTTTTCGTTCGATTACCCTGCTTGCCGATCTGCCGGATAAAGCCGCACTGCAGCCGGAACCGCAGGCAGGCATCCTGATTCCACTGGTTGGGACTGTTCGTGCCGGTATTCCCGAGACCCCGGTGGAGGATGTGGAGGATTATATCTCTCTGGATCGCCGTGTTGCGGCAACTGGCGGTTCCTTCTTTTTGAGGATTAAGGGTGATTCCATGAGGGATGCCGGGATGATCCCCGGTGACCTGGTTCTGATCCGTCAGCAACCAGTAGCGGAAAACGGGGATGTGGTTGTTGCGCTGGTGGATGGTGAGGCGACCGTGAAACGTTTTTTTAAGGAGAATGGCCGGGTCAGGCTGCAGCCTGAAAACAGCAGCATGGAGCCGATCTTTATCTCGCCAGGCAGTTGTGATATCACCCTGATCGGCAAGGTTGTATCGCTTTTTCGTTCAACCGTATGAACGGGATGTTTTCCAGGATTGATGCACCGGTGCGGGTGGCGGTCATCTTCGGACCTGGCGCCAGGGTTCAGCCGGTCTGGTTTGAGTGGGATCGCCGCAAATACAGCATCAACACGGTTACCTATCGTTACGAGGGAAGAGATGGCAATTCACGCCTGCTTCATTTTACCGTCATGGTTGACGACGGGCTCTATGAACTGACCTATAATACATCCGATCAGCTCTGGCTGTTGCGTCAGGTTGAGGTGCCCTAACTATGTCCGGCAGGGTTATCATTCATATTGACATGAACGCGTTTTTTGCATCGGTTGAGCAGCAGGCCAATCCTGCCCTGCGTGGCAAGCCGATTGCCGTTGTCGGCTCCAGCGGCAGAACCGTGATTACAACCGCATCCTACGAGGCCAGGGCGCGCGGGGTAAAAACCGGTATGGCGGTCTGGGAGGCCAGACGCTGCTGTCCGGAGATCATCCTGGTTGTGGGGGATAATCGTAAGTACACCAGCACGTCATCGCGGATTATGGCCATCTTCAGCGACTATACACCGCTGGTGGAGGTGTTTTCCATTGATGAAGCCTTTCTGGATGTCAGCGGCAGCCTGACGCTGTTCGGTTCTGCCGAACGGATTGCCTGTCTGATCAAGGCCCGTATTTTTCACATCTTTGGACTTACCTGTTCCATCGGTATTGCCCCTAATAAACTGCTGGCCAAGCTGGCGTCGGATATGAAAAAGCCGGATGGATTGACAATCATCCCGGATGATGGCGTGGGGCGTATCATGGAGCGTCTGCCGGTGGGGGCATTGTGCGGTATTGGCAGGAATACGGAGCGACAACTGGCATTGATGAGTATCTATTCCTGCGGTGAGTTGGGGCGCTGCGACCTGCAGCGCTTGACCCGCAGATTCGGCATTGTTGGCAAACGCCTGCAGGAGATGGGGCAGGGGGTGGATGAATCACCCGTTGTTCCGCAGAGCGAGGATGATCAGGTCAAGAGTGTTGGGCATTCCATGACCCTGCGGCATGATGTCTCCTGTCGTGAGGATATTCTTCGCTATCTTCTGCAACTTGCGGAGATGGTGGGGAGGCGGGCCCGGCGTTATCGTGTTTCCGGCAGGACTGTTACGCTGCAGATCCGTTTTGCCGACTTCTTTTCGAATATTGGCCGTCAGGACACATTGTCCAATCATATCAATCGTAGCGAGGATATCTACAGGGCTGCCATCGGCATACTGGATACGATCGAACTGTCCCAGCCGGTGCGCCTGTTGGGGATCAGGCTGACAAATCTTCAGCATCACACGGAGCAGCTGTCGTTGTTTGAGGAAGAACGACGCAGATCAAAGATGGCCCTTGCCATGGATGCAGTCAATGACCGTTTCGGTGATTTTTCAGTCATGTTCGCTTCGTTGCTGGAGACCGATGAGAAGGGGAGCCATGTTATTTCACCTGCCTGGCGCCCGGATGGGATCAGGTGTGTGGATGTGCGTTAGGCTGCCGCCTTTATTATGGGCCGGGGCTGTTGTCAGGCATGGCAGCGCAGCATCAGTTCGGCCGGGTGCGGGTAAAGATAGAGCTGCTGCCGCAGATATGTCTGATCATATTTGCTGGCATAGTGCCTTAACAGTGTCAGCGGTACAATCAGCGGAAGTTTTTGCGCGTGGTACTGGTTGAGCAGATCCAGCAGCTCCTTTTTTTCATCGCTATCCAGTTGCCGCTTGAAATAACCCATGATATGCATCAGCACGTTGGTCTGTGTTTTAACCGTGGCAATGGTTCCCATCGCCTTCATCAGTTGTGATTCGTAGCCCCGGAACAACTCGGTTCTTTCAATCTCCCCGGCGTTGGCCACATAACTTCCCATTTCACGGTAGTGCCGCAGACAGTGGGCCATCAGCAGCAGTTTGTGGTTGCTGTGAAACTCCACCAGACTGCCGATCGTCGGGCAGCCTGCCATGAAAACTTTCCAGCGGTGATAGGTGAAAATCCTCTCCAGGAAATTTTCACGAATGAGCGGGGCGTTCAGACGGCTCTCGTCTTCCACGGGTAATAGCGGAAAATGACCCTGTATTGCTGCTGCGAAAAGCCCGCTGCCATTCTTCTCGCAGTTCTCATGGCTGTGAATCTTAACCTCCAGGCCGCAGCTGGGGGAGTTCCGTTTGAATATGAAACCGCACAGGTTGCTCCCTTCAAGTTCGCTGATCCTGGAGCGGCAATATGTCATCATCTGTTCGCTAAGATCAATCCGGGTATGGATAGTCATTAGCTGTGGCAGGTCAGGGTTTCCCTCCAGTTGCATGGCTTCACGGGGGATGGGAAGCCCGCAGCCAACCTCCGGGCAAACCGGTACAAACCGGAAAAAAGGGCTGAGGATACCGGTGATGTAGTGGTCATGTTTATGTCCGCCATCGTAACGGACCTGTTCGCCCAGCAGGCAGGCGCTGACCCCTATTTTAATTGGCGTGTCTGTCATATGAGCCCCGGAACTGTCAAACCGTCTGATCAGCTGATTGAGTCAAGCCGTCTGTTGTGTGAGTCTGGCTGAATTATAATGCCGTAATCGTCATGGTCAACTTTAAACCGTATTGTAGTTGAGGATTGTCAAGTTTGTAGTAAAGTATCAATCAAGGCTTGTTCTGTTTTTAGTTGTTAATTATCATCTGTCGCGGTTAAAAAGTGTCATTGCTGATTTTGTTAATCTAATCGTGTGGGGGATGCGATGCTGGAATGCACAATCAGAAAATTCGTTAACCCTGAAATTGTTTTCGGGGCAGGTTCCATTGATCTGGCAGGTCAGTATGCCAGGGGGTATGATGCCGCAAGGGTGCTGGTGGTTACGGATCCCGGCGTGATTGCCGCTGGCTGGACAGACCGGGTCGTGGCAAGCCTGGTCAAGGCCGGGATTGATACAACAATTTTTTCAGATGTGTCTGCCAATCCGCATGATGAAGAGGTCATGAAGGGGGCCGAACTGTACCACGCTGCCGATTGTGATACGATTGTGGCCGTTGGTGGCGGCAGTCCGATGGACTGCGCCAAGGGAATTGCCATTGTTGCCACCAATCATTGTCATATTCTTGAGTGTGAGGGGGTTGACAAGGTCCATTTTCCCATGCCGCCCCTGATCTGCATACCAACGACAGCCGGCACTTCCGCCGATGTCTCCCAGTTTGCCATTATTAATAATACCAAAGAACGTGTCAAAATTGCCATCATCAGCAAATCGACCGTTCCGGATGTTGCCCTGGTTGATCCGCAGGCGACGACAAGCATGGGGGCTTATCTGACCGCCTGTACCGGTATTGATGCTCTGGTGCATGCCATCGAGGCATATGTTTCCAATGCCTCTTCGCCGATGACCGATCTGCATGCGCTCCAGGCGGTGAAGCTGGTTCATGGTAATCTTCTCCAGGCGATCAGTTCACCCCAGGACAGGGAAGCGCGCTGCGCGATGATGCTGGCCAGTCTTGAGGCTGGGCTGGCGTTCTCCAACGCCAGTCTTGGGGCTGTGCATGCCATGGCCCATAGTCTGGGAGGGATGCTTGATCTTCCCCATGGCGAATGTAATGCCCTTCTGCTGGAACATGTTGTCCGATTCAATTTTGAGGCCGCCCCGGATCGTTATTGCGATATTGCCGGTGCCATGGGGATTGATCTTGCCGGAAAGGATCCTGATGAACGTTGTAATACCATTGTCGCTGCTATTCGCGACTTCCGTCAGGCGGCTGGTATTTCAAGGAATCTGGCCGAGGCCGGTGTTACTAAAGAACTGATACCAGCCCTGGCCGCCAAGGCAATGAAGGATGCCTGTATGGTTACAAACCCACGAAGACCTGTTCAGGAAGATATTGAGATGATCTATGACAACGCAATTCGATGAAAATGAAGATTGGAATACCAGACGTGACCAGATCATAGGGCTGGGCGAGAATTCCGCTCGTAAGAGCTATTATCCGGAGTTACAGCAGCGACTGCGTGAACTTGAAAAGACCAGGATCACGCTTGCCACAGCCAATCGTCAGTTACAGGCTGTTCTTGACGCAGCCTCAGAGATATCCATTATCGCAACCGACAGCAAGGGGATGGTTACCATTTTCAACAGTGGTGCCGAAAAGATGTTTGCCTACAAGGCTGAAGAGATTGCCGGGCATGTCAGTGCACTATTTTTTCATAAGGCGTCCGAGGTTGAAAACTGGCGTTGTGAACATTCTGCCCATTTGGGCAGGGAGTTGGATGGTTTTGAATCGCTGGTGATTGATGCCAAGGCAGAGGTGGCGGAGACGCGGGAGTGGACCTATATCCGCAAGGATGGGAGTGAATTGCTGGTTGCACTCACGATTACGGTTATTCGTGACGAAAATGGAGCGGTGACCGGTTATCTTGGGATTGGCAAGGATATAACCGAGCAGAAGATGCTGGAGGCAAAGCTGCTGCAGTCACAGAAAATGGAATCCATCGGGCAGCTGGCCGGTGGGTTGGCACATGATTTTAATAATGTGCTTAGTGTCATCATCGGCTTTGCCAGTCTGATCCAGATGAAGGCAAAGCTGGATGAACCGGTTGCCAAGATGGTTGACAATATTATTGCCGCTTCCAAGAGGGGTGGGGAGTTGACCCACAGTCTGCTGGCCTTCAGCCGCAAACAGATTATGAATAAAAATAAACATGATCTGAATCAGATTGTACAAAATGTGGGTAAATTTCTTAAAAATCTTATCGGTGAGGATATCTATCTAAAAATTGCTGTTACGGATTTCCCATTGAATGTCTACGTGGATGGTGCCCAGATTGAACAGGTATTGATGAACCTGGCCACGAATGCCAGGGATGCCATGCCAACCGGTGGAAATCTGACGATTGAGACCTCTGTGCAGGTCATTGATGACATGTTTGTCAAGGCGCATGGTTACGGGGAACAGGGGCGTTATGCCGTTATTGTCGTTTCCGATACTGGCCGTGGCATGGATGATATGACCAGAAAGAAGATTTTTGAACCATTCTTTACTACCAAGGATGTCGGCAGGGGCACGGGGCTTGGGCTGGCGATGGTCTATGGTATTATTACCCAGCATAATGGCTATATTAACGTGTATAGCGAACCGGAGATTGGAACAACATTCCAGATTTCCCTGCCGCTGGTTTCTTCCGATGGTGCAGTTGAAGAACTGATGTTTTTCAATGATGAACAATTGCCTGGTGGCAGTGAGGTCATTCTGCTGGTTGAGGATGAGGCGCCGTTACGTGAGCTGATGGCAAGTATGCTGACCCATTTTGGTTATCGGGTCATAATTGCTGTTGATGGTCAGGATGCAGTTGAAAAATATTTTTCATACCAGGACGAGATTGCCCTGCTGGTTATGGATATGATTATGCCGCGCATGAGTGGCAAGGCGGCCTATGATGAAATCAGAAAGAGTAATCCGGCGGTTAAGGCGCTCTTCTGCAGTGGTTATGCTACGGATGTAATCCAGCGCCATGGTGATCTGGAAGGGGATTGCGAATTCGTTATGAAGCCGGTCAGTCCCAATGTGCTGTTGATTAAGATAAGGGAACTGCTGGATCGTTAAGCGGTTGCTTGCTGTATATAGCAAGTTGAATTTATATATCCATGCCCTGGTTGCCGGCCGCAGAGAGCATTTCGGCGGCATGTTTCAGGGTGGTTTCTGTAATAGTTGCACCGCCCAGCATTCGCGCAATCTCTTCAATCCGGTTTTGCCGGTCAAGTTCTGTAACAACCGTTTTTGTCTGGTCATGGTCAATCTGCTTGTCCACCTTGAGATGGTTGTCGGCAAAGGCTGCCACCTGCGGCAGGTGGGTGATGCAGAGTACCTGCTGGCATTGGGCGACTTTTTTAAGTTTCTGGCCGACGGTGTCGGATGTTGCTCCGCCGATACCGGTGTCAACCTCGTCAAAGATCAGGGTCGCTACATCACTCTCCGGCAGAACCTGTTTGAAGGCCAGCATCAGGCGGGAAAGTTCGCCGCCGGAGGCAACCCTGGCCAGCGTGCGTGGCTCGACTCCCGGGTTTGATGAAAAGAGCAGCTCCAGTTTTTCATAACCATTGCTGCGTGGCTCGCTCAAGGGTGTCAGTTCAACATTAATCCGGGCGTTTTTCATCGCCAGTTGATGGATCTCATCCTCAAGAGCCTTTTTCATGGCCGTGGCACCGTTTCTGCGCAGTTCCCCAAGCCTCTTTCCGCAAGCGCTCAGCTCCTCAGCCGCTCTCTTTTCCGCAGTTTCCAGTTGCTGGCGATCCTGACCAAGGTTCTGAATCCTGTCCAGTTCTTGATCAATCTCTCTCTTGAAATTTAGAATCTCTTCGATTGTTGTTCCGTACTTGCGTTTAAGCCTGCCAATCTGGTCAAGGCGGTCATCCAGCTGCTGCAGTCTGGCCGGGTCGGCATCAATTCTACCGGCATAGCCGCGCAAGGTCATGGCCGCATCCTCAAGTTGCAGATAGGAACCCTCCAGTGTTTCTGCGGTATCGGACAGGGAATGGTCAATTGACGCAATCTCACGGATTGCCGCACTGATTCGCTTCAGCTGTCCCAGCAGGGCAATGTCACCGCCGTAGAGTTGATCAAAGGCGGCCGAACTTGTCGAGGTCAGCTTTTCTGCATTGGCCAGCAGCTGGCGCTCCTCTTCCAGTTCGATATCCTCACCCGGTTTGGGTGCAACGGTCTGGATCTCATTGGATTGAAAGCTCAGCAGGTCCAATCGGCGGGCTGTTTCACGTTCATGTTGATCAATATTGGCAATCTGTTCCCTGATGGTCTGCAACTGGGTGAATCGGGAGCTGAACTCATGGCGCAGTTCGTTGGCGCCGGCAAAGGAATCCAGCAGCTGTAGCTGGTTTTCCGGTTTAAGCAGGTTCTGGGATTCATGCTGACCGTAGATATTGATCAGCCGTGAGGATATGTCCGTCAGGATAGAAAGCGGGGCCATGCTGCCGTTGATGAAGATGCGGTTTTTTCCGTTTCTGGAGAGGCAGCGTTTGATGATCAGTTCGCCGTCACATTCAAAACCGGACTCCCTGAGGTATTCTGTCAGATTTAGCAGCCGGCTGACATCAAACAGCGCCTCGACAACCGCCTCTTCTTCGCCGCTGCGGATCAGATCGCTTGTGGCACGACACCCCATAATCAGTCCGACTGCATCAATGATGATCGATTTACCGGCCCCGGTCTCCCCGGTCAGCATGGTCAATCCAGGACCGAACGTTAATCGCAGTTTGTCAATTATTGCCACATTTGATATGGAAAGGTCGGTCAGCATATAACCCCGTTTATGATTCAAAGTTTGTGGTTCGTCTGTCCTGATCTCTGGTTCTGTCCTTACCGCTCTCCCCACTTGAGCTTTGTCCGCAGAATTTCGAAATAATCACGGTTGCCGGAGATCACCAGGTTGGTTGTCGCCTCTGCCTTGCGAATCAGTACAGAATCGCCTTCCAGAAGTTCGAATCCGGTCTGGCCGTCAAGCGTCAGGTATACCTTTTCATCGAACGATGACGTGACGGTAACGGAAATAACTGATCTGTCGGTGACAACAATCGGGCGGTTGGTGAGGGTATGCGGACAGATCGGGGTGATGACGATGCAGCTCATGGAGGGGTGGATGATTGGTCCACCGGCAGAGAGTGAATAGCCGGTGGAACCGGTAGGTGTTGAAATGATCAGTCCATCGGCTTTGAATGTTGAGAGCGGCGTATCATCCACAGTCGTTTCCAGGTCAACAATTCTGGCAATGGCCCCTTTGTTGATAACCGCTTCGTTCAGGGCCTGCCATTTCTGGATCAGACACCCCTGGCGGACAACTGAAACGTGCAGCATCATTCGGCTGCATAATCTTGGGCCGTTGGTAAGACATTCTTCCAGTAGTGGATAGAGCTCATCCACCGTTACCTCGGTCAGAAAACCGAGGCTGCCCAGATTGATGCCGAGGATCGGTATCTGTTTGTTGCTGAAGAGCCGTGCTACGGAGAGGAGTGTTCCATCTCCTCCCAGTACCACAACCAGTTCCGCCATTTCACGGATCTCGCTGTCTTCCAGTGCACTGTCACATTCCAGATGACGTGCCAGATGCCGGTTTATCAGGGGGGTACAGCCCCTGTCTTTAAGCCAGCTGATCAGTTCCTGTGCTACACCCTGGCAGCGGGGATCATGTACCTTGGCAAATATGGCGATATTTTTCAGCGGCATGGTTAGCTTAGATTCCTGATCTTTTCCAGACTGTCTTCCAGTACCTGTTTCTTGGAGGTAACCTCAGCCAGCTTTTCACGTTCCTTGGCGACGACGTCGGCCGGGGCGCGATCAACAAAGCTTGGATTGGACAGTTTTTTGGAGAACAGATCAATCTCCTTGTCCATTTTTGCAATTTCCTTCAACAGTCGTTGTTCCTCGGCCTCCACGTCAACCAGTCCCTTGAGTGGCACAAAAATCTGCACATCACCGGCAACCTGGATTGAGGCATCCTCTGGTTTATCGATGTTGACCCCGATTGACAGGTCGGAAACCCTGGCCAATCCCATGATGGCGCCTTCATTGTGTTTGATCAGCTTCTGGCTCTCTTCCGAGGTGCAGGAGAGGATGACAGCGATCTCCCTGCTGGGGGGAACCTCCATCTCGCCGCGAATATTGCGGATGCCACTGATTACCGCCATGATTTTTTCCATGTTGGCGGCCGCCTCCGGGAAGCTGCGTCCGTCGATCGGCATTGGATAATCGGCCAGCATGATGGAAGCGGTTCTTGGTTCTTGGTTCGTGGTTTCCTGGTTTTCAAATCCTGAGCCTTGAACCTTGAACCTTGAACCGTCTTTCGGCAACGCCTGCCAGATCTCTTCCGTGATGAACGGCATGAATGGGTGCAGCAGACGCAGCAGGTGTTCCAGTGTGTACCAGAGCACATACTGGACGGTCTGCTTACGTTCAGGATCACTGCCGTAAAGATCCTTTTTGGACAGTTCCAGATACCAGTCGCAGAACTCGCTCCAGGTAAACTGGTACAGTCCCATGGCGGCGTCATTGTAGCGGTAACTCGTCAGTGTCTCGTTTGTCTCGCGGGCGGCCTCATTCAGGCGATGCAGGATCCACTTGTCACCCCCGGAAAGTTTCAGCTCCTCGAATTTCACTGTTGCAGGATCAAACCCTTCCAGGTTCATCATGGTGAAACGGGCAGCGTTCCAGACCTTGTTGCAGAAATTGCGGTAGCCGGAGATACGCTCCTCGGCCAGTTTGATATCGCGTCCCTGTGCGGCAAAGGCGGCCAGGGTGAAGCGGAAGGCATCGGTGCCGTACTGGTCAATGATCGTCAACGGATCAATCACGTTCCCTTTGGACTTGCTCATCTTCTGGCCATGGGCATCACGAACCAGGGCGTGGATGTAGACATCGGTGAAGGGAACCTCATCCATGAAGTGCAGACCCATCATCATCATTCGTGCGACCCAGAAGAAGAGGATGTCGAAACCGGTCACCAGGCATGAGGTCGGGTAAAAGGTCTTCAGGGCTTCGGTTTTGTCCGGCCATCCCATGGTCGAGAAGGGCCAGAGGGCCGATGAAAACCAGGTGTCCAGCACGTCGGTTTCCTGGCGCAGTTCATCGCTGCCGCACTTGGCGCATTTGGTCGGAGCCTCCATGGCAACGTTTACCTCGCCGCAGTGGTCGCAGAACCAGGCCGGAATACGGTGCCCCCACCAGATCTGACGGGAGATGCACCAGTCACGGATGTTCTCCATCCAGTCGTAGTAGGTGTTTTCCCACTGTTTGGGGAGGATGCGGGTCTTTCCATCCTTGACGGCGGCCAGCGCCCGTTCGGCCAGCGGGGCGACCTTGACGTACCACTGCAGGGAGAGGTACGGTTCGACAACGGTCTTGCAGCGGTAACAACCACCAACCGACATGGGGTGATCGTCGATCTTCTCCATCAGACCGGCCTCTTCCAGCTCGGCAACGATGCGGGTCCGGGCGGCAAAGCGATCCATTCCCTCATACTGGTGTCCGGCGGCATTGATGATCCCCGATTCATCCAGCACATTGATCTTGTCCAGGCCGTGGCGCAGGCCAACCTCGAAGTCGTTGAAGTCGTGGGCCGGGGTAATCTTGACCACACCGGTACCGAACTCCAGCTCGACATAATCATCGGCGATGATTGGTATTTCACGGTTAATCAGCGGAATGATGACGTTCTTGCCAATCAGGTGCTTATAGCGCTCATCCTCTGGATGAACGGCAACGGCGGTATCACCCAGCATAGTCTCCGGTCGGGTGGTGGCCACTACCAGATATTCACCCGGCTGACCGGCAATCGGATAACGGATATGCCAGAGATGTCCTTTTTTATCCTCATGTTCAACCTCGATATCCGACAGCGCCGTGTGGCAGCGGGGACACCAGTTGATCAGGCGGTTATCGCGATAGATCAGGCCGTCACCATGCAGCTTTACAAATACGGTGCGGACTGCCTTGGAAAGCCCTTCATCCATGGTGAAACGTTCACGGTCCCAGTCACAGGATGCGCCCAGACGTTTGAGCTGCCCGATGATCTGTCCGCCCGATTCCGCCTTCCACTTCCAGACCCGCTCGATAAACTCTTCGCGCCCCAGATCGTGACGGTCAAGCCCCTCGGCGGCCAGTTGGCGTTCAACCACGTTCTGGGTGGCAATGCCGGCATGATCGGTGCCCGGCATCCAGAGTACATTATAACCCTGCATCCGTTTCCATCGGCAGAGGATGTCCTGGAGTGTATTGTTCAGGGCATGCCCCATGTGTAGGGCGCCGGTTACGTTTGGAGGAGGTATGACAATGCTGTAAGGTTTTTTGTCGGAGGTGTCAGCGGCATGAAAATAGCCCTTTTCCACCCATTCGGCGTACCATCTCTTTTCAACATCATGGGGTTCATACCCCTTGGCGAGTTCTTTTTCTGCCATGTTTAACGGATTCCTTGTTATGTTAAATTATTTGTTTTTCAGCGTCAGGCGCTTATCTTTAAAAAATTATTGAGCAGGTCCATGCCGCTTTCGGTCAGGATTGATTCCGGATGGAACTGAACCCCCCAGACCGGAAGCTCTCTGTGACGCATCCCCATGATCTCGCCATTATCAACCCAGGCGGTAACCTCCAGGCATTCCGGCAGGCTGTGCCGCTCGACAATCAGTGAGTGGTAACGGGTGGCCTGAAAAGGGTTTGGCAGCCCCTGGAAGAGTTCCTTGCCATCATGGTGGATTGGCGATGTCTTGCCGTGCATAAGTGATGAACTGCGAATTACCTTGCCGCCGAAGGCTGCGCCGATTGATTGATGACCGAGGCAGACCCCCAGGATCGGGATTTTGCCGGCAAAATGTTTGATTGCGGCTACTGAAATTCCAGCCTCTTCCGGTGAACAGGGGCCGGGGGAGATTACCAGCCGTTTTGGATTCAGAGTCTCGATTTCATCAATGGTAATCTTGTCTTTGCGGTGTACATGAACATCTTCGCCCAGCTGGCCGAAGTATTGGACGATGTTGTAGGTAAAGGAATCGTAATTGTCGAGCATTAATAGCATTATTCCAGCCCCCCTGCGGCTATTTCCAGTGATCTTCGTGCCGACATGGCCTTGTTGAGCGATTCCTGCCATTCTGCCGTCGGATCGGAATCGGCCACAATGCCGGCACCGGCCTGCAGATGCACCTTGCCATCCTTGAATACCAGTGTGCGGATGGCGATACAGAGATCCATGTTGCCGGAAAAGGAGAGGTAACCGACCGCACCGCCGTATAATTCCCGCTTCATCGGCTCCAGCTCGTCGATGATTTCCATAGCCCTGATTTTGGGGGCGCCGGATAATGTCCCCGCCGGAAAGGCCGCCTGGATCAGATCTATTGCGTCGTAATCCGGTTTAAGCTGACCCTGGACGTTGGAGACGATGTGCATGACATGGGAGTATTTTTCAATAATCATCAGTTCAGAGACATTGACCGTACCGGTTTGGCAAACCCGACCAAGATCGTTGCGCCCCAGATCAACCAGCATGACATGTTCGGCGCACTCTTTAGGGTCGGCCAGAAGTTCTTCGGCCAGTCGTTGATCCTCTTCCGGTGTAGCACCCCGGTGGCGTGTGCCGGCGATCGGGCGGAGTTCAACCAGCGAGCCCTCCTTGCGGACCATCACCTCCGGCGAGGCGCCGGATATGGCCATATCCTCCAGGCGGAGGAAGAACATGTATGGGGAAGGGCTGGTTGTGCGCATGACACGGTAGATGTCAAAGGGATCAGCGGTATATTCTGCACTGTAGCGTTGGGATACGACAATCTGGATCACATCGCCGGATTTAACATACTCCTTGGACTTGATGACCGAATTTTCAAACTCCTCCCGGGTCAGGTTGGAGGTGAGTTTGACCGGTTTGTCGGAAGGTGGGACTGACTTGATCCTCAGCGGTTGGCGTAGTTTGGCAATCAGGTTGTTCACGTTGACGATGGCGCTGTCGTAGGCCTCACGTGGTGAAACGCCATCCTTGATATGGGCATTGGAGACGACCTTGATCTTCTGGCTCATGTTGTCGAAGATGACAATCGTATCGGTGATCAGGAAGTAGGATTCATAGGCCCCGATCTGGGCCGGTTTTTCTGACGGCAGGTTTTCAAAGTGCCGGACGATGTCGTAGCAGATATATCCGACGGCACCACCGAAAAAGCGTGGCAGCCCTTCAACCTCAACCGGGGTGAAACCGGCAAGGATTTTACGGACGGCATCCAGCGGGTTTTCGTGGTTAAAGGTGGATAGCACACCCTTCTCGATGATCTCAACCGTTTTACCCTTTGAACGGACAATGGTTGATGGACTGGATCCGATAAAGCTGTAACGACCCCATTTTTCTCCCCCTTCGATACTTTCCAGCAGAAAGGAAAAACGGCCATCATCCAGTTTCAGGAATGCTGTAACCGGTGTGTCCATATCGGCCATGATTTCACGGTAAACCGGTATCAGGTTGCCGTTGCGTGACAGCTCCAGGAATCGTTGGTAATCGGGATAGGCCATGCGGGTGCTCCGATAAGTAGAAATACGAAAAAAATCAAGCTAACACAGGCGCTGTCAGGGTGTCAAGATTGGTTGGATTTGCTGGTCATGCGGGAGAGATAGCGGGTCTTGAAACTCTGTTGCCGATAAAGGAAAAAGATTATGCAATGTCTTCCGGTGGTTCATTACTCATCCGGTCGACAAGCTCCCAGTTGATCTTTTGCGGTGGCACCTCTATTCCAAGTTCTTTTTGTAGTGATTCGACATATTTGCTGATTCTGAGCTGATCAACTTTTCGGATCTGAACAAAGCGATAGCCGCAAATGCGTTTGTCGGATTCAAATGTGTTCCAGATAAGTTCTGCCACAGCGCAAATTGGTGGTTGAGAATCTTTGATGTCGAAGAAAAAAAGTGAAAGGGGAAAAAGAGAATCGGTTGGATTGATCGAGATGCGAATACCACCACTACTGAGGTTGACCTGGTTTTTTTTCATAGTGACGGTAGCTGGAAGCTGTTTTTCCTTCAGGGACTCATTGATGCTTTTAAATTCGTTGCGATAGGTGTTGAGTGGTATATCTCGACTGATCTGGAATGTTGGTATTAGTGTGTTGATACGTGCTGTTTTTCTGCGTTGGAATAATTCCGGAATACCATGCAGTTTAAGATGAAATATATTGCCGCCGGTTACCATGATCAGGTCGGCCAGAATCTGTATGCCGTTACCCATGGATTCGGTAGTCAGTTTGTATTTGACTGCATGAGCAACAACACCCGTGCAGGATTGGTCTGTTGCGTATGGAATCTGTAATGCGACCGAGTCGATACTGCGGTCAATGATGATGCCACTGAGGGATTCAAAATGATCCATGTCACGATTTTCAGAGATGTTTATCAGATGTGCGCGCTGTTTTAGTTCGAAATAACGGCTGAAATCGGACTTGGAGGTGCTTTCTGTGGTCATCTGTATTTCCTTGCTGGTGTGGTAGTGGTCAGATGCAATTTGGAATTTTATAATCTTAACCTAATAAAATTCTAAATGCCAGTTCGTTCAGATATATTTTGCTTTAATTTGACTCTTTCGGATGCCATTTAGCACAGTTTTATAGCGGATTTGGCGATATCTTTAAAATTTGGTTGCAATAGTTGTACTTTGTTTACAAAACGATGTTTTGTGCTATAGTTCCAACAATCTTAACAAGGGGATACTATTATGAAAAATGACAAGATTCTTCTGGAGAGCGATACAAATGAGTTGGAAATCGTTGAATTCCGGATTGATGAGGTGGATTGGCATGGCAACGTTATCCCTTGTTATTATGGCGTAAATGTCGCCAAGGTTCGTGAGATAATCCGTCTGCCGCAGATGTCGCGGGTTGTTAATGCCAAACCGGGTGTCGAGGGGATGATCAAGCTGCGTGACAAGGTGATTACAATCATCAACCTGGCCACGGTACTTGGCAAGGAGACCGGTGAGCTTGTTGCCGACAGGGTTGTCGTGCTTGAATTCAATAATCTCATGGTTGGTGTCCTGGTTCATTCCGTTTCACGTATCTATCGCATCTCGTGGACCAATGTTGAACCACCTTCACGGTCGGTACACAGCGATCAGGTGACCGGACTTGTCAAGATGGATAACCGGATTATTCTGGTGCTTGATTTTGAAAAGATTGTTGGTGAACTCTGTTCACAGAGTGCCCTTCGTCCGGTGGATAGTGCCGAACTGCTTGAGCGTGAAACCGATGCCAATCGTTCACAGAAAACGATC
Organism: uncultured Desulfuromonadaceae bacterium; assembly: GCA_964292275.1. GTDB lineage: Bacteria > Desulfobacterota > Desulfuromonadia > Geobacterales > Pseudopelobacteraceae > CAXYUZ01. The sequence goes on from CAXYUZ010000012.1 coordinate 71,535, forward strand.
CTGGTCGCCGATGATTCGCTGTTCATTCGTAATACCATGTGCAGTGCCCTGCGCGGTGCTGGTTATAAGGTTGAAGAGGCGGAAAATGGTGCCTTGGCCTGGGATATAATTCAGCGTAAATCTGCCAGCAGTCAGCAGGATGGTACAGATATTCGTTCAACACTGAGTCTTTTGATCACTGATGTTGAAATGCCGCAGATGGATGGATTACATCTGACCTCATTGGTCAGAAAAAATGATTTGCTTAAGGATGTGCCGATTGTAATATTTTCATCCCTTGCCTCGGATGACAACAAACGTAAATGGATTGGTCTGGGGGCCAATCATATTTTGACAAAGCCTGATTTGCCAAATTTGGTCAAGGTGGCTGATGAATTGGCGGTTTATTGACGGTCAGTTTTGTCTTGACATTTGTTTGTTAGCTATGATTTAGTTGGGCACATGAACATGAACATGAACGGACTCTTTACAACTTATTCCTTTTACTCTTGGTTCGGCTTTTATTTTAAGCCGTCTGCCCGGGTATTGGTGTAAGTTGCGGGAGTAACTGGATTACACACCATAAAACCGGGGCAGACGGAAGTCTTCCCCGGTTTTTTTGTTTTCGTGCCTTGCCACGGAATGAGAAGCCGGGGCGCATTCCCGGCTTTTTCTGTTTTATGGAGAAATGGAGCTAATATGATTATCGTGATGAAGACTGGTGCGTTGAAGAAGGATCGTGATGAGGTTCTGAAGAGGATCAGGGAGCTTGGTTACAAGCCGCATGTTATCCATGGCTCGACCCGTGATGTCATCGGTGCTGTTGGTGATGAACGTGGCAAAATGGTTTTGCAGAAACTGGAATCCCTGCATGGTGTTGAAAGTGTATTGCCGATTCTGCAACCCTACAAACTTGCCTCCAAGGAGCTTAAGAAGGAATCCAGTATTGTTCGTATCAACGATCAGGTTTCAATCGGAGGGAGTGAACTGATTGTTATGGCTGGTCCTTGTTCGGTTGAGAGCGAACAGCAGATTATCGAGTCAGCGGTTGCTGTTAAAAAGGCAGGTGCCCAGATGTTGCGTGGCGGGGCATTCAAGCCGCGTACATCTCCCTACTCATTCCAGGGGCTGGAAGAGGAGGGGCTGAAGTTGATGGCCAAGGCCCGTGATTTGACTGGTCTGCCATTTGTTACAGAGGTTATCAATCCGGAAACTGCCGATTTGGTTGCGGAATATGCCGATGTCCTTCAGATTGGCGCCCGTAATTCACAGAACTTTGCCCTCTTGAAAAAGGTCGGGCAGATCAATCGTCCGGTCATGCTCAAGCGTGGTATGTCGATGACGATTCAGGAGTTCCTGATGAGTGCCGAGTATATCATGAGCGAGGGAAATCAATCCGTTATCCTCTGTGAACGTGGTATCCGGACGTTTGAAACTGCAACCCGCAACACCCTGGATCTTTCGGCGATCCCGGTTCTGAAGGAACGCACACATCTTCCGATCGTGATTGATCCGTCCCATGGCACTGGTAATCACCATTATGTGGCGCCCATGTGCTATGCCGCTGTTGCGGCAGGTGCCGATGGTCTGATTGTAGAGGTGCATCCGGATCCGGAGCATGCCTCCAGTGATGGTCCGCAGTCATTGAAGCCTGCAAAGTTCGAGGCGATGATGGCTAAACTGAGGTTATTTGCAGAGGCAGCAGGAAAGACCATTTAGAGGCTTCGAGGTTCAGGGTTCATTGTCTGTATGAATCCTGAACCTTGAAGCAGTTGTTGCTACTATTCGTCCGGATAGAGATTTTCAATATGCCGGAAGGTGTCCAGACATTCTATGAACAGTTCGACCAGTTCCGGGTCAAACTGTTTTCCTGCCTCATCCCTGATGGTGTCAATCACCTGCTCTTCACTCCAGGCCTCCTTGTAACAGCGGTTAGATGAAAGGGCGTCGTAGACATCGACCAGGGCGACAATACGTCCGAAAAACGGAATTTCCTCACCTTTTTTACCACGGGCAGTACCGTTTTCAGTTTCATACCCCGGTAACGGTTTTCCGGTATCAAGATCGATGTATCCTGGGTAGCCATTGCCATCCCAACGCTCATGGTGATTGATTGTTACAATCGCAGCCGATTCGTCAAAATCCGAGGATATATTGGAAAACAGATTTGCACCGTAAAGGGTATGCAGTTTCATGATCTGAAATTCTTCCGGGGTAAATCTGCCCGGTTTTTTAAGAACCAGATCCGAGATGGCCACTTTTCCCACGTCATGAAGCATGGCGGACATGCGAAGTACGTCACGGTTTTTATCAATCTCATCCTGTGGCAGTCCATGCTTTTTGGCCCAGCTTTCATAGAGTGCCACGGCATATGAGGCAACCCGGTTGACGTGCGGACCGGTTTCCTTAGGGTCGCGCAGCTCAGCCATTCTGTTCATCCTGAGGATGATCTCGCGGGTCATTTTTGCATGTTCAACGGCAATCGCCGCCGTGTTGGCAAAGTAGACGATTATATCTTCACTGCTATGGTCGAAGGCGATCATATTGCCGTTTGCATCCATGGCATTGATCAGTTGCAAGACTCCAATGATTTCAGCCCGAAAGTTTTTGAGCGGGATGGTCAACATGGACTTGGTTCTGTAGTTTGTCTGCTCGTCAAAGGTTCGATTGAATGTGAACGGGTAGGATCTGTCAAGGCTGTACACATCCGGAATGTTGAGGATGTCGCCATTGGCGGCCACGTATCCGGCAATGGATTCGTTGGTGATATTGATGCTGAATGTGGAGTAGGGGAGTTTTCTGCCGGGTGGCAGCCGTTTCTGCATCGTGTCATTCTGGGCGTAACTGAAACGGAGTTTTTCGCCTTCCTTGACATAGATTGAGCCGGCGTCGCAATTTGTAATTGTCCTTGCCTCATGGAGAATCTTTTCTAATAATAGATCAATATCCTTGATCTGTGAGATCTCAAGGCCCAGGTTCAGAATCCGTTTTAACGTGTTTTCTCCGCACTCCATAAATCCTCCCTTTGTTGACGATATATTTTAACCTATTCTGGCATTTTCTCAAGCCAAACTCCCCGGTTGGCCAAAGCTGTTATTTGCGGTTGCAGTGTGAAATGGTTTGAATTACGATATGCTAATTTTATTTCAGGGGGGGATGATGCGTAATCTATTTGTTTTATTGGTACTGATGCTGCTGCAATTATTGGTTCAGCCGGTTTATGATGTAATGGCAGAGACCTCGCCGTCGGTGGCTGAAAAGTCGATGTCAGAGACCCTTGATTCCTGGCGCGATGGTCAATATGATCGTCTTTATGATCGCCTTTCCAGTCATGGCAAGACCTCCCGGGAGCAGTTTGTCAAAAAGATGCAGAGTGCCTCTGCAAAGCCGGCCTGTTGCTGGCAGAAACTGGAAAATTTCAAGGTGTTGAACGAAAAACGCAACAGCATGCTTGTCCATGCCAAAATCGGTCTGGATGATGTCCCTGGCCCGGGTGGGTCGAGTAGCCGTGATTTCAAGCTTAAATATGAGGAAGGGATCTGGAAGATGCAGATGAATGATGTTCTTGGACTGGCCGGGGTTTCTGGTAAAAAGAGCAAACGCAGTCATTACAAGAGATATTACCGATAGATATGTTAATGAAGATTCAGTGGCAGGGGTATCGTATGACTGGCAAAATCAATGCATGGCTGTAAAATCTGGCGCCTGCTTGACACCGGTTCAATGCCGGGCAGCTTGAACATGGCTGTTGATGAGGCGCTTTTGAACCTGTTCGATCCGGCTGTTTTATTACCGGTATTGCGCCTGTATGGCTGGAGCGCACCAACTTTTAGCGTTGGCCGCTTTCAGAAGATTGACAGCGTGCTTGATTATGGGCGTTGTCAACGGGATGGTATTGCTGTTGTTAGGCGTATGACGGGTGGCGGTGCGATCTATCATGCATCAGAACTGGGTTATTCCATCATCTGCCATCCCGGACAACTCTCCCTTTCTTCATCCGTCAAGCAGAGTTACCGTCAGCTGACCTCCTTTCTTTTGAACTTCTATGCCAGGTTGGGGCTGGATGCCGCCTATGCCGCAGATTTGAATGGTTTTGTCATGCCGTCATCGTCTGTTAATGGTTTCTGTTTCAGCAGTAATGAGCCGTTTGATATTCTGATCAACGGCGCCAAGATTGGAGGGAATGCCCAGCGCCGGATCAAAAAGGCGATTTTTCAGCATGGTTCAATCCCGATATGCAATCATTATTGTGAAGGGCTTTACTATCGTTTCGGCGAAGTCTCTGAATCCCCGTCGAGGACAACATCCCTTCATGATTGTGGCGTGCAGGCTGCCATTGAGGATATTAAAGCAGATCTGCTGGCTGCGTTCAGTGAGACATTTGACGTTGATTTCAAGGCTATTCCGCTTTCTGGGGACGAACTACGCTTGGCACAGGCACTTGAAGAGGGAAAGTATATGGATTGTGGCTGGGGCCTGACCGGATATGAATCCTGAAAATTAATATATCAGCCTGGACTTGACAAAGCTGATTCTGTTCTATAATAAGCCTGTAATCAAAAAATGGATGGGGAGGGTTTGGCATGAAAAAGGGAATGGTTGTTTTGTTGGCAGGGGCAATTGCCGTCTTGTCCAGCGTGGCCTGTCAGGCGGAAGAGCTTGTTATCAGGGGGACTCAGATCAAGGGTAATGCTGGACGTAATGCAGAGATTGTCAGCAAGACCGTTAAATTGAAAAAATCTGCGAAGATCGTCAAGATTGAGGGCGCTCCTGAAGGACTTTGTATTCAGAGCCCGGCTGAGGCACCGTTGTGTGGAGAAGCCTCCGAGTTGATTGGTAAAAAGCTCGCCCCGGGGAATTATACGGCCTATCCGAATATTCCCATGAACAAGGAACGGCAGTCCGTTACGATCCACCTCAAGTAAAATTTAGTTTGAATAAAAATATTGACACTGGTTTCTAATTGTATTAAACGTCTAGGTACATATTCGCACAGAGCGAAGTTGAATAGTAAATCAAGGTGCCCGAGAGGGCTTGAAAGGGAAGAGGGGTGCAGCTCTGATTGGAGCCATTCCCCCGCGGACCCGCCGCTGTAAACGAGGACGAAGGGCAATATGTCACTGACCGGATGGTTGGGAAGGCGCCTGGAGGATGAATCGTGAGCCAGAAGACCTGCCAATGATTTTAACGCCGTTTGTACCCGTGGTGGGGGTGGTGTGAATGTTAATTCGAACCTTAAAAACGTCAGGTCCGTATGCCTTCAAAGGCTGCGGACCTTTTTTAGTTTTAAAAAATAATTTCAGGGAGAAATTGTGAATATTCGTCAGATTGCGTTTGCCGCACTTTCAGCAGCATTGATATCAACGGCAGCCTATGCAGGCCCCAGCGGACAGATCAATATCCCCTCCACCGATGCCAAGGGGCTGGGCGAGGCGACCATATCAGTCAATGCCTATACCCGTTTTTCCAGTAAGGACGATGCCGGTGCCAATACATATTCAGCCGGTATCGTCACCGGTCTGCTGCCGTTTGAATCTGTCAAGCTCGAGGTCGGTGCCGACTATACCACCGCCTGGAGCAGCAGCCTGGCAGATACACATCCGGTAACCTTTAACGCCAAGCTGGCTACAGCCGAGGATCTTGGTTTCAAGGGCATGCCGGCGTTTGCTGTGGGTGTTTACGGACTGGGTACATACGATAAACCGGAGGTTGGAACCAGTACACGCCAGAATGTGGTTTATGCCCTGGCAGCCAAGACACTGCCGGTCGTGGGACGATTTTCCGTCGGTGGCTACACCGGTTCATCCCGCGCCATGGCCTCCGGTGGCAATCCGTCCGGAACCGGCAATAACAGCGGCGTTATGGCCTCGTGGGACCGCAGCATGACCGAAATTTCTGATAAGCTCTGGCTGGGCGTTGATTACATGAGCGGCAACAATGCTGGTGGAGAGATCAGCGTTGGCGGTTCATGGGCATTCAACAAGCATGTCACCCTGCTGGCTGGTGTGGTCTGGTACAACCCGTTCTACAAACTTTCAGCTGCGGACTCAGGTACCATGCCGGGCGGCAAGCCCGCCTTCACAACACAGCTGTCTATTAATTTGCCGTAATTGCTGAACAAGAAATTTATTTGCTTGGCAGCTCCACAGTCAGGGCCAAGGCACGCAGGAAAGAGTGTTGTAACGTCTGAGTTGTAATTGACAGATAACATATTCGCCAACGGCGAAGCATAATAACAGAATAATGGTGCCCGCAAG
>CAXYUZ010000013.1:0-70414 GCA_964292275.1 uncultured Desulfuromonadaceae bacterium
CTCGAAGGGATTCACTTTCTATCACCAACGACTCGCTAATGTCAATAAATAAAATGGAGTAAAAATAAAGAAAACTATAAACGGTTATTTTTATTATCTAATATATCTCAAAAAAACAGCCCGTACCTAATTTATGCACCTTCATCAAGTTCGTTGAACCACGTGCCTCTATTGGTGTCCCCATAATAATAATTATAATATCTCCTTTTTTGTACCCGGAAACTAAAAATGCCTTCTCAACAACCTTTATTGCATCATCCATTTTATCAATAAAATCTACTCGATTAGCATTAACCCCCCAGTACAGTGCCAAACGGCTCTGAATTTCACGGGTGACAGTAAATGCGTGGATTGGAATATTCGGCCTGAATTTTGATATTAATGCTGCCGTACTTCCTGATTGTGTAAAAACAGCTATTGCCTTAGCAGAAAGGCTTGCTGCTGTTTGACATGCTGCAGCAGCTACAGCAAGTGAAATACTTGAGGTTGAGGCATTATTACTAACCTTATTCTGTAGAAAATCAGCACCTTCCACATCCAAGGCTATTTTTTTCATCACCTCCACCGCTTCAACAGGATAATCGCCTGAAGCCGTTTCTGCTGAAAGCATAACCGCATCGCTGCCATCAATAAGTGCATTTGCAACATCTGAGGTCTCTGCACGTGTTGGTCTCGGATTCCTTACCATTGAATCCAGCATCTGAGTCGCCGTTATAACCGGTTTTCCAGCCTCATTACAGGCACTGATCAACATTTTCTGGTACAGAGGAACCTTTTCTGCCTTTACTTCAACCCCAAGATCTCCCCTGGCAACCATAATCGCATCTGACGACTGCAAGATTTTCTTAAAATTTTTCAACGCCTCCGGTTTCTCGATTTTGGCAATCACCGGCGTGTTTTTTCCCCTTTGGTAAATAATCCGCTTTATCTCATTTACATCTTCTGCTGTACGCACAAAAGATAACGCAATGTAATCAACGTTACAATCCAATGCCACATGCAGATCAATTAAATCCTTTTCCGTCAATGATGGCGCAGACACACTGACACCCGGTAGATTTATTCCCTTATTGTTCTTTAAAATTCCACCTGTAATAACTGTACAATTAACATTACAGCCATCAATTGCCAAAACCTTCAATTCCATCAATCCATCATCAAGTAAAATTTTTGAACCAACTTTTACATCGTCTGGTAATGATTTATATATGGTCGGAATAATTCCATCCGTACCAAGAACATCTGCTGTTGTAATAACAACAATCTGTCCCCTTTTTAATAGCATCGAATCTCCGGACATCAAACCAGTCCTAATTTTAGGCCCCTGTAAGTCAGCCAAAATACCAGCTTGACGGCCAACCTTATTGCTGACTGCTCTTATAGAATTAACCAATTCAATTTTCTGATTATTATCCCCATGCGAAAAATTAAGACGAAAAACATCCGCCCCAGCATTCATAAGACGCTCAATCATTTTCAAATCAGATGTTGCCGGTCCCAGTGTAGCTACAATTTTAGCCTTCCGAGTCAATTTGAGCATATTCACAACTCCTGATAATTCTTTAAAATTGAATATTCACTTCATGAATATATCATCAAAAAGAACAATTACTGTTATTAGACAAAAAAACGTTTTGTTCAATATATTTGCATGGATTTAGGCACATACCACTTATTATCATTATGTGAAATGCCTGCAGATGATGGCTCAACACCGTAAACCCTCGAACTTACGACAGGAAGTGCATCAGGAACATACAAAAATGTATAAGGCTGCTCATCGGCCAATATTTCTTGAATTCTATAATAAGACTTTTTTCTCTTTTCAATGTCAAAGGTGCTACGCCCCTCAACCAGCAATTTATCAACCTCTGCATTACTGTAACCAATAAAATTCAACTCACCTGGTTTTGTTTTACTTGAATGCCAAACATCAAACATATCCGGGTCTTGCGAAATACTCCAAGCCAACAAAACGGCCTCAAAATTCCCTTTATCTATAAATTCCTTAAGAAATGCCGCCCACTCAACAACCCTTATCTTTACGTCTACGCCGATCCTCTTTAATCTCTGCTGGATTATCTGAGCTGTTAACAAACGTTGCTGATTTCCATGATTGGTCAATATTGTAAAAGATAGTGGTCGACCATCTTTGACCAAAATACCAGAACTGTTCTTGTTCACCCATCCAGCCTGTTCAAGCAATTCTGAGGCCTTTTTAGGATCAAAATCAATATCCTTAAGGTCAGAATTATAGGCCCAACGACCAGGAGCAATCGGTCCCTTTGCTTTCTGTCCCATTCCAAACAAAACGCCCTGAATCAATTCATCCTTATTGATTGCAGCTGACAATGCCTGGCGAACCCTTTTATCTTTAAAAAGCGAATGGCGCAGATTGTAACCCAAATAGAGATAGGAAGAGGATGGATAACGATATTTATTAAAATGCGCTTTAAAATCTGGCGAGAGTGTCTGACGGCTGTACTGAACAGGGGTCAAATTCATAAGATCTATCCCGCCTGACTTCAACTCCATATACATTGTGGACATGTCGGGAATCACACGAAAAATCCTTTTTGCAATATAGGGTTGTCCATCAAAATAGTCAGCATTTGACTCAAGTACAATCTTTTGCCCTGCAATCCACTCCTTAAAACGATACGGCCCCGTACCAACGGGTTGTCTGGCAAGCTTACTCTTAGTAATGTCTTGTCCTTCCAGCAAATGAGAAGGCATGATACTCATTGTCCAAGACGCAAGAGCTGGTGCAAACGGAGTAGCGTATTTAACTTGCACGGTATAATCATCGAGAGCTGTAATCTGTTTGACTTGCTTGAAATCTTCAGCATAAGCAGTAGGTGTTTTGGGATCTATTGTTATCCGGTGGGTAAAAAGCACATCTCTTGCAGTAAATCTGGCACCATCATGCCACTTAACATTTTTTCTCAACTTGAAAACAATCTCAAGTCCATCATCTGAAATGGTAAAAGACTCGGCTAAATCACCAACTAAATTTAAATTTTTGTCGTATTTAAGCAAACCGTTGTAGACTTTTGAAATAATCGCTGAAGAGGCTGAATCTGAGGCAAGAACCGGAATAAGCGTTGATGCTTCTCCAATACTACCTTCAACAACACTATCTCCAAAAACAGGTTTTCCAGCAGTACGCTCTCGCTGTTTCGAATCATCTACTGTATTGCTGCAGGCAGAAAACAAAAAAAGATAAAAAAACATTATAATGCCGAATAGAGATCGACTACTCATCTGTCACCATGTTCATTTTTGACCTTTCTGATTTTATCTGCTAATACCTTGCGTCCAGGTTCAATCTCCAATGCCTTTTTATATGCCTTCAATGCCTTTTTGTACTCTCGTGCTGCAAAATATGCATCTCCTAAATGCTCTGCTATTGTTGAATCATCTTCAACAAGACGAACTGACTCTTCAAGTGTTTTTATCGCCAAGTCAAAACGTTTCATTTTAAAATACACCCAACCTAAGCTATCTAAAATAAAACCGTCATCTGGACTCAATTCAACTGCCTTTTTAATATATTCCAGTGCTTCATCAAGATTTAATCCTAACTCCGCATAGGAATAGCCAAGAAAATTAAGTGTTTGTGGATCTTTCGGATTCAAAGCAAGTGCTTTTTTCATCTGTTCGATAGAATCACGTTTTTTACCAAGTTTATCGAGAAGAATAGCTTGTCTGAAATGGTGCCTGGATTCATTTTTAAAACGATATTCAGACTCCTTTAACAACGCAAGGGCAGATTCAGGCTTACCTGCAGAATCATAAAGCGATGATAGGTTAAGATAAAACTCCAATTGTCCAGGATTTACTGCCATTGCATTTTTTAAAAGATCAACAGCTGCCGCATAACGCCCCTTCTCTTTCAAGATAAAAGCAATATGCCCAACAGCATCGATATATGCTGGTGAACCGTGCGGGATTTTCATAAATTCGGCATAAGCAAGGTCAATGGCACCCTTTTCCTCATATGCCATGCCTAGATATAACCTTATATGATGAGCATTAGGATCCTTCTCAACCAGCGAACTAAATACCTTGATTGCTTCATCAAAATGATCTAATTCCAAATGAATCAAACCGATCTTACGCAATGTTTCGCTACCACCAAAGCCAGAATCTGCAGCTAATTTAAGCTGCTCCAACGCCTCTTCAAAGCGATGTTGCTGAATGAGCAATTGAATTAATCTTTGTAAAACTGTTGCGCGGGTTTCATCCTCATCAAGAAGCCCTTGATAAACCTCAATTGCTTTGGAAAACTCTCCCAAGGCCTCATATGATGCGGCAAGATCCAATGACGCCTGTACAAATTCTGGATGTAATTCAATTGCCCGATTAAAATAATTAGCTGCTTCACGATACAATCTCATCTGACTATAGGTTTTACCCAAATAATAATAACCCAGTATCGAATCTGGATTGATTTTCAAAAGAGACTTAAGGGTTGATACAGTTTCTTCATATTCAAAAATTTTGGCTAGGGATATAGAAAGATGCAAGTATGCGTCTTCCTTGGCTGGATCAAGCTTAATGGCCTTTCTTAGATACTCAACCGCCTCCTTATCTTTTTCTGCAGATGCCATCAAAACACCAACCATTAAATAAGGTTCTCGCAATTCTGGGTCAAGATTAATAGCCTTCAGAAGACTATCAAGCGCCTCCTGCACCTGACCAACCTTCAGCTTGTTATCAGCAATTGCCGCATATAAAAAAGCAGCATCTGGTTCTGAATCAACAGCCTGTCTTAAAGTCCCTAAAGCAGCAGGATAGTCTCCATTAAGAGACGACAAGCGGGACAACGAATAGAGATATAAGGCATGGGCATGACTATCATGAGATGAAAAATCTGTAGACTGAAATTTATCCGGGTTGCTTTCAAATAAAGCACATGAGGTAAGCAGGGCAACTGTAGAAATACACAAACAAAATAGTTTCATCACTAACCATTCCAATTTTAAATTAGCTTAAAAATATCATGAATACCTAGTAGCGTCAAACGATATAAAATACGTGAACTTGCGAGGTTAGCGATCGAATGCTATATTTAAGCAGGTGGATATGTCAATGACAGAGAACTACTTAAAATGTCTTTTAGATAAATGCATGTATCCTGAACCAACAGATAATGTTCAGATGATACAAACACATGCTTCATGGTTATTTATAACCGATAACCATGTATATAAATTTAAAAAACCAATCAATCTTGGTTTTTTAGATTTTTCTACATTGGATCGACGTAGATTCTATTGTAATGAAGAAATCAGATTGAACCGGCGTTTATGCCCGGATATTTACTTGGAATTGACAGAATTGAGAGAAACATCAAAAGGTGTTACGCTCTCTCCAAACGACGGAATCATCATTGATTATGCGGTTAAAATGAAACGGTTACCAGCAGATGGGATGTTAGATATTTTACTAAATAACAACACTATCACAACGGATATCATCAATAAAATTATACGAACTATTGCAAAATTCCATATGAGCATCAAACCTCTTCAATCCATACCATGGAATGATTGTGATAATTTAATAAAATTCAACTGGAAGGAGAACTTTAAACAAGCCGCAATAATTGATAGATCAATTATTTCAAAAAGCGACATAAATACCATCAAATCCTGGATCATATCATTCATGGATGAAAATACTGAAATCATCCAACAGCGTTTCAATCAAGGTTTTTTCAAAGAATGTCATGGAGACATACACCTAGAAAATATATGTTTAATGAATAACAAGATCTATATCTTTGACTGCATCGAATTCAATGAACGTTTCAGATTTTGTGATACAGCATCAGACTTAGCGTTTTTATTAATGGATCTGGATTTCCACAACCGACACGATCTGTCTGAACGTGTATTCAAATCATATAAAAAAATCACCAATGATTTCATTGATGATAATTTAATTATATTTTATAAGATTTACCGTGCATTTGTACGAGGAAAAGTCGAAAGTTTAAAAAGCAGTAATTATAATATTTCAGAATCTGACAGAAATTTGGCGCATAAAAAATCTGTTGATTATTTCAGACTTGCACGTGGCTATATTGAACAATTAAAATGTCAAAAAAAACTTATTATCACGTGTGGATTAATGGGTAGCGGTAAGAGCTTTATTGCAGATAAGCTTGCATTTGAACTTGGAATTAAAAAAATCAGTTCTGATGTTTTACGAAAGCATCTATTTTGTAATGATAAAAAAACGAATGTATTCGTCAGCTACAAAAATCACATTTACTCCGCTATAAACAATGCTATTGTTTATAGTAAGTTAAAGAAGATTGCCCATAATGAATTAAGTAAAGGCAATTCAATAATTATTGATGCTTGCTTTCCTGATAAAAAAACAAGAGAAAAATTCAGGAAATTATCTTTAAACCATAACTATACACTAGCTATAATTTGGGTTACTTGCCCAGAACAGATAAATAGGCAGCGGTTGTCAAAACGACATATATCTGGACATTCTATCTCAGATGGCAGACTTGATTTATTTGATCTACAAAAGAAGGATTTTCAGAAACCTGACTTTTCCGAAGGAACTATAATTTCAGCCCCTTCAAATAAACCCATCTCAAAAATTTGCAATGACATATATTACAAACTGTTTGATACTGAATATACAAAACACAAAATTTAAGGAGATTATATGAATTTCAAAACTGATTTCAATAAAATGGCTACAATTATAAGTGTTCACGAAGAGCGCTTGGATGCGCATAATTCTGAAGAATTAAAAAGTGAAATTAACAGGATTATATCACTAGACAATAAAAATATTATTATAGACCTTAAAGACGTCCGCTTTATAGACAGTTCAGGATTAGGCGTTCTAGTTTCTGGCTTTAAAAACACATCTGCAAAACAAGGATCACTAAAGCTTTCAAACCTCCAAACGCAGGTTAAATCTATGTTTGAACTTACCAGATTACATAGAGTTTTTGATATTTATCAGACTACTGATGAAGCACTTGATAGTTATTAGATATTCTCATATCGAGGAGATTATGAAAAACATAATCGATATTCAGATAAAGGTACCCAATCAAACTAAATATTTAAGTTTGATTGGTAATATATCAGACAGAATTGCACGAGAAATCTGTCAGCTACCAGAAAACAAAGAATCTTTTGCTAATAATATTAATATTGTACTTACAGAGGCAATGGTCAATGCTATTAAACACGCAAATAAATCAGATCCCCAAAAAGAGATAACAATCAAGATATCTATATCGGATATTGATCTATCTATAATGGTTTTTGATAATGGTAATGGATTCGATTTAACAGCTATCGAAGAACCAAGCTTTGAAAATAATCAATGTTTTGAATCTGGGCGGGGGATTTATATTATCAGAGCACTAATGGATTCGGTTATTTATAAAAAAACAGCCAGCGGTAATGTTCTGGAAATGCGAAAAAGTTTGAGTTAAATACTTTAAAATTAGATACAAAAAAACCACCTAGAAGGCGGTTTTTTTGTATCTAATAAAAATCAATTCATATTCAATATTCTAGGCGTTATAAAAATCAACAATTCTGTTTTAGTTTTTGTTTTAGAATTAGTCTTAAACAAACTACCCAACAATGGAATATCCATTAGATAAGGTACACCTTCATCAGTTTCATTATCAGTATCAACATAAATTCCACCAATAACGGTTGTCTCACCATCTCTCAAAAGCATTTCTGTTGTTGCCTGTTTCTTATTAATTGCAGGTGCAGTACTACCGGCTGTCACTGAACCTACCGAATCATTTTTAGCATCAATCTTCATGCTAATAGTACCATTAGAATTAATATGTGGTGTTACTTCAAGTGACAATGCTGCTTCAACAAATTTAGTTTCAACTTTATCAGATGTTGATGAAGTATATGGCACCTGCTGACCCTGGGTTATTTTTGCAGATTTGTTATTTAGTGTTGCAACTTTTGGCGTTGATACAATTTTTATTAAACCCGCTGTTGCAGCCGCGCTTAGGCGCATATCTAAACGTACATTTGTACCAAGTGTACCAAATGAAATACCTGTATTCATTCCAGAGGTAGTACCAACACCACTCGTAGGCGGAGCTGTTGTCAAACCGCCAAAACCTGTATCAACACCAGCCAAACCCGGAAAAATTGTACCCGTTGAATTTGCATAATGAACTCCCCAACTAACGCCAAGGCTACTGGTGAATGTAGAAGTTGCCTCAACAATTCTTGCCTCAATCATAACCTGCTTTTCAGGAACATCTACCTGTTTCAGCAATTTACGCATTTCTTCGATTGCTTCAGGTATATCTGTAACAATCACCCTATTTGTTCGTTTATCAAGAGCAATATCACCACGTTCTGATTTTTTTAAAGGTTTAAATAATGTCTCTACATCCTTAATATCTGCATAATTTACAATAAAAGTTTCTGATTTTATGTTAGTCGATTTTTTCTTAAGCTCAAAATCCTCTTCTGCTTGAGATTTAAATTTACCCTTGCCCTTAATTATAACTATATTTCCATCTACCTTCTTATCAAGACCCTTTGCATCAAGAATTATATCCAAAGCCTGATCCCAAGGTACATTTACAAGCTTAATACTTATAGAACCTGTAACATCATCACCCAAAACGAAATTCTTATTACTTACCTCTGATAGTAGCTGAAATATTTTACGCACTTCGGCATCGGCAAACTCAAGAGTAACTCTTTTACCTTTATATACCTTATTTGTTCCATAAGATTTAGCAGAGATTTCAGATGGTGAGTTTAATTCATTTCCAATCTCGTAATCAACATTAGCACTCTTTTTACGACCAAAACCACTTTTCTCATTTTGATATGTTTTATTATCAAGCAATGTTGCTGGATGTTTAAAATCAATAAACAACATATCATTTTCCTGCCTAAAAACGAACTCGGCAGGCCGTTTTAAAGCTATACGAACTATTACATCTGTACCCTTACGAGTCTTTACAATTACTGGAGTTACTCGTAGCACAGGTGAATTAAATGCATTTGTATCTATTGAACGTTGTAAATTTCTGGGGAGCTTAACATTTTTTAGAGTTAAAGTAACAAAACCAGCAGATTTAATTGGTTGGGCTACTTGAACACCGCCAGAAGCTTTTATAGAAACTCTCGACAAACTATTTATAACTTGAAAATCAATCATTTCTACGGACGCAAATGACGTATCATTTTTCCGTACAGTTTGAACATCACTTTTTACAGAAGCTTGAGGTTGCTTACTAACATCATTTGATTGAACATCTTGTGAATTTAAGGATCCACTATTAACAATAACAGACAATCCATTAGTGGTATTTTTTACATTAATTTCAGGAAGTGATGGTTTTGAAGAGTCAAAAACAACTCTCAGCTTATCTCGGTAAACACCTATTCTAGCGGTAGATATACCAGAAGTATTCAAAGTAAATGTTTTTGAAACCAAATCACTCTTTACATTATGAAGATCAACAACAAATCGTTCGGGTTTATTAAGCCTGAATGTCTTATATTCAAAAGAAGTACCATTGATATTCAATAAAATAATATTGTTCTTAGTAGCTATTGAAGTAAGCTTATTGATTAAATTAGCACTCGATGGATTGTCACTATTAATCTGCTGCTGCGGAACAGAAGCGCCATTCTGCACCTTATCTGACGCAGATGCAACTTTGTCCAGGTTGGATTTATCAGCATTTACTTCATCTGACTTTTTCAAATCAGCCTGTTGTTGAACGGGGTTAGCCAATAGAGGAAATGAAATTTGTAGTTCACCGGGGTTTTCCTTTGAAATTACCAAAACAGGTTCAACATCCTTAAATAGCTCAATTTCAAGTCTAGTTAAAGTACCAGCATCAGTATTATACTGTTTAACAGTTACATTCTTAAAATTGCCTTTATCAAGTTTAATCAACGGTTCCAACTCACCTTGAGATGTCTTTGACAAATCAACAACAAGCCTAAGTGGTGATGTAGTTTTATAACTATTATATGTAGCTGGAGAAGAAAGCTTTACAAGCAAGACAGCTGAATCAGCCTTATCACTAACTTCAATTGCCTTTAAAATTGACAAATTTGAAGCCGCCACTGTACCAGAAGTGTCTGCATTGGCAGGCTCTAAATAAACATTTAAAAGCAATACTGAAAACAAGGTTCCAAGAACAATCAATTGTTTAGTAATCCAACTCATGTGATAACTCCTTATTGTTTCTTGGAAAGGGCAATTTTTGTAGTTTCCTTACGCACCCTACCGTTATCATCTCTATAATGTTCCAAA
The DNA here is from genome assembly GCA_964292275.1 of uncultured Desulfuromonadaceae bacterium. Classification (GTDB taxonomy): domain Bacteria; phylum Desulfobacterota; class Desulfuromonadia; order Geobacterales; family Pseudopelobacteraceae; genus CAXYUZ01. Next base: position 10,312 of record CAXYUZ010000013.1, read on the forward strand.
ACATCTACGCCACTTCGCGAAATACTTATAATTTTTCCTTCGTTTTTACCAATTGTCATACCAAGCCTAAGTACATAACCTTTTCCATTTGGATCAACGACCATAGCCTTATTGTCAACAACTCCAATCAATCTAAACTGACTGACATCATAACTATGAATTGGCAAACCACTACTCACAACCTTTTTAGAACTCACTGAATGCGTTTTCTCAAATACTGATGGTTTAAATGGATCCTTTTTCCCATTAAAATCAGGTTGGTTAGTCAATGCAGGAGTCAATTTAACAACAGAACTCATAGGCTTCTGTATGGGTGCCGCCTGCTGAACTGTTTTAACAGGTTGAACAGGAGCAGATTCCGGCTGCTTTTTAGACTCCTTATTACAAGCAGCCAAACCAATCGGTAAAAGCGCGACCAAACACAATCCAATCCTTAAAAAACTATTTTTTTGCTGGTTTTTTATCATCCTTAATCTCTTTCTTGTCAAGAAAACGGAATGTGGTAGCCAGACAATTAACTTTGGCCATAATTCTATTATTTGATATTTTAATTTCAGCAAAATTCACATCACTAATATTTACAATTCTTGGCAGATTAGAAACATCCATAAAAAACTTAGCAACACTAAAAAACGATCCTGAAACAACAACTTCTACCGGAACCTCTGCGTAAAAATCCTTAAGCACCTCTGGTTTCGGCTTAAAAACCATGAAATCCAGTCCTGCACCCTTACCTAGTGAGGTAATACTGGTAAGCAATGCTGGAATTTCCTTTGTATTTGGAAGTTCAGTCAATGCCTGAGTCAATTGAAAATTAAGTTGATCGTATTCCATCTGTAGTGCTGGAAGATTCGCGACCATCTTAGTTTTATCCTGAATCTCTGTATTGAGTTTAACAAGCTCATTCTTCAATGAAGCATGTTCCTTATATTTGGGAACATACATAAACCAAACTAAAGCGCTGATTTCTATTACTACAAATGCTATCAACGAAAGAATTTTAGTTTTAGCAGGCAATTTTAGTATTTTTTCAATTTGTGGATGCATAAAAGACCCGTTCCAATTTAATAATTGCTATTTTTTAGGGACTTCTGGGGAAACAGATTTCTGATTTGCAGATTGCGGCTGTTGAGTCACAGCATTATTCGTAGCAACGCTTGATATAGGTGCTGCAAACTCAAGTTTACAAGTCAGTTCAAATCGCTTCAATTTTAATTTAACAATTTCCTTTTGCTCAGAAACGACAAGTTCGACCTTCATATATTCAGCTGAATCTTCAAGATTACGCATAAATTTTGCAATCAGTTCTTCATTATATGCCAAACCAGCAATTTTAACGGTATCTCCAGACTCACTATAACCTGTAAGCCAAAGCTGGTCAGGGGTGCTAGTTGATATAGTAGCAAGTCTCTGTGCCGGACCGACTTTTTTCTTTCTTAAGTCAGTTAAAACATCTAGTTTTTTCTTAACATCTGCCTTAAGTGTTTTAAGAGCTTCGAGTTTACCAATCTTCACCTTAAGCTCTGTAATCTTAGTATTGGCAGTTGTAATATCCTGCTTAGTATCTCTAACTTGATAGATTCTAACAAGATAAGCTACAGCAAAAATTGTTGAAGCAAATACCACAACTAAAACGGCAATTGCAATCTGCTGTAAATTAGTTTCTTTTTTCTTAGCTTCGCGTACTGGTAAGAGATTAATCTTAATCATTTGTCCCCTACCCTCCTTATTGCAAGTCCAACAGAAACTGCCATAAATGGACCTATCTCACTAAGATAATCTTGGTCAAAATCTTTTTCATTATACTCAAGCTTTGCAAATGGATTAATCATATCAACTGGCAAACCAAGTTTTGCTGCAATATTTTCAGATAAGCAATACGTTTTTGAACAGCCACCACTCAAATAAACACGCGATATTCTATCTTCATTTGCAGTTGTATTATAAAAATCAAGAGAGCGCCTGATTTCCTGAGTGATTGAATCATTTACTTTACTAATGACATCAGCCAAACCTGTTGTCCTGGTCTCGTGCGCAAGTAACTTTAGTGTATCGGCCTCTGCGCTGCTCACACCTAATTGTTTCTGTATTTCTTCTGTATACAGATTACCTCCGACCTGAACATCCCTTGTATACAAAGTAATCCCATTTTTTACGACATTTATGTTTGTAACGCTTGCACCAATATTAACAAGCACAACCACATCATCCGGAGCTGAATCATGATTGATTTCAAATGAATTTTGAACAGCAAACGAATCTACATCTACAACCGAAAGTTGTAATCCAGCTTCAGTAAAAACGGCACTGTAATCATTAATAATATCCTTTTTACTTGCTACCAACAAAACATTCATTTTTGACGGATCAAAACTATCCACGGACAACTTTTGAAAATCGATATTCACATCATTTATATCAAATGGTATATATTGCTCTGCTTCCCACTTTATCTGATCTTCCAATTCTTCAACTGGCATTAATGGAAGTGTGATTTTTCTGATAATCACTGAATTTCCGGAAATCGAGCAAGATACGTCTTTTGCCTTAATATTAAGGCTAGCAACCAAATTACGTATCGCCTGTACAATCGAAGAACTGTCCATCAAGGTATTATCAACAATCGCTTCAGCTGGTATTGGCACAATACCAACATTCAAAAGCTGAAACGAGCCTTTATGTTCTTTCAACTGAACAAGCTTAACCGAGCTCGATCCAATATCAATACCAATAATTTCTTTTTTTCTACTCAAAAAAAACATAATATTTTCCTGTCTTTTAAATCAAGCTTGAAAAACCTTTTCTTTTTCTTCAAGTGTGTATCCAAGCGCTAAAAGAATTTTACGCATTGTTTCCAAACGACATCTCTCACCCTTCTCAATACGATCAATTGTCAACGGAGAAACTCCAGCTTGACGAGCCAACTCGGATTTACTCATCAATCTTGCTTCACGAATAGATTTCACTTTATTTTGATTTTTCATTCTTAAGCATCCACTCACATTTGAGTTGTTAAACATTTGCAAATTTTCAGATTTAAGTCAAGATGTTTTGTATATAAATAAAATTATGTTTTACATTTACTATAATATTTTACCAAGTCAAGGTAATTTTATATAATTGTGTATAAAATTAATATTAATCCATAAATCACAAATCATCACTAAATTGAGGTAAATCTCAACACCGTGATGATTTGCATAGCTTACATTTACTGTATTTACGTATTATCATTATGGATAATCAAAGGAATATCATGGCAAGCACAGTCATGAGTAAAAGTTGAAACAATTAAAAACATTGTTGATGAGAGCACCAACGCAGTAGTGTTTGTATGCGATTTTAGCCCCCCCCCCCCCAGCACAACCTAGAAATTGGGTTACGATTCCAACATACTAATAGGCATAAAGCACTGACAAATTAGCCCGTTCACGAGGGTTTGTTGCGCTCTGACCGGTTACCTCTATACGATATATAAATGGACTACCAACATCACTAGGCGGTGGAGTATTTGTATTAGTATTTGAAAGTGACCGACCACTGCGATCTGATGAGCCAACCGTTGTAGACACGATCTTAGCATAAACTTTATACCCTGGAACTGTTGCAAAACCACCGGAAATTTGTGATTTTAAAACAAAACTTATATCAGGAGATTCCGTCGCGTCAGTACTCTTGTTTGCAGCTATACAACTTGCATCCCAAGAACTATAATTATTTACAAGTTTAGATCTCAAGCAACTTTCATTGACCTGCAGGCTGACAAGATTAGGCATACCTGTTTGCAAATTTTGTTCAAGTGTATTAACAATATCCGTAGTATAACTTAAAAGATACGGCAGAGCATCCATTGTAACAATTTCAACGCCACCAACAGCAGCATCTAAAGAATTTTTATATCTCTTTTGAGCCCCCGAAATTTGCGTATTTTGTAAAACAATATACATCATTACTAACGTAATACTTAACGTTATCAAGGTAAGCATTAGTGAAGTAACTAAAGCTATACCCTTATCATTATTAATAATATTCATAGTTTTCACCTTTACTTTGCAATGCTTCCAGCAAGGTTATTTGGTCGTGCTACAATTTGATATACGCGCCAACGGTAATTCTGCCAGTCTGGGACGCTTCGTGCGGCAAAATCATATGTACTACCTGATGCTGAAACAATACCATCCCCAGGTCCAACACCAATTGTTGCCCGAGGATATTTAAAGTTCCTATCAAGTCCGCCATCATGAGTTAATATATATATTTTAATAGCCTTAACTTGTTCTCGTACTTCTTTTGGAGTAAAAGCACTAATATCATTAGTATCAACAAGCATAGAGCTTCCTGGAGTTCGAAGTTCATATACAACTTGCATATCAAGTACACACTCTAGAAGTGGCAATTCTTGATAACTGCCATTTGTATGCCCGACAATCCCCTTGAACAAAACACCTGTTGATTTATTACAACGCTGGGGAAGTCTAACCCACCCCTGTTCAGTAGTTGCTGGCTGCCTAACATAATAATCAGCACGATTAAAGGGCATTCTCAGATCTGTATCTGCATTAACTCCATAAATTACAAATGCATCCATTTTCTTTTCAACATCATTGTAAACCGTTGGTTCACCTATATTTTTATAATTAGTAAATGTATTTGACCAATCGGCACTACTTGCTCCTTTAGTAACAAGGAAATTTGATGCACCTGTATTAACAATGGGTTGCAACATAATAATACGATCAGTCGCTACTAAATTTTCAGATGACCATACATGGGGGCTTGGAGTTGGGTTTACAGTCGGTAGCACCTGTGATTCAACATATGTCCACCGTTTTGCAGCAGCATTTGTTGCAACACTTTGAGAGCGTACAACTAATACATCTGTCTTCTCCATAACAACGTTTGGATCTGTACCTGCTGCTGCCTGCATACTCATAACGGCACGAGGAATGGTATTCTGTGTGATATCTTGTGAATATGTTCTTGCACTGTCATTCAATGCCAACCCAGGATCTGCACTTGCTTCTGAATAATTAATACTCTGAGTAAATCCCCATGGCAAACCATATCCGGCAGATTCTACGTCAACCCTCATCAACTCAAGCCCGACAATACCTGAAATATTTGATTCAGCATTTTTAGAGAGCAAAAAAGCTCGTGAAACTATACGATTAAAAGCATCTCCAGTAATACCAATAACAACAACAAAAATTGCCATTACAACAATCATTTCAACTAATGTAAAACCTCTGTCACAGCAAATTTTGTTACCCATCACAGGCATCCTTTCATCAACGTTAGCAATCATCATTGTACGCCTATTCCAGTAGATGTCTGATGTTCATATCCTTTACCTCGATAACGCCACCAAACTCGTACAGAAATTTGTTTTGTCTTAGAGTCAGTTGCTGCCAGATCAGCCACTTTTCTTTCTACAGAAAAATTACTAAATGTGGCACCCATCGGTACAGGAACAGATTTTTTGGTATTTCCAGAAATATTTTCAAATGATCGACCTTTAATTTCATTAAGCTGTTCTTCTGCGATAGAAACCGCTTTGTGTCTTAGTTGATTCTGCAAATTTTGATTCAAGGCCAAATTTATACTTTGGAACATGCCCAAAAGACCAACCATCAATATAACAATTGCAACCAAAACTTCAACGAGGGTAAAGCCATCCTGTTGTAAATAAACTCTATTTTTGAGTAACATTATTCTGCCCACAAGCAACCCCCCGATCTGTCCTTTTCCCCATACTTGTCAATGCAGGGGTAATTATTAAAGAGTCATATCCAACATCATCAGTAGTCTGAACACAAACCACTTTTATAAGGGGATCAACCATATTTCCACGAGTATCAAAAAGAATTCTAATATTTGATGGCTGCGTCCATATACTTGTTGTAAGTGTAATTGGTAACATTTTTGTTGAAACAACTGTACCTACGGTATCTGTTTCACTTGCAAAACGTAAAAAAGTAACATGATCACTTGCAAAATCTACACCTTGACGGACCTTTGTAAAGGCTGCTTTTGACCTTGCATCCTGAAGATCGCTATAAATCTCTTTTACATAACGTTCGACCCGTGCTTTTCGTTGCATAGTACTAAACTCTAATGCAACAATTGTAAGTATAATTGCTATTAATGCGATTACCACAACCAGTTCTATCAAAGAAAACCCACGACGATTCATGACTATTTCTCCATGATATGCATAATCTTTTTAACGGGTGGCGTTGCACTCTGTATATTGGGTCCTTTATTTCCAGAAATACCAGATCCACTCAATTGACCTCTCAATCTGCGATCACCTCTGGTCATTTGTGTAGTGTCCCCCCCAGATTTAAATGCACTAGACAAATCAACCGACATATATGCGCCACCGGAAAGTTGTACAAGTATTTTACCAATCAATGTAGTTGCTGGCGGTACTCCACCGGACAAATAATCAACTGCCCAAAGCAAGGTATTGCCATTTGCACCGCATATATCATTCGTCGGTTTAAATGTTGTAAAAAACACAACTCCATTTGAGGCAGCAGTTGTATTTGTAATAACTCTCTCTGCATCATAAGCCGCAGAAGTCATCGCGCTTCCAAGTGAGTATGTGCCTGCAGGATCAAGGGTTATATACCATCCCTTTGCAGTAGCAGATAAAGTGCTAAGAGTTGAAGATTGGTCAACTAAATCAGATAACGACAATGTCGGCTTCGGGGTTGATGCACATCCTACCTTTACTGATGCCTCAACGCCAGAATTCATGAAATTACCTAATGGACAACTATATGGGGCAGTAACACATGTAGCAGGGAACTCACGGTAACCATAACAAGACTCTTTAACTCCAACTAAATGACGCAAACTGGATGCGTCGTCCGACCCGGTTCCATCCTTATAATAATAACGCCCCGTACCAAAGAACACCCAAAGATTACGATTCTTAAGATCCTGCAACTTAGTCGGTGATGACGTCACCGGTCCAACATTATCAATCAACGTACTTAACGTCCAATCTGCCGGATTTAAGCTATCATTAGTCAATAATCGCAACACGCCACCATTAGTCCATGTATAAGAGGAACATGTTCCACCACCACTACATGATGCATCTGAGGTGCATTTAGTAGTCTGATTATTCGAACACACCTTATCAGGTTTGGTAAACCCGATATACAAAACATCATCACTATAATAACCATTTGAGCCTGAATTCCAGGAATCCGTCTCCATCACACTATCGGAAATATCGCCTGCAAAAGCATTTTTAATACTAGAATCTATTACCCAGTAATTTTTATTTTTCACCCAACCACTGGTCATGTCCGGATTAACATCAACAACATATATTTTCAGTGTATTATCTGAACGACCATAAAACTGATGTACAACAGTATCAATCGGGCCTGAAGGGCCTGTAGCAAATACCGCAAAGCGACGACCATTCCGTTTTAAATCCGGTTTACCGTAATTATTCGTATCCGGGTTTCTTGCACTAATACGCACAATTGCCGGACCTGATGTCGAATATCCAAGCCCCTTATCAGCAGACGCCAGAACAGCATCTGAAAATTCCCACTTAAACGTGGGGTTTTTAGGGTCCGTAATATCAAGGGCATAGAAAGAGGATAAACCTTCCCCAGTCAAAGGGGATTTCACACAATCATAACGTGTTTCAGTTCCTGCCGAAACGGGAGTGGAACCATCTGCCAGGTTACAGTAACCTGCATAATCACGGCTTGCCCCACCAAGCCCCATACCACCAATAAGAATCGTTTGCCAACTTGTCTTTGCAGCATCAATTTTATAATCACAACTTCCTGTTCCACATAGCGCAGAATTAGATGTACAGACTGTAGTTGGAGAATTCGAACAATATTTATTGGATGTATCATATGTGGTTTTCTTCTCACACTTCCAATATTCTTCCTGAGTACATGTATATGCCGAATCAGACGGCATATTAATACTTGCATCAAATATGGTTACGGTGTTGTCAACATAATACAAATGGTTATAGGCAGCATCTCCATAATACTTTAAATATGGCAAGGCATTTTTAGGAATAAATGCCCATTCCTCATCTCCAAGGTTCAGTGAAGTATCAAGATTTAAAATTCGAGAAACACGTGACGGATTGCCAGAATCATAACTCGTTCGCGAAACCTGACCAATACGAAACGCATGCAGCATACCATCATTTGCAGCTACATAAGCCATATTACGAGTTCTATAACAATTGCTTTTATAAAAAAGACTATAAGAATTGTCTTTAAAATATGAATCATAACCATTTAACTGTTTGGATGTTTGAGATTGTGGCGTAGAGGAAATAATATCACCGAGTTTCCAAACCCCAACACCAGCAGCTGGAGATGGTAAGCTATCTGGCACTGTAAGATTTTGTAGTGGAGAGGGATTATTGCTTCCATATGTAATTGATACTGATCTATTTCTATAAGCTGTATTCCCGGGGTAATCAACACCTCTGATATAATTAATAACCTCTCCTGCAGTAGCCGCACTACTTACATTCATAAATGGTTGGAGCGAACTTGTATATGCAGTTGTAAATAGTGTCTGACCACTTGAGTCATAACTTGAAGTAGTTGTAAAAATTTTCCGACTTGCTGCGGAACGGTAATGCAATAGATTACCCGCACGCCACAAAGGTCTAATATCATCTGTTATGCCAGGTGAACGCGCGGTATCTAATGTGAAACTACCAGATCCTGTTGTATCAAAAAACCAATTAGCAACCGGATTGCCTGTTGAAACAGAATTTTCAACAGTAACCATTTCGTCTACGTTCTTAAGATCCAAAAATCTGTCAGAATTTGTATCTTCCCTCATTGAACTTGTTCCGATAAGAGGATCAAGATAATACCAAAGATTTTGCATATCACCGACCCAATTCAAATCTGTAACACCTATTCGCTTTTTGGGGTAAAAAACAGCCTGAAAAAGATTTGCACCGCTTTCACCTCGATTATTAACAATTGAGGATGAAGTCCCAGATGAAACCTGACTGTTGATATCATTAAAGATACGATCAAGTGCTGCATCCAACTGAGTTGGATCATCTGCATAATATGCCTGAGATGTGCCTCCATGACTGGCCATCAATTCAAGCTTTGTTTTTGCATCAGAGGTGAGCCCAAGTCCGAGCACATAAGTCTTAACATCAAATGTACGACTAACTGAATCAACCGTCTTAGTAATAGCCCTAAGACCATCTAGCCGATTCAAAACAGTACCTGCAGCAGGACTTGCGTCAGTCCCAATAAGCGTGGTGGCATTGCCTACCGTGCCACTTTCATTAACACTAGGAAGCCCATCAGTAACATAAATGATAAAATTTTGTTGGCAACGTGCCATTATCGGACTGCTATTACCGGTAAAATAATCAGTAGCTGTTTTCAAGGTCCCGGCCGTAGGTGTCAAACCTGCGTTAACTATGTAAGAACATGTGTTTGGATCACTTGTACTTGTACAAGCCATATACCCGGTTTGATTACCAGAATAAGTTGTCAACTTTGTAAGCAATTTATTTTTTTGAGTATTGACATTATCATTACTATCTACCGGTATCTGCATGTATCCAATACCAGGAGAACTATTAGCAAACCACGCTTTGCCAATTTGAACGCTAAAATTTCGTCTTCCAATATTTCCATATCCCGCAGCCAAATCCGAATCAGTCAAGGTAAACCCAGAAGAAGAATGCGACCCCGAATATCCAGCGTCGGCATCTGAGGTTCCAGACTTTGCACCCCAAATATCATATTTATCTGTAGCAGTAGAAGTATTTATAATTTCCTGCAAAGGATGATAATTTTGGGCATACAAATAAGCGGTACCTGGAGCAGCTGGGCTATAATATGGTAATGCCTGTTTATAATATATGTATTTTGTAGGATCAGACGGATTAATTGCCCGGGATGTTTTTGGATAAACCAAACCACAATACTTTGACCGCCTAGAACCATAACCTTGTATTGTAATAGCTTCATCCATATAGGTCTCATCAAACGATGCATTCTGTGCTTGACAACCTGTCCGACACGCAGACTGGCTGCTTCCTGTACTACAGTAATCAAAACAATAATCAAGACCAGAACCAGAATCTACCGGTGGTACTGGACAATATGATTTTGGCTCGTATGAAACAAAATAACCTGAATTACTAATATATTGTGATGTAACGCTGGGAAGTTTGTAGGTCATTAAACCAATACGCATGGAATCTGAATACTTTTGCACAACATTACGCAGAGCAGTTTTACCGGAGACAGATTTACTGACTGGCGAATAAGAACCAACTGCAGCACCATTAAAATCCTCATCCATACTATTGGAATTATCCATAATTAATAGGACATTCGGTTGTAAAACATTTTTAGAAATATATGGTGGTATATTGCAGTAACTGATAATTTCCTGCGCCACGGTTCTGAATGTAAAACTATAAGGACTTCCGGCTAAAGCATTGCCGACTGTATCTTTAGCTCCAGAAACAGTAACCGTATAATTTGTATTAAATAACAATTGTGTTGATGGTGTGAAGGTTGCGGTGAGTTTACTTACTGTGTCAAATGTAACAACGCCAGTAACCGGTGACACTCCATCGGTAACTGTTATATTGGAACCTGTCAAAGTCTGCATTGGCTCACTAAAATTGATTGTAATCGGACTGGTACGAGAGATATTAATCAAACCATTGCTTGGAACCGTTGATGTAACATATGGCTGGGCAGTATCACGCACCGTAAATGACCACGTGGACGAAGACGCCATGGGAGTACCACAAGCACTTTGCGCAGCAGAGTCGACGGTTACGTTATAGAGCGTTGAGCTAACTAGGTTAGGTGAAGGCGTGTAAACAGCATTAGTCACATTACCAGTAGATGTAAATGTTATATTACCAGTTGCGCCATTGTCCAAACCAAAAGTAGTTGCATTAATGGTTAATGGGTCCATCAATCTGTCAAATTTAACAGTGATAGGATTTGATTCCACGACGCCAACGGCACCAGACGCGGGAGTCTTTGATGCTATGGTTGGTGCTGTTGCTGATGTTACTGTTGTAAATGTAGAGGTGTATTGAGTGCCCAAACTATTACCTGTAGTAACATAGATTTTGTACAGCGAGCATGGCGAGAGACCTGGGGTAGGGGTTAATGTAAATGTTTTTTTTGAATTCGAAGCAACAGGACCAGTTGCACTGACAGCATTACCAAAAGAATCTTTGATATAAAATGTTCCGCTATTAACAGTGCCAACATTCATACCTGTACTGAACGTTACAGAAACCTTTGTATTCAACGCCACATTAGTTGCGTTCGCCAGGGGTGAAATAGAAACAACGGTTGGCGTTGCCGCAAAAGATACAGAGCAACAAAAAATAACTAAAATTATTGATATAAAAAAAGAATGGCAAGATTTCATCGCTACACCCCCTCAAAACTGGTGACAATACCGCCTTCAATGGTAATCGTTACTGTGGTCGAAAGCCTGGTTTTAGATATCTGTCTAAGCAAGTTTTTATCATAACGAAATGGATAGGCAGTAATTGTTCCGTCATTGAGTTGCAAATACAACACATACCCCTTATAACCTTTATAAGTACCAGTTACTGTGCCGCTATTCTGAACAGTGGATATACTACTAGCAGAAACAATAGCACTCGATTCATTTACATATAACATGGAAAAAATGACAAAAAGTGTACCAAGCACCAATCTATAAATTTTCATAATCACAGCCTCCTCGCAATTACAACTGTTTTATACGAGCAAAACAACTATTTACTATTAATCATCTTTATTAAAACTTCGGCTTTTGGCATACCAACTTCAATTTTGCCAGATGGTAATATTACTGTTGGCGTACCAGTAATCCCATTGTCATTTGCAAACTTAACAATCGAGTCAATAGCAAGCTTACTACCTTCTGTTATAGGCACTGGAATATCTTTACCTCCGAAGGCACGATCCAAAATATCTGCATTTTTTGACTCAAATACAGAACGTGACTTATCATAAGCCGCTGGATGCATTGGCAAAGGATAAAGCATTATATAAACAGCAATGTCTGGTGCCAACTTCACCAAACGTTGAATTTCTTCATGAGCCCGTCGACAATATGGACAATCAGGATCAGTGAAGATATATATATTTTTATCTGCCCCTTTGTTGCCAACTATGAAGGCATATTCAATCGGAATTTTTTTCACATCAAGTGAAATAGTACGATTAGGCTGGTCAACATCAATAACATGAGAGGAAACCGGCTTTAGAGATTTCAAGTCAACTATCATTCCTTGCATAAAGTGTTTTCTATCGCAGTCAAGAAAAACTATTCCCTTCTGTCCATTTTTTTCTACCAATAATTCAAACAATCCATTTACAGGAGATTTCTTTACCGAAAGGACTTTAACATCGATAAATTTCAACAATTCAGCGGCTTCATCAACTGTTATTTCTTTACAGCTGGCACTTCTTTCAGAAGCACAAACATACGAAACTCCTGTAAAAAGACAAAATAGCATAAGAACTAATGATACCCGTTTTAACATACAAATCCCTTTCACTTCTAAATTCTTTCTACAATACAGCAAAAAACATACCAATAAAGCAAATACAACTAAACGCTGTATATTCAAGCATTTAAAATCAGTCAAAATAAACAACATGCATTTTTTTCAACAAAATATAATATTTGACACCACAACTACGCATTTTTTGCCTACTCAATCCCATATTCCTTCAATTTGTAGAGCAGCGAACGCAGGCTAATCTCCAAAACCTTGGAGGCCTGAGTTCGATTACCAGCTGTTTTTATTAATGCCCTTCGTATCAGATCCTGCTCAATTGCCGTTTCAGCCTTCTTTATGGAGAGGTTCTCATCCATTTTTTTGCAACCATTCAGGCCGGAACTGACAGACATCGGCAGACAGGAACTCTGGATTGTTCCACCCTCGCAGAGAATTAACGCCCGCTCGATCACATTTTCAAGTTCACGGACATTGCCTGGCCAATCGTAGGACATCAGACAGCGCATAGCCTCGGGGGCGACGGTTCTTCCTGATGCAGACACTACCGTATCTAGCTTGCGCAGAAAGTGTTCCGTCAAAAGCGGTATATCCTCAATCCGGTCCCGCAACGGCGGGAGCTGGATAGAGAACACGTTCAGCCTAAAATAGAGATCCTCACGAAAACGCCCCTCACGGACATCTTGCGCCAGATCTCGCGATGTTGCCGAAACGACCCTGACATCAACGTTTTTGGAAACAGCGGCACCGACGCGGCGAATTTCCTCCTCCTGCAGAACCCGCAGCAGTTTGACCTGCAGGGTTGCTGGCATCTCGCCGATTTCATCCAGAAAGAGTGTGCCACCATCGGCCTGCTCAAACAAACCGGCTTTGTCAACGGAGGCATCGGTGAAGGCACCGCGCACATGTCCGAACAGTTCGCTCTCCAGGAGGTTTTCCGGGATTGCACCACAGTTTATGGCAACAAATGGTTTGGCAGAGCGGCTGCCATTTTGATGGATCGCCCTTGCCACCAGCTCCTTGCCAGTTCCTGATTCACCAAGGATCAGGATTGTGGTCTTGAGGTCAGCGATCTTTTTGATCTGACTAAAAAGCTCATCCATAGCTGGGGTACGGCCGATGATGCCGCCAAATTCAAACTGCCTTTCAACCTCATTTCGCAGGCGATGATTTTCCGCCTTCAGCCGCTCCCGTTCTTCAGCCTTTTTCAAGACAAGTATGATCTCATCCTTCTTGAACGGTTTGGAGATAAAGTCATAGGCGCCCTTTTTCATGCACTCCACGGCGATATCAACCGTTCCGTAGGCAGACATCATGATGATCGGCGAGACAATCCGTTCTTCAAGCGCGTGTTCAAGGAAGGCCTTGCCATCCATCTCAGGCATGCGAATATCGCAGAGGATAAAATCGTAGACATTCAACCTGATCTGCTGCAGCCCCAAAAGCCCGTTTGGGGCAACATCAACCTTATACCCCTGGCGAGAGAGCATGGCGGCAAGCATGTGACGGAGGTTTTCCTCGTCATCGATAACCAGAATATGCTTTTCAGGGTTCATTGTGCCTCACCCAGTTGATTAACAACAGGCAAGAGAACGGTGAAACAGCTGCCAGTCCCCTGCTTGCTCTGAACGGAGATGGAACCATTGAAACCCTGAACAATCCGCGCCACCATTGCAAGGCCAAGTCCGGTCCCCTTGCCAGGCTGCTTTGTTGTGAAAAATGGCTCAAAAAGATTCGGGATATGCTCAGCGGCAATCCCTTCACCGCTATCCAGAACATCCAGGCGAACAGAATCCAGCTTGAGCGCGGATTCATTTGAATTCTCCGGCTTCAACCGGATAACCAAACGCCCCCCATCTGGCATGGCATCACGGGCATTGATAACCAGATTGATCATAACCTGCTGGAGTTGATGGGGATCTGCCAGAACATCAGGTAAATCGTCATCAAAGACAGTGGACAATTCAATTGACTTGAAAATTCCCTGTTGCGCCAAAAGCTCAATTGCCCCGCTGGCCACATCCACCATATCCACAACCTCAACATCATAACTACGTGGCCGGGAGTAATCCAGCAATCCACGCACAATCCGGTCGATACGCTGGCAATCCTGCGAGATCCGCTCGGCATAATCACGCACTGCGCTGTTATCGGTGTTATCCCCTGCCATCAATTCGGCATACCCCATAATTGACATCAATGGCGTGCCGACCTCATGGGCCATACCAGCGGCCAATAGTCCCAGCGAAGCCATCTTTTCTGAACGGAGTGATTCCTCACGGGCCTGGCTTAATTGACTGTTAATCTGCTCCAGTGTCGCAACCTGTTCCAGGAGTTGGCTGTTCTTGACCTGCAAGGTTCTGGACATATCGTTAAATGAATCAGCCAACCGGGCTATCTCAGCACTGCCGCTAACAGTCAGTTCCTGACCATAAACCCCCTTGGTAATCTTTTCCGTGGCCGACAGAATCCGGCTGATTGGATTAACGACAATTCTGGAAAGGATATAGGAACCGATTGCAAAGAGCAGGACAAAATCCAGAAAAAAGTAGATCGCCATGATCTTTCTGGCCTTTGACAAACGTGCCTTTTCCGCATCCAGCGACATGGAAAGCCCGGCACGTCCGACAACAACACCATTTCTGATTACCGGCGCAACACAGGTCATGCCATTGCTGTCCATTGAAACAGTCATATCGGTGTTGGAATTTGTCTTTGTTGAAAACGGTGAATATACATCGCTTTTGTCACGCCCGGCACTCAGTATCGGTTTGCCGTTCGCATCCAGCAGGGTCAGACGTGTAAAGGCCGCATCATTGGAGAGTTTTTGAACATAAATAGATGCGGAGGAATCAGCAGGAATGATCCCTTCCGGAAAGGTCGGAATCTTCTCGGGGAGTTGATTGATAAACGTTACCAGGAGTGTTCTGGCATGTTCACCCTTTTGGGCATACAGATCGCTGGCGGCGATTCTGGAGGCAAGCACACTGAATAGAAGCCAGGTCAGGACAAGCATGCAAAACAGAAATGCCATTATGGATACGGTCAGACTTGGTCGGTACCGGCGCACGTTCAGCCTTTCTCAAGCGAAGCATTTAAGTTCAGTTCATGTAACCTGTAAAAAGCAGTCTCATACAGAGAACAACGTATCGAATCAGATTATCAACAGCGATAGAGTCTTATATGTTCAGGATTTTCCTAAAAATGGCTCAAACGAAGATACCAGAGGATAACCTGACGGCCATAGAAGATATACAAAACGGCTCCGAGGGCAAGATAAGGACCAAATGGTATTGCAAATTTTGAATCCTTTTTTTGAAGCAACATGATCGAAACGCCGATGACCGAGCCAAGCAGTGAGCTGGCAAAGATGATAAACAGAACGGCCTTCCACCCCAAAAAGGCGCCCATCATGGCAAGCAATTTGATATCACCGCCACCCATGCCATCCCTGCCAGTTGCCAGTTGATAGCCATAGGCTACCAGCCATAAAAACCCTCCACCAAGCAATATCCCCAACAGTGAATTTATCCAGCCATGCCCTGTAATAAAAAAAGAGCAGATAAAACCAACAACAATGCCGGACAATGAGATTTCATCAGGAATGATCTGATGTTCCAGGTCAATGAACGTAATCACAACCAGGGCTGAGCAGAATAGGGATAAAACGGCAAATGCGAGGGTTGGACCAAAGCGTAGAAAGAGGGCCAAGGTGAGCAGGCCATTGATAAGCTCAACCAATGGGTACTGAATTGATATTCCGGTATGACAGCCGCGGCACTTACCGCGCAGAAACAGGTAGCTTACAATTGGAATATTGTCATACCAGCGGATCTGGTAGTTGCAGACAGGGCAATGCGAAGGGGGAGAAACGACTGATTCGTCCTTTGGCATGCGGCAGATGCAGACGTTGAGAAAAGAGCCGACAACAGCCCCGAAAATAAAAGCAAATATGGCAAACAATAACAGCAGACTCATGATTCCCCTTTACACTAAAAACTGTCATCGATTGTTTTTTTGATTTCCTGACGAAGATATTTCTCTATTTCAGCACTGGAATCAAGCTTCAGGCATCCCGTGACAATCTCCTTAACAACAGACGATCGGCAATTTCTCAGCATCTTCTTCACGGGTGGAATTGAAGCAGCAGACATGGACAATTCATCAAAACCCAAACCGAGCAGAACCGGAAGATAGAGGGGATCACCAGCCATTTCACCGCAGATACAGGCGCTTATCCCTGCGCCATGTGCCGCCTGAACAACACGCTGCAGAGAACGAAGCACGGCAGGGTGCAGCGGCTGATACAGATCAACCAGATGTTCGTTGGAACGATCAATAGCCAGTGTGTATTGGATCAGGTCATTTGTTCCGATACTGAAAAAATCGGATTCAACAGCCAGCAGATCGGAGACCATGACCGCCGACGGCACCTCGATCATAATACCAACCTGAAGATCAGCATCATAGGGGATGCCGGCACAATCAAGTTCCTGTTTGCACTCGGCAAGCAGTGCCTTGGCCGCCCTTAACTCATCTACCCCGGATATCATCGGGAACATAATCCTGACCGTACCGGTTGAACTGACCCTCAATATGGCCCGCAACTGTTTCTTGAACTCAGCCGGCATACTCAATGCCAGGCGGATTGCCCGCATACCGAGCGCTGGGTTCTGCTCGGCTAGACGCGAACCACCTTCCAGCAGCTTATCGCCACCGGCATCCAGCGTCCTGATGGTAAGCGGATGCGGTGCAACTGCCTGCTGCATCGTCCTGTAAACCAGATATTGTTCCTCTTCGTCCGGCATTGCCGAACGGTTCATAAACAACATCTCGGTTCGATAAAGACCAACACCTTCACCACCATAACGCAGAACAGTGGCAACCTCGTCAGGAATCTCCACATTGCCCTTAAGCAATAATGTTTGCCCGTCAAGAGTCTCGGCCGGCAGTGCAGCAATCTTGAGCAGTTCGAGACCTACGGTTTTATAATGCCGGGCACGTTCAAGGTAATCCACAAACGTATCATGATCCGGACTAAGTACCACCGTTCCATCCAGTCCATCCAGAATCAGCGGGACATCATCCAGCAGTAGATCTGCAATCCCCTCCACACCGGCAACGGCAGGAATCTCAAAGGCCCTGGCAAGGATAGAGGCGTGTGAGGTCTTGCCGCCAACCTCTGTAATAATACCGACAATCCGGCTGCGATCCATCTGCAAAATATCGGCCGGGGAAAAATCATGGGCAGCAATAATGGTCTGACTACCTTCCGTGGTGATCGGGGCATGGGGTTGACCGACCATATTTCGCAAGACCTTTTCGATTACGGTTTCAACGTCACTGATCCGTTCCCGCAGATAGGCATCGTCCATACCGGCAAAGAATTCACTATATTTATGCAGTGTACGATGTAACGCAGCTTCGGCATTGATCAGATTCTGTTCAATATGGGCTACAGTTTCAGAGTGCAGGCGTTTATCAGAGAGAATCAACAGGTGTGTGTCAATAAAGAAGAGATGTTCATCACCGGTTGTGGATTGGAGCTGTTCCTTGAGGGCACTCAATTCCAGGCAGGTTTTTTCAATAGCCTGTTCCAGTCGTACGATCTCTAAATCGATTTCAGACGATTCAATCTCGTATTCAGAGACGGGAAGATGATGGCGCTCGATGACCCTCAACCTGCCGACTGCAATGCCGGGGGATGTGGCAATCCCGCTAAAATGCCGCATTCTATTCTTCGCCGAATCCATCTGCAATCAGATCTCCCATAACCTGCATAGCCTCATCTTCATCATCACCCTCAATCGTCAGGGTGACACTGACCCCTTTTGAGGCGGCCAGCATCATAATCCCCATGATACTCTTGCCGTTAACCTCAATCCCGGACTTGGCAAGCTTCACCTCTGAACGGAAACGACTGGCAGTCTTAACAAACAGGGCGGATGCCCTGGCATGCAGCCCCAATTTATTTACAATCACAAAATCTTTCTGAAGCATAATCTGGAAAATCCTTTTAAAGTTCAGATTAATAAAAATCTATCAGCCTCCAAACTCATAACACGCTCTTGCGCAGGCCGTCAAGGGATGCAGCAGCCTGTCCCCAAATCAGTCAAGATCATAATCAGACAGTTTTACAAAACGAAATCCCCTCCGCTTGAGCTCAGGGATTGCCGCAATAACACCGCCAGCGGTTTCCCCCTCGGGATGATTCATATGCATAATAACAATATCGCCCGGTTTTGATGAGAGCAGGGCTGTCTTGACCTGCTCCTTGCGATATGTCGCCCCTGCGTCACCAAGCACGGTAAAACCGATCACCTCATGCTGCAGACGCCTGGAGACCTCAACAGCGACTTCATCGTAATAAGCTGTTCCTGAGCGATAATAACGAGGCCTGACCGCGGTTATATTCTTTATTTTTACCGCATTCCCCTCAATCTCATCATAAAGCTCTGCCACATTCCTGGTCCCGTTGATCCCATATACACTGCGGCCATTGACAGAGGCAGGACGATGTAACAGGCCATGATTGGCTATTTCAAACAACGGGTTTGATGCCAGTTTTCTGAACAAATCAGGATTGGCATCAATCCAGCGAGCATTGATAAACAGGGTTGCTGGTATCCGCTCCCGCTCCAGAAAACCAATCAACTTGCTGTCAAAACCCTTACCCCTAGGGCTGCCACAGGCATCAAGGGTCAACGCAACAACCTTCTGGCTGGTCTTTAACCGTGTTCTTACGCCTCTCGCCGTCTCCGACCATTCAGTGGGCTTACGACCGGAGAACTCGCTAACAATCTGACTGCGTTGATCAGCAAAGCCAAAAAACGGAAAGACGACAACCAGAGCAAGACAGAGAATCAATCCAATCGATAACCTGCTCAGCGCACTTTTCATATAATCACCATTCTCCTGAATATTGCTAAAAATCAAAAACAGGGGCGATACAAACCTGTGCATCGCCCCGCTATTACTTCATATAGATATAAATTATTTCAAGAAATCGCCTGGAATCAGAATTCCTTCCACGCCACTCTTTTGCAGATCAACGGTCAACTCACCAATACTCAACCGTTCACGCTTTGAACAAAACTCTATCACCATGGGTAGGTTGACACCTGTCAGAACCTCCACATGACCATCCTTCAAGAAAGACATTGCCATATTGGATGGTGTCCCGCCAAACAGATCCGTCATAATAATCGCGCCATCTGCACTGACCTTTTCAACGGCAGTAACAACACGATTCATGATCAAATCCGCCTGTTCACCCGGTAAAACCTCAACCTGCTCACAACATTCCATTTTTCCGACAATCATTTCAGCAGAACTGACCAGAGCTGTTGCCAGCCCGGCATGTGTAACCAGAACCAAACCTTTCATTGCTACCTCTTTTCAATATCCCGATGGGTAATTCTCAGATTAGGCCAGCCTTCTCGTAAATGCATGGCAATGGACTCGGCAATCGCAACCGAACGATGTCTACCTCCGGTACAACCGATAGAGATTGTAAGATAGGCCTTCCCCTCCTGCATATGTGCTGGCACAAGCATATCCAGCAGTGGCAAGAATCCTGACATAAACGACACGGTCTGGGGATTTTCCATGACAAAACTACGAACAGCCTCGTCACAACCGGTCAACATCTTCAAATCAGCTACAAAATACGGATTTGGCAGAAAACGAACATCCATTACAATACTTGATTCAAGTGGTATGCCATATTTAAAACCAAACGAGATCACTTCAATCACCAATGGGTTAACAACATCCTCACCCCTGACAATACGAAGAGTCAATTCTTTAAGCTGGTGTACATTGAATTCAGAACTATCAATTACACGGGTTGCCATCTGACGCAGCCCCATCAGCCGGTCACGCTCAAGACGAATGCCATCTGGAACAGAGCTGTGATCACCGGCCGGATGTCTGCGACGCGTCTCGGAATAGCGGCGAATTAATGTTTCATCGGATGCATCGAAAAAAAAGATTTCAACCAGATGACCTGCAGCCCTGATCTTATGAAAGGCACTTTCAAACCCCTTCAAAAATTCACGGCCACGAATATCAGCAACCAGCACAATTCCCTTGAACGGCTCTCCAGACTTCTGGATCAACTCCACAAAACGCCTGAAAAGCCTGACAGGGAGATTATCTATGCAATAAAACCCCTCATCCTCCAGGGCGCGTACAGCAGTAGATTTACCAGAACCTGACATACCTGTGACGACGATAATACGCATAGTTATTCTACCTCATCGCCAAGCGACCGATTCTCCAGACGAAACAGAAGCCGATCCTGAAAATCGTTGGCAGAATGACATCCCATCCCCTTCAGCAGAAAATTTCTGGCCGCCACCTCGACAATTGATCCCAGGTTTCGTCCTGGCCTGACCGGAATAACCACATGGGGTATCTCAACACCTAGTATGGAAATCATGTGATCATCAATACCCAGTCGATCATATTCATGGTCAGCATCCCACTCCTGCAATTCCAGCATGATATCAATAATTTTTTTATCGCGAATAGCAGAAACGCCGTAAAGATCCTTAATATTGATTATTCCAAGACCGCGTATCTCCATCAGATGCTGGATGGATGGCTGCGATTTTCCAACCAACGCTGCCGGCATCTTTTTCTTGACCAGCACAACGTCATCAGCGACAAGGCGATGTCCTCTTATAACCAGATCCAGAGCACATTCACTTTTACCAACACCGCTCTTACCTGTCAGTAAGACACCAACCCCCAAAACCTCCACCAGAACGCCATGCAGATTCGTAGCGGGCAATAGCCGTTCATCCAAAAATTTTGAAATCAATGATATAAGGACTTCCGTTTTATGCCTGGTACCCAGGATCGGTATTCCTGCGGCATCAGCGGCATCCAGAAAACATTTGGGGGGAATAAGGCTGGTAGTAATTATGATACATGGGATTGGCAATGAACAGACGGCATTGACGCAATCAATGGCAGAAGAGTCACTAATACTGTGCAGATATGATATTTCCGTGTTACCCAGGACCTGAATCCGGTCTGAATCAAAATGTTCGGTAAAACCGGCTAATGCCAGGCCTGGCTTCTGGATTCTATGGCTAATGATTCGGCCAGCAAGACCGCTTTCGCCAGCCATGAGACTGAGTCCAAGCCCATAATCCACATCGTTCAGAAGTTCCTCAATTAAACAAACGCTACTTTCCACGGATATACTCCGTGGAGATGCCCTCTGCAGGGCATCTCCAGATCATTTAAAAGCAATAGATCCCACCGGAGCAGATCAGGCGTGCTGAGGTTCAATCAAACCGAAGTTTCCATCCTTACGGCGGTAGAGAACATTGATTTCATTGCTGCCGGCATCGGAGAATACGATGAAATCCTTATGCAGAAGGTCCATCTGCATAACAGCCTCTTCAATTGACATCGGTTTGGCAACTTCAATCTTTGTACTAATTACAACCGGCTCTGTACTTGTTTCAATACTCTCAGCCTGATAAATTTTCTTTGAAATTGAACGTCCACGTTCATCACTAGCCGGTCTATGGGCCTTGATTTTTTCCTTATAGCGTTTGAGCTGACGTTCAATCTTGTCAATTACAGCATCAATGGAAGCATACATGTCATTGGTTGCCTCGGATGCCTTGGTACTAATACCCTTGGCTGAAATAACGATCTCAACGATATGACGGATCTTCTTTTCAACGGCAAGGTAGACCTGAACATTGATTGGCTCATCAATATATTTTTTAACCCGGTCAAGCTTTTCCTCTGCATATGCCTTGATGGCTTCACTCTGCTCCATGTGCCTGAATGTTGTGGTTACTTGCATAACTTCCTCCTCTTGTTTTGTTATATTCATAAGACCGTGAAACATTCGGGTAATATACCCGATTAGCATGGCTGCAAAAGACCTGAACTATAAGACACGATACAAGTCGTTTGCCCATGAAACCATGTTAAAAAAACTGTCTAAAAATGCCGTTTCCTCTCCGAGGAGGAGCCAAGTCTCAGAATTTCCCGATACTTTGTTACTGTGCGCCTGGCAATATTAACCGTTTCATCCATCAGCATCTCGGCAATTTTCTGATCAGACAATGGCTTCTTCGGATCTTCTTTCTCTATAATATCACGAATACGATTCTTGACACTCTCAGAAGCTACAAAATCTCCGCCACTTGTCGAAAGGCCGCTGATGAAGAAATATTTAAGCTCAAACAGCCCCTGCGGAGTCTGCATATACTTGTTTGTGGTAACGCGACTGATGGTGGATTCATGCATGCCGATGTCATCAGCAACATCACGAAGTACCAGCGGCCGAAGATATTCAATTCCCAGATCTAGAAACTCACGCTGAAATCGAACAATACTCTTTGCAACCTTATAAATTGTACGTTGCCGCTGCTGAATGCTTTTGATCAACCAATGGGCGGAACGCACCTTTTCACCGATATATTCCTCTGCCTTTGAATCCACAGAGCCATTGGCACGCGCATCTGCATAAAACTGACTCACCCTGAGATTGGGCAAACCTTCTTCATTCAGCATAACCACGTAATCATCACCCAACTTGGAAACAAATATATCCGGTGAGATATACTGAACATCATCGGAGCTGAAGAGTCTGCCTGGCCTTGGATCAAGTCCGGCAATAATCTTTGCGGCAATATGAACCTGATTGATATCGACACCAAGATTGCGGGATATCTGCCTGTAATTTCGTGTTTCCAGTTCTTTCAGATGGCCCTGCAGAATCTGTTCTACAACACTGCCCCGCATGCCCAAAAATCTTGCCTGAATCAAGAGACATTCCCGCAGATCCCTGGCGCCAACCCCCAGAGGGTCAAACTCCTGAATCAGCTCAAGTACATCCTCTGCAAGTTCCTCTGTAACACCACATGCTGCTGCTATCTCAGCAAGCGATGAACGCAGGTAACCGGTTTCATCAATATTGCCGATTATCTCTTCTCCAACCTGCAGCTCTTCCTCAATATAATGCCCCATATTAAGCTGCCAGAGCAGATGGTCCGTTAAGGTTCCCTTACGCGTCAGCAGATTTTCAAACGAAGGACGTTCTTCATCAGAGTTGTACTGTTCACCGGAGCTGTAGTTATAACCATCCAGGTAATTATCCCAGTCACGCAGAATCTCACCATCGGCTTCTACTTCATGAAAATCTTCCTGTGCAACAGCTGGTTCACTCTCTTTCTCAACATTTTCCAGCAGATCCGGTTCCGAGGCTTCATCAGAATCAAACGCCTCCTCGAGAAGCGGGTTTTCTTCCAACTCCTGACGAACCACATCCTGCAACTCGATACGAGTCATTTGAAGTAGTTTGATGGCCTGCTGCAACTGTGGAGTCATCACCAGTTGCTGCGTCATCTTCATTTGTTGGCGCATCTCCATGGCCATAAATTGCCGCCCTCACCCTAGATAACCGGCTGCTCAAATTCTGCAGAACAACCTAGAGACGGAAATCATCTCCAAGATAAATTTCACGTGCCTTGCGGCTGGTTGCAATCTCGTCCGGCGTACCATACTCCAGTACTTCACCACTACTCATAATATAGGCAACATCGCACACACCCAATGTTTCACGAACATTGTGATCAGAAATCAACACACCGATATTACGGTCTTTGAGTGAAACAATCAGCTTTTGAATTTCAGCAACCGCAATCGGGTCGATACCGGCAAACGGCTCATCAAGAAGTATGAAGGCTGGATTTGTAATCAAGGCACGGGCAATTTCGACACGGCGCCTCTCACCACCTGAAAGCGAATACCCCTTGATTCCGGCAATATGGGTGATACCAAATTCTTCAAGCAGCTGTTCCATGCGACTGACCCTGGCGGCCCTGTCCGGCTCAACAACCTCTAGGATAGCCATCAGGTTTTCTGTAACCGTTAACTTGCGAAAAACAGAGGCCTCCTGCGGTAAATAGCTGATACCACGCCGGGCTCGCTGATACATGGGCAATTCGGTTATTTCATCCTCACCAATAAAGACATGTCCATCATCAGGCTGCGCCAAACCAACTACCATATAAAAGGTCGTTGTTTTACCGGCACCATTTGGGCCAAGCAATCCAACAACAGAACCAGCCTCGATCGAAAGATCAACGCCCCTGACAACCTGACGGCCGGAAAAACTTTTTTGCAACCCTGATGTCCAGAGCCGCATCCGCTCAACGTGCAGTTTCATTATTTTTCCTGGCAGCTTGATTGCCTTTCTTGGGAGCGTCATTGTTTTGCTTGGACTTGGGATGGATTACGGAAATCACCCGCGTGCTGCTGTCACCGGTTACCAGACTGCGATCCTCATCCACAAAATACATGATCACCTTTCCAGTGACGGTATCACTCCCCTGAACGACCTTTGGCGACCCGGTAAGCGTTATCTTGCCGATGCTGCTTTCATAGACGGCATGTGATCCATAACCAGTACGGTTTTCCTGAATAATGCGAACATTACCATCCGCTTCAACCTTTTCGACCTCTTCCTTTTTGTCTCCGTAATAAACGGTCAGCTTATCGGAATAGATCGTCACATCACCCTGTTTGGCAACAACCTTGCCTGTAAAGATGGCAGTCCGCCCCTTGTTATCAGCGTTCAGGTTATTGGAATTTATCGTTATGGGAAGCGATGAGCCTTTCTTTTTAGACGCACCAGCCGCAGAAGCAGATGATGAAAACAAAAGGGACGCGACAACACAGACAAACAGGTTCAATATGATATTTTTCATACAATGTCTCTTTTCCGGGTCACTTTGAAGCCTGTCCTACCAATATTGATTTAATAGAACTTTTGAAAAAGGCCTTCTGCTTATGGACATCCATAACCATGCCTGTGGCCATCAATGAAAGACGCTGCTGTTTAAATTTCACCGGCGCGTCTGTAACAAAAGTAGAGCTTGACGCGATATAATCCAACGACTCACTATCAAAGGTCGCCTCGTCATCCGTCACCGCATGAACGTTGCCGCGCAACTTGATATTTTTACTCTTTACCGAATAGTCACCCTTATCAGCAACAACGGTAATACCGCGTGAAGTCTTGGTTTTCTCGAACTTCATCCTGATCTTGGTCAAATGGGCTGTTTCACCACTTTTATCATAATCAGCCCGTTCAGCCACAAGCTCCCAAACGACCAGCCCATCTTTCATCTCGGTAAAAACAGCCTTATTCAAGGCCAAATCAATATTTGAGGGAAGTTTCTGATTAACCTGTTGCGGAGGAGCTGGCCTTGAACTTTTAAAAAAGATTGCCGCCACCATGCCAACGACTGTCATAATGAGCGCAAAAGCCAGAGCAAACCTGATATTCCGTGACGATAACATGCCGGCACTATACCATTGAGACCAGATACTGTCCAGCACAACCTATGGCTGACCATACTGTTGGCACAGAGCTTGTATGCAAGAAAAAAACTACACAAAAAACAGTGTGCAAGTCAGTCAAACCTTCACAAGTCATTATTTCTATAATTCATAACGGGCAGCAACCTCATCCCAGAAGCCCCCACCCTTCAGGATCATGTCACAGACCTCACGAACCGCACCCTTGCCACCTTGCCTGACGGTGACATAGTCAGCGATAGCCAGGACCTCCGGAAGGGCATCAGGCGGTGCCGCCGAAAAGGCAACGCGCCGCATAACCGGTACATCAATGACATCGTCGCCAACATAGGCTATCTGATGGTCCTGCAATCCGGTCTGCTGTTTGATGGCATCATAACTGACCATTTTTTTGAGTGCGCCCTGACAAACAATAGAGATACCAAGCTCTTTAGCCCTGAATGCAACAACATCAGAACTGCGGCCCGTAATTATGCCGACCTCGATCCCGTAACGCTGCAACATCTTTATGCCATGCCCGTCCTTGACGTTAAAAAGCTTGATCTCAACGCCATTGGCATCATAAACAATACTACCATCGGTCATCACCCCGTCAACATCAAGCAGCAACAGCTTTATATCCTTCAACTTATCTTCAATCATACAATTCCGGCCCTTAATATATCATGAATATGAATAATCCCGCACGGCACACGATTCTGATCATCATCAAAAACAAACAGCGATGTGATCGAGCGATGTTCCATGATCTGCAGCGCTGCTGCTGCCAACTCATTACGCCTGATTCGCAGTGGATTGAGCTTCATGATTTCAACCGCCTGTTTCTCAAGTATATCCAATCCCTTCTCAAGTGCACGGCGCAAATCGCCATCCGTAACAACCCCCTTGAGCAAACCGTCATCATCCACAACCCCGGTAACACCAAGACGCTTTGCGCTGATAACAAACAACACATCCTTCATCAATGTCTGCTCCGTCACCAACGGCATGTCATCGCCACTGTGCATGAGATCCTCAACCCGCAGGAATAATTTTTTACCAAGCGAGCCGCCTGGATGAAAGATGGCAAAATCCTCGGCCTTGAAGCCACGCTGCACCAGCAGGGCAACCGCCAGAGCATCTCCCATCGCAAGTGTAGCCGTTGTGGATGATGTCGGTGCCAGACCAAGCGGACAGGCCTCCTCCTTGACAGATACATCCAGAAAAACATCACTGCTGCGGGCCAACGTAGAATCAAGCTTGCCACTCATGCCGATCAATCGTGCTCCAAGACGCTTGATAACCGGCAGAATGCGAAGCAACTCCTCGGTCTCACCGCTATTTGAGATTGCAATAACCACATCACCCTTCATGATCATCCCGAGATCACCATGAATACCCTCTGCTGGATGCAGGAAGAACGCCGGCGTACCGGTAGAGGCCATTGTAGAGGCGATTTTCTGACCAACCAGACCGGATTTGCCCATACCGCTGACAACAACCCGCCCCTTGCTTGACAAAATCAGCTTAACCGCTTCTTCAAACGATCCATTAATACGCTCGGCCATTGCTGTAAGCGCACTTGC
The DNA here is from genome assembly GCA_964292275.1 of uncultured Desulfuromonadaceae bacterium. Taxonomy (GTDB): domain Bacteria; phylum Desulfobacterota; class Desulfuromonadia; order Geobacterales; family Pseudopelobacteraceae; genus CAXYUZ01. The sequence goes on from CAXYUZ010000013.1 coordinate 37,786, forward strand.
CTCAGTAAGAATCACCCGTTTTGCCTCATTTTGAATCATTTTACACTCCTGAACTATCAGAGATCCGAAAACCGATTTTTGAAAACATGACCATATAAAAATAATTTTTAAGTAAATACCAAAACATTAAAAAATGCAACCAGGAAGCGTTTGCAAGCCTAAATACGGATTACGCAAAAAAGGCGGAGCTTGCGCCCCGCCTTCTAAAACATCTTAAAACAAAACAATTATTCTGCTGGAACCGCATCCGCATTAGGGGTGCCATCAGGGTTGAGCCCCAAGGCCTCTTTACGAGAAAGTTTGATCTTACCATTCTTGTCCACGCCGATGCACTTGACAAGAACCTTGTCACCCTCATTCAGAATTTCGGTAACGGTTTTAACACGTTTAGTGTCCAGCTCAGAGATATGCACCAAACCATCAGTACCCGGCATGATTTCTACAAATGCGCCAAAATCCATGATTTTCTTGACAGTCCCCATGTACAGACGCCCCTCTTCGGCTTCATCTGTCAGGCCACGAATCATCTCAATTGCCAGATCACAGGCTTCCTTGCTCGTGCTGGCAATATTAATACGCCCTGTGTCATCGATATCAACGGTAACACCGGTAGTCTCGGTGATATTACGGATGTTCTTACCACCAGTACCAATAACGTCACGAATTTTTTCCGTCTTGACCCAGATGGTCGTAATGCGGGGTGCAAAAGGTGACATCTCCTGACGTGCTGCAGCCAGTGTTTCAGCCATCTTGCCAAGGATATGCAAACGACCTTCACGCGCCTGGGCAAGGGCCTTCTGCATAATATCCTTGGTAACACCACCAATCTTGATATCCATCTGCAACGCGGTGATGCCATCCGCAGTACCGGCAACCTTGAAGTCCATATCACCCAGATGATCTTCATCACCAAGAATATCAGAGAGAATGGCAACCTTCTCACCCTCTTTGATCAATCCCATGGCAATACCGGCAACCGGAGCAGTAATCGGCACCCCGGCATCCATCAGCGACATACAGCCACCGCAAACGGCGGCCATGGAGGAGGAACCATTACTCTCAAGCGTCTCAGAAACAACACGGATTGTGTAAGGAAAGTCATCATGTTTAGGAATAACAGCCGACAATGCACGTTCAGCCAGCATGCCATGACCAATCTCGCGGCGACCTGGCGCCAAACGGAAACTGGTTTCACCAACAGAGAATGGCGGGAAATTATAGTGCAGCAGAAAACGCTTGCGTGATTCGCCATACAGGGAATCAATACGCTGCTCATCGCTGGATGTTCCAAGGGTTGCGGTAACCAGGGCCTGGGTTTCGCCACGGGTAAACAGTGCCGAACCATGTGTGCGAGGCAACAGTCCTGCCTCGGTTGTAATTGGCCGGATAGTAACTGTGTCACGTCCGTCAATACGAATACCGCTGTCCAGGACATCGGCACGAACGGAATTATATTCAAAATCACCCAAAAAGGCCTTGATCTGCTTGGCCTTGCCCTCATACTCATCCTTGAGTGCTTCAATCGTTTCCGATGTAATCAGATCAATCTGATTATGGCGTTCCTGCTTGGCTTTGATCTTGACAGCCTCGGCAATACGGCTTGCCGCCAGGCCGGTAACCTTGGCCTGCAACGCCTCATCAACAACCGGTGGCAAAACCTCACGCTTAGCAACACCAACCTTGCGACGTAGCTCTTCCTGAGCCTCTAACAGAGGCTGGATTGCCTCCTTGGCAAAGAAGATTGCATCGAGCATGTCGGCTTCGGAAACAAATTTGGCTTCACCTTCAACCATGATCACCGCTTCACGGCTGGCGGCAACCACAATATCCATATCACTTGCTTCCAGCTCTTCAGCGGTCGGATTACAGATCAGCTTGCCGTCAACACGGCCAACGTTAACGCCGGCGATTGGCCCCTGAAACGGAATATCCGACACCTCCAGGGCAGCAGATGCACCCAGCATGGAAAGAATACGCGGATCGTTATCCTTGTCAGCTGAAATAACAGTTGCCATAATCTGGGTATCATTAAGAAAATTCTCTGGAAAAAGGGGACGAATTGGCCGGTCAATCAATCGACAGGTAAGTGTTTCTGCATCGGATGGACGTGCTTCACGCTTGAAAAAACCACCCGGAATTTTACCGCCGGCATAGGCCTTTTCGGTATAATTAACTGTCAGTGGAAAGAAATCCTGTCCCTCTTTGGCTTCCTTTGTTGCAACTGCGGTGACCAGCACCATTGTATCGCCACAACTCACTACAACGGCACCACTCGCCTGCTTGGCCATCTTGCCGGTGGAGAGGGTAACGGTTCTGCCGCCAAACTCAACCTTCACAATCTGTTCCATACAAAATCTCCTGTTTATAGGTTGCGTTGGGGCCGTCGCTACAACACCCCTGTTCATATACAGGAGAGCTCTACCCACGCCCCCAACAAAAATAAAAAGGGCTAAAAAGCCCTCTTTTTCTTACAAAGCATAAACTATTAAATGGAAAAGGCAATATACCTGCATAAAACAGATATACTGCCTCCCACTACCTGCGTATGCCGAGTCGTTCAATAACTGTCTTGTATCTGTCCAGCTCTTTGCCTTTCAGATAACCAAGAAGTCGTCTCCTCTGGCCGACGAGCTTCAAAAGCCCTCTTCGACTGTGATGATCCTTTTTGTGGATCTTAAAATGCTCGGTCAGATAGGTAATCCTTTCGGTGAGAATTGCGATCTGCACCTCTGGAGAACCTGTGTCGCTATCATGTTTTTTAAACGAGTTGATAATTTCCTGTTTTTTTTCGGTTGCCAGCACTGCCAACACCCCCTTTCAACGTTCGGTTTGTTTTATAACTTCAATTAGCTTTCTTGACTTTTCTGCAAGTTAAATAAATTAGCACACTAGACATATTCATGTAAAGCAATAACTCAGACAAACACCCTTCTCAACCTTAACCGCAACGAACACGCTGAAACCAATCTTTCTGCAACCGCCACCAGATCAGCACCATAACGGAGACAGACAAGACCATCAACGGAAGTAAACCGATTACAATCTACAAATCCATCCTCTTGCGGAGAACGACCATTTCTAACCAGTCCCAGACCTGATTCCGTAAGTTCCAAAACAGGAAGGTGACTAAGCGCCTGCAATGGCGAGAGACATATTTCGTCCAGAGAACCAGATCTTGTGCAACTTTCAAGCTCGTCCAGCGTCACAGCATTGGCAAGCTCAAATAGCCCACTAGATGTTCGGCGAAGTTCCTGTAAAGCCGCACCACATCCCAGCAGACGACCGATATCATCCGCAAGTGTCCTGACATATGTACCGCGTGAGCAAACGACCCTTAACACCACCAGCGGCAGATCAAAGGCAAGAATATCTAACGATTTTATCTCGACCGGCCTGGATTGACGCTCAACCTTATGCCCCTGACGCGCCAACTTGTACAACGGTTGACCACCCTGTTTGATTGCTGAAAACATTGGCGGTATCTGCATGATGTTGCCGGTGAAATTCCCAAGCTGATCAGCAACCTGCTCCCGGCTTATCCCTGAAAAAGCTGATTCGCTCAAAACAGTACCGGTCATATCAAGGGTATCGGTGGCAACCCCCAGACGCATAACAGCCTCATACGTCTTGAATGCCTCATCCAGAAATGGAATAGCCTTTGTACCATCATTAACGGCAACCGGCAGCACCCCGGTCGCAAATGGATCCAGTGTACCGGTATGTCCAACCTTGCGCGTCCCCAGTATCCGTCTTACACGACTGACAACATCGTGCGATGTGATTCCGGCCGGCTTATCGATTATAAAAAAACCATTCATTACAGGTATGTATCCAGAACGGCATAAACCTTTGCCTTGACCTCTTCCAGCGTGCCACTCACCGTACACCCGGCAGCATTACGATGTCCGCCACCTCCCAGCGAAGCCGAAAAAGCGGAGACATCAACCTTACCCTTGGATCTGAAACCAACCTTGCAGGTTGCTTCATCCAACTGTCGGAAGAAGATCGCCACCTCAACCCCACTGATCGAACGGGGATAATTAACAAAACCATCGGTCAACTCGGCGTTAGTCCCTGTTGCTGTATACATATCCCGAGTTACGGTCAGGGATGCGGCAGCACCATCATTTCTTACCTCAAGGGTCGCAAGAGAAAGCGCCAAGAGCTCAAGCCGCCCCCTGGATTGATTTTCATAGATATGCTCGGCAACATACCAGGCATTTACCCCGCTCTCAACCATCTCGCCTGCAATTGTAAAGGCCTCTCGATTGGCATTCGAATAACGGAACGACCCGGTATCCGTAATAATGGCAACATACAGACAAAGAGCTGTTTCAAAATCAATCTTATAACCATATGCAGCTGCAATCCTGTAGACAATAACACCGGTAGCCGCTGCCGTTGAATCAATCAGGTTATATGTAGCAAACTCTTCACAGGCAAGGTGATGGTCAAGATTAACCATCCGGCCAATCCGGCTAAAACGACAGAATTCACTTCCTGCCCGTTCAAACGAACCAACATCAAGCACAAAGGCGACATCAAAATCACGATCAGGGATAGATGCAAGAACCGTATCGGCACCAGGTAGGAAGGAATACAACTCGGGAACAGGGTCGCGAAAATGAACGACAACATCTTTTCCGATTTTTCTCAGAAAAGAGGCCAGGGCCAATGCAGAACCAACAGCATCACCATCCGGCCCTTCATGAGAGGTCAGCAAGAACGACTTACTACATTTGATTTGATCAACTATTTTCTGAATCATCTCCATCATGTCCTGAACCAATCTCCCTGAGAATAGAATCAATCCGGTTACCATACTCCTGCGAATGATCATATTTAAAAACCAGCTCAGGGGTGTGCCTGATGGTCAACACGCGTCCAAGCTCTTTACGCAAATAACCTTTAGCACTCTCAAGACCTTCTGCAGAGCGTTTTTTTGTAGCCTCATCCCCAATCACCGTGAAATAGATTCGGGCAAGGCTTAAATCATCAACCACATCTACAGCAATGATGGTAACAAAGCCGATCCGTGGATCATTCAGACCCCGGGAGAGAATCGATGATATTGTTTCATGTATTGTTTCTGCCAGTTTTTCTGAACGTTTGCTCATATTTAAACCTGTCCAAAGTCCTTAGGTTCATGGTTCATGCTTCGCCAAGGCGAGCCATGAACCACAACCCCCGGAACCAATTCTATAATTTTGCAGCTATCTTCTCAATTTCAAAGGCTTCGAGAATATCCCCGATCTTGATGTCATTGTAATTTTCAATACCGATGCCGCATTCATAGCCACTGGCAACATCCTTGACATCGTCCTTGATCCTGCGCAGAGATGAAAGTTTTCCAGTGAAAATAACAATGTTGTCACGCAGCAACCGAACCTGAGCATTACGCTGCATCTTGCCATCCAGAACATATGAACCAGCAATATTGCCGATCTTCGGCACAGAGAAGACCTCACGAACCTCGGCCCGGCCGATATATTTTTCCTTCAGTGTAGGATCAAGCAGACCCTCCATCGCCTTCTTAACATCCTCTACCGCATCATAAATAATGCTGTAAAGTCTGATATCGACGCCTTCCTTCTCGGCCATCTGCTGTGCCTTGACCTCAGGACGGACATTAAACCCGATAATGATCGTATTTGATGCAGCAGCCAGGTTAACATCAGACTCAGTCACAGCACCAACTGCCGAATGCAGGACATTGAGACGAACCGCATCCGTGGAGAGCTTGCGCAATGAATCCGCAACAACCTCAACCGAACCCTGGACATCGCCCTTGACAATAACATTAAGGTCTTTGACATCACCGCTCTGAATCTGTTTGTAGAGATCTTCAAGGGTAATTTTGGAATGCTTGGCCAGTTCAAGTTCACGCTGTTTGATCTGACGCAGTGTGGCAATCTCCTTGGCCTGTTTTTCATCCTTCATCGCCACAAAGATATCACCGGCATCCGGGACACCTGAAAGCCCGATCACCTCGACCGGCATGGATGGACCAGCCTCAGAAACCTTTTCACCACGGTCATTCTGCATTGCCCTGACGCGCCCTGAATGAATACCAACAACACAGTAATCACCGTTTTTAAGGGTACCCTCCTGAACGAGGACGGTTGCAACCGGACCACGTCCCTTATCAAGTTTACCCTCAACGATCGTGCCCTTGGCCAGTTTATTCGGATTGGACTTCAACCCCATAACATCTGCCTGAAGAAGAACCATCTCCAGCAACTCTTCGAGGTTAAGCCGTTTTTTAGCCGAAACTTCAACTATTGTAGTATCGCCACCCCAGTCGGAAGACTGCAGACCGAACTCAACCAGTTCCTGCTTGACCCTGTCTGGTTTGGCATCCGGCTTATCAATCTTGTTGACTGCGACGATGATCGGCACGCCTGCTGCCTTGGAGTGATTAATTGCCTCACGGGTCTGCGGCATGACGCCATCGTCAGCTGCCACGACAAGGATAACAATATCAGTTACCTTGGCTCCACGGGCACGCATGGCGGTAAAGGCCTCATGACCCGGGGTATCCAGGAAGGTTATCTTGCGGCCATTCAACTCAACATCATAGGCACCGATATGCTGGGTAATGCCACCAGCCTCACCCGCGATGACATTTGCCTCACGAATTGCATCCAGCAGAGATGTCTTGCCATGGTCAACGTGTCCCATGATGGTAACAACCGGTGGACGTTTCTCAAGGGCTTCCGGTGCATCCGGTGCAGACTCATGTATCTCATCGAGATCAACGGCTACGTTTTCAATCTCATAACCATACTCAGAGGTCAGAATGACTGCTGTTTCAAAATCAAGAATGTGATTGATGGTAACCATCATTCCCATCTTCATCAAAGACTTGATCAGGTCATTCGCCTTGATCCCCATCCGTTTGGCAAGTTCGCCAACAGAGATTGTTTCAGAGATTTTGATAATACGCTTGATCGCCTTTGGAACGGTAATTTCGGTCTTGCGGAGTTCTGGTGCACGTTCCTTGTTCTTCTTGCGGGATCCTTTATAAACAGGATCAAAAATCCGCTCACGTTTTTCCAGAATTTCCTGTTTTTTCTGCTGTTCCTTCTTTTTGGTTGTAGGAACATTACCCTTTTTACCACCCTTGCCAGCTGAATCACCATGCGGCCCGGCATTCTTGCCTGGGGTAAACTTGCGTCTGTCATCTGCGGCAGGTGGTGCAGAAGGGGTCAGCTGCGCCGGCTTCATACGGGCACGGTCAGCAGCAGATGGTGCGGCGGCAGCAGGTGTCGATGCATTTCTTGCAGGAGCAGATGCCCCGGTATGATTTGCAGCAGGATACTGCTTGCGTTGACTCGAGTCACCCTGTCGAGCAGGAGCATCCTGAGTTCCCTGTTTGACCACCCGTGTCGGCCTGTTGGTAACACCAGGAATTTCCATCCGGCCCAGAATACGGGCCTGATTGGCGCTAGGTTTATCCGGCTGCACGATCTGTTTAGGCTTTTCTTCCTTGACCTCACTACGCACAGGTTCAGCAGGTTTCACAACCGGCACTGGCTCATGCTTTTCAACAACGGCATCTGCAACAACAGGCGGCACCGCTTTTTCAAGCACAACAGCATTGACCATTTCAGGCACAACTTCCTGTTTCGGCGGTTTGGGTGCAGGCAACTCCTGCTCTTCAGCCTTGACCGGAGCGGCTACAGGTTCCACAACAGGCAAATCTTCTGGCGCTGCAACCTTTGCACGGCGTCTGATTATCGTTGTGTTAAGCCTGACCTCATCAGAACTGTTCTCATTTGATCTAGGGCTTGTCAACTGCTTGACAACATCCTCATCAACCAATGAAGTGGCTGTTTTGGCATCCACTCCAATATCTCTAAGCCGTGAAAGCACTTCCCGACTATCCAACCCCAGTTTTTCAGCCAGGTTACTCACGCGAATTTTTGTCATAGGACCTACACCTCCCCCAGGAAGTTTCTATATCTTTCAATTTCACTGGCAAGGCGATCTACAAACCCGCCCTGCCTGATTGCAACTGCACTTCGTGGTGCTTTACCCAAAATGGCACCAAAATCATCCTTTGTGAGAACCGTCTCAAAACGGACACCATGTTTATCAGCAAGATAAATGATCTTGGACGCTATATCAGCAGAGACATCTGTGGCAACCAGCACCAATCCAGGTTTAATTTTGTCACGAATCGCATCGGCGACCATTGATCCGCCCGAAACAATCTTCCCGGCCCGATTGGCCATTCCCAGATATCCCAATATCTTTTCACGCATCAACCTGGACACCAGCTCAACCATCGCACCGCTCTCCATTGTTGACGTCTGAGCCTTGAACGAACGAGAGAAGAGGCGTTGATTAATAGCCTTCTGCAAACAGCTTGAGCTATTGCAAACATAGGCGCCTCGACCAGGCAGCCTGGAATCAATATCAGGCAGCACCTCACCGCCGGGTGACATAACAAAACGCAACAGACCTGTTTTATCATGTGCTTCGCGGCAGCAGACACAACTGCGCTGTGGTTTTTCCTGAACCGTTTTTACAGACTCTTTTTTTTCGTTAATCGACATTACCCTCATCTGATTTCACGGCATTAACATCAGGCAACTCTTCGCTAAGCACTTCAGCCTCATCACTGTTCTCACCTGTCCCGTCGAAGGACGCAAACGCCTGCAATTCAGCTTCTGCTGCCTTTGCCTCACTCTTTATATCAATTCTGCAGCCGGTCAATCTGGCTGCCAGACTGACATTCTGTCCGCGCTTACCAATGGCAAGCGACAACTGATCATCAGCAACAACGACTTCCAGGACACGGTTCTCCTCATCAACAAAGACCTTGGAAACCTGTGCAGGCGAAAGGGCGTTGCATGCAAATCGGGCAATATCCTCTGACCATGGAATGATATCGATTTTCTCACCACGCAGCTCTGAAACCACATTCTGAACACGAGCCCCACGCATACCAACACATGCCCCAACCGGATCCACATCGGAATCATTTGAAGAGACGGCAAGCTTTGCGCGGCTACCCGGATCACGAACAATCGCATTAATCTCAACAATACCCTCAGCAACCTCCGGCACCTCTGCCTCAAAAAGCTTTGCCAGCATACTAGGATGCGTGCGGGACAAAATAATCTGTGGCCCCTTGGGTGTCATGCGAATATCGGTGATAATAGCCCGGACACGATCACCGGGACGATACACCTCACGCGGCATCTGCTCCTTGGCAGGCAGAATTGCCTCGGCACGTCCAAGATCAACCAGAAGATCACCCTTCTCAAAACGACGAACCATCCCGGTGATAATCTCCCACTGGCGATCATTATACTCACTAAAGATCGTTTCCCTCTCAGCCTCTCTCACCTTCTGAATAATAACCTGTTTAGCGGTCTGAGCGGCAATACGGGTAAATCCGCTTGCATCAATTTTCTCGCCCAACGAATCACCAATCTCGACATCAGGATCGATTTCACGGGCTTCCTCAAGGCTTATTTCTTTATAGGAGTCAACAACTTCCTCAACAACTATGACAAACTCAAACAGCTCCACCTCACCGGTTTCAGGGTTATAGCGGGCTTCCAGATCACGGCTGTTGCGGAATTTCTTGTTGGCGGCCGTCAACACAGCCTGTTCCATGGCTTCGAGAACAATCTGCCGATTTATCCCTTTTTCCTTTACTATCTGCTCAATGGCGTGCTTGAGGCTGATGGTAGTTTCCACGGTTGCTTCTCCTTGCATACTTATATAATCAGTTTAAAATTCAAATTCCAGGTTTGCCTTGGCAACCCGTTCCAACGGTATTGAAGCGGTATGCCCTTCATTCAGGGTCATAACCACTACTCCATTTTCAAGCCGCTCCAAGCGACCAAGAAATGTTTTGCGTTTATTCCCTGAATCATCACAATACGGCTCATAGGTACGCACTTTAATTAAACGACCGGCAAAACGTTCATAATCAGAAGGTTTCTTCAGCGGGCGATCCAAGCCGGGCGATGACACCTCGAGGTTATACTCACAGGGCACAAAATCTTCTACATCAAGAATCGTAGAGAGTTCATGACTGAACTCACTGCAATCATCAAGCATAACGCCGCCGTCTTTATCAATGAATATGCGCAACAGCGCTTCTCGACCTGTACGCTTGAATTCAACCTCAACCAACTCCAGCTGCATCGACTGCAGTATCGGCCTTGCCAGCTCTTCAACCCTGCTACAAATATCATCACGATGTAGTGCCATGATTTTTCCCAAAAAAAAAGTGAGCCTTGAGAGCTCACCCTGAGTGAACAAAAATTTTAACTTAAGTACCACGTCAATACGTTAAATGCAAGCGCTTTTTTAAGCAAAGACACCTACTTGATGCACACCCGACGCACTTCATGCACATCCGTTAATCCACGTAAAACCTTTAATAGTCCATCCTGTTTCAATGTCGTCATCCCATCTGACGCAGCCTGCCCACGAATAACCTCCGTTGCAGACTTGTGCTTGATCAGACTTTTAATCTCTGTCGTACAGTCAATCACCTCGTGAATCCCCAGTCGTCCGCGATAACCACTATGGGCGCAGCGTTCGCAGCCAACAGCCTTGGCCATTGAAATCTCCTCCAGACCAATTCCAGACACGGCAAAGGCATCACGACCATATTCATCAATTATTTCATCAAGCTCAGCCTGCTCAGGCTGATAACGAACCTTGCAATCCGGACATAGACGTCGTGCCAGTCGCTGCGCCAAAACAGTCAGCAGAGAGTCGGAAAAACTGTAGGGATCCAAACCCATATCAAGAAGCCTTGTGATTGTTTCTGGCGCTGAATTGGTATGCAGCGTAGAAAAGACCAGATGCCCGGTCAGAGATGCTTCCACGGCCATATTGGCTGTTTCCTCGTCGCGCATCTCACCAATCATGATCACATCCGGATCAAGACGCAAAAATGACCGCAAGGCAGCGGCAAAGGTGAATCCGATCCGTGGATTAACCTGCACCTGCCGCAATCCGGACTGAGTAATCTCGACCGGATCTTCAGCCGTCCAGATTTTGCGGTTACTGGTATTAATCAAGGCCAGACCGGAATGCAATGTTGTTGTTTTACCTGATCCGGTGGGCCCCACAACCAGAACCAGCCCATGTGGCATGGCCAGCGCCCCTTCAAAAACCCGCTTGTTGCGATCCGTAAGTTCGAGGTCATTAAAATTCAGCGGTTCGCCACTTGAGAGTAGCCTGATGACCACATCCTCCAAACCACCCACGGTAGGCATTGTGGCAACACGTAATTCAATATCCAGCGGGCCGAATTTTTTGAAATCAATCTTTCCATCCTGCGGCTTACGACGCTCGGCAATATCCAGATCGGCCATGATCTTGATCCGTGATGGAATGGCAAATTTATATTTATAGGGAATCTTCTGATAGACACCGCACTGACCATCCACCCTTGTCCGGACAACAACATCCTTTTTACCCGGATACGGTTCAATATGTATGTCCGAGGCCTTTCCCATATACGCATCATAGACGATCTTGTTGACCAGTTTTACAATAACACTGTCTTTTTCCGTAACCTTCTTGGTTTCTTCCTCCACCTCAGGCTCATCAATAGCGGATGACTTGCTCAGCAACTCGACAATGCTGTCAGGCACGATATCCAGATTAACCTCTTCGTGGGCGCTGCGATTACTGACGAAATCAATATTATAAAGCTGTCTGATTGCAGCCTGAATATTGCTTTCTGTTGCAATGGCAGAGATTATCCGCAAACGGATACTATCTTCCAGCTCGCGTATATCCTGCTGTTTCAATGGAGACGCCATTGCCAAGGTAAGCGTATTGCCAATCTTGGAAATCGGGGCTATGCGCTGTTTCTGAGCATATACGGCACTGATATAACCGGACAGAGTCGCATCCAGCACAACCCCCCTGATCTCCACATATGGCAGATCATATTGACTGGCTACCGCCCTGGCCAGCTGCTCTTCATCCACATAGCGCAGCTTAAGCAGGGCCTTTTCAAGTGAGATATCATTCTGTTTACTGATCTCACTGGCATGCAAAAGTTTTTGCTGATCGATGGACTTATTCTTCAGAAGGATATCAGCTAATTTTCGACGTTTCTGTTTCTGGTCGAGAACAAAACCAAGATCAATATCCTTGATAAAACCGAGCTTGCAGAGCAATTGGCCAATCGGCTGTTCCGGAAAGACCTTTTGCAATTCCAGCGCCTCACCCAGCTGCTCGCTGGTAATAAGTTTCTGCTCGATCAGTAATTCTCCAACCCTGGCTACACTCATTGCAATTCCTGTTTATGGGATTTGACCTTAAAAAACGCACCAAAACCTTGCTAACAAACTATTACAACAACCAGGCTTTACCTGACATTGATCTCATATCCATTCTCCTGCAACAACTCTTTAACAAGCGGATCCAGCAAACGATCTGTCAAAAACAGCTGACCACCACGACCAGCTCCACTCTGAACCCGGAAGCCATTAATGCTCAATGAATAATGCTTGCCACGATCAGGCCACATATCGTGCTGAGAATACCTTGCCGGAATACGCAATGCTGTCATTATCTTCTCCGAAACTTTGCGGAAATCATCACCGGTATTAAGCATAACCACATGGTACCCCTTTGTTTCCAGAATCCGATAAAGTGTATAGGTAACCGGATCACCATCAAATTCAGATATGACAAACTTCTGACCATTTCGAACAAAGAATCGTTCGGCATTTACGGATAATGAAATACCACTTTTATCCTTGGAATACACATCCAGAAGCTGATTATTCTGAAAAGGCACCTGCAGCGCTGTCAGTATGCCAGCGACCATTTCCGGCTGTTTTCTGGACTCAACCAGATACAGCGATTGAGTGGAAACTGGCTTAACCAAAGGTCTGGAAATCGCAAATGGTTCATAAACCGCAAAGCCTTCCTGCTTAAGGAAACCAGACAAAGGTGCAGGTGTCGGATTAGCGCCGCTGTTCAACATAATAACGTCCTGCTTCAACAGGCTGTCAACGGTCTTTTCGATCTTGAAATCCGAATGAATCCTCAATTTTGGATCAGCGCCGAATTCAACATGAAAATCCTTCTCGATGGAATAAAAACCGGCGTTAGCCAATATCGCACCGAGAAAACGTTTTCGGTCAAGCGGAGATTCTGACACGATCCGTATGCTTGGATCCTTTGAAACGATTAAAGACTTAATCAACGGTGGTATTGACGCATTCTTATCCAGCACAATCCTGGCTCCATCCATGGCAGCAAAAACAGGATAACGGACTGGATCAAGGGTCAATGAATATGAATTGGATTGCAATACAAGTGGCTTGCCATCAGTGGGACGGTCCGTAACCATCGTCTTCCAGATTTCCCTGATACGCCCCAGCTCATCAACATAAGAAATAGCTGATGCAGATTCAGGCTCCAGGTACAAACGCGAAACCGGCACAGCAGCTGCACTATCACGTGCATTTTTGTCTGTTGTATCCCTTGCAATCTGACCACCAGGCCGACGCGAAACATTAATCGATATCTTCTGACCAACCTTCAATCTTTTGATATCAGGGATATTATTTTCATGGCAAATCTTTACAATTTGGGCCTCTGCCTGATCATTACTCAAACCGTAATCACGCATCAGTATTTTAAACAGATTATCACCTGAACGAACCGTATAGGTTGCACCACCCTGATGACGAACCGGCTTCTTTTTATCATGACGCAACCTGACAATCTTTTTGGAACGTGTTGGTACCGTCCCCTTTTTGGCAGCACTAACGGCATTAAGAACCGTTGAATCCAGCTCAAAAGCGGGATCCATTGCAGCATCAACCGTTACGGCAGCAGACAGTGCGATCATTGCCGCACATACAGATCGCCACAGACGTGAAAATTTCATCCTATAAAGACAAAGTTGCATCATTTCTCCAAACCAATTGGCAGATTATTCACCCAAGCGCAACAACAAACGCCATGACAGGAGCAGCAGCTGACTTGCGATACAGCAACAGTTCTCTATTTGCAGACACCTTGCAACGTTGTACAAAAACACCATTTTTCTTTGCCTGGGATTCGACCGTATAACGATTGCTACCGGTCAGTTCATGAAGCGCTGAATCGACAAAATTCGCTGAGAGCGTAGTTCCCTTAACCGCAATCACCTGTAACGCCCTGATACGGCCTGACTCCCTGAAAATTCTAACCTCATGAGTCTTATCCAGATATCTTTCCCAGCCAGGCTTTGCGCTTGAGAACGAAACATCACGCCCCTTGACATTAACAAATGATGGTAAACAAGCAGGGTCAGACGACATAGCGGAAGGTTTTGAGGATTGGACCGGCGGTGCCAATGCAACCTTGGCAGAAGAACTTTTGGAAAAACTTACCGATTCAGCAGTGATATTTTTAGAAGGCGGTTCCATCTGTCCAGGTTCAAGAATAAACAGATACCAACCGCCTGCGGCAAGCAGAATGACAAAGACTGCAACGGCCGCCAGCAGCCAGTATGATCTGTTACAAGCACGATAATTCTTGTCAAAGGCAGAAACGATATCAAGCTCTGCTTGAGTTTCATTATTGGTATCCGGGGAGGGATTTTTCACCCCAATTTGCGATGAGACAGTCTGTTTTTCCGCTGCAACGACCGTTGAATTTTTATTTGGCGTCACAGATGAATCAACCGTAGCGGCGCTGTTTTCAACGGCTATAAAGGCAGGTTTTATCTGTTCTGGTGCCTGTGCCTGTACCGTTAGCGGTACGTTTTCCTGTTGCGGCAAGACATCATTTATTTCAACTGATGACAAATCAGATGTTGCTACGGCCTTAGTGGAGCGTTTTTTTCTGACTGTTTTAGAGGACGACAGATCCATCCCGCTGGAATCAGGAACCATTCCGGAAGAATCCACCACTGTTTCCGGCTTTATGGGCTCCGAAGACAGCTTTGTTAACACACTAGCAGCAGAAACAAGATTTGCATCGAATTCCGGTTCCACCTGGGAACCAAAATCCAGCTCTTTCGAGACAGGAAGTTCCGGGACAGAAACATCCGCAGCGACCGCTTCAACCAGATCAGCAGAAGCAGAAATATTGTCCTCTGGCAATGGCACAGAAGACGACCCGGCACTATCCTCCTGGACTGTAATCAAGGTTTTTTCCCACTGAACGCCTAAAATATCCTTCAAGGCGGACATGATTTCAGCAACAACTCTCTTCTCAGGCTTACTCAAATCAATAACATATTCAAAGAGACCATTAACCGTTCTTACAGCACTATCCCCTTCGTGCATCATTATGAAAGCAGGGGCACCGTTGCCAAGCAACAATTGAATATGCCGGGCAACACTTTCACCAGAAACCCCGGCGATCTGCTGTTGAATAATAACAACCGAAGGGCGTTTTTCAAATACATCCTTCAAACCATGATCAAAATCAGACACAACATCTATTCTGGTCCTGAGCATTGGCTGCAATGCTAACATTATTTTTCGGGATTTTTTATTATTTGAAACGATGAGGAGATTAAGCATGTTCAACCTTTATGGTTCAAACAATTCAGATTTGAGCCAGTTGCAAAACGGCATGAGAAAAACGGAACAGGCGCCACAAACAAACAAAAAATGAGACGTACCCATAAGTAGGTTGAGCTATTGAGCGCAAGCGGCAACAGAGTGGAGCGGCTCCACAATAGTTTTACAAGAAACAGATTTTACAATCAGGACAAAAGCCATCAAACAAAACAAACATTAAAAAACACTGTTATACAAACAGCAACATTAACAACGCTCTCACAAAACCTGCAATCTCAAGAGGCAAACCCAAACAAGTCTCAATTTAAATAGAGACCTGAATACGAAATATCCTTACAAGCAATAGCTATCAGCCAATTACATCTGATTTTTTCTATTTTTTTGACATAAAAAAAACTGCTTGTCTACCAGAAACCGAGTATCCATCAATATACATAGCAACAATAATTATGTTTTATTTAATAAAAAAATGATCATCCAGAGCCAATACCAAAATCAACTCAATTTGACCCAAAAGATTCATCTGGTATAGTTAAAATACGAAAATGTATACATCAATGCAATCATACAAAAGTCATTAAGGATCAAAGCAGAAATTGTAAAATCACAAAAGAGGTGAGCACAATCGACGCTGAGACGACTCTACATAACAGGCCAAAAACTATTTTACGTCTTCTGATAATACTCTTTATTACATTATCCATTTCAGAGACACCTCATTTCTATGAACTCCTCACCTCAAAAGCAGAAATCAATAACATGGATATTGCTGAACTCTGTTTAAAATTCATCCTGCTGTTCTTCGCCATGTATTTTTTTGTTATACGATCAATCCGTATTGAAGTAACTAAACGGATAAACATTGAGAAGATCTTGCTGGAGATCGAACTGAACAACCAGGCATTAATTGAAGCCCTGCCGGATACATTCTTCAGGGTATCCCATGATGGAACATTACTTGACTGCAAGATCAGACACCCAGGATTCACTCACTTCGAAACAGGTAAAAAAATTTCAGATGTATTACCACCGGAAATAGCATCCAAAATGACAGAACAGATACGTATCGCTCTGGCAATGGGAGAGGTACAAAAATATGATTTTCAGCTAAAATGTGACGACAACGATGCCATCATGGAATGCAGGCTGGCGCCAAGTGGCATAAAAGCGGTCTTGGCAATAATACGGGACATTTCGGAACGGAAATATTTTGAAGACAACCTGAAATATCTTAGTAATCATGACTCACTGACGGGACTATTCAACCGGACGCTCTTTGAGGAAGAAATAGAAAACCTCAGTAATGGAAGACATTTTCCGGTCAGCATTATCATGGTCGACATAGATGGATTAAAGGAAACGAATGACACCTATGGCCATTCAGCTGGCGACACCTTGATTTGCAAGATGTCATCAATACTGAAAAGAGCCTTCCGCGCAGAGGATATTGTCGCGCGGATTGGTGGCGATGAATTTGTTGTTCTATTGCCTGACACCGATATCAGCCTTTTGCAAAACACGGTGAACCGTATCAATGTCTGCCTTGAAAACGCAAATCGAAAAGACGGGGGGCCATTCCTAAAATTTTCTTTAGGGGCAGCAACGGCTGAAAGCAAGAATGACCTGCATGATGCGCTTAAATTGGCTGACGAAAGGATGTATCAGAACAAATTGACGCACAAACAGGCCGAAGCTGAATAATACAAAAGCCTACCCGGCCATGATGGGCCAAATCTGGCGCCAAATAAAATTTCAAGCCCTTCACAGACAACCAATCTTTAAAAAACTTGAACTGAATTACTTTTTTTTCAACCGCTGAATTGCCTCAACGATCTCTGCCCGTGTCAGTACCCCTTTTTCTTCCAGCACTGTAATCAAGCCAACCATTTCATAGGCATGATTAATAACCAGTTCTTCAAGCGTCGTTGATTCATTTTTTTCAGACTGCTCTGCCATACATCACCTCTTAAATTAATCTGAATACCCTGCTATAATCACAATCTAATACAAATCCATCTTCAGGCACATTTAAATCTACTGTTCAACACCAAAGAGCCACCTCAAATCATCACAGCACAAATCAAAAGTTTAACTGGAGTATACATAAATTAAAAAAGGCACCCACAATTCCTTGTAAGTGCCTATAATTTATTTGGCTGGGGTACCTGGATTCGAACCAAGAGTGACGGAGTCAGAGTCCGTTGCCTTACCATTTGGCGATACCCCAAAAAATGAATTCTTTATATAACAAATCCTCCGCTGGTTAGTCAAGTATTTTTGCTAATCCACAGACTGCAGAGCAGCATTGGCACCGGCTTGCATAGCATTCAAATTTGCCGGAATCAGCTTGTGATGTCGTTCCGGCAGCGTCTTACGAAGCGCCTTTTCCAGCGATTCATTTTGCAATGCACCGGTCAAGGCAACATATGCACCGACTGCAACCATATTTACCATGCGAATATCTCCAAGCTCAATGGCAATCTGATTCATTGGCACCTTGACAAGCCTTACGCCTGCCAGACAGCCATCCGAAACAGTGACCAAGGTTGAATTGACAATACAGATTCCGCCTGACCTGACCTTGTCAGCATATTTATCATAGGAAAGCTGGTTAAGGATGATTGAAACCGAGGGATTGCCAACGACAGGCGATCCGGTATCGCCATCTGCAAAAACGACCGTACAATTCGCTGAACCACCGCGCTTTTCCACACCATAGGTCGGAAAATACGATACATTTTTCCCCTCATTGATAGCGGCATATGAAATCAGGTTACCAGCCATCAAAACGCCTTGGCCACCGTAACCGGCAATAAAGAGATCATTACGCATCAGATTGCCCCCCTTCAGAGATTGGCACTGTTTTTATAGATTCCGAGCGGAAAATAGGGAATCATCTCGTCCCCCACCCTTGCATTGGCAGCCAAAGGATTCATCCCCCAGTTTGTCGGACAGGCAGCCAGGAGCTCAACAAATGCAAAACCCTTTTTCTCCACCTGATAAAGGCAGGCCGTCTTTACAATCTTCCTGGCCTGGAGCAGATTTTTGGAATTGTTCATGGCCACCCTGGCCGAAAAACCGACCGCACCAAGCTGCGAAATAAGTTCAGCCATGCGCAATGGATAACCATCACTGGCAGGATTTCGCCCCATCGGCGATGTGGAGGTTTTCTGACCGACCATGGTGGTGGGTGCCATCTGCCCACCGGTCATACCATAGGTGGTATTATTGACGAAAAAGACCGTAATATCCTCGCCACGATTGGCAGCATGAATAATCTCGGATGTGCCGATGGCAGCAAGATCACCATCCCCCTGGTAGGTGAAGACAAAACGATCCGGACGCACCCGTTTGGCACCGGTAGCCACGGCTGGCGCCCGACCATGCGGGGACTCAATAACATCAATATCAAAATAGCTGTAGAGAAAAACCGAACAACCAACCGAGGCAACGCCAATGGTCTCTGCCCGGATCTTAAATTCATCAATCGCCTCGGCCACGAGCTTATGGGCCGTACCGTGGTGACAACCGGGACAAAAATGTGTCTGTACATCCTTGAGACACTCCGGCCTGGAATAGACCTGCTTCATAAATAGACCCCTGGACTCTAAAATTGGATCGCTACCTGCCGCCATCAGCGGTAGGCTTGAAGAAATAACCATCTATAAATCAGCACTGTTTCCGGATCTGTTCAAACAGCTCTTCCGGTGTCGGCAATGAACCGGCACCCGGCGGGCGACCATAGAAGGCGACCTTTGCAGCGCCATCCAGGGCCAGACGAACATCATCGATCATCTGACCGGTGCTAAGTTCAATATCCAGAAATCTGCACCCCCGGCCGGCCAGACGGCGGTACGCAGCCGATGGAAACGGGAACAGGGTTACCGGGCGTAGCAGGCCGACCTTCAAACCAGCCTCGCGGGCCATATCCACCGCTGTCCTGGCAATCCGTGCCGCCGAACCGAAGGCTGTCACAACCAGCTCGGCATCATCCGTATATATCTCCTCGGCACGACACTCCATTTCAGCCAATTCGGCATAACGCGCTTTCATGCGCCAATGAAAGGCCTCCATCTCGCCATCCCCCAGATAAAGCGATTTGACGATATTCTGCCCCTCTCCTTCAGCGCGGCC
Organism: uncultured Desulfuromonadaceae bacterium; assembly: GCA_964292275.1. Lineage (GTDB taxonomy): Bacteria > Desulfobacterota > Desulfuromonadia > Geobacterales > Pseudopelobacteraceae > CAXYUZ01. Next base: position 57,441 of record CAXYUZ010000013.1, read on the forward strand.
ACGCACAGCCCAATCCTTTGACGGAAGATCTGGCATCTGATACCCAGTTGCAGTAATCGACTCCTTCATCTGGGCAATTACGGCATCGGACAGGATCATAGCAGGCATGCGGTATCGATCTGAAAGATCAAAGGCCAGCAGGGTCAGATCATACATTTCCTGAACCGACGCCGGAGCTAAGACAATAATCCGGTAACCACCATGACCACCGCCGCGAGTGGCCTGCCAGTAATCAGCCTGGGAGGCATCAATCCCCCCCAGTCCAGGACCGGAACGCATTACATCCACAATCACCCCCGGCAGTTCGGATCCGGCCATATAGGAGATTCCCTCCTGCTTGAGCGAGATTCCCGGCCCAGATGAAGAGGTCATACAACGGGCCCCGCTGGCGGATGCACCAAGCAACATGTTGATTGCACCGATCTCACTCTCGGCCTGGATGAACTCCCCGCCGAGACGGGGCAACTCCAACGAGAGAAACTCAGGGATATCATTCTGTGGCGTAATCGGATATCCAAAATAATAACGGCAGCCAGCCTCAATTGCTGCCATGGCAACCGCCTCATTTCCCTTTACAAACAGTTTGCTGGACAAAATATCCTCCATTGAAAAACTGGTCAAACAAGATTCAGACCAGGGCATTGCCTCACAACCAGAAACAAACAACTGGCAATGCAGACGCCCTCATCTAAACGTCATATAAGGAACTGATCTTTGAGGTTATTCTTTGAATACAGTAATAGCCAGATCCGGACAGATCTGGGCGCAGAGCGTACACCCGGTGCAGCCGAACGATTCCTTAAAAACAGCCACATTGTAGCCAAGACTGTTTGGCGTATCGCCAAGACTGATCAAGCGAGCATTACAAACTGTCGTGCATAATCCGCACCCCTTGCAGCGTACTTCATCGATCCTGATTAACGGCATGCAAACCTCACTAAAATTGTTTCACAATTCTTAACAGTTTTTTTATCGTTCCGTCAAGCGGATGGACCATCCGGACACTTCAATATTGACAGCCCGACCTGCAGATGTATACTCCGCAAGGTGCCTGTCATCACACACCAGACACAATAAACCAGTCAGGGGAAACAACGATGATAATTGTAACCGGCGGTGCCGGGCTAATCGGCAGTGCAATCATTTGGAGACTCAATCAACTAGGCCGCGAGGATATCCTTGTTGTTGACCATCTGGGGTGCAGTGAAAAATGGAAAAATCTCTCGCCACTCAGATTCAGGGACTATCTTGAAAAGGATGATTTTCTGGCACGTATCACCGCAAAGGATGGTATCGATTCAATCTGTTCAGACAATGAACAAATCGATACGATCTTCCATCTGGGCGCCTGCTCGGCCACAACAGAACTGGATGCCTCATACCTGATCAGCAACAATTTTGAATACAGCAAGCAACTGGCACTTTTCGCACTTAAAAGGGATATCCGCTTCATCTACGCATCCAGCGCCGCTACCTACGGTGAAGGAGAAAACGGCTTCTGCGATGACGACAGCAAAATCCATCAGCTCCGCCCGCTTAACATGTACGGCTACTCAAAACAGCTCTTTGATATCTGGGCCAGAAATAATGGCATTCTCGACGGGATCGTTGGACTGAAATATTTCAATGTTTTCGGACCGAATGAGTACCACAAGGGTGATATGCGTTCACTGGTTGTCAAGGCATACGAGCAGATCATATCCACCGGCAGACTGAAACTCTTCCGCTCACACCGTGACGATTATGCCGACGGCGAACAAAAACGCGACTTCATCTACGTCAAGGATGCGGCAGACATGACCATCTCCTTCATGAACAACCGCAACGCCAATGGCATCTTCAACATCGGCGGCGCCGAGGCCAGCACCTGGAACCGGCTGGCAAACGCCATCTTCAGCGCCATCGGCCAGACACCGCAGATCGACTACATCGACATGCCTGAGTCGATCCGTGAAAAATACCAGTACTACACCTGCGCCGACACAGCCAAGATTCGTGCAACCGGTTACGACAAACCGGTTACCCCGCTAGAGGATAGCGTCGGAGACTATGTCAAAAACTACCTGACCAGTTCAGCCAGACTCTCATAACAGATTACGATGAATACAAAAAAGGCCTCTGGTTTCCCGGAGGCCTTTTTTCATATCAGGTAACCAGCTCTACTTTTGTATCCAACGCCCATTAGGAAGCTGAACCCACCAGCCTGCCTTGGCAGCATCACGCTTGATCTCGGAATAGGTATTGGCAGCCTTGCCCATTACCTGATCAAGGTTTGCCTTTGTCTCTTTGAGCTTGTTGGTTTTAACGATTGCCCTGGCCATACTGGTTACAACCACCTTGCGGCTGGCATTTTCAGCGGAAATCAGCTTTTCATCCTGACTCGAGAGCTTTGTTTTGTCACGGCTGACCACCAGTCCTTGACTTGACAAACCAACGCCACCATTGGCAAACAGGGCATTCAATCGCGGCACACGCCTTCTCATCTCATCATACGCCCGGCGCACCTCCGGCATGGTCGCCAGTTCCACGGCCAGCGCATCACCCTCCTTATCCGCCGCCTGCGCTACTGCTACAAAGGATATCCTTGGAACCTCTCTGAAAAGGCCACTTTGTGGCTTTTTATCAGATTCCGGCTGCGGGGCAGATTCAGGCAGAACCTTGGGCTGCTGTGCCGGTTCAGCTTCCGGTTTTTTCTCCGGCGTCGACGCCTTGTCACCTTCATTCTTCAGCAACATGTCATCCAGCGACTTATACGCCTCCTTGACCGCCTTTTCAGGAAAATAAACATTAACATTGATTATGGCACAAGCGGCCAGCAGACCGCACATCCCGGCCAAAACCCACTTTAACATCCTGAACTTCATATCCATCCCTCCATGTTTACGATTCTGTTTCTCCCGTCAACAACATCAACGACGTTCCAAATACTACCAGAAAAACAGCAGGCAGCTATAAAATTAATTTAAGAATCATTTTGAATGGCTCCTATTGATCCCACTTGAAATCAGGTTCAGCCGGTGTTTCCAGCGTATCGACACCGGTTGCCGTCGGTTTGCCACGTTCAACCGCCTGACGGATGGTATCCAGCAGATGACTGAGCGAAATCCGGTTCTGGCTAGGGGCAATTGTGACACTCAAATCCCGTACCCCAATCATGTTCGTATTGGATATTTCCAGCTGATCAAAGGTCAGGTAGCCATCTTCAAAAACAGCGATAACCTCCGCCGTATCAAAGGGACGATCGGACTGAAAGAAAAAACCGCTCACCTTTTTACCGGAGAGTTTTTGCAGAAAGTCCCTGCTAACCTTCATACCTTCATCCCCCTCCTCCCGCGTCCAGAGCTCCGAGAACCCGATCAGACTGTTCTTGCGTGAGGCATCGCCGCTGACACTGATTACACCATCCACCCGACCCGAGATATAATTCCTGATCTTTGGAATATTCGCACAGAACTGGTTCAGGCTAAGACTATTCAGGAACAGGTCAAGCCTGTATTTGATACCGCGATTATAAACCATGGCCCCTGTCCCCATCATTGCGCCATCATACAACGAAGATCGCAGCAGGACGATTCGTGTCAGCCCATCCTCCGCCTTGAACTGAACGGATGAGGGACCCAGTTTCAATGCACCAAAACTTGCCCCGCCAATATGCAGCAACGGTTCCCTCATCACAACAGCCCGCATCCTGGGGTGGATCAGCAGATACTGCTGGCGGGTAAAATCCATCTCATCATCATCGCTCAACGGAGTTTTGCCAGATAGATCCAGCGAAACCGGGATCACTCCGTTCACGGATTGAACGGTCAGTTTTTGCGAGGGGACATCGATCCCGCTCCCCTTGAGATGCAGGGCGGCATCAAGTAATACCCGGCCAGCATACAACTGGAGCTGACCACCACTCTCAAGCTCGCCCGAAACTGTCGCCTCCTGGACAACGGCCGGAAGCACATTGACAAAGGAGTCCACCAGGCTGTTGAGCGGAACCGGTTTCAAACGATAACGGAAGCTACCCGACCTTGCCGAAACAAACGGATCCAGCATTTTCCCATCAACCGTTGCGGAAATAGTATCACCAACGCGCAGCTCGGCGGCTGAAACAGAAAACAGCTGTCTGGATATTTCACCAGATACCTTCAGACGCCCATTCTCCAGAATTGTCCGGCCTCTCCCGTTAACAAGGCGCAGATCACGCGCCTCAAGCCCATACCTGCCCACAAAACCGCGAGCAGTCGTATAACTGCAACGCCAGATACTGTCAACAAGACCATCGTTAAACAAGCTTCCATAACGACCAGGTATAATCCTGCCAACCTCTGCCGCCCGGCCGTTTTTAAGATCCAGACGGAAATCAATTCCAAAGCTGGGGGCAAAGGGATTAAAGGCAAGCGTTCCTGTCAACCTGCCACCAAAAAGCTGGCCGCCAGCATCACCGGTTGCACCTGCCTTACTGAACCGCAAGTCAACCGCCGGCTGACCCAGATCCTTCCCCAGCCAGACAAATGAACCGGCAACGGCCTTCAGATTGCCATCTAGCCACCTTCCGCCAGGGGTGTAATACAAACGTCCTTTATAACCGCCGTTTACCCTCTCAACGGCCAGCTTGGCACGGCGATAGAATGCCTTTTCAAAAACAACATCCAACGGCAAACCAGTCCGGCCATTCGCGCCACGAAGACTATCCAGACGCAGGGAGAGCCCCTCCGCCCCACCGTTATTCCCTGCAATGTTAAAGTCCAGTTTGCGCAACCGCAGCAGACCATCGGCAAACATGTATGCAGAGCGCCCCTGAACAGCCTTGCCATTGAACAAGCCCCCCTGCAATGACAGATCCCCGGAGGCAACCCGCCTGCCAGCAACAGCAGTAACCTCGGAATTAAACTGCAAGCCATTAATCCGGTACTGCTTACCACCCTTTGCAAAACGCAGCGCATCAAACCGGCCCCGCAAAAGGGCATTAAAATCATTGGCAGAACGCCCGGCCAGATTGGCAACCAGTCCGCCAGCCGCCGAGGTCAGGTCAACACCGTATTTCGACAGCAATGGTGCACTTTCAGCCGGATTGCGAACTGAGATCCTGACATTGGAGACTACCGGCTGGGGCCGGGAAGGGCTCCAGGTGGCCTGACCATCCAGATCCAGACCGCAGAAAAGCGCCTTGAAACTCTTCAGGTTTGCTGCAACGGGGATAAGCCGGTTGGAAAAATCAACCGCCAGGGCAGCCTGAAGCCGGTCCAGCAGAACCTCTTTTGAATGACTGTCAGCATTGATAAGGCCATCCAGAACAAAACCGCCAGCGGAACGACTGAGATTAAACCGGGCACCGCCACCCTTCAGATAGGCCCGACCATCCTTGACCAAGGAAAGATTCTCCAGAAGAAGCGTCCCACTTGCGCTGGTCACCCCGGAGGCGCCATCACCTGAAAAGGAGAACCCGCGACAGCGCAAGAGCCCGGCAATAAGTGCCCTCCCCTGACGCTCCTGCTGAAGCCTGGCCTGCAATCGTGCCAGATCAATGTCGGAAAGACCAAGGTTAACCGAAAAGCTGCGCCGCCCCTTGACACCACGCACAACAGCATCGGCATTCATCCGCAGCAGATCAGGCACGGTCAGGGTCATGGATTCCAGACGCACAAGATCATCCTTCAAATCATAACTGGCAGCAAGTGAAATGCGCCCTGAAAGCGGCAAACGCCCTGCGCCTTTCAGCAGCAAAGCATGGCTGAAATCCAGTTGACCATCCAGCTTTAAGAGCCCAGAACGCATGACCGCCGTCATCAACAGACTGCCGGAGGAGCCCTGCCCCGCATCACGGCCAGCAGCGGAACGATTCAAGACCAAGGTTGGGGCAGATAATTTCATCTCAAAATCAGGATCACTCCCCGGCCGGAACGCGCCTGAAAGCTGGTATGAGTTTTTAAGTGGATCACTGAACGACAGTTCAAAACCAGCCTGACTGGAGCCCTTACTGGCCAGATTATCCAGCCGCAGTGAGCTGAGACGGCTTTCACGACCATTAACCAGCAGCGTGCAATCCTTCAAGGTCAGATGACGGAGGTAGAACTCCGTGGGGGATGGTTTTTTAGGGGTCAGCATACGGCGCAGTTCCGCATAGTTCCACTCACCACCCGCCCCCTTGACAAGAGCAACCTTCACCCCCTCAAGCTCCAGCCGTTTCAATCCGCGGCGGCCACGCAGTGCCAGCCAGGGGTCAACAGCTACGGTGATAGCCTGAGCGTCAACCAGCCTTCCCTCCGGAAAAGCGGACGGATTGGAAAGAGAAACATTATGCAGCGTAACCCCCAGCCCGGATGTGGAAATCGAGGCAATCCGCACGGAATGGCGCAGATAACCGCTGAAAAGTCCGGACAGCCTCACTGCGGCATCGTCCGAAGATATGTACAGCTTCAGCGAGATTGCAAAAACGCAAAACGCGCACGCCGCCAAGGCGGCCATGCGCAGAATATTTTTTCTTATCCGGGCTGATAACAAACGGTCACATCCTGTTATTTTCGCACATCAACAAGGTAGGCAAGCAGATCAGACATGATCCGGCCAGCCGCCTCATATTTCGCTGTCTCAACCGCGAGCAGCTCTGACTCGGACTGCACATAACGCCCATCAGTCAATTCATGGCGGCAGTTCTCAACCATCGCACGCACCGTGACCGGCGTCATCTCCAGATGAAACTGGAGTCCAATCGCGTTTTTACCAAGCTGAAAGGCCTGATTCCGACAGGCCGGACTACCCGCCAAACGGACCGCCCCAGCAGGAAGATCAAAGGTCTCGCCATGCCAATGAAACACATCCAGCAGGTCAGGAAAACAAAAACTATCATCCCCGCCTTTTGTTCCTGCAACACGGAACCAGCCGATCTCACGTTCCTGATTGGGATAGACCCTGGCCCCCGTGGCACTGGCTATCAGCTGTGCGCCAAGACATATTCCCAGTACAGCAACACCCTTATCAAGCGTCTGACGGATAAACCGCTTCTCATCCTTGAGCCAGGCAAACTCGACCTCATCATTAACGCTCATCGGGCCGCCCATAACAATCAAAAGATCCAGACCTTCAGGAGCCGGCAACGGGTCATCAAGATAAAAACGGGTAAAACTGATCTCTGCAGCAGATCCTGCCAGCAGATCAGCGATACTGCCCAACCCCTCAAATGCGGCATGCTGCAAAACATGAACCTTCATAATGACCTCGTGATCATGAAAATAATAGCAACATTCTGCATAAGAATAGCACTATGGTCAACCAATTCCAGCGCCATACAGAGACCAACGTTTGAAATATCAGTTGACCTTGGGGAGTTTTTTGTTAAAGCTAGCAAATATTTTCAACTAAAACGGATACAGACGCAACAGAGGACAAAGCATGTCAAACACACCAGAAAACCGGATCAATATCCAGATCAAGCTGTCAAACAACCTGCTCTGCGCCGCCCTGAAAGAAATGCTCGTCAAGGAATCCGCACTCTTTGATACCGGGACACCTGATCATCCTGCTGATTGCAGCGAATACGGCCCACGACAAGCCATTATTGTCGATGAAAACTCACTGATTAACTGCCCGCGCGACCTATGGCCAGAGGCCAAAATCATGCTGCTTGACAACGGGATCGGCGAAGAACGCATTATCAACATGCTGATCAACTGCCGTATAGATGGCGTCATCTCGACAAACACGGACATTGAACTGTTCAAAAAGGCCATCTTCGCCGTTGACAAGGGACAGGTCTGGATTGACAACGCCAAACTCAAGGCGCTGCTCAATCACGTCGAAGGGATCTCTAACGCACCCCAGCAGGAAAGCCTGAGCAAAAGGGAGAAGGATATTATCATCCTCGTATCACAGGGATTACGTAACAAGGAGATCGCCGACAGAATCTGCATCAGCGAACAGACGGTAAAATCGCACCTGAGTAGAATCTTCCGTAAAACCAATGTCACCAGCAGGTCACAACTGGTGCCATTGGCACTGAAATTCACCGCACCATCTGCATGATAAAAACGGAAAGAACATACTAATAATTTCACCACTAACCATCAATTTGGGTATATCAAAACTTGCAAAACGCACTTACCCTGACATTGTCGCCCAACCGGTCATCCATTACAAATCCGACAATTATCTTTGCGTCTTCAGCAACATGACCGTGAATCACTCGGTTAACGTTGGAATAATTATCTATAGTGATTTGCGAAGAACCTTCCAAGATAACCAGCGCACCTTGAATTTCTGACATCGAAACACCCTGAGAAACCAGTTGTTCCAAGGCAATTGTTGCAGCTTCACCGCTTTGATCTGGTCTTGATGCCATTCCGATACCAAGGCGCCCACTATTCCCCTTACGCATAATCGCTGCTATATCGACAAAATCCACACTGATGAAACTGCGCTGGTTAATCAAGAGGGTGATAACCATGATCATATGAAGCATTGGATTGCTGTATTGTATATGATCAGAGAGTCGTTTATCAGACAGCGATTCTTCTGAGAAGGCGAAAACAGCATCAACAGACGTTCTCAATTCTGCAAGGCCCAACAGCTGACAATTTGCCGTGTCAGGTATAAGCGCAAGAACCAAGACACCTGCCTCTCGTGCAGACCACCCAATATTTTCCACAACAGCCCCACAGCCTTCATCTTCAAATGCTGTCAGGACAAATAACAAGTCAGCTTCTTGAATTGAAGCAATAAGTTCCGGCATCTGATTCTGGCGTTCACACATCGAATCAAAAACAACCTCATGGCATGTGATGCTTGACATATCACTGTAAAGCTTTCGCACCATTCCCGCTCCCATGGCACCCACTCCAACAGCCGTGATTCTCGCTTCCGGATCAATTTCAGCGTCAAACAATGTCTGTGTTGTTACGGTATCAATAGGCTTTGCTGGTTGGGTTCGGATTAACAATCTAGAGACGAGTTTCTGTTTATCAATGCCTGATAAACAACCAGCAAGCTGTCCGGAAATACATTCTTGCAGTTTCATGCCTTGCTCCTGATTTTAGTAAATGTAGCCGCTAATTGATCTGTTACATGGACTGGTGTCATTTTTGGACATTTTCTACAGCAATACGACCATAAACATTTAACATCTTTTCAACTTCATCCCTGATTTTCTCCTGAAGCTTCACCGGCTCAAGCACACAGGCATCAGCTCCAAACGATAACACCCACTTTTTCAAATCATACCAGCCGGATGTTTTCATAAAGAGTTCAATCGATCCATCCTTACGCATGATTATTTCCTGATCTGGTGCCCATTGCCGTTCCTGGATATAACGGGCCTGGCCAGCGGAGAACCAAATTTTAACTTCCAGCGGATCATCATAAAACATACCAAAAGCACGATCCAATAGTGCCTCGGGATCAAAATCAGTTGGATAGGTAAACTTGCTTTGCGTTACCTCAATCTGCTCTATCCGTTCAACTGCGAGCACTCTAATGTCTCCGAAACGTGTCGCTCTGGCAAACAGATATAACCCTCCATCCCGCTCAAAAAAACGTAATGGATCAATCTGATACTTCTTTTTTTTGTTATCCGCAAAGGAGTGATAATCAATAACACAGGTATTCTGCCCCAGAATCGCCTCAAAAATGGTTTCAATCAGCGCCTCTTTGCCAGCATAGTCCTTTGCAAAACGTGCCGATGGCACAAACAGGCTACGTACCCGCTCAATTCTATCCCCCAACCCATCAGGAACATAGGTCTCCAGCTTGGCAAAGGCCCTTTCGATCCCGTCACCAACCTCTGTGCCCTTGAACAACTTGGAATGACCTTTCAGAAAATAAAGTGCTACAACCTCATCAACAGTTAAATTCAACTCTGGCACTTTGATCTCAGACAGCCGCTTATACTGCCCAACGGCCAAGGAAAGCCTTTTACCGCCGCCATCCAGCTTTTCCTCATCCAGCACAAATCCCCAGTCATCCTTAACAGAATCTATCAGGCGATATACCTGACGGCTCTGTATTTCCAGCTTTCGCCCCAACTCATCCATCGTTATCCCGCAGGGTTGAGCCAACAGCGTGATGCTCCGTAAAAATTTCATTACTCTGTGTCCGCGCATGAAACACTCCAGTTTTATCTATGAAATATATCTGAATTTGTGACCAAAAATGACACTCGATGGGTGCAATACTATCATCATCGTAACGACAATAAAGGAGAAAACCACCATGGCAGACAAAGACCTTAACCAGGAAAAGAAGAATAACAGCCTTGATGACTACGGCATCATCTATATTTCCGGTGCGATTGATGGTGGCAGGGCGGAGAACGTCTGCAAGGAAATCATTGGCTACAACATCAAAGCCGAAGTCAGCCAAATCCAGATGATTATCAACTCTCCCGGCGGTTCCTGTTCAGCCGGTTTTTCAATAATTGATATTATGGAATGGTCACGCATCCCGATCTATACAACAGGAATTGGCATGATTGCATCAATGGGATTACTGGTCTTTATGACCGGTGACAAAGGGCATCGGGTCATCACCCCACGCACGTCAATTCTCTCGCATCGTTTTTCCTCACTCACCGCCGGAAACCATAGCCAACTAATTGCTGGCCGCAAGGAAGAAGACCTAGAACACGAACGTATCCTGCAACACTACCTGACGTACTCAAACATCAAGGAAAAAGATAAGTTGGAGCAATACCTGCTGCGTGACGTTGATACATGGCTCTCTTCAGATGAGGCGATTCAATACGGACTGGCTGATATAATTGAACCGGTGCGGAAACGCTGAGCCAGCATTACGAAAGGAAGCTATCATGACACAAACGCATCCATATGTTACCGATCAAGCAGATCAGGCAATTGCTTTTCAGCCTGTGCAGGCTGAACAACACGAAATCTGTATACATCCCTTTACCGACAACCTTGATCACCTGATGGCCCTGGAACTGGAAGCTAAGTGGATGCTGGCGATCGCATTTTTGCGACGTGGCGCAAATAGGCAAACAGATAAAGAAAAGATAGAGTCTAGCAGCCATCCGTTATCAGCCTTCATCATTGATGTTGACCTTCAACGGGCTGAGCAGCTTTTGTCACAAACAGTTATCAGCAATCGCCAACGGGAGGCATTAGCGTTACAAGCTGGTGTATCTCTCAGATTTATTGACTTCTGTCATACATGGCAACTCGATAACTTCGAGCGGAAGGTGGTCATGTTACTGCTAATGCAATACGCCGCGCCCGATTTCATAGCGATGTACAAGGAAAGCGGACTGGAGCGCTACAGCGACAACGGCATAGAGATAGGCGGTCTGCTGGCGATAACGTCACCTGATCTGCGCAGTCAGCTTGCCAACAGACAATATTTCAGTGTCAATGCAACCTTATTGAAAAAACGGGTAGTGCTGGCAGGGGCAGTCGACAGCACCACCAATATACTTGGGCTTTCGATCTATCTGCACGAAAGTAACGTCTGCTACCTACTTGGAGATGACAACCACTACCATATTGCCTTCAGATTTATCCGACAGGAACAGAGCAATGTAAAGCTGGAGCAGATTGTGTTACCGGAAAAATTGAAGCGTGATGTCACAAACAGTGTGGAACGCTACCTGGCAGGACGGCAGAATGGCACTTTGGAAGAACTTGATACGTTCTTCGGTTACGGAACCGGTCTGGCGCTGCTCTTTCACGGCCCATCCGGTACCGGCAAAACCATGCTGGCCAAGGGTTTGGCAAACCAATTTAATTGTCCGCTCCTATCACTGAACCTTGACGACATCAAGGAACTTAAAATGAGTGATGAAGACATCCTCAGCTTTCTTTTCCGTGAAGCGGCGCTCCTTGGGGCCATCGTCTTTCTAGATGAATGTGACGACCTTTTCAGCGGGGTTGGGAACACAAGTTTGAGCCGTTCACTTTTACTGGAGATGGAAAAATCACGTTGTATAACCATTCTGGCAACCAACAGGCCTGTGGAGTTGGATCCCGCCATGGAACGGCGGCTGGCGATGAAAGTTCACTTCACCCTGCCGGACGCCGCCTTGCGGCTACAGATGTGGCAGGCGCTTATGCCTGAATCTGCCCGATTTGCCGCTGATGTGAATCTGGCCAAACTGGCTGGTCGTTACCAGTTTAGCGGTGGCTTGATCCGTAACAGCATCTTTCTGGCAATCACATCGGCAACCCGTGACGATGACAACAGACCACTACTAACTGCCGCACTGCTGCACAGCGCCGCTGAAAAGCAGTCAGCAACCCTTGTTGATGAAAGCGGACTATGTCAGATGTATGCGCCAACCATGACCATAGCTGCCCTGCCGCTACTTTCAAGGCAGCGGGCAGAACTGAAAAACTTTGCAGAGGCCTGGAAGTCGCTCAACTCTCGACAGCTTGGGCTTTCGCTCCTGATCAGCTCTTCGGATATCGCCGCTGGCGTACAAGCTGTGGAAGGGTTAGCCAATATCTGCGGCCTTAAAGTACGGTTGTTTGATTATCGACGGGTTATCTCTCTGATGGATAGTGACAGGGTTATTGATCCGGTTACCCAGCGGAAGATTTTACCGATAGATTACGCCTTCTCCGCAACTGCCTGTGATGCTTCGCTGACGCTTTTTGTTGATCACGATGGCTATATGCAACAGAAGCCTGATGACAAAAAGGATGCCTCACTAGACTTGCTCATGCGGGACATTGTTGCCAGATTGCGGAGACATAACGGTTTGTTCTGTATGGTTACAAAGGATGTAAAGCGAAGCCATGTGCCACAGGAATTCAATCTGCACATCGAACTGGAATATCCGCCGGAAGAACAGCAGATTCGGCAGTGGGAAAAGGTGCTGGGCAAAGGAACGGTTGGGGATGATGAATTGGTAAAACTGGTGGAAACCCATCCGATGCACATTACCCGGATTGATGTTATTGCTCGTCAGGCTGAAATACTGGCGACAATTAACAGACCTTTGAAAAACTGCTGAATTTTGTCCCCATCTTCCCGCTCGCTGT
>CAXYUZ010000014.1:0-66982 GCA_964292275.1 uncultured Desulfuromonadaceae bacterium
TATATGTCCCATTGGGAGATGATGCGCATTGATTCGTAGTTCGTCATGTCGAGATGCAGCGGTGTTATTGAGACATGATTCCGGTTGATTGCGTGGAAATCGGTTCCTTCATAGTCATTGAAATCAGCCTCGCCGCTACCGATCCAGTAATATTTACGTCCCCTGGGGTCGGTCTTGTCAATGATCTTCCCTACGAAAGATCGCTTTCCTTGACGTGTAATCAGCGGTTGCTTCATCTCATCACTGGTTACATTGGGGATATTGACGTTAAGCAGTGTATCGGTCGGCAGGCCATGTTTGATTACCTGGCCTGCAATCTTTACGGCAACATCAGCGGCAGCCTCAAAATTGCCCTGACGCTCGAATGTTGCCAGTGAAACCGCAATTGCCGGAATTCCCATCAGCGTTGCCTCTATGGCCGCTGCAACTGTGCCTGAATAGGTGATGTCATCCCCAAGGTTGGAGCCATGGTTGATGCCGGAGACAACCAGGTCCGGACGATCGGTCAGGAGGCTGTGTATGCCCATATTTACACAGTCTGTCGGGGTTCCGTCAATGGCGTAAAAACCATCGCGCAGCTCAAATACGCGCAAGGGTGAGTGCAGGGTCAGTGAATGGCCGGCGGCACTTCGTTCGCGGTCAGGTGCGACTACGGTAACCTTGCCAAGTCTGGCCATGGCGGTTGCCAGAGCCAGGATGCCGGGGGCATGAATACCATCGTCATTTGTTACCATAATGTGCATAAACAATATCCATAATTTCGGATTTATTGCGAATTTATCGAATGTTTATGGCAGATCTTTTCTTAAAAATCAAGCTGGCGTTGTTGTGGCAATTTTGTTTCAGGCTGAAGCTAATTATCTGTTTACATTATGTAATGAAGCAGATACATTTTTTGCCGATGTATAACTGGCAATATGGATTAGATATCTGTTCTATGGAGGCTATTATGAGAGCTGTTTTGTTGGATGATTTTGGTGGTGTCGAAATGCTTAAGGTGGGAGAGGTTGAGAGGCCTGCGTCTGCAGAAGGGCAGGTTCTGGTGAAGGTGTTTGCCACATCTGTTAACAGGCCGGATATTGTGCAGCGTGAGGGTAAGTACCCGCCACCGGCAGGTGATTCTGAAATTCTGGGTCTTGAGGTCGCCGGGGTGATTGAGTCGCTTGGTGCTGGTGTTACTGGCTGGAAGGTCGGTGACCGGGTCATGTCTTTGGTTGGAGGGGGCGGGTATGCCGAATATGCCGTTGCCTATGCCGGACATCTGATGCCAATCCCTGAAAATATGACCTTTGAAGAGGCTGCCTGTGTCTGTGAATCATATATCACTGCCTTTTTGAATGTCTTTATTCTGGGTGAGTTTAGTGATGGGCAAACCGCAATTCTGCATGGTGGCGGCGGCGGTGTCAATACGGCGGCGATCCAGCTCTGTCGTGCATTGACACCAACGAGCAAGCTTCTGGTTACCGCTTCACCAGCTAAAATGGACCGGGTAAAAGAGCTGGGCGCTGATTTCCTGATCAACTACCATGAAACGCCAGATTTTACCGAGGTTGTTAAGGAGTATACCGCCAAGAAGGGTGTTGATCTTATTCTGGATCATATTGGCGCCAAGTACCTGGCCCCTAACATGAACTCATTGGCATATAAGGGGCGGCTCGTCATCATTGGGGTTACCAGTGGTATCAAGGCTGAGTTGAATCTGGCGCTGATGATGGTTAAGCGGCAGCAGATTATCGGTAGTGTTCTTCGTTCAAGACCTGTTTCGGAAAAGTCGGCTATTGTGGCTGAGTTTACCCGACGTGCACTGCCGAAATTTGCGGATAGAACCATTGTGCCGATTATTGAAAAGGTCTTCAGTATTGACCAGATTGCCGAGGCACACGCTATGATGGAGGCGGATAAACATTTTGGGAAGATTGTCCTGAAAATACAGTAGGTTTGTTGATTTATAACTGAATTACTTGCAAAACCATTGCGGAGCCGGCCTGGAAATATCCAGTTCGGCTCTTTTTTTATGTTGTTAATCAGGATGTGTCGAGTGAGTGGTGGCTTCAGCTTCTTTGAGTTTTATGGCAATTCAAATCAACCTGCAGTTTACTTCGGCCAGATTCAACACACTTCACGGGCTTGTCTTCTGTCGATGATCGTTATACGTCTCAATTGTTTTATTATTCCGGCGGCTAAATATTCAAACGCCTGGTGTAGAGCACATAGCATGTGTCCTGATTGTGAAAACGGTCGTTCGCCCCTACGTCCTACGGTTCATATAATTAACAGCCTGATCTGTAATCGTTGTAGAGATTGTGCTGTATCTGGTTTGAAACTGGATTTCGGGATTGATGACTGGTGCTGGTCGTTGTGGTGCTCTGTCTGGGGACTTTTTGACAACAAAAAAAGGGGCACCCTTACGGGTACCCCTTAAATACATTTTTACATGCTCGTTATGGAATCATCCACTTGAGGTAGTAAGCCTGCATATAAACCATGACACCAACGATGGTTGTCAGGAAGAGTGAGTGCTTGCAGGTGAAGCGGAAGAGTGTACCTTCTTCGCCGACCATGCCGCAAGCTGCACAGGCAACTGCCAGTGATTGCGGGGAGATCATTTTACCCATAACACCACCGGAGGTATTGGCAGCGCCAAGGAGAACCGGGTCGATGCCGAGGGCCTCACCGGTTGCCTTCTGGAGACCACCGAAGAGAACGTTTGCAGAGGTGTCGGAACCGGTCAGGAATACGCCTGTCCAGCCGATGAAAGGAGCAACAAACGGGAACCAGTGGCCTGTTTTGGTGAAGACGAGACCAAGGCAGTTAGTCATACCGGAAACGTTCATGATGTATGCGAGGCCAAGAACGGATGCGATTGTTAATGCAGGGAATTTCATTGCGCTACAGGTTTTGCCGAACAGGCCGATGCAGTCGCCGATTCCTACGCCGCAGATCATGGCGGAGAGGAATGCTGCGAAGAGGATAGCTGTGCCAGCTGCAGAGAGGAAGTTGAAGTTGTATTTAGCAGCGATTTTGGTTGGCAGCTGACCTTTAACAGCTTTGTCAAGCGGCTTGAGCTGGTCTTTTGCGATCAGGTTGGATTTTTCAAGATCCTTGCTCATTTTTGAAAGTGCGCCACTGGCTTTACCGATTGCTTCAAAGGCTGCAAAGCGTTCTGGTGTCAGAATTGCGCCTTTACCGGCAAGACCCTGCTCGATAGGAACAATTTTTTCTTCTTGTGCTTTGATGTCGTTCAGTTTTGCAATAGCGTCAGCCAGTTTAGGTTCTGCGGCTGGCAGAGCGGCAAGCAGTTTTTCAGTTTCTGCTTTAACAGCAGCAGCCTTTTCAAGACCCTTTTCAGGTGTGGAAACACCTTTGACAACTTTTTCATGGTAACCGGTTACGGTGATAACCTTTTTGTAAACACCGTCAAGGGCATTTTTAACGGATGGGAGGCCCCAGAGAAGAACGAATACTGTAAGGCAGAGATAAGGAGCCCAACCACGTACAATCTGGGCACCGGTGTAACCATGCTCTTCTTTGGTTGCCACTTCTTCGTGGTCAAAGTGGAAGGTTGTTGCTGGCTGCCATACCTGAAGCAGGATTACCAGGGCTGCCATAGCACCCAGTGATGCGGTGATGTCAGGGAGGTATGGTCCGAGGTAGCTAGCAGTAACCCACTGCAGGCCTGCGAAGGTCACGCCGCAGACGACAACAGCTGGCAGAACTTCGAGGGTCTTTTTGAGACCGGCCATGATCAGAATTACGTAGAAAGGAATGAAGACGGAGATGAAAGGCAGCTGATGTGCAATCATCTTGGAGAGCTTGAAGCCGTCATCTGTGTAGCCCATAACGCCGCCAAGTGCAACAACCGGAATACCGATCGCGCCGAAGGCAACTGGTGCTGTGTTGGCAATCAGACAGACGCTGGCAGCATACAGTGGGCGGAAACCGAGACCTACCAGTGTGGCGCCTGCGATAGCAACTGGTGTACCGAAACCGGCAGCACCCTCAATGAACGCACCAAAACAGAATGCGATCAGGAGCGCCTGGATACGACGGTCAGCGGTGATACCTGCCAGTGATGCACGGATGATTTCGAACTGTCCGCCCTTAACGGTGATGTTGTAGAGGAAAAGGGTTGTCAGAACGATGTAGAAAACCGGGAAGAGGCCGAAACCAGCGCCCTGAACAAAGGCCCACGCTGCCAGGTCGGCAGGCATACCCCATGCTGTCACTGCAATTGCAAATGCTACAATAACTGTTAGTGGTGCGGCCAAGTGTGCCTTCATCTTAAGTACTGCTAGACATAAAAAGATGAGGACTAGTGGTGCGGCAGCAAGTAATGCTGACGTTCCAAGGCTTCCTCCAACCGGGGTGTACGTCTGAATCCAAGGCATGCGGTGTTACCTCCTGTTTTAAAATTACTGCTAAATTAGTAAACTTGCATTACCAATTATCCTTTTTCATTTTAAGTGTCAAGACAAAAATATTTTCCCGGATTGCCTTTACTAATGCGGATATACACTGTTTTATTTTTGCCACAATCCCGGTTTATAAAAAGGTTTTACAAAATCGATTAGATATGGATTTTAGATCTGAAAAAATACCTGTTTTATTGCTAATTAATCATTAAATTAATTTTTGTGATCTTGCTTGGTGTTTTGAGATTGTTAAACTTGTGAAGGTTCTTTGGGGGGGAGTGTTTCGAGGCAGGGGAGGGCTGCCTCGAAAAATGGTTGGTCAGTTTGCTTCGCTCTGCGCCTTGAGGGCTTCCATTTGATAGTATGCCCTGAGTGCGTCGGTTATTTCTGCGATATCGCCTGTCATAATCGCATCCAGGCGATAGAGGGTCAGGCCGATTCTGTGGTCGGTCATGCGTCCCTGAGGGAAATTGTATGTTCTGATTCGCTCGGAACGGTCGCCGGATCCAACCTGCTGCTTGCGTTCTGCAGCCAGCTTTGCATCATGTTGTTGCTGGATGGAGTCGAGGATTCGGGTTTTAAGTACCTTCATCGCCTTTGCGCGGTTTTTTATCTGGCTGCGTTCTTCCTGGCACGCCACGACTGTTCCGGTGGGAAGGTGGGTTATGCGCACTGCAGAATCAGTTGTGTTGACGTGCTGACCACCGGCCCCCGAAGAACGGTAAACATCGATCTTCAGATCGGTCGGGTTGATGTCGATATCAACGTCTTCGGCCTCGGGCATGATCGCCACGGTGCAGGCACTGGTGTGAATCCGCCCCTGGGCCTCTGTTTCGGGAACGCGCTGTACGCGGTGTGTTCCTGATTCATATTTGAGTTTGGCAAATACACCCTCACCCTCGACGGCGGCAATAATCTCTTTGAATCCGCCACGCTCCGATTCAGAGGCGGATATGGTCTCTACCTTCCAGCGGTTGGTGTCGGCATAGCGCGAGTACATTCGGAACAGGTCTCCGGCAAACAAGGCGGATTCGTCGCCACCGGTGCCGGCCCGGATCTCAAGGATGACGCTCTTGTTGTCATTCGGATCCTTAGGCAGCAGCAGCAGCTGGATATCGGCTTGCAGCTGTTCCTTTTCCGATTCAAGTCTGGACAACTCTTCCTCGGCCATTTCCTTCATTTCCGGGTCGGAAAGTAGTTCTTTGTTATCCTTGATCTCTTCCATTACCTTGCGGTAGCGGCGATAGGCAGCGACGAGATCGTTCAGGTCTGAATGCTCACGGGAAAATTTACGGAATTCAGGCTGGTTGCTAATGACAGTCGGGTCGGATAGAAGTGATTCCAGTTCCTGATAACGTCTTTCAAGTTCTTCAATTTTATCGAACATCTAGGGTCCTCTTTGATTATAAATGCATGCGGATACCTGTTGTTCATAATGTTGCCGGTAGTGAGAAACGTCTGGCCGGCGTTTGAACAGGTTCTGCTGTCTGTCGGTGAATTGGCTGAATATGGGTTGCCTTGGTGCTGTTTAAACGACTAGCCTGTCATCCGCATAGCCGGCATTTTCCTCTAATGCTTCATTCATAGCCCGGATGGCAACTTCAAGCTGTTCATCATCCGGTTCTCCGGTTGTCAGGCGTTGCAGGGCCAGACCCGGCGTGATTATGAGTCTTACAAGCGGATGGGAGTCATGTTTTGCACTCCATTTGAGAAACTCGTAGGATATTCCAGCGATGAGGGGAAGCAGGAAGATTCGCGATCCGGCTTTCAGGTAGAAGGGCCAGAGTTTGGGTATCAGTGAAAAGACGCCTATGCTGACGAGCATTACGATCAGCAGGAAGCTCGTTCCGCAGCGTGGATGCAGGCGGTTGTAGCGGCGAACGTTTTCAACGGTAAGGTCTTCACCGGCTTCGTAGGCAAAGATCGTTTTGTGTTCAGCCCCGTGATACTGGAATACCCGTTTGATGTCATTCATCCGGGATATTGACCAGATGTAGATCAGGAAAACCATGACACGGATTGCGCCGTCAACCAGATTGAAAATGATGTTGTTGTCAGCGATGAACGACATTTGGGTCAGTAGCTTTGTTGCGTAGAGTGGCAGTATGAAAAACAATGCAATGCCAAAGCCAAAGGCAATCGCCATTGTGCCGGCCATGACCCAGGAGGACATCTCCTCGGTTTTGCCGTCGCTGTTTTCATCTTCCGGCATGGATTCGTTAGCTGAAAAATTGAGTGCCTTGATTCCTATGACAAGGGATTGTATCAGCGCAACAGCACCGCGAATAATGGGGGCTTTTACTATTGGGTAGCGTTCTGAAAGTGGTATCAGTAGTTCTCTTTTAACAACAATTTCACCGTTATGTCGCCGAACAGCGATTGCAACAGAACGTGGGGCTCTCATCATGACACCCTCGATGACCGCTTGACCCCCTACGTTGATTTTTTCCATGTAATCCTCTTGTTTGAATGAGAAACATTTGTTTTAAAAATAATTTGGCCGGGCATGAAACAGACTATTCAAGGTTGATGAAGAATTGGCGGATCTCTGCAGATTGCCCGCAGCAGAATTTTGCCTCCGGGCATGGGCCGGTTACGCAGCCTGGGCCGGCTGTCCTGAAGATGACCGGTGCAACCCTTTTGAGTATGCGCAGCATTTCGATACTCATTTCACGAATCTCCCATTGAGCCCGCTGGCAACAGCGCAAGGCAAGAAAATGGAGCAGTTCTCTTGCGTTCATTGTCATGATGATCTTTGTTTCGGTTGCGTTTGGAAGTATGTAGCGGGCATCTTCTGCCGGAATGCCCATATCCACAAGCTGTGCATAGGCCTTGTGGACGGTTTCTGACATGAAGGCGAAGATCTGTCTTGCCTCAATGTTTTCGGCAATTGAATCCGGCATGATGGAGGTGAATTCTTCTTTGTGTGACACATAGCGCTGTGACTGCTGTGAAAACGAGGCGATCCGGTGGCGAACTAGCTGATGTGTGGTGACGCGTGAAATTCCCTCTATGCCGAATGTAAAAGAGGCGTGTTCAAGTACAGAGTGATGCCCGAGTGACATGATCTTGTCGAGGAACGCCTCGATGTCGGATGCCTCGATGCTCTGTTGCAGTTCGCTGATGGATGAAGGGGAATAGCAGAGCCTGGCCGCCAGTGCGACTGTCTTTTCTGGATCCGGGGTATGTGATAGCAGCTCGATGTTCATGGTTTTGGCGGTTTATGGTGTGCGTTCTGAGCACGTTGCTATGCAGGTGAACAGAAAAAGGGGATTTCGCCCTGCGACAAAACCCCCTTTCCAATGAATTGTGCTGATATTTAGGCCTGGCCGTAGCGACGTTTGAATCTTTCAACGCGTCCAGCTGTGTCGATCAGCTTCTGTTTTCCGGTGAAAAACGGATGGCAGGCAGAGCAAATTTCAGTGTTGATTTCCTTACGTGTAGAACGTGTCTGGAATGTGTTGCCACACAGGCATTTTACGGTGGCATCAGCATACATTGGGTGAATTCCTTCTTTCATCTCTTCCTCCTTCATATCGGTGCTGCACAATGAGCAATTCGTCACTAAAGATTAATCTTAACGATTCGATTTTTTTTTTACAACCTATTTTTTCTGTTTTCGTGTCAAAGCAGTTTGGTTGGCGTTAAACTACTTCGACATTGAGTCGAGAAATTCCTGATTCGTTTTGGTCTCGGAAAGCTTGTCAAGCAGGAACTCCATGCTGTCAACCACGTTCATCGGGTGGATGACCTTGCGCAGGATCCAGATCCTGTTAAGAGAGATCTTGTCGATCAGCAGCTCCTCTTTGCGTGTTCCGGACTTGTTGATGTCGATAGCCGGGAAGGTTCGCTTTTCGATCAGCTTGCGATCAAGGTGCAGTTCCATGTTGCCTGTGCCCTTGAATTCTTCGAAGATGACATCATCCATTTTGCTGCCGGTGTCAACCAGTGCCGTGGCAATAATGGTCAGTGATCCGCCTTCCTCTATATTTCTGGCAGCGCCGAAGAAACGTTTTGGTTTGTGTAGTGCATTGGAATCAACACCGCCGGAGAGGATTTTGCCGGAAGGGGGGATGACGGTGTTGTAGGCGCGTGCCAGTCGTGTGATGGAGTCGAGGAGTATGACAACATCGCGTTTGTGTTCGACCAGTCGTTTTGCCTTTTCAATAACCATTTCTGCGACCTGTACGTGGCGGGTCGCCGGTTCGTCAAAGGTTGAGGAGACAACCTCGCCATTGACCGAACGCTGCATATCGGTGACCTCTTCCGGGCGTTCGTCGATCAGCAATACGATCAGGTAAACCTCCGGATGGTTGGCGGCAATCGAATTGGCAATGTTCTGGATCAGCATGGTTTTGCCGGTACGTGGCGGGGCAACAATAAGACCGCGTTGTCCTTTGCCGATTGGGGCAACCATCTCGACGACGCGCATCGGCAGGTTGTCTGCACCTGTCTCCAGTTTCAGTTTTTCTTCGGGATAGAGCGGGGTCAGGTTGTCAAAGAGAATCTTGTCGCGGGCAACCTCGGGTGATTCGAAGTTGACAGTTTCTACCTTGAGCAGTGCAAAGTAGCGCTCACCCTCTTTGGGTGGTCTGATCTGGCCGGAAACCGTGTCGCCGGTGCGCAGGTTGAATCGTCTGATCTGGCTGGGAGAGACATAGATATCATCGGGGCCTGGCAGGTAGTTGTAATCAGTTGCCCTCAGAAAGCCGAAGCCATCCTGTAGCGTCTCTAAAACGCCCTCACCGTAGATCATGCCGTTTTGTTCTGTCTGTGCGTTAAGTATGGCAAAAATCAGATCCTGTTTACGAAGGCTGGAGGCGCCTTCGATATTGAGATCCTTGGCAATGGCGTTAAGCTCGTTGATTTTCTTGCCTTTCAGTTCCTGTAGGTTCATCTGGTCTCCTGCGTTTGATCTTCGAGTTGTTGCAGTCTGGCTGCAGCGAAGTAATTGATGGTTGGTATGGCGAATCTTGTTAAAAGGATTGTTGGGCTGATAAGCGGCTATACCTCAGCGGATGGTTTGGTGGAGGATCCAAGGACGTTGCCAGGGTAGTTCCTGTTTTCTGTTGTAAATTATGTTTATTGTATATTTGTTGGTCTTTTTGTGTTCAATCCGGAGATAACGTATAAATATATTTACTGAGGATTTTTGTGGTCGATAAAAATACGTAGTAGATTTTTCAAAGAGGTTGTTCAACGTACATTTATTCACTTTGGCTTGTCAATAAAAAATGAAATTCCTTCTTCCATACGGCAACTTTATCGCTTGATCTTGATCTTGTTCAAATCCTCTATTCAGAAAATCGGATGCCTTGGTTATAAATGGATTTGACCGGCTGTGAAGCCTTCCTCACATCCTTGACCATACCGCCTATTCCTGCTATTAGTTGTCATTCTGTTTATGGATTATCCGTTTTATACGTTCTGTGTTCAAAGATTGTCAGCAGTCTGCCTTTATTAATTAGATAGTGGTTAAATTACTAATCGGAGGTGTCTTTGTGACATTTCAGGATCTGATTCTTTCGTTGCAGGGATATTGGGCCAAACAGGGGTGCGTGATTCAGCAGCCTTATGATACCGAAAAGGGAGCCGGGACATTCAATCCGGCAACTTTTTTGCGCGTGCTGGGGCCTGAGCCCTGGAATGTCGCCTATGTTGAACCATCACGCCGCCCCACGGACGGTCGTTATGGCGAGAACCCCAACCGGCTCCAACATTATTACCAGTTTCAGGTGATAATGAAGCCTTCTCCGCTTAATATCCTTGACCTGTATCTTGATTCTCTGCGTGCCTTTGGTCTTGATCCTGGCAAACATGACATCCGCTTTGTCGAGGATGACTGGGAATCCCCGACTCTTGGCGCCTGGGGGCTTGGCTGGGAGGTTTGGCTGGATGGTATGGAAATCACCCAGTTTACATATTTTCAGCAGGCTGGCGGGATTGATCTCAAGCCGGTTTCGTCGGAAATCACCTATGGCTGTGAGCGAATCGCCATGTATCTGCAAGGGGTTGATAATGTTTATGACCTTGAGTGGGTTAAGGGGATCAAGTACGGCGATATACATCACGAGAGTGAGGTTGAATTTTCGAAATACAATTTCGAAGTGGCTGATGTGGATATGCTCTTGCAGCTTTTTGGTATGTATGAAAAGGAATGTGTCCGGCTTGTCGAAATGGGGCTTGTCCTGCCGGCCTATGATTATGTCATGAAATGTTCGCACACGTTCAATCTTCTCGATGCACGTAGCGCAATATCTGTTACTGAGCGTGCCTCCTATATTGGCAGGGTTCGTAATGTTGCCCGTATCTGTGCCGAGGGGTATCTGGCCATGCGCGAGAGACTTGGGTTTCCGTTGTTGAAAGGGGGGGCTGTACGATGAGCGCCAAGGAATTTTTTCTTGAAATAGGTACCGAAGAGATCCCGGCCGGTTTTGTGGCGCGCGCCATGGCAGAGATGGAGGCGATGATCGGCAAGGAATTGACGGCGCTTCGTCTTACCTTTTCATCCATAAAAACAGTTGCCACACCGCGTCGCCTGGCGATGGTAGTCAAGGGGATTCCGGCTGTCCAGCCTGATGCAGAGATTACCGCAACCGGCCCATCCAGAAAGGCAGCCTATGATGCCAATGGGAATCCCACCAAGGCGGCCGAGGGGTTTGCACGCGGGCAGGGGGTGGATGTTTCCCAGTTACAGATTGTCAGCACGGATAAGGGTGAATATCTGGCGGTTACCAAATGCGAGTCCGGTCGTCCGACCCATGAACTGCTTTCTGCTATTTTGCCCGGGTTGATTGCCGGTATACCGTTCAAGAAATCCATGCGCTGGGGTGATCAGGATGTACGTTTCGCCCGGCCGATTCATTGGATTGTTGCCCTGTTTGACGGGGTTGTCGTGCCGTTCGGTTTTGGCAATGTCGAGAGCGGCACAATTTCACGTGGCCACCGCTTTATGGCAAATACAACATTTCCGGTCAGGGATTTTGATCATTATCTGGAGGAGTGTGAACGTCATTTTGTGATTGTTGATCCTGAACGTCGTAAGGAGATTATCCGTCGTGAAACCCATCGCGTTGCCGTTGCTGCGGGTGGCCATCTTCTACCGGATGAGGAACTGCTTGAACAGGTGGCGTACCTGGTGGAGTATCCCAGTGCCGTTCATGGCACCTTCTCGCCGGAGTTCCTCAAGGTTCCCAAAGAGGTTTTGATTACATCCATGCGTAGCCATCAACGCTATTTTTCTATTGTTGATGCGAATGGTAATCTTATGCCCGGGTTTATAACCATTAATAATACACTCTCCGATGATCCGTCGATTGTGGTCAAGGGTAATGAACGGGTTCTCAGGGCCAGATTGTCGGATGCACGTTTTTTCTATGAGGAAGACCAGAAGGTCAGGATGGATGAGCGTGTCGAGTCGCTCAAGAAGGTTGTCTACCAACAGAAGCTGGGCACCTCGTTTGAGAAGATGGAACGTTTCCGCTCGTTAGCAGAGGGACTGGCTGATTTGCTCTGTCCGGCTGTCAAGGCCCAGACATCGCGGGCAGCCTGGCTTTGCAAGGCTGACCTGGTCAGCGCTATGGTTGGCGAATTCCCGGAGGTTCAGGGCATCATGGGGCGTGAGTATGCCCTGCTTGAGGGTGAGGATGCGCTTGTCGCCAACGCAATTGCTGAACATTATCTCCCTGTTCAGGCTGGCGGTGAACTGCCGGCCTCTGATGTGGGGGCCTTTGTTTCGATCGCCGATAAACTGGATACGCTCTGTGGCTGTTTCAGTGTCGGTCTGATTCCGACCGGTGCAGCGGATCCATACGCATTGCGGCGAGCGACACTGGGAATGATCAATATCATCCTCGATCGCGGTTATCGGCTTGATCTTGCCGATCTGATCGGCAAGGCACTGGATCTCTTGGGGCAGCGTTTGAATCGTCCCAAAACACAGGTGGCGGCTGAGCTGATGGAATTTTTCCGCGGACGTTTTATGAATCTGTTGACCGGTGAGTTTTCAACGGATGTCGTTGACGCGGTCATCTCTGTCGGGTTCTCTGATCTGGTTGATGCCCGCAAGAGGGTTGTCGCATTGTCCGAGCTCAGAACGCATGCTGATTTTGAGCCGTTGGCAGTTGCATTCAAGCGGATTGGAAATATAATCAAGGGTGGAATGGATGCCCTTGTTGATCCTTCTCTGTTCCAGGATGATGCCGAAGCAGTGCTTTATCAGGCATTCCATGATGTTAAAATCAAGGTTGATGAATATATCCTTGCTGGAGATTGGTTCAAGGCGCTGACGGCGATTGCCACGCTGCGTACCCCGGTTGACGGTTTTTTTGATAAGGTCATGGTTATGGCGGATGATCTCCAGGTTCGTAATAACCGGCTTGCCCTGCTGACCGCCATTGCCCGTATGTTTGGACGGATTGCCGATTTCTCGAAAATTGCCTGATTTTGTGTTTGTTGAAGGCTGCTATTAACTTCAGCTGAAAAGGGGATTATCTTATGTCGCTTATATCACGCACCGTTGTAGGCAATGCCGTTGCTGTTGTAGTTGCTTTTGCTGCCATGATGCTGTTTAACCCGAAAGGTGACGGATTGACGACCCTTTTGATTGGCCTGGCCCTTCTGTTTGTCTCTTCAGTAATGATTTTTCTCTTCAATGGTTCGGCGATGAAGCCACTTGCGGATATGGTTGCTGCACTTGAAAAGGCGGCCGGTGGTGATCTTTCGGTCCGTGTCTCTGTTAATGGTAGTGGCGAGTTTGCCCGTCTTGCTACGGCTTTTAACACCATGATGGGTGATATGAACAAGGCCATGCGCCAGTTCTTTTCCGTTGCCGATCTTGTCCGTGATTCTGTTGTTATGGTCCGTTCAACTACAGAGGCAATGGCATCCGCGGCAGAAGAGGTTGCTATCCAGTCTGGTACGATTGCCACGGCAAGCGAGGAGATGGCGGCTACATCGGGCGATATCGCCCGCAACTGTCTCTATGCTGCTGAAAATGCACAGACCGCCACAGAACAGACCCATACCGGTTCCCAGATCGTACAGAAAAGTGCGGTTTTGATGGATGGTATTGCCCTGCGGGTTAATGAATCATCACGCACCGTTGAGGGGCTTGGTCAGCGTTCAGACCAGATCGGTGCTATCGTTAATACGATTCAGGATATCGCCGACCAGACCAATCTTTTGGCGCTGAATGCAGCGATTGAGGCCGCCCGTGCAGGGGAACAGGGGCGCGGTTTTGCCGTTGTTGCCGATGAGGTTCGTGCGCTGGCTGAGCGGACGACCAAGGCGACAAAAGAGATCAGTATCATGATCAAGAATATTCAGACGGAGACAAAGGCCGCTGTCAGCTCAATGGTCGAGGGTGTTGAACAGGTAAAGCAGGGCACCAGTGAAACAGCCAAATCTGGCGAGGCACTGGAGGATATCCTGACCAAGATTAACGAATTGGCCATGCAGGTCAGTCAGATAGCGACCGCTGCCGAGGAACAGACCGCAACTACTAGCGAGATCACCCAGAATATCCAGATGATATCCGATGTGGTTGAGCGGAATGTGGAGAGTGCCCGTGGTACGACACATGCCACGGCACGTCTGTCGGAGCAGGTGGATCAGCTGCATCAACTGGTCGGACATTTCCGTCTGGCCAAGGCGTTGGAATGGGATACCAGTTTTGCAGTCGGTGTTGATAAATACGACACAGCCCATAAAACACTCTTCAATATGGTTAATGATCTCCATGATGCCATGCAGCAAAAGCGGAGCAAGGAGGCTATTGGCCAGATATTGAAGGGGTTGGCGGATTACACGGTCAATCACTTTGCCGATGAGGAACGCAGTTTTGCCCAGACCGGTTATCCTGAAGAGGCGCAGCATAAACAGTTGCACAAAAAACTGGTTGATCAGGTTATTGAGCTGCAAGGTAAATTTAACAGTGGCGAGGCGTTGTTGACTCAGGATGTGATCACATTCCTGCAGGACTGGCTGGTTAATCATATCAAGGGTGTTGACAAGCGTTATGGTCCTCATCTGAACAAGAATGGTGTCAAGTGATTGCAATTATAGATTATGGCATGGGCAACCTGCGTTCTGTGCAAAAAGGGTTTGAAAAGGTCGGGGCTGAAGCGGTTGTAACGGCTGATCCAGAGGTCATTCTTGAGGCGGAGAGGGTTGTCCTGCCTGGCGTGGGTGCGTTTCGAGACTGCATGAGAAACCTGGAACAGGCCGATTTTGTCGAGCCGATCCTGCAGGTGATTGCAGAGGGGCGTCCCTTTCTTGGCATCTGTGTCGGTATGCAGCTTCTCTTTACAGATAGCGTTGAATTCGGCCTTTATAAAGGGCTTGACGTGATTCCCGGGCATGTGCTTCGTTTTCCGGAGGGGATGGAGGTTGACGGCGAACAGCTCAAGGTGCCGCACATGGGGTGGAATCAGCTCGCTTTCAGGGGCAATCAGGCAATTTTTGACGGTATTAGCGATGGCTCAAATGTCTATTTTGTCCATTCCTATTACGTCAGGCCGGATGATGATTCAGTTGTTGCGGCAACAACGGATTATGGCGTTGAGTTCTGTGCCGCAATTTGCAGGGACAATGTCATTGCAACCCAGTTTCATCCTGAAAAATCCCAGTCTGTCGGGCTAGGAATTTTGAAAAACTTTGCCGAGATGAAGGCGTAATTTACTGACTATATGATTTTGAAAGGCGTTTCTGTATGCTTGTGATACCCGCAATTGATTTGAAAGAAGGTAAGTGCGTTCGTCTTGAACAGGGATTAATGGATAAGGATACGGTGTTTAACGATGATCCGGCCGCCCAGGCACTGGAGTGGCAGCGTCAGGGGGCTGAATATCTGCATATCGTCGATCTTGATGGTGCCTTTGCCGGTGAACCGAAAAACAGGTCGGCCATTGAGTCAATTCTGAAGGCAATCACTATCCCAGCACAGCTTGGCGGCGGTATTCGTGATCTGGAGACGATAGAGGCCTACCTTGGGTTGGGTTTGGCGCGGGTTATCATTGGTACGGCAGCACAGCGTAACCCTGAACTGGTTCGTGAGGCCTGTGCCCGTTTCCCGGGGCGTATTGTGGTTGGCATTGATGCCAAGAATGGAATGGTTGCTGTTCAGGGTTGGGCCGAGGTGACTGATATTACAGCTGTTGAATTGGCACGTAAGTTTGAGGATTGCGGGGTTTCAGCAATCATCTATACCGATATCAGTCGTGACGGTATGATGCAGGGACCTAATCTTGAAGCAACCAGGATATTGGCCGAGTCGGTTGCCATCCCTGTGATTGCGTCGGGCGGGGTTTCGTCTCTCAAGGATATTGAAAATCTGGTTGCCATTGAGCAGAGCGGTGTGACCGGGGTGATTACCGGCAAGGCGGTTTATACCGGCGCTCTTTCCCTTTCAGAGGCAATCTCGCTGACAAAACAGGCTAGAGGCAGCGTATGCTGACAAAACGGATCATACCCTGTCTGGATGTCAAGGGTGGACGTGTCGTCAAGGGGGTTCAGTTTCAGGAACTCCGCGATGCCGGTGATCCGGTCGAGATTGCCGAGATATACGACCGTCAAGGGGCGGATGAGCTTACCTTTCTTGATATAACCGCCTCCAGTGATGAACGGGATATCATTATCGACGTGGTTCGCAGAACTGCCGAGCGGGTGTTTATGCCGCTGACGGTTGGCGGTGGAATCCGGACGGTCAATGATATCCGCAGGCTGCTCAATGCCGGAGCAGACAAGACCTCGATCAATACGGCAGCTGTGCATCGGCCGGAATTTGTCTGTGAGGCTGCAGAACGTTTTGGGTCGCAATGCACGGTTGTTGCAATTGATGCCAGACGGGTTCCTGGTGAGAATCGCTGGGAGGTTTATACCCACGGTGGCCGTAATCCGACTGGAATTGATGTTATCGAATGGGCCGTAAAGATGGAACGGTTTGGCTCGGGTGAGATCCTTTTGACCAGTATGGATTGTGATGGCACAAAGGATGGTTATGATATTGCCCTGACCCGTGCTGTTGCCGATGCAGTGTCGATTCCGGTGATTGCGTCTGGTGGTGTGGGTAATCTGGAACATATTCATGAAGGTTTCACCGCGGGTGGGGCCAGTGCCTGTCTGGCTGCTTCAATCTTCCACTACCGTGAATATACTATTTTAGAGGCCAAACAGTATCTTCAGGAGAGAGGGGTGGCTGTACGCATATGAACAATCAAAGCCAGATTATTGATGCCGTGTATCATGTGGTGCTTGACAGGATGTCCGCCCCTTCTGAAAAGTCATATACGGCATCCTTGATGAATAAGGGCTTGGATACGATCCTGAAGAAGATTGGCGAGGAATCTACAGAGCTGGTGATAGCGGCCAAAGGTGGGTGTCGTGACGAGATTGTCTACGAGTCTGCTGACCTGATTTTTCATCTGCTGGTGCTTTTAGGTTACAACAAGATTCCGCCCGATGAGATTTATGCCGAGTTGCGGCGGCGTTTCGGTATCTCCGGAATCGAAGAGAAGGCTTCGCGGGAACAGTGATCAATTCTGTCTGTTCTGTATTGTTGCAGGTTTTTTGTTGACAAGTGTGTATTAACTGCTATTGTAAAAAACTCACGATTTTGTCTGGTTTGAATTTACGATATAAAGCTTGAAGTTAAAGTTATCTGATAATGGGGGGAGGGATAATTAATGCCGGGAGTAAAAATTAAAGAAAGCGAACCTTTCGAACTCGCCCTGAAGAAGTTTAAAAAACAGTGTGAAAAAGCAGGGATTCTCTCAGAAGTTCGTAAACGCGAACATTTTGAAAAACCAAGTATCAAGCGCAAGAAGAAAGCGATTGCAGCTCGCAAGCGCGCCCTGAAAAAACAGCGCAAGATGATGGACTAACTCGTTATGACATTGAAGGAACAACTCAATGATGTAATGAAACAGTCCATGAAGTCAAAGGACAGTCTGCGTTTATCCGTTGTTCGCATGGTTCGCTCTGCGATTCAGAACAGGGAGATTGAACAGAAACAGGAACTGGATGACCAGAGGGTTGTCGAGGTGATTTCATCTCTGGTCAAACAGCGTCGTGAATCAATCAGGCTCTATCAGGATGGAAATCGTCAGGATCTGGTTGACAAGGAGGAAGGCGAATTAGCTATTCTCCTTGGTTTCCTGCCTGCCCAGCTTGAGCGGGCTGAGATTGAAGAGCTTGTTTTGCGGATTATTGCTGAGACCGGGGCTGCTGGTGCAAAGGATATGGGGCGTGTTATGAAGGGCGTGACTCCATTGACTGCTGGCAGGGCCGACGGCAGGTTGGTCAGTGATATTGTAAGGCAGCATCTGTCCTGAATCTCATCGGAGTTCATCCGATCGTTTTGTAAACATGAAACAGTTAAGGGGCAATCAATCTGATCGCCCCTTATTTGTACTGCATTCTGCAAGGCTCTCCGATGAATCTTATTGACATCGTCATTCTGGCTGTACTGATCGGTTTCGCTTTAAAGGGGCTTTTTCGCGGACTTGTCAACGAGGTTGCATCCCTGACAGGCCTGATACTGGGCGTCTGGCTGGCGTATCGCTATTATTCATTTCTCTCCGTTCCGATTCGGAACATTCTTCATATTCCGGAGCATGTTGCCGCCTTTGTTGCATTTATGCTGCTGCTGATCATCACCGGACTCATCGCCCACATCCTTGGCAATATTATTACCACTGCTTTACGAATTGTTATGCTGGGGAGTATCAACCGGTTAGGGGGACTTCTGATCGGGGCTGCTGAAGGTGCTCTGTTGTTGAGCATCGTATGTGGGATCGGTACTGCGGATTTTATGCCTGTTAAATTGAAGGAAAAGATTCGCGCTTCTCAATCAGCCAGCATGTTTGCCTCAACCGGGGATAAAATCCTTAAAAACTGGCGTGGAAGGGCAGATGGAAAACAATGATCTCAGAAGAAAAGGTACGCGAGGTTGCTGAGCGTCTTTCGATTGTAGAGGTTGTTTCTGAATATGTTCAATTGCGCCGCTCCGGCGCAAACTATCTTGGGCTATGTCCGTTTCATTCAGAAAAAACGCCGTCATTTAATGTCAATCCGGCCAGGGAGATTTATCACTGTTTTGGCTGTGGTGCTGGTGGGAATGTCTTCACATTCGTAATGAAGATGGAGGGGGTCAGTTTTCCTGCTTCTGTTCGATTGCTTGCCCGCAAGGCAGGGGTGGAGATCGAGGAAAAACAGCTTACGGAGTCAGAGAGACAGGCCCGGAGTGAGCGACAGACCTTTCAAAGAATCAATGACCTGGCAGTGCGTTATTATAGAAACAATCTGGAGAGTAGTCTTGATGGCAAGGCGGCCAGGGAGTATTTGAAGGTCAGGTTTGCCGATGGCGAGGTGGCGGAGGCGTATTCTCTTGGTTTTGCCTCTGATAGGCGCGATGGCCTTGCGAAACATTTGCAGGGGCAGGGGATTGATCTTGAGTTGGCTTTGAAATTGGGCATTGTCAGGCGTAATGAGCATGGTTGGTATGACCTGTTCAGAAAAAGGCTCATCTTTCCGATCAAGGACAGCCGTGGCGCGGTAATTGCCTTTGCCGGAAGGGTTTTGGACAGTTTGCTGCCCAAATATATCAATTCACCGGAGTCACCGCTTTATCATAAAAGTTCGGTGCTGTTTGGGCTTGATCTGGCCCTCCCCACGGTCAGAACCGAAAATAGCATTATCATTGTCGAGGGGTATTTTGATCATCTGGCGCTTTATAAAGCCGGGGTGCGAAACGTTGCTGCGACATGTGGTACGGCCCTGACGGCCAGTCATGCTACATTGATCAAGCGCCATGCTTCAAAGGTTTATACGCTGTTTGACAGTGATTCTGCCGGGCGAAAGGCAACCATCAAGGCTATGGAGCTGTTTATGGAACAGCGACTTCCGGCCTATGTGATCTCATTGCCGGCTGGAGATGATCCTGATAGCTTTCTGGCAAAGAATCCGGGGGAATCATTCATGTCAACGCAGCTAAAGGCAAGGCCGGCCTTTGATTTCTATCTGCGCTCATTGCTTCAGCAGACCGCCCCTGACAGCGTTGACAGCAAGGTGCGGATTATTGACGAGATCATCCCCCGTTTTCGAAAGATAGCCGATCCGGTTGAGCGGGACTTGTATGAAAAAGAAATCTGCCGCCTGCTCGGCATTACCGTGCATGCCTTTCGGAAGCGTCTGGGGGGAATGGCCGTTGTCGAGCGAGACATGCAGGTATCGTCAAGGGTAGATCACAAGGGGAGCAGCGACAATCGCCAGGAGATGTTGCTTGCTCTGATCGCCGGTTATCCGGATGCGCGGACAGAAATCAGGGCGCTTGGCATTGAAAAACTCTTTGATGGTGCTTATCTTTCAATAGCAGGTGCCATGCTGACTGCCCTGTCCGATGACGATAATCCCCAGCAACTGAGCCGTCTTTTGGAAAACATGGAGGATCAGGATCAAAAGGTAATTCTGTCACGGTTGCTCGTTTCTGATGCCCACTTTGCAGATATTAACTGGCGCGATGTTCTCAGAAGTTGTCAGACCGGTATGGAAAAAAAGGTTATTCGCCTTACGAATAAAGAGATTGCCGCAAGACTGGCTGTGCTTGACCCTGATAGCGAGGAATATGCTGAATTGCTTCAACAGGGGAATGCACTGTGTTCAAGAAAATCGAAACTGTAGTCTGCCAAGGCTGCATTTGAGGTGAAAGAATGGCAAAGAAAAACATTGATGAAGTTAAACAACTGATTGACCTTGGCAAGGAGAAGGGTTTTCTGACCTTTGAAGAGGTTAATGATATTCTCCCTCCTGATATTGCTACGGAGCAGATTGATGATGTCATGGGTATGTTTGGTGACATGGATATCGAGATTGTGGAGTCCTCCCAAAAGGTTAAGATTCCAAAGATGAAGATTGACCTGGAGGATGATGAGGAAGCCGAAGGGGAGGCTGAAGAGGTCGAGTTTGAGCCAGGCTCCATTGGACGAACCAGTGATCCGGTCAGGATGTATTTGCGTGAGATGGGATCTGTTTCCCTGTTGACCAGGGAAGGTGAGGTGGAGATTGCCAAGCGGATTGAAGATGGTGAGCGTGATGTTGCCAGTGTTATTCTAAATACACCGATTACGATCAAGGAAGTCTTGCAGCTTGGTGATAAACTGCGAAAATTCCAGATTAATGCATCTGAAATCAGTAAAGAGGTTGAAGAAGAGGTTCTTGACGAGGATGAAGAGGATGTTCCCAAGGTACATATCCTTGAAACCATTGACTCCATTGCCGCTGGTGACCTTGAGCTGATTGCCGCTCTGGAGGCTATGGACGGACCTGGTTCCGCTGCCAAGAAGAAGGAGCTGGAAAAGAAGGTTCGTGAGTTAAAGGAAAGACAGGCTGCCCTGCTGATATCCCTGCGTCTGAAGGACCGTCATATAAACAAGATTGCCGAGCGCCTGAAGGAGCTCTCTTTCAAGGTTGACAGGCTGATGCGCGAGATGAATGATCTGGCGGCCTATCTGCCCGGTGACAAGCTCAAGGCATGTATCGACAAGTATCAGAAGGATGAGGAAAAGGGCTTTGCGGATCTCAAAAAGCTGAAACTGGATCCGGAAGAGCAGGAGCGGGTCGATAAACGGCTTCGGGCCGCAGCGAAAAAGCTGCTCAAGATCGAGCATGAATCCGGCTTCAAGGCGGTTGATCTTTCAACGGCGCTTCAGGCCATTGAAGAGGGTGAATGCAAGGCGCGGATTGCCAAGTCTGAGCTGATTGAGGCAAACCTCCGTCTGGTGGTTTCCATTGCCAAGAAATATACGAATCGTGGTCTGCAGTTTCTTGATTTGATTCAGGAGGGGAATATCGGCCTGATGAAGGCTGTTGACAAGTTTGAGTATCAGCGTGGTTATAAATTTTCCACCTACGCCACATGGTGGATTCGTCAGGCTATTACCCGTGCCATTGCCGATCAGGCGCGAACCATCCGTATTCCGGTTCATATGATTGAGACGATTAACAAACTCATTCGAACCAGCCGTCAGTTGGTCCAGGAAAATGGCCGTGAGCCTTCTCCGGAAGAGATTGCCGAACGGATGCAGCTGCCGTTGGACAAGGTGCGCAAGGTACTCAAGATCGCCAAGGAACCGATCTCTCTGGAAACGCCGATCGGAGAGGAAGAGGATTCTCATCTCGGCGATTTCATTGAGGACAAAGCGGTTATCTCGCCGATTGATGCGGTTATCAAGGCCAATCTATCTGAGCAGACCTCCAGGGTCTTGTCTACCCTGACCCCCCGTGAGGAGAAGGTTTTGCGTATGCGTTTCGGGATTGGCGAGAAGAGTGACCATACGCTGGAAGAGGTCGGGCAGGATTTTGCCGTAACACGTGAACGTATTCGTCAGATCGAGGCCAAGGCGCTGCGCAAGTTGCGTCACCCCAGCCGCAGTAAAAAACTGAAGAGTTTTGTTGAATAGTCAGCTATCTGACAGATATCTTTAATCAAACTGGCCTTGCAGATCTTATTCTGCGAGGCCAGTTTGCGTTGCGGATTTTATACACACTGCAGCATAAAGCATTTCAGATACT
The DNA here is from genome assembly GCA_964292275.1 of uncultured Desulfuromonadaceae bacterium. Classification (GTDB taxonomy): domain Bacteria; phylum Desulfobacterota; class Desulfuromonadia; order Geobacterales; family Pseudopelobacteraceae; genus CAXYUZ01. The sequence goes on from CAXYUZ010000014.1 coordinate 21,981, forward strand.
CTGATTCGGGAAAAGAGAGCAGAACGGGGTGGTCGGGGGCCTGGGCCATGTTGGCTACCAGACGCATCTCCCGTTTGGCCAGCCGTGAGGCCTGAACAAGCATGTCCCGGAACGCCTCGCGCCCCATATGGTGTGAGCAGGAACAGGTGATCAAATATCCGCCTGGTGCCAGCAGTTCAATGGCGCGCTTGTTGACGGTCAGATATCCTTTGGTAGCTTCGGCGATGTTTTTCCGGTTTTTGACAAAGGCGGGCGGATCCATGATGATGATATCAAATTGTTCCTTGGTGTGGCTGAGCGATCGCAGCTTGTCAAAGACATCGCATTCTTCAAAACCGACACGGTCTGAAAGGGCGTTGATACTGGCATTGGTACTGGCTTGTTCAACCGCCTTGGCTGATATGTCCAGCCCCAGAACGCTCTGTGCGCCGAATGACCCGGCGTGGATCGCCCAGCTGCCTGAGTAACAGAAACAGTCCAGAACGCGTTTGCCCGCTGAGATGCCGGCCAGCAGCAGGTGGTTTTCCTTCTGGTCAAGAAAGCCGCCGGTCTTCTGGCCATGCTGCAGGTCAATCATAAAGCGGAGTCCGTTTTCTTCTGTTTCGCATAATTCAGGGATCTGGCCATACAGAATACTGACCTGCTGGTTCAGCCCCTCAAGTTCACGCACAGCTACATCATTGCGGGCGATAACGCCTTTGGGGGCGAATACGCTGATAAGGGCTTCAAGAATAATCGCCGTGCGGCGTTCCATGCCGGCCGACAGAACCTGGATGGAGAGGTAGTCAGCATATTTGTCGACTACCAGCCCTGGCGCAAAATCACTCTCGCCATACACCGCCCTAAATGTGTCCAGCTTTGGATAGATCTGGCGCCGATGTTCCAATGCATTTCTGAACAGCTGTTCATAGAAGGCAACACTGTCCAGGTCGGATGGTTTTCTTGACAGCAGCCGGAAGGCGATCAGCGAGCGGGGTGAGTAGTGGCCGCACCCGATGTATCTGCCCTTGTGATCATAAAGCTCCGCCGCTGCGCCCGGTTCACGTTCGCCATCCAGTGTGGCGATCTCGTTGCTGAAAACCCAGGGGTGTCCTGTTTTGATTCTGCGATCCTCGTTTTTTTTAAGGGTGATCTTTAGCATGGTGCCTCTTGTCGAATAGGATGTTCAAATCAAAACCATCTCTTGGTTGGCCCGTCAGAGGCTCTTCAACTGTACGCCTCCGTCGTATCATTCCGCGCCGCCTTGAGATCGTCTTTGATTTGGAACCGGAAGTACGGCTCTGTTTGTCCGCGATATTTTGCAGGCTCGACTTTAGCATTATACAGCGCAATTATCATCCAGATCTTTGTGGCTTGTTTGTTGCCAGGCCTGCTGGAATATCAAACCCCCGAAATGCGATTTGTATAACGCAAGCGACTGTATTGAAAGAATAATTTATGGGCTGATCTGGATGAATTTTCTTGACAGAAAGTGTAAAATAGGTAATTGGTAATACAACTTGCCAAAACAGTTTTTTACTGTGTATTGTCTGGAATTTCATTTTTCAAAAAGGTAAAAATTAATTCTGTGCTGGCTAAAATACGAGCGTAACGGGTGGATATGAAGTTTCAACCAATTAAACCTAAAAAGGTATCCCTGCAGATTGCGGATCAGATTCGCGCCTCCATTCTTGCCGGTGAATTTGCGCCTGGTGACAAGCTGCCGCCGGAGCGTGAATTGGCCGAGATGTTTGGTGTTTCGCGTCCATCGGTTCGTGAGGCCCTCAACAATCTTTCCACCTCTGGAATGGTCATGTCTTATCATGGCGGTGGTACAATCGTTCAGTCTCTGGTTGATACGTCAGTCGGCAATTTTTTGTCGGAGCTGATCAAGGTTCAACAGGAGCGGGCCCTTGATGTAATTGAGGTACGCAAGGGTATGGAATCCTGGACCGTTTACTATGCTGCCCAGCGTGCTCTGCCGGAGGATCTGCAGCGACTTGGCGATATTGTTCGCGGTATGGAGAAAAATCTGGACGGGATCAAACCCTCTGAAGATTATGATGCCAACTTTCATGTCGTCATTGCACGTGCTACCCACAATATCGTTTGGCTTCATCTTATGCAGAGCCTCTTTGACGCAATGAAGGAATTTCAACAGAGCGTCTGGCGTGCCGTCTACCTGACCCGTGAGGATCATCACCTGCTCTATACCCATCATACACGGATTTATGATGCAATCTGCGCCAGGGATGCCGAGGGAGCCAGGGAGGCGATGATGGAACATCTTGTCTTTGCCGAGCAGAGAAGCACGGCTTATGTCGAGAAGGCAATGGGTATCTGAAAATTAACCGAGTGATCCTATGAAAATGGGTTGGCTGCTATCAGCCAACCCATTTTTTTACCTGATTTGCATCAATCTTCCGCTGGTAAAAAAATGTCATTCCCGAGGCGTTTCTGATCGGGAATCCAGCCTTTAACTATTTGAAATCATGGATCCCCGATAAAAGCATTCGGGGATGACATTCCTAATAGCGGAAGAATAGTGTTAGTCAGATCTTTTATTCATTTTTTTGAAACGGTCGTCTTGAATTTAATCTCTTTTTTGAAATACCACTTAATTCACCACATTGACAGGTGTCCCTTTGATGAAGGCGGCGATGTTGTCTGCGGTCAGGCTGATCAGTCTTTGGCGTGACTCCAGCCTTCTCCAGCCGATATGCGGGGTCATGATGACATTGTCCATGCCAAAGAGCGGGTTGTCCAGCTCAGGCGGTTCCTGTTCCTGAACGTCAAGTCCTGCCCCTGCAATCTTGCCGTTCTGCAGCGCTTCAATCAGATCTGTCTCCTTGATGATCGGCCCGCGAGATGTGTTGACTATGTATGCGGTTTCTTTCATCAGGGCCAGTGTCTCTTTGTTGATCAGGTGTTTGGTTGATGCGGTTAGTGGGCAGTGAATGGTGATGAAATCGCTGCTGGAGAGGAGCTCTTCCAGGGAGACGTATTTGATATTGGCTTCATCGCCTGTTTTGGGTGCCGGGTCATAAACCATGATATTCATCCCCAGGGCAAGGGCTACCTTGATGACCTGGCGTCCGATAGCGCCGCCGCCGATGACGCCGAGGCTCTTTCCGGTGACTTCAAAATGAGGAACCATCAGGTGTTTGGTGAAGTTGTCGAAATTTTTACGTTGCAGCATGTTCTGCTGCATGATTAGTGAAGAACTGAGGTTGAGGATAAAGGTTATGGCCATGTGTGCAACCGCCTCAGTGCTGTATGTTGGTACGTTGCAGACGGAAATACCCCTCTCTCTGGCAGCTACGATGTCGATATTGTTATAGCCGGTGCCCGCTTCGCAGATCAGTTTGACGGATTCCGGAAACTGGTCGATCAAATCCTTGCCGACGGGGAGCTCTTTGGTGATGACAACGGAGTGCCCCTGCACACGTTCAATGATGTTGCTGCTGTCTGAATCATCAAACTTTTTGAAGGTTGTAATGGATGACAGTGGTGAAAAATCAAGATTGTGATTAAAGTCCAGTTTTGCCGAGTTTACAAATACGGTGCTGAGCATAATATCCTCCTTGTTGGTGGTTGCTGCCTTGATTTTGGTTTGCTGTCTGTAAAACCTTATTATTGTTCACTGAGCAGGTTCTCAGGATTGATCCCGGTAATAAAGGCGCCCCAATGTGTCCCGTTGATGTAGATCGGCAGGGAGAGGTCGTTGACAATGGCCCCAGTGTCCATCATGCGTGTCTGGAGCAGGAATGGCATGGTGTTTTTTGATCTGCGGACCTCAGATTCCTGTGTCGCAAAAAAACGTTTTTCACGGCTGTTTACCAGGTCTATCTCGTAATTACCGGTAAGCGGTTTCTGGAATTTTACATTATGTGTACCGACATAACCGTTGATATCCGTAACGCAGGAGTAGAGTGTTGAACATTTGATCAGTTCCAGCCCCTTTTCGAAGATGGGCTGCAATTCCTGGTCAAAGGCACTGTTGTAGGCAACCGCATATTTCTGCGGATTTGTATTTGGCACCGGTTTGTAATCCCTGTCCAGGACATTGATCCCCCGGTTGCTGATTTCAATCATCTTGGTCTGAATTATGTCACGCTGGTTTATTGCCCAATTGATGATTGCCTCGATTCTCCCCTTGCCGATCTTGATCTGAGAGGTTTTATCCAGCATCTGCTCGGTAATGGTCCTGAGTTCCTTTGTATAACGGCTGGTTTCATCAAGGTAGTTCAGCGTTCCGCTGCTGAGTTGATGGATATCGGAGATCTGGCGGTTGATCTCGTCATTTGTCAGTGAGATTTCTTCCGATGCGGATGCGATTCTGACCAGTTGCGAGTTGTTGTTCTCGGATTCGTTAACCATGTTTTCAAAATGTTGGACTGTTTTGTCGACAACATCCTTGGTCTGCTGGGTGTATTCATTGATCTCCACGGTCTCGTTCTGGGTGCTGCGGACGTTGCGGAGCATCTCATCGATATTGGTGGAAATCTCCTTGGTTGCCTTGTTGACCCGCTCGGCCAGGGCCCGTACTTCGTCGGCAACAACGGCAAATCCGCGTCCATGCTCTCCGGCCCTGGCTGCTTCGATGGCGGCATTCAGAGCCAGCAGATTGGTCTGATCGGATATGTCTTCAATCAGTGAAACAATATCCCTGATTTTTTCAGAGTTAGTGTTCAGACCGATGACAGTGGTGCTGAAATTGGATAGTTTTGTGCCGATTACATTGATGTTGTTGGTGACATCCTTCAACTCTTCCATGGAGTGTTCGGCGGTTTTGAAGTTGTGATTGATGGAGGTGGAGATCCCCTGAGTGCTCTGGGTAATCTCGTGGATCGCCATACTGGCCTCTTTGCTGGCGGTCATGATGGTGTTAGAAAGTTCACCCTGTTTGCTGGCATTGTCGTGAGAATCTGAAACTTTTTTGGTTACTCGCGCACATTCCACCCCAATCCGGATGGTCATCTTCTTGCTGTCGTCAAAAACGTTTCTGACCTGCTCCAGGAATTGATTGTATTTTTCAAAGATTGTGCGGATCTCGTCATTGGTGGAGAGCGGGACGTCAACGGAGATATCCTTGTCCTCGAGCATTTTCAGGAACATCTTCAGTGGTCTGATGACAGAATATCTGAGCAGTAGCAGGGTTGTGGCGGAGATAAACAATGAGACAAGATAGAGCGTGCCAAGCAGAATCGAATTCTGTTGTCCGAAATAGATAGCTGCCAGCATGATGGTTTGTACGGCAAAGAGTGTAAAGACACAGCCGGCAATTTTTTTGAACAGGGTGTTGAAAAAAGTAATCTCCAGAAATGTGTAGATTGATTTGATCATCTGCCTTCCCTCCTTCTGTATTTCACTTAAAGGTCTGCATTACCTGTTTGGGTGCCAAAGACAGAATTTGTCAGTCAGCCTGTTATGGATCTTTTCTGACAGGAATTATCGATTGTTTCAGTTCAATGAAGATGGAGTTCATGAACCTGCGCACCGCTTTTTCAGCCTGGTCAGGGTCGGCGGTTGCGATGCCGTCGATGATGCTGCGGTGTGCCGTCATGTCCGGTTCTGTCAAATCTGATTCAAGGGTCGCCTCGATGGTGGTGCTTACCGCGGCAGAAAACCAGCTGTAGAGTTCTTTGAGTGCCGGATTTCCGGAGGCGGTCACCAAGGCAATATGAAAGGCAAGATCCCTTTCGATGTAGGCTGGTTTGTTGTCCCCTGTTTTCCAGTCACCGCGCTGGTCAAGGAGGGTATGCAGGCGTTTGATATCCCTCTTGCTATGTCGTGTCGCCGCAAGCCGGGCCGCTTCAACCTCCAGGGCGCAGCGGACCTCGAAGAGGTCGTGCAGGCTGGATCTTTTGAGGCTTTTCAGCGCCTCGTCAGGGTCATTGGTGGTTAACACATAAGTGCCGGCCCCCTGGCGAACCTCCAGCAGACCGGAGTGGGCAAGGGTTTTGACCGCTTCACGGACGGTGCTGCGGCTGACCTTGAGCATCTCGGCCAGTTTTGATTCTACAGGAATTCGCTCACCAACCTGCCAATGCCCGTTGGCGATCATTTCCCGCAAGATTTTTGCGGCGCTATCGACAAGTGAAAATCTGGTGGCTGAATATTGCATTCACTCTCCCGATTGATCTAAACATCTGATGATTGTATGAATCTATAACATCGAAGGTCAGCTAAGTAAAGCATTTCATCTGTTGTTATTAGTAGTATATTTTCTGTTCGATTATGTTTTTTAATAAACAGGATTGTATTTGCTGCTTCTTGTGGGATTATTGATCTGACAGTCATTTTTTAATTGGGAGCTTTTGCTCAATCCTCTATGAATTCAATATTCGTTCTGCTATGATTTCAAACTGTCTGGATCCGGTTTGTAGCCTGCTGTTTGGTTGGCTTGACCTCTTAAATTGTTAATCTTGAAAGGATTTTTTGTTGTTATGGGTGTTTATGCCAATACAGTAAGTATCATGCAGTTTTCGGTCAGTGGTGATCTGCCAGTCAAGGATGAATTTCAGTGGTTTTCTGAAAAGCTGGCTGCGAAAGGTTTTGTTTCCATCGAAAATTCAGCTGATGAGGCCTCCGAAGGGTGGGTCGAGGTTGACCATCCCGATCAGTCTGATTTCAACGTGCCATCCGCTTTCTGGCGCGACAACTATCTGGTCTTTTCTCTACGCCGTGACCAGCGCAAGATTCCGGGGGCTGTCCTCCGATCACATATCGCCAGGGAAGAGGGGGCCTTTCTCGCCGACCATCCCAATCTGCGGCGAACCCCTAAAAACAAGCGTACCGAGATCAAGGAGCTGGTTCAGCTGCGCTTGATGACTAAATGTCTTCCCGTGCCGTCAATGGTCGATGTTGTCTGGGATCTCAAGGGTGGGGTTGTTACCCTGTTCAGTTTGGGAAGCAAGTCGATTGAGAGGTTTGAGGATCTGTTCCGCAAAACCTTTGAAGGACTGCATCCGGTTGCCATTCATCCCTTTGCCCGGGCCGCCAGGCTGCTGGAGGGGGATGGGCTTGACAGACTTGGCAAGGCCAATCAGGCAAATTCCGATTCTGTTGTGGCGCTGATTCGTGATAATCAGTGGCTTGGCTGGGATTTTATGCTCTGGCTGCTTCAGCGAGGTGTGAATGGCGAGGCTGAGTTCAGGGTCTGCCGTCCCGGCCATTTTGTCGTTGGTGAGAGTTTTAACGCCTGGATTGATGACCGGATCCAGCTGCAGGGTGGCGGAGAGGAGGGTGGCATTCAAAAGGTATCGGTCTCCGGTTCACAGGATAGCTATCTCGAGGCAATATCTGCCCTGAAGGGTGGTAAGCAGATTACCAGCGCCACAATCTGCATGGAGAAGGATGAGAATATCTGGAAATTGACCCTCAAGGGTGAGAACTTTTCCTTTGCATCCTTTAAATGTCCGCAGGTGCGGATCGAACGCGATAACTCCGTGGAGGAGGTCAGTGAGCGAGAAGCGGCCTTTTACGAGCGGATGTTTTTGATGGAGCAGGGGGTACAACTGTTTGATACGCTGTTTACGGCCTTTTTGAGTGAACGGTTGAGTGATGCCTGGAATGACAGACTGCTGGCTATTCAAAAATGGATGGATGAAAAATAGGGTTTGTTACACCCTGTCCGGGCAACTGTTTGCCGGTTATACCCAGCTTGATTTATGATTATTAATGTTATTGCCTTTATTCTTTGTGGATGCTAATGCTAGCTGTTTTGAGTGCGTTGATTGTCATATGTGGAGTTGAATATGTATCAAAATGCAAAGAAGCAACTTGGAACGCATTCCGTTGATGGTGTCTGCTTGCAAGCGAAAGTGAGTTTTTATGCCGCTTAATCAGGCTATTCATCGTGCCTTGAGGGATAAGGAACAGCAGTTGAGGGTTGTGCTTGAAATGTCGCAGGCCGGTATATTCATGACAGATTCCAATAAGTGGACTGTCTCTTATGCCAATCGGCGGCTGGCAGAGCTGTTTCGCTATAATCTCTCCGAACTTAAGGGCAAGGCGTTAATTGACTTTATCTACCCTACGGATGTTGAACAGGTGAAGATCAGCATGCATAAGCTGGTTACCGGTGAACTTGAAAATCTAACGACCGAAAGGCGCTTTCTGCGAAGGGACGGCACTGATTTCTACGGTGAATTTTCCGTTTATTGTCTTGTTCGGGATAATGACAGCATCCAGGGGATGATGTTTTCTGTTTATGACGTATCGGAGAGGCTGGAGGCAGAACAGCAACTAAGCAGGATTGAGAGTAATTACTGGGAAATTTTCAATGCATCCCACGATGCCATGTTTGTGCATGATGCCTATACCGGTGCGATTGTCGATGCCAACAAGACCGTGGAAAAAATGTTTGGATATTGCCGTGAAGAGATCTTATTCATGAATGCCCAGGATTTTAGCGCCGTCGATTCCCGTGGCACCTTCAACGAATCGATCCGTCTGATTCGCAAGGCGGTTGAGGTTGGTCCACAGAGCTACGAGTGGATGGCCAAGAAGAAAAACGGCGACTCCTTCTGGACGGAAACGACCTACACCGCGTCACGCATCGGTGGAGAAGGGCGGGTTCTGGCTGTTGTCCGTGATATAACGGATCGCAAGGAGATTGAGAATCGCCTGCAGTATCTGAGCGCACATGATTCATTGACCGGCCTGTATAATCGTCTCTATTTCGAGACAGAGTTTGAGCGCCTGATCAAGGGGCGATGTTATCCGATCAGTATTATCAATGCCGATCTGGATGGTCTCAAGCGGATAAATGACCGCTACGGCCATGGAGCCGGTGATGAACTGATCAAGGGGGCGGCCGATCTTCTCGGCAATGTCTTCCGGGAAGGGGATGTGGTTGCCCGGTTTGGCGGTGATGAATTTGTTGTGCATCTGCTCGGTGCGGATGAAGAAAAGGCTTTTACGGCGATAGAGCTGATTCGTGCCGCTGAGACCGAGGTCAATCGTGATCGCGGGGACAAGCCGATCCGGTTTTCCCTGGGGTGTGCCAGCGCCAGTCAGCCGGAAGAGGCTGATACGCTTTTGAGTCTTGCCGATATGCGTATGTACGAAGATAAGGCCTTGCATAAACTGTCAGAATGTAGTCCCAATCCAGATCGCCTGTACGATGGCCAGCAATCTTCAGGGAGTGGTTTACAGACATTCGATTCATGATCTCTGGATGGTCGAGCCGATTATGGATTGTCTCTACAGCTTGCATCAGACCAGGTGGGGAGATGATTTATGAGCTTTCAGAAAAATGGCACTCTCTTGCTGGACGGAATTGATCCGGAACAGACACGGCAAGAGATAAGGGCTTATTTCCATAGAACGTTTGACCTTGACGAACTGCTTTACGAAAACCTCAAATATGACGAAACCTTCTATCTGCGGGCCGATCGCCTGCGCCACCCCCTGATTTTCTATTACGGCCACACCGCCTCCTTTTTTATCAATAAGCTTGTCATTGCCGGTATCATTTCTGAACGTATCAATCCATGTTTTGAATCCATGTTTGCGGTTGGTGTTGATGAAATGTCCTGGGATGACCTGGATCCAACCCATTACAACTGGCCTGGTCGTCAGGACGTCAAACAGTATCGCGACCAGGTGCGGGAGCTTGTCGATGGAGTTATTCAGAGGCTGTCTCTGAGCATGCCGATCAGTTGGGATAGCCCCTTCTGGGCAATCATGATGGGAATCGAGCATGAACGCATTCATCTGGAGACATCCTCAGTGCTGATTCGGCAGTTGCCGATTGATCAGCTGCAGAGTCACCCGGCGTGGCAGATCTGTTGTGATGGCGGTGATCCGCCGGATAATAAATTGCTGGCTGTGCCGGGCGGGGAGGTTGTCCTCGGCAAGGCGTTTGATCACCCGCTTTATGGCTGGGATAACGAATACGGCCGCCATGTTGCCGATGTGGCTAATTTTTATGCCGCCCGCTACCTGGTTTCCAACCGTGAATTCCTTGAGTTTGTCCAGGCGGGCGGCTATTATGAGCGGCAGTGGTGGAGCGCGGAAGGGTGGGGATGGCGCGAGTTCAGTCAGGCCGGACATCCGTTGTTCTGGCTGCGTCAGGATGGTGCCTGGAGATTGCGTACCATGCTGGAGGAGATTGATCTCCCCTGGAACTGGCCGGTAGAGGTCAACTGTCTGGAGGCCAGCGCCTTCTGCGTCTGGAAGAGTGCTAGAACTGGCAAGCCGGTCCGCCTCCCCAGCGAGGATGAGTGGTATCGACTGCTGGATTTCTGTCAGGTTCCTGATCAGCCATGCTGGGACAAGGTCCCGGGTAATATCTGCCTTGATCATTACAACTCACCCTGCGCCGTGGATCGTTTTTGTTTTGGTGATTTCTATGATCTGCTCGGCAATGTTTGGCAGTGGACTGAGACACCCATCTATCCATTTCACGGCTTCAAAACCCATCCCTGGTATGATGATTTCACTACCCCGACCTTTGACACCCGTCATAACCTGATCAAGGGCGGTTCCTGGATTTCCACCGGTAATGAGGCGACACGTGATGCACGCTATGCCTTCCGGCGGCACTTCTTCCAGCATGCCGGATTTCGTTATGTTGTTGGAGGGGTGGAATAGATGTGGTCTGTATAGAATCCACCTGCACGCTTAAAAAGCATGTCTTGTTGCAATCGGGAGAGGATAACGCTCCTTTTGCAGGTGGATTGCCGTCATTTCCGTGAGATCGTTGAGGAGTGGCTAAATGAACAGAATAACAGAATTCGATTTTGATACGGTTGTAGACCGGCGTGACTCCGCCAGCCTGAAGTGGGATCATTACAGTGGGCGCGATATCATCCCCTTCTGGGTTGCCGATATGGATTTTCGTTCCCCGCCGGTTGTGATCAAGGCGTTGCATGAGCGGATCAGCCATGGTGTCTTTGGCTATACCGAGGTGCCGAAGAGTCTGGTGCAGACGGTTCAGGGGATGCTGGCCCGTGAATATGCCTGGGATGTGGATCCGGACTGGCTTGTCTGGCTGCCAGGGCTTGTTTGTGGCTTGCATGTTGCATGTCGTACGGTTGGCTCGGGTGACGACGAGGTGCTGACCTTCACGCCGGTCTATCCGCCGTTCATGTCTGCGCCGGTGCTCTCCGGACGGTCATTGGTACAGGTGCCGTTAAGTCATACGGACGGGGTCTGGGGCATCGACTTCAAGCAGCTTGAAATGTTGACCACCGACAAATGCCGGATGTTGATGCTTTGCAGCCCGCATAACCCGGTCGGTCGTGTCTGGCGGCGCGAGGAGCTGCAGGCGCTGGCAGATTATGCCGAACGTCATGATCTGATTATCTGCTCGGACGAGATTCATGCCGGGCTTGTACTTGATCAAAATGTGCGTCATATCCCGATTGCTACCCTCTCGCCGGAGGTAGCGGCCAGAACCATTACCCTGCACGCCCCCAGCAAGACCTATAACATTCCCGGGCTCGGTTGTTCATTTGCCGTTATTCCTGATGATAGTCTGCGGCGGCGCTTCAAACGGGTCATGGCCGGAATTGTCCCGCACGTCAATCTCTTTGGCTATAGCGCTGCCGAGGCGGCATATGCGCATGGTGAGCCATGGCGGCTTGCCCTGATCGAATATCTGCGGGAAAACCGGCGGGTGCTGCTTGAAAATCTGGCAGAACTGCCGAATATTTCGGCGTCGCCGGTGGAGGCGACCTATCTGGCCTGGATCGATTTCAGGGGGGCGGGGCTTGCCCATCCGGCAAGGTTTCTTGAGGATTGGGGGGTAGGTCTTTCCGAAGGGTCGGATTTCGGACTGTCCGGCTTTGCCAGGCTCAACTTCGGCTGTTCACGCTCACTGCTGGAAGAGGGGCTCTTCAGAATTCGCAAGGCATTCAGTCAGGGATAGTCCAAGGGAGGGGAAGTAATGAGTCAGGAGTTTGAGGAACGGATAACCGGCCTTGAGTTGCGTTATATGCAGCAGGAACTGGTCATACAGGAGTTGAATGACGCGCTCTATCGTCAGGAACAGGTGATTACCCGTCTTGAACGTGACCTGGCCGGACTGGCAGAGCTGTTCCGTTCTGCTTCGGCCGTTTCAGCGGCCATGCCGGACGAGGATGAACGGCCACCGCATTATTGAATAATCAATTTCAAGGGAGGGATCTCGAATGCAGTCAGGATCCACATGTCAATCATACGGCGGGTGCAGTATCCCGGACCGTCGCACTCTGCCTGGCAAGCTCTATAAGGAGTTGGAGGATTTCATCCGTCAGCTTCCTGTTCGTGATGGGCACCTGGTGACGGTGCTCCATAAGGCGCAGCAGCTGTTTGGCTATCTTCCCCGCGAGGTGCAGCAGTTTGTGGCTGATGCCATGGATATGCCGTTGGCCAAGGTCTATGGTGTGGTCAGTTTTTATACCTTCTTCACCATGGTGCCGAAGGGGAAATATCCGGTTTCCGTCTGCATGGGGACGGCCTGTTTTGTCAGAGGGGCCGAGAAGGTCGTTGAGGCACTGAAGGATTCCCTCGGGATCGAAATCGGCGGTATTACCAAGGATGGACTCTTTTCGCTGGACGTGCTGCGCTGCATTGGCGCCTGTGCACTTGCCCCGGTCATGAGTGTTGCTGAAAAGGTCTACCCGCATGTTACCCCGGAACAGGTCAAGGGTATTCTCGACGAGTATAAACAGGCTGGAAACTGATTAAGGAGCTTTTATGCAAAGGATAACTTCGCTTGCCGGTTTGCTGGAGGTTCAGAGGGAATGCCGTGCCCGTCGTGAGGAGCAGGAAAGGGAAAATATTATTATCAATGTCTCCCTGGCCACCTGTGGTATTGCCTCGGGCGGCAATGCCGTGCTGGAGGCGATGAAGGATGAGGTTGCCCGACAGGGACTTCAAAATGTAGTCTTTATGCAGTCCGGTTGTATGACTTATTGCCATTCGGAACCGACCGTCGAGATCCGCTTGCCGGGGAAGGAGCCGGTTGTCTTTGGCAAGCTTGACCCGCAAGGGGCGCGCCAGTTGGTTGAGGAGTATGTCAAGCAGGGAGAGCCGGGCGGCGTGGTTATTCCGGTCAATTACACCAGGGTTGTTCTGTGATTTCAGGGGGGAAGCCGATTCATGAACATAAAGAGACAGCTTAGAATCGCCACAAGAAACTGCGGGTTTATCGATCCTGAAAATATCGAGGATTACCTGGCGCTGCGTGGCTATGAGGCGCTTGCCAGCTGCGTTACCGTTGGAAGCCCGGCTGGTGTTATCGCGGAGATGAAAAAATCAGGTCTGCGCGGCAGGGGGGGAGGAGGCTTTCCCACCGGCCAGAAGTGGGAGATTGCCGCTGCCGTGGAGTCCGATCAGAAGTATGTTGTCTGCAATGCGGATGAGGGGGATCCGGGCGCTTTCATGGATCGGGCTGTTCTGGAGGGGGATCCCCATTCGGTCATTGAGGCGATGGCGATCTGTGGTTATGCCATTGGCGCCTCACTGGGGGTGGTCTACATCCGCGCCGAATATCCGCTGGCGATCAAGCGGCTACGGAAGGCCATTGCCGATGCGCTGGAGTACGGCCTGCTTGGCGATGATCTCTTTGGTTCCGGTTTTGATTTCAACATTGAATTGAAATATGGTGCCGGCGCATTTGTCTGCGGCGAAGAGACGGCACTGATCAGTTCAATGGAGGGAAATCGCGGTGAGCCGCATACAAAACCCCCTTTTCCGGCCATCTCCGGTTATTGGCAGAAGCCGACCGTCGTCAATAACGTTGAGACCTTTGCCAATATTCCGGCTATTCTGGTCAAAGGGGCTGAATGGTTTGCCTCCATCGGCACGGAAAAGTCCAAGGGTACCAAGGTCTTTGCCCTGGCCGGCAGGATCAGGAACACCGGACTGATTGAGGTGCCGATGGGTACGACCCTGGGCGAGGTGATCTTTGATATCGGCGGCGGCTGTCCCGATGGCAAGAAGTTCAAGGCGGTTCAGACCGGCGGTCCTTCGGGTGGCGCCCTGACCAGCCAGGATGTGGATGTACCGATTGATTATGACAACCTGATCGCCAAGGGTTCGATGATGGGCTCCGGCGGTATGATTGTCATGGATGAGGGAACCTGCATGGTTGATTTCGCCAAGTTTTTCCTCGACTTCACCATGGATGAGACCTGCGGTAAATGTACCCCCTGCCGGATCGGCTCGAAGCGGCTGTATGAGATTCTGGAGCGGATCACCCAGGGCAAGGGGAGCGAGGCTGATATCGAACGGTTGAGGGTCCTTTCAAACGTCATCAAGGACACCGCCCTCTGCGGACTTGGGCAGACCATGCCCAATCCGGTTCTCTCCACTCTGGATACATTTATGGATGAATACCTGGCCCACGTGCGCGATAAACATTGCCCGTCCGGTGTCTGCACCAGTCTGCTCAGGTTTGTGATCCTGGCGGAGAAGTGTGTTGGCTGTACGCTCTGCGAGCGCAACTGTCCGGTCAACTGCATCTCCGGCCGGATCAAGGAGACCCATGTCATTGACAGTGATGCCTGTATCAAATGCGGCACCTGTCTTGAAAAGTGCAAGTTCGGGGCAATCGTGAAGGTCTGAAAGCCGGACTTCAAACCTTGAACTTCGAACCTTGAACCAATTAAGGAGCCTGGAGTATGACAATGCTTAAAATATCCATAGACGGCAAGAATACGGAAGTTTCGCAGGGGAGTATGATCCTCGATGCCGCCAGAAAACTTCATATAGATATTCCTACGCTCTGTTTTCTGCAGATGGAGGAGCTTGGTTACTGCAACAGGCCGTCATCCTGCCGGATCTGCGTTGTTGAGGTGGCTGGTCGTCGCAATCTTGCCCCGGCCTGTTCGACGCCGGTTACGGACGGTATGGTTGTCCTGACCCATACGGTCAGGGTTCTCAATGCCAGAAAGACCGTTTTGGAACTGCTTCTCTCCGATCATCCCAAGGACTGCCTGAGCTGCGCCAAATCCGGGGAGTGTGATCTGCAGCGGCTGGCGGAGCGCTTTGCCATTCGTGAGGTCGGTTACCGGGGGACAATGTCGCTTTACCGCAAGGATTATTCCCCTTCCATTATCCGTGATATGAACAAGTGTATCATGTGCCGCCGCTGCGAGACCATGTGCAACACCGTTCAGACCTGCGGCGTGCTTTCCGGTATCAATCGCGGTTTTGATGCGGTTGTGGCGCCGGCCTTCGAGATGAACCTGGAGGATTCCACCTGCACATTCTGCGGCCAGTGTACGGCTGTCTGTCCGGTGGGGGCACTGGTTGAGCGTGATCAGACCTGGGAGGTGGTTAATGCATTGGCTGATCCGGAGAGGATTACGGTGGTGCAGGCCGCCCCGGCTGTTCGCGCCGCCCTGGGCGAGGAGTTCGGCATGGAGCCGGGTACCGCCGTTACCGGCAAGCTGGCCGCTGCGTTGCGAAAGCTCGGCTTTGATCATGTCTTTGACACCAACTTTGCCGCTGATCTGACGATTATGGAGGAGGCCTCGGAGTTTCTGGAGCGGCTGACCCGTTTTCTGGCGGGTGACCCTAATGTTCGAATGCCGATCCTGACCTCCTGCTGTCCTGCCTGGGTCAAGTTCTTCGAACACCAGTTTCCTGATCTGGTCGATATCCCCTCGACCGCCAAGTCGCCGCAGCAGATGTTCGGTGCGATTGCCAAGTCCTACTACGCCGAACTTCTGGGTGTCCCTCGTGAGAAGATGACGGTTGTCTCGATCATGCCCTGTGTTGCCAAGAAGTATGAATGTTCGCGCCCGGAATTTGCCGTCAACGGCAATCCTGACGTTGATTATTCTATTACCACCCGCGAGCTTGCCCGCCTGATCAAACTGATGAATATTGATTTCAATGACCTGCCCGATGAGGATTTTGATGCGCCGCTGGGTGAGTCGAGTGGTGCCGCGCCGATCTTCGGTGTGACCGGTGGCGTGATCGAGGCGGCCCTGCGGACGGCCTATGAACTGGCAACCGGGGAGACGCTGGAAAAGGTGGAATTCGAGGCGGTGCGCGGCATGCAGGGAATCCGTTCGGCAAAGGTTCAGGTTGGCGAGCATACTCTGAATATTGGTATTGCTCATGAACTGGGTAATGCCCGCAAACTGCTGGATGAGATCCGCTCCGGCAAGTCGGAGTATCACGCCATCGAGATAATGTCCTGCCCCGGCGGCTGTATCGGTGGCGCGGGCCAGCCCTATCACCATGGCAATGTGGAGATCCTTAAAAAACGGACCGCAGTCATGTATGCCGAGGATAATGGTAAAAAGATCAGGAAGTCCCACGAAAATCCGTATATCATAGAGCTGTATGAAAGGTATCTTGGCAAGCCTTTGAGCGAGAAGGCGCACCAGTTGCTGCATACGCATTATTTCAAGCGCTACGAAAGGTGATGTGTCCCGGCGCGGGGTGCGGTCCGCTTTAATGGAAAGAGATGAGATCATCGACTGGCTGAGGTGTGAAGAGCCGGGGCGATTGGAACAGCTATGGCAGCTGGCGGACGAGGTCAGAAGGGCGCATGTGGGTGAGGAGGTTCACCTGCGCGGCCTGATTGAATTTTCCAGCTATTGTCGCCGTAACTGTGCTTATTGTGGCCTGAATGTCGCCAATGTCGGACTGCAGCGTTACCGGATGGAGCAGGATGAGATTCTGGCCTGTGTCGTTGAGGCGGCCGGATATGGTTATGGCACGGTGGTGCTGCAATCCGGTGAGGATCTCGGCATCAGCTGTGACTGGATGGAGGAGCTGATCCGTCGGATCAAATCAGAGACATCCCTGGCGGTCACACTAAGTCTGGGGGAGCGTGATGACGATGAATTGGTCCGGTGGCGTAATGCCGGTGCCGATCGCTATCTGCTTCGTTTTGAAACATCAGATCGTTCACTGTATGAACGTATCCACCCGTCACTCCCCGGTACAAACAGCGATCGCATCCAGATTCTGCGCCGTCTCAGGTTGTTTGGTTATGAGGTCGGCAGCGGTGTCATGATTGGCATACCGGGACAGACCTACTCGGACCTGGCCGATGATATACTGCTCTTTCGTGAGCTGGATCTGGATATGATCGGTGTCGGTCCATACATCTCACACACGGAAACCCCCGCCGGACGGGGTGAATTACCGCCCGCGCCGGATGGTGAACAGGTTTCCAACAGTGAGCTGATGACCTACAAGGTTATCGCCCTGACCCGGCTGAATTGTCCCGGCACGAATATCCCCAGCACAACCGCACTGGCAACGTTGAATCCGCTCTTTGGCAGGGAATTGGGCCTTCAGCGCGGGGCAAATGTCGTTATGCCCAATATGACCCCCCGCAAGTATCGCGCCCTGTATGAAATCTATCCATCCAAGGCCTGCATCGATGAAAGCGCCGCTGATTGCCGGAGCTGCATGGCTGCCAGGATTCATGGCATCGGGAGAAGCGTCGGTCGTGGTCGTGGCGATTCACCCCGTCTCCGGAAATGATAATCGAGCAGAAACAAGAGGAACCAACAATGGGCAGAATGCCTTCAATGGAGTTAAGTCAGGGCGCAGTCGATTTTATCGACGAGGCGCGGATCAATAATCTTTTGCAGGGGAGCAGGCCGGATAGCGGGCGTGTTCGTGACATAATTGCCAAGAGTCTTTCCAAGGCGCCGTTGACTGTGGATGAAACCGCCACTCTGCTGCTGGCCGATGAACCGGAACAGATTGAGTCTATTTTTGCCGCGGCCAGGGAGTTGAAGAAAAACGTCTATGGCAACCGGATTGTCCTGTTTGCACCGCTGTATGTCGGTAATAACTGTGTCAACGACTGCTGCTACTGCGCCTTCAAGAGGAGCAACGCCGCTGCTGTCCGGCGAACCCTTGACGACAACGAACTGCGCCAGCAGGTTACGGCCCTGGAGGAGAAGGGACACAAGCGTCTGATTCTGGTCTTTGGCGAACATCAGGCCTATGATGCCGAATTCATCGCCCATTCGGTCCGGACGGTTTATGATACCAGGATCGGACATGGCGAGATCCGCCGCGTCAATGTCAATGCCGCGCCGCTTGACCATGAGGGGTACCGGATTGTCAAGGAGGCCGGCATCGGCACCTATCAGATCTTTCACGAGACCTATCATCACAGCACCTATGCCCGCTTTCATCCGCAAAATACACGCAAGTCCGATTACCTCTACCGTTTGGACGGCCTGAACAGGGCATTCGAGGCCGGTTGTGATGACGTCGGGCTGGGTGTGCTCTTCGGACTGCACGATTGGCGCTTCGAGGTTCTCGGGCTTGTCTCCCACGCGCTGCATCTGCAGGAACGTTATAATGTCGGCCCGCATACGATCAGTTTCCCGCGCATCCGTCCGGCGGCCGGGGTTGATCTGGATCTTCGCTATCAGGTGGATGACGATGAATTCAGACGATTGATTGCCATTCTGCGTCTGGCCGTGCCATATACCGGTCTGATCCTGACCGCCAGGGAGAACCCGGCTGTTCGTCGCGACTGCATGTCCTTCGGTGTTTCGCAGATCGATGCCGGCAGCCGGATCGAACTGGGTGGCTATACGGAGGGGGGGGATGCCCAGGTCATGGAGCGGGAACAGTTTCAGCTGGGGGATATCCGCTCCCTGGACGAGGTCATGGGCGAGCTGATTAGTGACGGCTATCTCCCCAGTTTCTGCACCTCCTGCTATCGGGTCGGCCGGACCGGCGAGCATTTCATGGAGTTCAGCATTCCTGGTTTCATCAAGGAGTTCTGCACCCCCAATGCCCTGTTGACATTGACGGAGTATCTGGTGGATTATGCCTCTCCACAGACCCGTACCGCAGGTGAGCGGATGATTGCCCAGGAATTGTCCAGGATGGCCGATGGCGATATGAAGGAGACGGTTGCCCGGCGTCTGCAGCTGATTCGGGACGGGCAGGGGCGGGATCAATACTTTTGAGGTGTTATGGCCGATTTCAGGATTGAAAGTGATGCACTGGGCGAACGTGAGCTGCCGGCCGCGGCGTTGTATGGTATTCATACCATGCGTGCCAGGGAGAATTTCAACCTGGCCGGAAGAACGGTCAACCCAAGGCTGATTCATGCCTTTGGTGCTGTCAAGCTGGCCTGCGCGTTTACCAATGCCGAACTCGGCTGTTTGGATCAGACGCGATCCGCTGCTATTGGAGAGGCCTGCCGGGAGATGATGGCCGGACTCCTCGACCGGCATATCCTAGTCGATGCCCTGCAGGGTGGAGCAGGGACGTCCACCAACATGAATGTGAACGAGGTTCTGGCTAATCGCGCCCTGCAGATTATGGGACGTAATCCGGGAGAATACATTACGGTCAGCCCGCTGGATGATCTGAATATGCACCAGTCGACTAATGATGTCTATCCAACTGCCTTGCGGGTTGCCGTCATTCAGGAGTTGCGCCTGCTGGAACCGGCCCTGGTGGAGCTGGTGTCCGCCTTTCAGGCCAAGGAACAGGCCTTCAGCCATATTGTCAAGGTCGGTCGGACGGAGTGTCAGGATGCCGTTCTGACAACGCTGGGACGGAGCATGTCGGCCTTTGCAGAGCCATTCGGGCGTGACCGCTGGCGCGTTTATAAATGCGAGGAGCGTCTGCGGGTCGTGAACCTTGGTGGGACGGCAATCGGGACAGGTCTGAATGCCCCGCGCCGGTATATCTTCCGGGTGACGGAGCAGCTCCGCAGCATAACCGGTATCGGCCTGGCCCGCGGTGAAAATTTGCTGGATGTTACCCAGAATTGTGATCCCTTTGTCGAGGTTAGTGGAATTCTTAAGAGTTGTGCGGTTAATCTGATCAAAGTCTCCGGAGATCTGCGGCTGCTCTCGTCCGGCCCGGATGCCGGTCTGGGGGAGATCCGGCTTCCCCCGCGTCAGGCTGGTTCATCGATCATGCCGGGCAAGGTCAATCCGGTGATCCCCGAGGCGGTTACTCAGGCAGCGATCACCGTTATGGCGAATGATATGAAAATAACCCAGGCGGCTGCCATGGGGAGCCTGGAGCTCAATCCCTTTCTGCCGCTGATTGCCGATGCACTGCTGGAGAGTGTGCAGCTGCTGACCAGCGCCTGTTCCATTCTGGCACGCTTCTGTGTTTCCGGACTTGAGGCGGATGAAGGGCGCTGCCGTGGTCATGTGGCGTCATCAACGGCCCTGTTCACGGCCCTGGTTGACCAGCTTGGCTATGGTGTTGTCTCCGGCCTGGCTGAAGAAGCCCTGGCGCGCGGCTGTACGGCGCGGGAGATCGTTCTCGCCCGGGGATTGCTGACTGCGGAGGCGTTTGACAGGCTTGTCTCGCCGGAGAATGTAACCAGGCTGGGACACCCGCTTGAAGGGAAATGAAATGATGAACAGCGCTGCCAAGGGAAACCGGCTCCATATCGCACTTTTCGGACGTCGCAATGTCGGCAAGTCGTCTCTGCTTAACTGCTTGACGCGTCAGAGTGTTTCAATCGTCTCCGCAATTGCCGGTACAACTACGGATCCGGTTGAAAAACCGATGGAGCTGCTGCCGATCGGGCCGGTGCTGTTCATCGATACGGCCGGCATTGATGATGCGGGGGCCTTGGGTGAGATGCGTGTCAACCGGACGCGGCAGGTATTTGAGCGTTGCGACGTTGCCCTGCTGGTTGCCACGGCCGGCGAGTGGGGCGATTTCGAGGACTGTCTGCTGGCAGAGCTGAATGAACGTGGCATACCATTGATTGTGGTTTTCAACAAGAGCGATCTGGATTCATCGCCGTCGCTGTCGCAGACGCTGCTGACCAAGGCCGATATCACTGTTGTCAATACTTCTGCTGTCAATGGCAGTGGTATCCCGGAACTGATCGATGCCTTGATTGCCAAGGCGCCGGATGATTTTATCAATTCGCCTGTCATTGTTTCCGATCTTGTGCCGCCGGGCGAGCTGGCGCTGCTGGTTGTCCCGATTGACAAGGAGGCGCCCAAGGGGCGTCTGATACTGCCGCAGGTGCAGACGATCCGTGAACTGCTGGACAATGATTCCTGCTGTATGGTTGTCAAGGAGCGTGAACTGCGTGGTGCACTGGAACGGTTGAAGTCTCCACCAGCCTTGGTGGTGACTGATTCCCAGGCATTTTTAAAGGTCGCTGCCGATACGCCTGATGAAATTCCGCTGACCTCCTTTTCTATACTCTTTGCCCGTCACAAGGGGGATCTGTTCGAGTTTGCGGCGGGTGCAAAGGCCATTGACAGGCTGCGTTCCGGGGATCGCGTGCTGATTTGCGAGGCCTGTTCCCATCATCCGATCACCGAGGATATCGGCCGGGTCAAGATACCACGCTGGCTGACCCAGTATGTCGGTGGTAAACTGGAGTTTACTCATTATCAAGGGCATGATTTTCCGGATGATCTGGCCGCATACAAGCTGGTTATCCACTGCGGTTCGTGTATGCACAACCGGCGCGAGCTGCTTTCGCGCATCAGCCGTTGCCGTCGGGCGTCAGTGCCGATCACGAATTACGGCCTGGCTATCGCCTTTTCGCTGGGTATCTGTGAACGTGCCCTGCGACCGTTTCCAGGGGCGCTGGATGCCTTTCTGGCCTCGTAGCCGGTGAGAGATTTGAAGTCACAAGGTTTTTAATCACACAGGAATTGTTCAGGGGAGATTGGAATGAAACAGTTTATTGCATGTATCGCCCTTTTGTTTGTGTCGCTGGTTTTTTCCATGTCTGCTTCTGCCGCACAGCCGGTAATTCCGCTGGAAAAAGGGACCTTCTGGGTTTATGAGGGGACAATCAAGCGCAGTGGAGATGGTTCCGAGGTGACGGCCAGTAAGATCAGTTGGACGACCAGGATTGAGGCGGTTTACCGGCATCCCGGGTATCTGGTTGCCGTTGTCAGCGGCTTTCCCGATGAACTGGCCTGGTATGAGCAGGGGAATCCGCCTCGCTATTCGCTGCTTGTTCAATCCGGAAAACAGACCTACTTGATCCCGGCTGAAAACCGCGCAGAGGCTGAAAAGCTGGCTGTCAATTTTCCGGCAATCGCCAGGAAACGGCTGACAACCGATGGTCTGCTGCTGGATCTCCCACTGTCCGTTGGTAAGCGGTTTGCCGTTGAGGATCAGGAGCGGACCGATGGCATGTATTGTTGGGTTGTCGAGGGTGAAACTGCGGCGGTGCTGCATGTCAGTGGATATGATTCAGAAAAGGGGGCCAAGGGGTATCAACTGGCCTACCGAACCAATTCGGATCTGAAGATGTTCGAGTTTGTCCCCGGTCTCGGGATCACCCGTTTTTCCTATGATCACCATGGTCAGACCGCTTCGGTTGACGTGCGTTTGGTGCAGTT
This sequence comes from uncultured Desulfuromonadaceae bacterium, assembly GCA_964292275.1. GTDB lineage: Bacteria > Desulfobacterota > Desulfuromonadia > Geobacterales > Pseudopelobacteraceae > CAXYUZ01. The sequence continues at coordinate 44,246 of CAXYUZ010000014.1, forward strand.
TGGACGACGGAAATAGCGCGCTTTAAATCTCGTTTTTTGGATTTGAGCTGAGGTTCTTGCAAAAGTTCATAATAATAGACAAATGTAAAGAATGACCCCCCTCACTCCCCCCTATTATATAGGGGGGAAGCAAGCGTAGCGAAGCAGGGGGGTATGGTTTTGACTTTTTCAGCTTTTTGCAGGAGCCTGTAAAGCTATTCAATTCGTCAGTTTTCTATCAGCGTGTTTAGCATCTGGCTGATCTGCTTGACGTTATACGGTTTGGTGACGGCCCCCTGAAAGCCGTACTGCCTGAAGTCGGATATGATCGGATCGTTGGAATAACCGCTGGAGACGATCAGGCATGCCTGCGGATCCAGTGACAGAATCTTCTCTCCCGCCTCTCTGCCCCCCATGTTCCCCGGTGTGGTCAGATCCATCATTACCGCAGAAAATGGATTGCCCGTTTCCATGGCCAATCTGTAAAGATGGATGGTGTCTGTGCCGTTTTCGGCGGCTGTAGCCTCATATCCCAATATTTCCAGCATATTGGAAACCATATTCAGAATCATGACCTCGTCATCCATGACAAGGATTGAGCCGCTCCCCTGAACGTTGTTGTTCCGGCAGGCCGGTTCGCTGTTCAAATCGGTGTGGTTCTGGCCGGTGGAGGGGAGGAAAATGGTAAATGTGGTGCCATTGCCCGGCATTGAACGGGCGCTGATCTGCCCGCCATGCCGACAGATGATGGAACGGGCCGAGGCCAGCCCCAGGCCGTTACCGGCGGATTTTGTGGTGAAGTAAGGGTCAAAGATTTTGGCCAGATTTTTTTCGGAAATGCCGCACCCCTGATCGGAAAATGAAAGTTTGACGTAGTCTCCGGGTGGCAGCTCGAGGCAATTCGCCTGATCCAGATGAGTGTTCTCGGCGGATATGCTCAGGGTGCCGCCACCGGGCATGGCCTGGGTGGCGTTGATGATGATGTTGTGGAATACCTGGCTTAGTTGCCCCTCATCCGCTTCGATGGTCTGGATCTGGCCGGGTAGATCCAGATTGCAGCTGCAGTTGGAACCATGCAGTGCCAGTGAGATGGTCTCCTGGATCAGGTCCGGGATTGTAATCAGTTTCTTTACCGGTTCGCCCCCCTTGGCAAATGTCAGCAGTTGATGGGCCAATTCGGTTGCCCTGACCGATGCCTTTTCCGCCTCGGCCAGCTTTTGGCCGGATTTGTGTCCCGGTTCCAGGTAAATCTGGGCCAGGGATATGTTGCCGATGATCCCGGTGAGAATGTTGTTGAAGTCGTGGGCTATTCCGCCCGCCAATACCCCCAGCGATTCAAGCTTGTCTATCTTAAGCTGTTCCTTTTCATGCTCTTTGCGATCCGATATGTCATTGGAGACGCCGATGACGCCGATGATCTCTCCCTTGTTGTTCCGCCACGCTGTTTTATTTGTCAGATAAACATGGGGCTTGCCTTCAATCTGTATGATTTCTTCTCGTTCTGCTGCGCTGCCGGTATCAATGATCATTTGGTCGGTCTTTTGAAATTCCATGGCCGTCTCAATGGGCAGCAGATCAAAATCCGTTCGGCCGATCACCTCGGCGGCGCTGTATCCCATCATATGCGCCCCGGCCTTATTGATGGAGATGTATATCCCGCAAAGATCCTTGGCGAAGATTCCCTCTGAGGCGCTCTCGATAATGTTGCTGATCAGGTTTTTCTGCCGGAAAAGCTCCTCTTCGGCCCGTTTGCGCTCGGTAATGTCGCGGAAGATTCCCTCCACCCCCATGACATTTCCATGCAGGTCATAATAGTAGCTGCTGGTGGTTGAAACGGTTACCGGTGTACCATCCTTTTTTTTCAGAACGACCTCATAGTCCTGGACTATCCCGTCTTGATCCAGAATTTTCAGCATTTCCTGGCGTTTTTCCGGAAACATCCAACCGTCTTTGATTTCGTGTCCGAGCATCTCGTCCACTGAGTTATATCCCAACAGTTTTATCGCAGAGGGGTTGATCAGTTTTATCAGCCCGTTTTTATCGGTTTGGTAGACCGTATCCTGTATATTTTCTATGATGTCGTGATAGCGGGCCTCGCTCTTCCATAGCGCCCTTTCCGCCTCCTGGCGGGCTGCCTCCTCACGGCGGCGGTGGACGATGTTCCAGGTCAGCAGGCTGATGATCAGTATCTGTGCCGTAAACAGTCCACCGCCGAACCAGATGTAAGGGCGATAGCGGGTATAGAGTGTGTCCGGTTTTCCGAGTATGGACGAATCCGGTGGCAGGCTGGATTCGCTGATGCCGAATTTTTTCAGGCCGTTATAGTCAAAGATGTAGGCGGTTGGGCTCTTGACGATCGGGATTGTTGCGGCCTTTTCACCCCTGATGATCCTGATGGCGAGTTCTGCAGCGTTTTTTCCCTGCAACTCGCCGCTGAGCAGCTTGCCGCCAACTACGCCTGGTGCAAGCGCAAAGTCCCAGCCGGTATAGACCGGACGGCGCGATGCCTTGACAATCAGTTCCATGCTCTCCGGTGAGGTAAAGACTTGTCCGTTGGCATCCCTGATGAATGAAGTGTTAAAGACAACCGTGTCATCATTTAATCCTTTAAGCCGGGATGACAGCTGGGACATGGTCAGCCGTGACAGTTCGATCACCTTCAGCGAAGGAAATTCTTTGGCCGCCTTTCTGGTGTTGGCAAGGTTGATATCGCCTGATTCCGTGCTGTCGGAGATTACCGCGAGTCTCTTTGTATTTGGATGAAGTTTCAGAATTAAAGCGATGTTACCAGCAATATCGGCGTTTTCGGCAACTCCGGTGTAGTTGTTGTCAGGGGGGAAATGGTAGTTCTGGATGTCGTTGATGCCGCAGAATACAACCGGCACACCAGGAAAGAGGGCGTTGCGGTAGTGCAGCAGAAAGTCGAGCGCATTGTTGTCGGTGGCAATGATGATATCAAACCTGACCTTGGCGTAGGCGCGCTGGTACAGGTCACGCAGGTGAGGTGACATGGCCTTACTTGGCTGACGTTTGGTGTTCATATATTCAACGTAGAGTTCAGCCTTTGGAAAAGACTTGCTGATGGTACGTGATACCCCGTTCTGAATCGTGTCGGTCCAGGGGTATCCCTGATGGTAGGAATGCAGGACCAGCAACTTTGGCCCATCATTTGCCAAGGCCGTTGTCGTCCTCATGCCGGCGGTCAGGCCGAGTAGAATTGCTAATACCAGAATAATGGGGTGGGCTATGCCGTGTGTTGGCTGGATTCTGTCATTTTGCATGGTCGGGAAAACGGATTTCGGTAGCGACATCTGTTAACCTCTGGAAAATATGATTATCCGGGTGGCCTGAATCAGATCAAAATAGTTGCCATTTATGCAGTAGAATTTATTTTTAATGATACTATCAAATTTCAAATCTGCAGAGTAAAAAATGTTCTATTTGGATAATGTCTGTAATGGTTTCTGTTCCGGTTCTTCGTTCCCATCTCTCTTCGGTTGAACCGGATCGGGGCTTTTGGATTCTGTCGATGTGGCATCTCTGTAGATGGTGTAGGGGAGGATGATTGTATCAGCTGCAAGGCTAATGGGAAGGTCTATGATTGCCATTGGTAAAAAGATCCGCAGAAGGCCGGCGGATTCATCGCTGGCGGCGGCAATCATCTGCGCATCAACGCGTGTGCCACAGTAAACAAGGGAAGGGGCGCAATGCGATCGTCTGTCAAAGGTTTCTGAAAATGTTGAACAACCTGAAGTAAATAAAAACAGTGCCATAACTGCAGATATCCGGCGCATGCGTTTGTCCCTTTTCAAAGTTTTTGTGGCTGCTACGTTATCCTGTGCTGATAATCAACGATTGATCCGCCAGATCCATGCCGGAAGCGTTTTGTTCTGTTTGAAGGCTCTATTGGGGCTTGATGACGTTGGGCACACCGGCTGCACCGAGATAAAACACCGCCAGGCGTACCGGCACTGTGCCACTGTTCTTGCCGTTGTGGAGTGTGTCGACTACCTCGTAGATTACCTCTCCCGGGCCGTATGAGAGCTGCTTGCCATCTTCAAGATCAACCGTCAGCCTGCCGGAGACAACATAGGCGTAGACCGGCATCGAATGCTTGTGCCAGCCGGTTTCAGCCCCTGGCGCCAGATCCACGGTCAAGGCGGTCACCTCTGGCCGGTCTGTTTTCGGATAGGCAATTGGCTGGCCATTGCTGGTGACGGAGGCCTTTTTGAGGATTGTTACTGCAACGCCGGCGTTGTAATCAGCGGCAACCGCAGGCATGGTGAGCATTAGTATGCTCAAGACAAAGAGGGTTATGGTTTTAAAGTCAGTTTTCATCCGGTTTCTCCTTTACCTTTATGAATATTCTTTGCGGATTAAAAATTCTGCCTGGAAAGTTTGATCTGTGATTTATTCATCAACAACCATCCCCAAGAGGCTTTCTTTTATTGACGGCCCTGATTAGCACTATTTTTTCGCTATTAAGAATGTCATCCCCGAATGCCTATATCGGGAATCCATGCTTTCAGCCTGTTAAAAGCTGGATTCCCGATCAGAATCGCCTCGGGAATGACAAGTTTTGTAACCAGAGCGGCGTGGAGTGCTAATCAGGTTGACGGATATCATGGTTTGTCAAGTTTCCTTGAAAACAGGTTCGAGAAGTAGAGCAGCTGGTACTGGATGGCGTTGTCCCAGTATTCGAATGTATGGGCGCCCGGCCGCTCTGTGTAGTCATGGGCGATCCTCAGCCCCAGCAGGCGTTGGTGCAGAGCACGGTTCGAGTCGATGAAGAAGTCGTCGACACCGCAATCGATTGCCAGATCAATGCCGCTGAAGATGAAACGGTGTGTGTTATTGATAATCGCCTTGTCATTCCAGAAATCCGCGTTTTTAACATGGTCACCAAAGACCGCTTCAAGCCCCCAGTTTCTGGAAAAATCACGCGGATCCACACCGCCGCTCAGGCTGCCTGCTGCGCCGAAGGTTGCCGGGTTGTTCAGCGCAACATTCAACGCACCGTAACCACCCATGCTCAGCCCTGTAATGGCGCGCGCCTCTTTTTTGGCAATTGTTCTGAAGTTCCTGTCCATCTGGGCGACAACCTCTTTGCCAATATAGGTTTCATATTTGCTCTTTGCCAGCACCGGGCTGTCAATATACCACTTGTCGTGGCCGCCGTCCGGCATGACCAGGATAACGCCATAGCGGTCAGCCAACGGACTGATCCCTGACTTTTCCGTCCAGGTGGTGTCATTGCCGCTCCAGCCATGCAGCACATAAACTGTCGGGAAGCGTTTTGCTGTTGTACGATAACCATCCGGCAGAACCGCCGTCGCATGCGGGGCTATTCCCATGGCCGGGCTCGGAATCTGGATGCGGATTTTCTCGAATGCCCATGCCTGTCCGCTAAACAGTAGTACAGCTAGAAACAGCAGGATCTTATTCATCAGATCTACCTCCATTAATTGTGATGTTAAATCGTTTTGTGCGTAAAAATGCGCGCTTGTTTTTGATTCATTTGATAAATATTGGTAAGCCATGTTGCTGTCTTCTGCTATTGATCTTCCTTGCAGTTACTGGGAAACAGTTCGTTCACCAATTTTGGTATTTCCTCTTTCATGGTGGTGAAATAGATTTCAATTACCAATTTGTTTGTTGTCTCGTTGGCAATCTTCATCGCGTCTGCAGTCATTTTGGGCATCAGTGAAATAGCCTTGCTGCCAGCCGGGGATTGATAGAAGTCAAGTATGGCCTGGAGCTCATTCTCTGTGAAATATTTGTTGTAAAGATTGAAAGAGATATCCTCGGCGAGTTGCGCCATGTCAAACTTTTCCTTTACTGCCTTTTTAATTTTGTCGCCGATTCTGATGGACGCTGCTTTGATCTCTTTTTCCCGCTTTGCCGGATCAATCTTTGCTACGGCTTCTTCTCCCAACTGCTGCTTCAAAGCGGTATCAAGCATTTGCGGCAGGGTGTCGCTCTTCATCTGTTCAAATGATGTGTCCATAGTTATTTCGGTATTTTTTTTCAGGTTGGTGACCGTCAGCAGTTTTTTAATCAGGGCGTGCTTCTGTGGTAAAATATTGTTTTCAGCATGAACATTTGACACTGTGAAAAACAGTATTACGAACAATCCAGCCGCTAATTTTCTGAACATGATTTTTCTCCTTGGGGTTGATTTTATACGTTACTATTTTGGACATTGATTTCGGTGTCATGTAAATTCAGGCCCCCTTATTCAGCAGTTGGATTGAGCGCCGGGGAGGGCGGCGTTGCCACAACCAAATTGATAGTGCCAGTAGGGTCAGTTCCAGGGCGAAAGACCAATGAAGCAGAAAATTAAGCCACCATGGCTTGTAGAGCGCCGGGACGGTAAAAAATGCAAAGGGTCTGTCCAGCAGCGGTGCAAACCACCAGATGTCTCCAACGATACTGTCAAGACAGAGATGGATCAGCCCGTTGATGGAAAAGATGGTTGCGAGGGCACCATTCTGCCTGGTTTTGGTTAGAGAGAGCCATGCCAATGAGATCAGCAGTAGACTGATCCAGATGATTGGGTAGTGTGTCAGGTATGTGTGGTGGTGATGCTGGCGGTGGTCGATCAGATAGAAATAGAGCATGTCCAGATCGGGTGTGATGGCACCGAGCAGACCTGCCCATAGATACGGCTTCAAAAGAACGCCAGTTGTCTCGAAACGTGGAAATAGAAATCTTGAGGCAAGATAACCTGCCGGTAGGTGTCCGATAAACATCTCAATCCTGACCTTTTGCGGTGATTCATTTTCAGGAATGCCGGAAAAAATATGCGACTTTTGCAGAATACCCCGTGTACCCCATTTCAGGGAATGATTTCTACGCTAGTGCCGTCGGGAACCGCCCGCCAGATTTCATCAATTTCCGGATTCGTCAAGGCGATACAACCCAGTGTCCAGTCTCGCTGGGTATGAAGGCTTCCGATAAAACCCATTCCATTTGGCAGGCCATGGATCATGATGTCACCGCCGGGTGAAACGCCTCTGGCCTTTGCGTCGGCCCTGTCCATGGGGTTTGGATATGAGATATGCAATGCCCGGTGATAGTTGCTGTTTGGTTTCCGTCGGTCAATTGTATAAACCCCTTCCGGGGTTCGCCCGTCTCCCTCCTGGACCTTCTTTCCGTTTGGTTCCCGGCCAAGTGCGATTTGATAGCTCTTTAACGGTTTGTTTTGGTTGAATAACGTCAGGCGGCGCTTCCCTTTCTCGATGAGCACCCGGTCGGCAGTGGTATTCGCAGGCAGAGAAGCTGGATTGACTTTTTCAATGGGTGATTTGCTGACGTTTGTATTTAGCGGTACGGTTTTAATCCCTTTGGGCTTGATCGAGAGGGCGATAATTACCCCCAGGGCTATGGTTATGGCGATGATGATTAGCTTTTTCATTCGGGTTCTTTCGTGGGATTTATGGTCATCAGCATGCCACGTCCGGGCGGATTCATATACATAGATACTTATGTCTGGACCAGATTGGCTGTAAAAGATTGTGTGAAGGTTAGTTGAGTTTAATTCGTATGTCAACGAGGGTTTTGAAATTCAATAAACATATCCTGCTGGCTGGTGATACGGTTCAGTTGCCGTCCAGGGGTAGGACTGGTATTTCGTCATCAATTCTTTCCTGATTGTAACATTCCCACCTTGCATAATGCCTTATAATCAGAACCACTATAATTGAGATGAGTGAAATTGTGAGGGGTGTCGGATTATGTTGGCAAGGCAGGCTGATATTACATCGCAAGGCGCGTATAAACCGTTGACAGTTGATGTTGACAAGGTCATCGGTTTTCTGGATCATTTTTTTATTCGCGGGTTGGGGCAGCTCAATCCGTTTAATCTGCGTGTGGCGGCAAAGCTGCTTCTGGCCCGCAAGGCTGCCCGTGAATCCGGTGATCAACGACTGGAGCATGTCATGCTGGAGGCGGGCAAGGTCTGTGATGTCCGCTTTAAGAATGACAAGGATGACGCGGTTAATCTCTATTTTCACAAGCTGCTCTATTACCTGAAGATCTATGATGATACCCAGAGTGTCATTAATCAGATCGTATTTGCTGAAACGGTTGCCATTGATGCAAATACCGTGATGATGTTGAATCGCAATCGCATAATTTTTGACATGCTTGATGCCACTCTGTTTGAAAGACTGTTTGTTGATGATCTGATGGGGAGTGCCTTTATTGACAGCTGCGGCCGCAAGAAGGCGAAACTGCTTTTTGACGGTCTGGCCCGTATTACTGAGGGGACAATCAGCGCCAGGGATCTGGTTGCATCGATTGGGTCATTGGAAAATGAGGAAAGGCTGCTGACAGATCTGCTTGAGAGTCTTCGCGACAAGATAAGAAATGGTTCGGCCCGTTTTGCATCCAAGGGTGATCTGGTGGTTCTGAAACGGCTGTTGACGATTGATCTGCGTCAAAAAGGGGTGCTGGCTGGTGAGTTGCCGGAGGAACTGTTTCTGAAGGGGCTGGATATGATCAAGAAAGAGGCTATCTACGTTAATAATTTGCTGCCATTGATCATGCGTCACAAGAGTAAGGCGATGCGTGCGGAATTTCTTGCGGAATCCGGTCTGGATCTGGTTCTGGTTGAGGAGTTGGAACATGAATATTGTGATGCGAATCGAATCTCGCGCCAGGAGTTGCTGCTGGTGCGTTAGTCCTGATCTGTATCGGTTGCAGAGGTAAAAACAAAGCGGATAGTTCCCTGGTCGGGGCTATCCGCTTTGTTTTTCCTGATTAACGTCAAGCTATTGCTGACTGTGAAAATAATGACCCCCCTCAATCCCCCCTATTTTATAGGGGGGAAGCGAGTGTAGCGAAGCAAGGGGGTAAGGTTTTGATTTTTTTCGGGGGGATAGTAGCTAATACCGTTTCTGTTTATTTTTTGCCCAGCCAGATCTCGACCCGGTTGTTCCGGTTTTTGCCATCCATGCTGGAGTTATCGGCAATTGGCAGCAGTGAGCCAAACCCGCTGATTGTTGCGGCGTTGATGCCGCGTTTGCTCAGCTCTTCGGAGATGGTCTTTGCCCTGGCCCGGGAGAGTTCGCTGCTCTGGGCTGGTGGCAGCTGGTTATCGGTAAAGCCGAACAGCATAACCGGTCTCCCCTGGAATTCCTTGACGGTCAAGGCCCTGACAAGACGGTCAAGGTCGCGTTGTCCTTTGTTGTCAAGTTTGAAACTGTTCTCCTTGAACTTGAAGTTCAGTGAGAGGCGTTCAGCCGAGGCGGTGACCCTTTTGTATTCAGGCGGCGCCATTTCAGGGGGTGGGAATGTAGCGGCCTTGATGGCCATGGAGACAAAGCCGTTCTTCTCAACGATTTCCTGACCTTCATTGGAGAGTGCAAACTCTACGAATTCAGAGATTCTTGGGTTTTGTGGCTGTTGTCTGGTGTATAGATAAAGCCGGCGAGCCAAGGGGTAATCCTCGGTAGCGACGGTGAAGGGTGTCGGTAAAACCGGGGTGGCGTTGCCGCTCTTGATGGCCAGCGCCTTGGCTGATTTGATATAGGGCAGGCCGATGAAACCGATGCCGTTTTTGTCGCTGGAAACCTGTGACGAGAGCATTGCGCTGTCTTCAAACCGTTTTGCCGTTGCCACCAGTTTACTGCTGCCAAGCACAAGGCTTTTGAATGTGTCGAATGTGCCGGATTTATCATCACGCGCATAGACGCTGATTGCTGCGGTTGTTCCGTTTATCGGCTGCCATCCGCTGGTTTTGCCGGAAAAGATCTCCTTCAGTTCGTTTATGTTGAGTGTGTTGATGCTGTTTGCCTCGTTGGTGATAACGGCCAGGCCGTCAAGGCCAAGGATATGTTCACTGGCAAGCGATGTCATGTCGCCCAGCGAAGCCAGTTTTTTAATCTCTTCGTTCTTTATACGGCGTGATGACATGCCGATTTCACAGCTGTTATCCGCCAATCCTTCAAATGCAGTGGATGAACCATGTGATTTGATTTCGATGGCCAGTCCGTTATGCCTGTCAATCAATCCCTTGATGATGATCTCTTCCGGATTGCTGCCCTGCTGGCGGGTGATCTTGGTTGCCCCGTTGCGCCATAGATAGGCTTCGGCCAGGGCAGGGGCCAGTTTGGAACCGATCGTGTTGGAACCGTTGAGCCTGAGGATGGTGACGTATGATTCGCGTGTCATGATCTTGTAGGTGACCATGCCGAACAGGGCCAGTCCTGCCAGCACCGAACAGCCAAACATGATCGTTTTTTTGCTGTACGTTTTTTGAGTGGTGCCTTCCGGCAGCAGGCTGTGCTGATAATCCTCAATCGCCTTCAGAAATTCCCGGCAGCTCTGGAAACGTTCCTCCGGTGATTTTTCAAGGGCCTTGGCTACGATTTCTGCAATCTTATCAGGTATCTCAGGGTTGATGGTACGGATGTCCGGGGCGCTTTCATCCAGATGAAGCATAAGGCTTGTCAGGCTGGAACCCTGTTTGAACGGGAGGCAACCGGTTAGCATCTGGAACAGGATTACGCCGGTGGAGTAGATGTCGCTGCGCTGATCCACGTTCAGCGGGTTGATGATCTGTTCCGGGCTGAGATAGTTGGCATCGATGAATGTCTTGCCGATCTCAACCCGTCCGCTGTCACCCTGGATCATGGCAACACCAAAATCAGCGATCTTGAGTTGCCCGGATTTGTTGAGCAGGATCATGTCCGGTCGAATGTTGCGGTGAATTACCCCCAGCTCATGCGCAAAGGAGAGGCCGCGCAGCAGTTGTTTGAAGTAGTGCAGCGCCGGTTGTGGCGGGAAGCTCTTGTTGAGCTGGAGCATCTTCTCCAGTGTTGGCCCGTTAAAGTATTCCATCGCCAGCCAATAGCGGTCTTCAAACTGGAAAAAGTCGGTTGCCTGCATGATGTTCGGGTGATCCAGTCGTGCCAGCAGTTTTGCCTCGCTGTAGAATCGCACGCGAAACAGGTCGTCGTTTTCATCGGCAGGGGCCATGGATTTCAGAAAGAACTGCTTTCCAAGCTGCATATGTTCACCGATGAAAAGCTCGGTGTGCCCGTTTTGGCTGATGCTGTGCTTTACCTGGTATTTGTAGATAATCCGGTTATTCATTCGGTGTGTGTGATCCTTTCATCTCAAAGTCCTGCAGCGATAATATGTTCACGTAAAACGGCTGGTGTTTCGCCGCCGATAAACTGCTTTTTATGGCAAGCCCCGCAGAAACAGCCTTCATTGACCTTGGCCCAGAGAACCCGGTTCTCTGTGTCGCACCAGTCGCAACTCCAGTAGTAGTAATCTTCGTTCAGTCTGATTTTCATATTCGGTCCCCCTTGGTCCCTTGTTTTGGTCTTTTTGTTTTAGTGGACTATAACCTGCGAGTATTACAGGCATGTGTCGGTTGCTCAAATGTTGTGAAAACAATGAGTTCGGGGGGGAATAATGGATTGGCTGCAAGGGTGGTGGAACAAGGGGGCAGCCTGAAATTTTTTTTCAGGCTGGATCACGCGCAGTGGATTGGTATTGAAAAAGCGGCTGTTTTATGCAGAGGCGCTAAATAGATAGGATAGTAAAGCAATTCTTGCCAGGCCAGTGTCGGCCTGGATTTGTGGAGATTTATGGATTGATATCGGCCATATATATCCCGATTCTTTCCGTTTCTACTCTTTCTGGAGATATGTTCATCGTCTCCAATTGCGAAAATATGAACTTCTGCATATTGGGGGATCCGCACATGTAGTATGAGGCGTTGTCGACGGCGATGTATTTATCTAATATTTCCTTTGTCAGATAACCCTTCTCAAATATCAGTGAATCTGTATTCAACACCAATTTTTCATCCAACCGGTTAACAACCAGGATGACGGAAAGATTCAGTTTTGCGGTTAATGCAGATAATTGATCAAGATAGAATAAATCGTTCATATCCTCGTTTGCCCAAAACAGGGTCACGCTCATATTCGACTGTTTGTCCTCCAGATGGGTTAGCAGACTGATAAACGGAGTTATTCCTATTCCGCCGGCAATAAATACCGCAGCCGTATTTGAATCAATTTTGTTGCCCAATTCGCCAAACGGGCCATTGATAAAGGCTGTCACAGGAGGTTTTATTGAATGCAGTGCCGTGGTGAATTTGCCGATACGCTTAACGCTAATCCGGAGAAAATCGTCTTTTATACTATTGGTGATCGTAAATGGATGGGCCTCACTCAAAACACCTTCCCGCATGGTTTTAATCAGTAAATACTGCCCTGGTTTTCTTGCTGAAAAAGAAAGCGGCACAGGTGATATTTGAAAGGAATGGACACCCTCGTTCTCTGTTTTATTGGATAGGATTTCCACTTCCGTGAAGTTTGGCATGCTCGTTTCCTCCGGTTGAATCGGATAGGTAAGAATGATCGATGGCTTCATTTAATTTGAAATCGGTATTACCTGTTAATATATCAGTATATGCGTTAGTCAAGATGATATTATCGTATTTTTTGCTCAACGTCGCGGGCGTAGTTTATGACGGGTTGTTTCTTGCCGGTTTTGTATCTTAAAACTCTTTGGGGCATATTACCCGAAGTTTGCATCGATGAAAGAAACCAATTACTAACGTGATGCCCCGTAGCTTGCTGTGGGATGCTTCATTTTTTACCGACTTTTTAGATTAGTGTTTTCAAATTTTTATATAGTGTTTCATGGCGGCGTATGTTATATCTTTGAAAAATTGGTTGGCATGGATTTGGTTACCCATATACAGATCTGGACGGTTATTGTTCGCATCCTTGTTGGGGAACGTTTTTTTGTGCAACTCAGCCATAGATCTTAAAATGCAATCGGGAGGGATGTTGTGAACAGTTGGCTTAAGGGAAAGATTGTCGGGATGTACCGGAAGAGGATTGTTGTTGCAATTCTGCTGATTGCCGCTGTTGTGGCTGGCTTGGCGTTTAACCTGCGTTATTTTAAAAATTACTTCAGTGGTCCTGCTGCCATCAGCAGGGAAGAGCTTGATAAGGTCAAGGATGCCCGTGGATTGAACCGCTACTGGGTAAATCTTAAGGCCGATAAGGTACATGCCACCGGTTTCAGGGAAATCAGTGTAACAAAACGGCACGGTGTTGAAACGAACAGAAAGGTCTCCGCAACGTACTTTGTGGCCGAGGTCGGTGAACGGTTGCTGCTGATTAAAGCCCATCATAAGCCGAACGGCCTTGACCTGGACGGCTACCTGCGTCCGATGGATGATAAGGTTGATCAGAAATTCTTCCGCGACCCCGAAGCTGCCAAGCTCAGGACGGCTTTCTATCCGATGGTGCTGGACAATGAAGATTTTAAAACCGCCGGGCATATCGGTCTTGCCGTCTCTGCAGCTGTTGTGCTTGGCGCCCTTTATCTGCTCTTTACATCATTCGGTGCCCTCAGATCACCAGAAAACAGCAAGCTGTATCGAAAGGTTGAGGGGTGGAATCCTTCGGAGTATGATTTGAATATGATGGAGGGTGAGTTGAAGGAACCGGCGATCAAGTTTGGCAGTAATCGCTTCTCAAAAAAATATTTTATGCAGGAAGCGTTGTTAAATCTGAAGCTGGAGCGTTTTGTCGATGTGATTTGGGCCTTTAAACAGGTGACAACCAAAAAGATTTATTACATTATCCCGGCTGGCAAAACATATGCGCTTATTATCCATACCGATACAGAATCCTATGAGATTCAGGCATCGGAAAAGAATGTTGATTCGGTTATGGATTTGATCAGTGAAAACTGCCCGTGGTTGTACATTGGCTATTCGGATGAGCTGAAGTCATTTTATGATAAAGACAAGTCAGCAATGATTGAAGAAGTCAGAAAGGCGCGCATTAATCCGGCCTGATTTGAGGAATAAATAATCGAACATCAAGGCCCGTTGCCATTCAGGTGATGGGCTTTTTTGTATTAAAGCCTGGCTGCATCCCGGGGGAAGCATCTTCTGCTCTGGGTTGTCTCCGGTTGCAATTGTGTGAATCGTGCGTACAGTGTATCTAAATGGCGTAATCATGCTGAAACAGTTTTCTGATACTGTAAAATGTAAAGTTCTACAAATATTTATGCAGATTGTGACACCGCTGTAACATTAGTATGTTACAAAAACAGAATGATCATGTGTCAGAAATCAGAGGAGTAATAATGAAGCGGATTCTGATTGTAGAGGATGAAAAAGACCTGGCCGAACTGTTGGCCTTTAATCTGGAAAAAGAAGGTTACAAGACGATTTGTGCCTTTGATGGCAATGCCGGTCTGGAGGCCGCTTTGGGCGAGCTTCCTGACCTGGTTGTGCTGGATCTGATGTTGCCCGGCATGCTTGGCACGGAGGTGTGCAAGGCGATGCGCAAGGATGAGCGGACGGCGCGCATACCGGTCCTGATGGTGACGGCCAAGAGTGACGAGATTGACCGTGTAGTCGGTTTTGAGGTCGGCGCCGATGATTATATCGTCAAACCGTTTTCCATGCGCGAACTGAGTCTGCGCATCAAGGCTATTCTCCGGCGTTGTGTGGCGGAGCCGGTCATGGCAGCCCCGCGTTTGACGCTGGGGGGGATCGTTATCGACAGTGAGCGCCATAAGGTGATCAGTTCCGACGTTGAAATTGATTTGACCTCCACCGAATTCAAACTGCTGCAATACCTGGTTGAACGGAAGGGGCGGGTGATCAGCCGTGATCAGTTGTTGCAGAATGTCTGGAGTTATCACGAGGTTGGTGACACCCGCACCGTGGATACACATATAACACGACTGCGCAGCAAGCTGGGGGAACCGGGTGATCAGATTAAGACTGTGCGCGGTTTTGGTTACAAGATAGAGGAGAACTGAACATATGAAATTTCGTTGGAAGTTGATGCTGTCGTATATGCTCCTGATCGGGGTTATCTCCGGCTTTTTTTATTATAATTCCGACCGGCAGACCCAGCGTTATTTTCTTGGTGAAATTCGCGATAATCTGATTAGTCAGACACGACTGGCCAGGTTGCTGGTGGAAAATGACGGCAGGCAGTTAACCCCGCAGACCCTGGCCGAGAAGGTCGGTGCGGAGATCAAGGCCCGTGTGACCCTGATTGATGCGGATGGACGTGTGGTCGGTGATTCGGATGTCAAGGAATCACGGATCTCTTCGCTTGAGAATCACCTCAACCGGATTGAGGTGCAAGATGCCTTCAGTAAGGGGGTTGGCAGTGCTACGCGTTATTCCGAGACATTGAAAACCACGATGCTCTATACGGCCATGAGCTATTCCAATGCCCATGGCAAAGGGGTTGTCCGCCTGGCACTGCCGCTGGAGTCGCTTGAAGCGGCTACGATCTCGCTGCATCAGATGACCGGTGGGGTTGTCGCTGTGGCATTTGTCGTTGCCGCCCTTTTCAGCATGCTGCTTTCCAAGCTGACTGCCCGGCCGCTGCATGAGATGGCGCTGGCCGCCGGCCAGATCGGCAAACAGAAGTCATTCAGCCGGATACCGGTCAAGTCTGCCGATGAGGTTGGCACTCTGGCAACTGTGTTGAATGATATGGCAGAGCGGATTGATGAGCAGATGCAGAGTCTTGATTCGGAAAAGAGCCGTCTGGATACCATTCTGCGCGGTATGGGTGAAGGGGTCATGGTTGCCGGGGCGGATGGCACGATCTCGTTGGTTAATCCGGCCTTCCGCTCCATGTTTTCCATTGAGGCGGCCATTGAGGGAAAACGGCTGATCGAGATATCCCGTAATCCGGAACTGCAGCTGGCCTTTCAGGAACTGGATGCCTCCGGGGGGGAACTGCTTCGTGAGATCAATATCAATCCAGGTGGCGTGACGCTTCTGACCCACTGGGTTCCCTTGACGGTTGATGGACGTAACAACGGCGTAGTGGCGGTCTTCCACGATATCACTGATATGAAGCGTGTTGAGAATATGCGCCGCGACTTTGTTGCAAATGTGTCACATGAGCTGCGTACCCCGGTTTCAGTGATCAAGGGATATGCCGAGACGCTGATGCAGGATGGTGTGATTGAGTCTGATCCTGAGCGCAGCCAGCGATTTGTGGGCATCATTCATAACCATGCCGAGCGTCTGACAACGTTGATCAATGATATCCTGACACTTTCCTGCCTGGAATCGAAATCAATGGCGCTGGAACTGAATCCATTGGATATTGGCAGTACGATTAATAAATCGTGTATGCTCCTTTCCGACCTGGCGGCGGATAAACATATCAAACTGGTCAACGACCTCCCAGCTGGCCTTTCACGGGTGCAGGCCGACCAGGGGCGGATTGAACAGGTGATGGTCAACCTGATTGACAACGCCATCAAATATACCGTTGATGGCGGCACGGTGAGGATATCGGCAGAACAGCAGGGTGGGATGCTGCGGGTGTCGGTTTCGGATACCGGTATCGGCATACCGGAAAAGGATCTGCCGAGGATATTCGAACGTTTTTACCGCGTCGATGAAGGGCGCAGCCGCGACATGGGGGGGACCGGCCTGGGGCTGGCTATAGTAAAACATATCGTGCAACTGCATGGCGGAGATATCTCCGTCACCAGCAAATCGGGCGAAGGCTCCACCTTCTCCTTTACCCTGCGCATGGTGTAGATTTTAGATAGCTATATTCAAAAGTTACGGGCGAAGCATTTGCTGCTTCGCCCGTCTTTGTTTTTATGGAGTTGTTTTTGTGCGATGGGTTAATTGCATTCTTCCATTGCACTGTTGACGCGTAGAAACCATTTTTGGTTGTTCAAGCTTGTATTTGAATCATCTGCTTCTTTTGATAATCCCGTCAGCCAGTCATCGATCTCTTTTTCAGTAGCGTTGCTGATCAAGGCTTTTGTTCTGCATGCGCACATATTCAGTGCTTTATCGAACACATCTGAGTTGTTGTCGTTCAGGAGTTGCTTTACGCAACCTAGGGTTAGATCTGAATTCCTCTTTTTGATTCTCAAATCATTGTTTTTTGCAATGATCCTTTGCAGCAAAGCTGCATCGTCTGGATTGGTCTTTTCAAAACCAAGAGAAAGATCAGCTACCTTATGAACAATTGATTGGCAAAACGACCGTCTGCCACTCTGGTTGAGCCGTTTGAAATTATTGTCAGATAATCTGCGATGTTCTGCCTCGAGCGTTTTGGTCTGCCTTTTGACCGTATCGCTGGCCGAATTGATGATTATGTTAGATGCTAATTCGTAAGCATAATTGTCATGATCCCAAATGTAGGCAATAGATCTTAAAACATTATTGTTGCCCAGCATTTTTGCACATCTGTCCAAGCTTGTGTTGATTTCAGACTTTTTACTCAAATATTTCATTGCTGAATTTATTTCTTCTGCTGAATACACATTGGCAGAGCATGCCAATGAGGGGATTACGAGTATAACGCAGAAACAAAATAAAAGTTCCTTGATAAATGTTTTTCCAGGCATTTATCTCCTCCATTCCTGAATTTGCAGTGAAGTGTATGATGTTCTGCTGGCTGTTCAGCGGGCGTGGGGAGTACCAGCGGTATAAGTATATGGTAGTGATGATACACTAGATTGCGGAGTCGAAAAGTTTGTCCGCTGAATTGACGAAACTCGTAACTCATCGATGCTGGTGCTAATTCCCTTATGTGTGCCAAGTCTTAACAGCAGAGAACCGCCAAAACCGCTTGCGGGCATGCCTTTGTTGTCATCAGAGCCCACCAGGGTGCCGTTGATAAAAAGCTTTGCCCCGGCGCTTCCCCATGTTGCTGCAACATGAGTCCAGTTATTCAAAGGGATGGTGACATTGCCGGAATTCATTGTAAAAGCTGCCCATGCATTAGCCTGCAACTGACCGGTTTCTGAAACCCCCAAACCAAATGTCCAGCCGGCGCATGAGCCGTAAAACGGCCCCTGGTCGACCAGACTGACACCCCAGGCAGTAAGGTAAACGAGAAACTCAATAGTGCCGTTTGGCTGGCTTAACAGCTGTCCACCGGGGTATTTGAGATATGTTGCAGAACCTGCTGTCCCGCCAATCGGTGCGAACAGTGTCAGAGACTGATATAAGCCGCTTAAACTTGATGAATAGGAATATGCCGGGGGCAATGCGGGTAGGGCAGGGCCACAGGCTTGACCATCAACCTGCTTGTAAGCAAGAACCGTTGCACTGGTGCTGCCATCAAAGTGATCAAGTAAAATAGTCGATGAATCTGCCGATATCTCTTGTGGTAAAACTCCACTGATTGGCGCAGCTATAACCGGTTCCGGCCTCAGATCAGTCATCTGTGATGGCTGCAAAAAGTGGAAATCGCCCACAAGCGAGGATGATTCCCACGGCACCTGGGTATTGGCAGTTTTCTTGAGCACAAGCTTGCGAACCTGTTTGAACACTTCTTCCACTTTTAATCCCGGTGTCTCCAGTGCCCTGATGAGCGCCTCAGTATAGACACCGTTTTTACCATCACCATCGGCGGCAGTCTTGCCTGGAGCAGTGGCATAGGCGATGATTGTGCCGGTCGGGGCTTCCATGTTGGCAAGACCACGGCTTGAGGATCGGAAGGATCTGCCAAAGGGGTTGTCGCGGCAGGCGTCCAGAACAACGATATTGACATCACTTTTGGCGGATTCCATTTTGGCCAACACCAGACCGGCATCAACAGCCTTGTATCGTACCTCATTTTCACTGTTGATCTTGGCATCGACCGGTACGAGATAGTTATAACCCTGCACCTGCATTCCATGTCCGGCAAAGTAGAACAAACCAACGCCACCACTCTTCATTCGATTGCCGAATCCTTCGATAGCTTCGTTTAAGGCGATGTAGCCAAGGTTGCTCTTTTCCTCCACTTCAAAGCCCAGTTTGCGGAGCAGGCTTGCCATTGCCCTGGCATCATTGACGGGATTCTTTAGGGGAGAAGATGCGTAGTTGCTATTGCCGATTACCAAAGCCACACGCTTGCGGCCATCACGAGGTTTTTCAACAGCGGAAAGGCCCCGATCGTAGCTCTTACTGATCTTTTTTGCGGGTTTCTCTGTGGCCAGAGAAGATGTTGCATAAAGTAAAACCATTATGCAGAGAAGGACTATGTGACGCATAGAGATCTCCTGACGGATATATATTTCTCAGTCATTTCTCCCACCTCTTATACTTTTCATATGAGAGAATATCGGCATGGCAACAGATTCAATCAAAGAACCATCTACGATCGGGGTAATTTGATCAGTCACCCTTTTAATGACATCATCCATCTGGTCAAAGACTTCAGTCATGATAGTTTCCATTTCTTCTTCAGAGAAATGGCAAACCTTTGCTGTACTGAGCCAATGACGACACAATATCCTCTCCCAATGGTAGTGTTTACTTTTTCCTCTTACAGCCATGGCCATTTTTATCTTTTGTGGCAACAACTGTCCCTTTTCAAGAAGAGGATATGCTGACATTACATCGTAACTGGGGGTGAGTGTGTATCGGCCACCAGGCAACAGAAATACGCTGAAATTTTTGGCGTGACCGTCAATAGCACCCATTAACCAAAACAGAAACTGGGTTTTCATAAAACGACGGCGAGCCGATACAGGCTCAGTAGACCCCAGTAAAAACTGCATTATATCTTCGATACTGGGGCCACCGTCACATTCATATTTTAAAGCCGGTGGAACATTCAATGCCTGACACATGTCCTCTTGCGGCAAACGCATCAACCATGTCTTGTCACTGGACCATCTGCGGTCAAAACGCTCAATAACCAACACTTTCATGTCTTCAAAAATTTGAATTTCTGAGTGCGCCACCGGGATGCCAAACTCTTTTAGCATAAGATGACAAATAAATTCGTTTTCGACGCTGTCAGTCAAATCCATCCCGCTATGCTCAATTCTACCGATCGGCAGTTTGAAAATATGGCTGGTAGGTGTCGCCCCTTCAGGACGGTGCCATTTACCGTTGTGGTACAATAGCGCAGTTTTCTCTTGGGTGCCGGCAATTGATATTCTGAAATCACTATCTTTATCCATGCCCAGTGGCATTGTTTTATAATTTCTCAGTA
Organism: uncultured Desulfuromonadaceae bacterium; assembly: GCA_964292275.1. Classification (GTDB taxonomy): domain Bacteria; phylum Desulfobacterota; class Desulfuromonadia; order Geobacterales; family Pseudopelobacteraceae; genus CAXYUZ01. Next base: position 64,210 of record CAXYUZ010000014.1, read on the forward strand.
TAGCAGCAATTTCACCTTCAGAAAGCGTTACAGACTGTACCTGATAAACATCCGGAATGGCTTGATTTGCAGGCAATATTTGAATGGCTCCAACGCAGTCACCACCTACATGCCACAACAAGTCGAACCCTTTGTTGCTGGCTGCGCCAAACTTTGTCTGAATACGTTCTCTGATGGGTTTGCTGTCCGGAAGGAGATTCTCGAAAAAGTTTTCTACAACCTCACCGATATGAGAACCTGATGTAAGAGGCAAGGACATTGATAAAGGCCGACTCTCTGGCGATGAAAACCAATTCTTGCTGTATTCAAAACGGAGTTGGCCGGTGGATGTCCGCGTCAGGAGTCCAACATCTATACCATTCATGAGGACTTGTAATTCTGATTTAATTTTGGGGCGGGCCATTACCAACTATCCCCTTCTGGCCCTTGTTTTTGACGTGGGCGCACTACCAACTCAAGTTCAAGTGATGCCAAAACTCGAAACAATGTACCTATTCCCACTCCAGGTCTACCAGCCTCAATTTTAGAGATTGTGTGCTGTTCTATCCCGACTGGTTGCCCAACATTAATCTGCGACAACCCTTTTTCTTTTCTTTTGGCTTTGATTGCAGCGCCTAACCCCTCTGTAGAGACTATTGCTTGTTCCATGTTAGTAACTCCTGGCAATATATATTGTTTCGGTGGCTAAATATTCAAATGCCTGATGTAGAAGCGCATTACATGCGCCCTGATTGGGCGAACAGCTGTTCGCCCCTACGGTTCGTGTATTTAACCACCGAAGCTATAACTATATCCAATAAGATATAATTATGTTATATATCCTATCGGATATAATCAAGAAAAATATCTAATTGAATATAATGTAATTTGTCTAGCACTGTTCTTCCGCTATTAAGAATGTCATCCCCGAATGCCTTTATCGGGGATCCATGATTTCAGACCGATAAAAGCTGGATTCCCGATCAGAATCGTTTCGGGAATGACAAAGTTTGTAACTAACGTAAACATGTCAGTCGGCAGTGACAGCCTTGTTGTGGAACGGTTGGTGGTGCAGTAAGGGCTTTCAATCCTTTGAATTTTCGTTAGAGGTAAATCTTGCCATATCTAAAAAATGATGGTAGGTAACCGGAAATAAACAAATGAGCCTGCAACTTTTTACCAAGGAGTATCGATGAGTATAGATTTTTCATCACTTGCGAATGCTATTGGTCAGCTTGAAAAAAGTCTCAAATATGCAAATTCAGATATGGCGCGACAAGACTCTGAATTGTTTGAACAATTACGAAACTCCGTAATTCAGTGTTTTGAGTTTACATATGAACTTAGCTGGAAAATGTTGAAGCGTTACCTGGAACAGACAGCTGCGAATCCTGAAGAAATTGATTTGAGCTCATTTCAGAGTCTTATACGCAGAGGCAATGAAAAAGGGCTGTTACGATCTGACTGGGTAAGTTGGAAAATCTATCGCCAGGCGCGTACAAACAGCAGTCACACCTATGATAGTGAAAAAGCCGAAGCTGTGTATGAAATCGCTCCGGATTTTCTGGAAGAAGCGCGATACCTGTATAAACAGTTAAATGACAGAAACAACAAGAATGAAAACTGATCCTGAAATCCCTCCCATTCTTCTCGACCTGCATAATTGGAACGAAGTTACCAGAGTCCTCAAAAAATGCGTTCCGGAATATACTGTATGGGCATTTGGCTCACGAGTATCGGGAACGCATAAGACCTACTCCGATCTTGATCTTGTCATACTTGCGAACAAGCCTCTGACATTGGAACAGATGGCCACAATTAATGATGCATTCGATGAAGCAGATTTAACTATTCGCGTCGATATTGTTGATTGGGCCGCAACTCATGCTTCATTCAAGAAAATTATCCTGCAGAATTATATTGTCGTTCAAGTCGGAACAGTAAACAGTTCAGATAATTAATGCGCCTGGAGATAATTGCCTTGTATTTATCCGATTAACCAATCGTTTTTGCGTCGTTTTTACGGATGTTTGAATCTGTATAGCGGCGTTTTTGTGTTTGTGTTACTGAAAACTATGTTTAATATCGACTGTCTTGCCCGTTCTATGAATCAGGAATGTAAAACCGGGAAGTGTCCCTAATTTCTGTCAAAAGTGTAGCTCTGACACCGTTGAATTCTTAACTTTTGTTTTATTTCAAGTACTGACCTCTACGGTGTTTTGTTTTACCTGATAACCAACCCCTCAACAAACAGGCTTCCATCAGCTCCAATTGTCAATTTGCCTTTCAATATAGTGTGACTTCCACTGTTACTATTAAATTCAGCGTCAAATCCGCCCCTAAAGTTTGTCGGAAGTGTCACATTTAGTGTTTCTACAAACTCAATGGCGCGTGCTTGTATCTGTCCAGATATTGATTCGGTAAATGCAGAAGTGAGGGTATTGTATGGCTTACTAAAAATTCTGACCTTATCCGCAGTACTAAAGGTAACGGTAACGGTTTTTGCTTTGTCCATCGTAACTTCGCAGTTGTTGCCGGTTAAATTACATTCGCTGCTCCACCCGACAAAAACAGAATTAGAATCGTGTGTTGGCATGAGGGTTACTTTTGTGTTCTCAACCAACAGGACTGAAGGGCAATTTGTTCCTTTGCTGCACGACATGTCGCCGTTAACATCTCCACCCCCTGTACCAGCAAAGCTTAAAGTCAGAACATAGTAAAGTGGTTGTGGCGGTTGCGTGATTATCACCGGCACCGATACCGGTGTTGGATCGTTGCTTGTCGATATCTGCAC
>CAXYUZ010000015.1:0-65592 GCA_964292275.1 uncultured Desulfuromonadaceae bacterium
TTACCAGGGTGTGGGACTGCCGTTGGTGTGGGGTTGCCTGTTGTTTTTCTGGGGGATTTTGCGGGGGGGGGAGGGGGGTGGACGGGGCTGTTGGCCCCGTCCATATTTGGGTGTCAGCTGATATGGTCTTCGGGATAGGCGCCGATGGAGTGGACTGATACGTCGGCACCGTTGAATTCATCCTCATCCAGAAGTCGAATGCCGACTGTTTTTGCGAGGATGCCGTAGACAACGACGCCGCTGGTCAGTGCAAACAGGATGGCAAGCAGGCTGCCCCCCAGCTGGGATATGAATGATACGCCTCCGGCGCCATAGAATGCCTTCTGTCCGAAGATACCGGCGGCGATTCCGCCCCATGAGCCGATGATGCCATGCAGCGGCCATACGCCGAGTACATCGTCGATCTTCAATTTTTCCTGCTCGATGTGGAAGCCGTAGACAAAGATCAGCGAGGCGATGCAGCCTACAACGAACGCTGCCAGCGGATGCATGATGTCACTGCCGGCGCAGACGGCAATCAGTCCGGCCAGGGCGCCGTTGTGGACAAAACCGGGGTCGTTTCTGCCGGCAATCAGGGCGGCCAGTACGCCGCCGACCATTGCCATCAGGGAGTTGACCGCCACCAGGCCAGAGATCTTGTCCAGGTTGGCCGCGCTCATGACGTTGAAGCCGAACCAGCCGACGGCCAGGATCCATGAGCCAAGGGCCAGGAAGGGGATGTTGCTGACCGGGATCGGGTGGGACTTGCCGCGGATATAACGTCCCATGCGTGGTCCCAGGAAGAGTATCGCTGGCAGGGCAATCCAGCCGCCGATGGAATGGACGACAACGGAACCGGCGTAGTCATGGAATTCAGCCCCGCCGATGGATTTGAACATCCCCTGCAGCCAGCTGGAGTTCTGTCCCCAGATCAGTGATTCAAATAGCGGATAGCAGAGTCCGGCGAAGATAGCCCCGGCAATGACCTGCGGCCAGAATTTGGCCCGCTCGGCAATGCCGCCGGAGATGATCGCCGGTATGCAGGCCGCAAAACAGAGCAGGAAGAAGAAGTGGACCAGGTCGTACCCCTGGTTGCTCCCCAGTAGTTGGTCGGCGGGTTTCAGAAATGATATTCCGTAGGCGAGGGGGAAGCCGATCAGAAAATAGACGACTGTGGAAATCGACCAGTCGGTGAGAATCTTGACAAAGGCGTTGACCTGGTTCTTCTTGCGAACCGTACCAACCTCCAGAAATGCGAATCCGGCGTGCATGGCAAAGACCATGACCGCCCCCAGCATCAGAAAAAGTACATCGGAACTGCTCTTCAGGCCGGTCAGCGATGACATTGGCTCCATATACAACCACCCCCATTGGTATCTGTTTGTCTGCCCTTCGTTGGACGTTTCAGTCTGTAAGCAAAAACGTTGCCAACTCCTGTTTAATGAAAACTGCCGTTTTTATAGGGTGTTTGGTGCCGTATGTCCTCTGTTGGCTGCTACTTATTTGAGCGCGTGCCTGTTTATCGGGCAACCGGTGATGATTCCCTTCACATTCGATTCTGATCCGTTTACAATGCTGCCATGGAATTGGCAGACAAGATCAAACAGTTTCCGGCGCTACCCGGTGTCTACATCATGCGTGATGCCTCCGCCGAGATTATCTACATCGGCAAGGCGCGTAGCCTGCGTCAGCGTGTACGGCAGTATTTCGCCTCGTCCGGCGATTCACGCCAGCAGATCCGTTTTCTGGTCGCCAGGGTGGCGGATATCGAGATAATGCTGACCGATACGGAGAAAGAGGCGCTGCTGCTGGAGAATACGCTGATCAAACAGCACCGCCCGCGCTATAACCTGAATCTGAAGGATGATAAGACCTATTTTTCGCTGCGGATTGATTCAACGGAGCAGTTTCCCCGCTTCAGCATTATCCGCAAGGTCCCCCGTGACGGTGCCCGTTACTTTGGTCCCTACGCCTCGGCATCGGCGGCCAAGGAGGTTCTTCGTCAACTGCAACGCATGTTCCCGCTGCGCCATTACCCGCTTCCCCGCTGCATGTCGCGCAAGCGCCCCTGCCTCTATCATCAGATCGGGCAGTGCAGTGCCCCTTGTTGCAATATGATCTCTGCGGAGGATTACGGTTTGCTCGTGGATGGTGCGATGTTGTTTTTGGATGGGAAAAGCCGCCAGCTGGTGACCGAGTTCAAGCGGCGGATGCTGGCGGCCTCCGAAGATCTGCGCTTTGAGGAGGCGGCCCGCTGGCGCAACCTGCTCAGGGCCATTGATGTTACCGTTGAACGGCAGAAGATGGTTACGCGCGGCGGCGACAGTGATGTGATCGGTTTCAGCCGCAGCGGCAGCGCGCTGGAGATAACTCTGTTGTTTGTGCGTGGCGGCACGGTCACCGGCAGCCGCCACTTTCCGCTGCAGTGGGAATTGGAGTCGGAGACTGCACTGGCTGAATTTGTTCGCTCCTATTACACGGAAGACGCCTTTGTGCCGGAGGAGATACTGCTGCCGCTGGAGCTGGACGAATCCGCTGCCCTGGCCGAGGTTCTCTCCGATATTAGAAGACGCAGGGTGGCGCTGTTCAGGCCGTTGCGCGGAATGAAGCGTGAACTGGTCGGGTTGGCCGGGCGTAATGCGGAGGTTGCCCTGCGTGAGCGTGAGGAAAAGCAGCACTCCATGGATGACACCTTGATTGAACTGAAGGAGAGGCTGCATCTGCAATCTCTGCCCAGGCGCATGGAGTGTTACGACATCTCCAATATCCAGGGGCGTTTTGTGGTCGGCAGCGGTGTTGTCTTTTTGGACGGCCGGGGTGAAAAGTCGCTTTACCGCCGTTACCGTATTCGCGGGGTGGATGGCCAGGACGATTTTGCCTCTCTTTCCGAGGTCTTCAGCCGCCGTTTTGCGGGTGAGAGGATTGCTGAGTACGGCCTGCCCGATCTGGTGGTGGTTGACGGCGGCATCGGGCAGTTGAATGCTGCGGTGGAGATCGTTCGCGGTCTTGGTCTGGAGGGGCGCTTTGATCTGGTTTCGTTGGCCAAGAGCCGGACGGAATCGGATCTGGCAGCAGAGGATGTTGCCCGCAGTGATGAAAGGGTCTTTCTACCCGGACGGCGCAATCCGGTGGTGTTGCGGCAAAATTCCAAACCGCTGTTGCTGTTGGCAGCTCTGCGCAACGAGGCCCATCGCTTTGCCATCGGCTATCATCGTCAGTTGCGCAGCAGGGAGGGAACGTCGTCGGGGCTGGATCAGGTCAGTGGTATCGGCCCCAAGCGTCGAATCGCGTTGTTGAAATATTTTGGTAGCCTGCAGGGGATAACGGCGGCCACGCTGGAACAGATTGCGGCGGTGCCGGGTGTCGGGGGCGCCGCTGCGAAGCGACTGTATGAATGGCTGCATGCCCGTGAAGAGGGCAGGGGGATAAATGAGCTTTGAAGGTTTTGATCTGTTGACGGTGCTCGGCTGTACGGCGACCGGCAAGACCAGGCTTGCGGTCGCGCTGGCGGAAAGGTTGGATGGGGAGATCATCTCCGCCGATTCACGGCAGGTATTCCGCGGAATGGACATCGGTACCGGTAAGGATCTGGAGGAATACGGCAATATTCCCTATCATCTGATCGATATCATGGAACCGGGCGGGGAGTTCAGTCTGTTTTCGTTTCAGCAATGTTTTACGGAGGCGTACGAAGCCATTACCGACCGGGGCAGGCTGCCGATACTCTGCGGCGGCAGCGGTCTCTATCTGGATGCGGTGCTGCGTGGCTATCATCTGACGGTTGTGCCAGAGGATCCAGCCTTCGCGGAGCGGTTTGTCGGTCATAGTGACCAGCAGCTGGCTGCAATGCTGGTTGAGCTGCGCCCGAACCTGCATAACAGCACCGATCTTCTCGACCGGCGGCGTATAATCCGGGCGCTGGAGATCGCCATGCATGAAGGTGAAGGGGAATTGGCGGCCTTTCAGGCCTTGCGGCATCTGGTCATTGGCATCCGTTTCGAACGGAGCGAGATCCGCCGGCGGATCACAGAGCGGCTGCGGCGGCGACTGGATAGCGGCATGATCGAAGAGGTTCAGCGCCTGCTGGATGAGGGTGTCAGCCGTGAGAGCCTGAATTACTACGGTCTGGAATATCGCCATATCTCTGCCTATCTGGCGGGTGAGGTTGGCCGCAATGATATGTTTCAGCGGCTTAACAGCGCAATCCACGATTTTGCAAAACGTCAGGAGAACTGGTATCGCAAGATGGAGCGCAATGGGGTTGCGATACAGTGGCTGGATGGTAGTGGCGATCTTTTTGAGCAGGCCCTGACCTTGGTCGTCGGGCAATCCAACGGGTTGGTCTGTAAAGATTAGTGGTGATTTATGAATTTTTTATGTAACATATTGCCGGTCTGCAACGTCTTAACGTTGTTGGCAGTCCAAAGCTGCCATTTGCCTTTAAAGGCCTAATTTTCAAGATGAGTCGTTTGTTTGAAAGGAGAAAGAATAATGTTGAAAATCAGAATGATGATACTTGCTGCAATGCTGCTGGTTTTTGCAGCCGGTGCCGAGGCGCGTGATGTGCTGCCGGGACCGCCTGGATTGCCGGGACTGCCAGCTCCAGGCCTCCCCGCGCCGCGGCATCTGCCTGCACCACCTGCGCCAGGTCTGCCCGCTCCAGGTGTTGGACTAAACCTGAATCTCTATGTGCCGCCACCACCGGGTGTTTATGTATATGTGGATAGCGGCCGTCCATATTATATGCGTGGCCACCGTCGCGTATATATGAAGAGACATCATCATGGTCGCGGGCATTACAAAGATCGCCACTGGAGACATGATAATGGTCGTTATCATTACCGGTAAAATTGGTTTGTGAGAATAGTCTGATTTCGGCGGAGGGATATATTTCCTCCGCCGTTGTTGTATTCAGGTGCTTGTTTATTGTATTTAAAAATACAGCATCTTGCAAAAGTCCATAATGGTAGATACAGCCAGAGAATAACTCCCCCTTAATCTTCCCTATTTTATAGGGGGGAAGCAAGCGTAGCGCAGCAGGGGGGGGATGGTGTTGACTTTTTTTAGTTTTTTGCAAGAGGCTCAAATGCTTTTTAAAAGAACCATGGAGTAAACAAATGCCAGAATTGCTGATTGATGAATCCCTATGTAACGGCTGCGGTGTCTGTAGCTACGTCTGCCCGGTCAATATCATCCGCATCAATGCCGGAGAATCTCCCCGTTACTGTGCCGACGGGGCTGGCCGCTGTATCATCTGCGGTCACTGTCAGGCGGCCTGTCCCAGCGGGGCGCTGAGGTTGCAGGATGAGCGGTTTGAAAATGTGGAATACAGCGGAGAATCCGCTATTGATCCGGCCGGGCTGGAACAGTTTCTGCGCATGCGCCGCTCCGTAAGGCGTTACCGCCCGGAACCGGTGGATACGGGGATGATCCGGCAGATTATGGATGTTGTGCGTTATGCCCCGTCCGGCACCAACCGGCAGCCGGTGAGCTGGATTGTGATTCATGATTCAGGGGAACTGAACAGGTTGAAATCTATTGTGGTTGACTGGATGCGGCATATGTCGACACCGGAATCTTCGCTGCACAGTTACATGAATTTCAAGGGGATGATCAATGCTTGTGAAAAGGGGAAGGACCCGGTCTGCCGCAACGCCCCTCATCTGCTGCTGGCCTGTGTCCCAACCGGTGACAGCACCGCCCGCATCGATGCGATTATCGCCCTTTCACACTTTGAAATAGCCGCCAACGCCCGTGGAATCGGTACCTGCTGGGGAGGCTTCTTTCAGATGGCAGCCATGGGTTGGCAACCGCTGCGCGAAGCCCTCGGGCTGGGGCCGGATCGCGAACCGGTCTACGCCATGATGTTCGGACATCCGGAGATTGTTTACAAAAGAATACCGCAGAGAAACCGGCAGCAGATTGAATGGCGCTGAGGTGTGCTTGTTGAGGTTCAAAAACGTCCCTTTCCCTTCAAAGGGGAAGGGCAGAATGTGGATGGATTAAATAGCAAAAAGCCTGCAAAGCCGGATTATGTACCGACTTGCAGGCTTTTTATGGTTTTCGGGAGGGCATGTCTATATGCAGGCTGTTAGAATAGTTCAAATGCGTTGAAGAAGTATGAAATTTCGAATGCGGCGGATTCCGCTGAGTCTGAGCCGTGGACGGAGTTTTCGTTCAGGCTGATGGCGAACTCCTTGCGGATGGTGCCCGCTTCGGCGTTGGCCGGGTTGGTTGCCCCCATCAGTTTGCGCCAGTCGGCAATGGCGTTATTCTTCTCCAGGCAGAGGACAATAATCGGACTGCGGGCCATAAAGGAGCAGAGATCCTTGAAAAACGGCTGTTCACGGTGAACATAATAAAAATTGCCTGCCTGCTCTTCGCTAAGCTTAATCTTTTTTATCCCCGCAATCCTGAAACCGTTGGATTGAATCCGTTCCAGAATTTTACCGATCAGGTTCCGTTCGACTGCATCGGGTTTGATAATGGCGAATGTGCGCTGCATGTAGCCTCCTGCCTGTTTTTAAATAGCTCACTGATAGAGGTTTGATAGCATCCCTGCCAGGCGCTGTCAATCCATTGAGGAGGCAAATGGCACCCGGAGTGCTGCCGGCCTTGAACTTTTCAATGCTAGTGCTTATGATGATGGCATGCTCAATCGGCAAGATTTGATAGGTCTTTGAAAAACTACTGCGGAGAGCCATCTGCTGCGTTGCGCGGTACTCGCATCCTCGGCTAACTATACCGTTATGCCTCGGCTGTTCCGTTCCGTGCGCCTTGCATCTGGCCTTCCTCATGACGTTTTTCAAAGACCTGTTAAATGCAAAGCGCCTGACTTTTTCAGGCTGATCCGGATTAAAAGAGGGATTTTATGAATATGTTGAAAACAGGGCTGTTGATGGGGCTTTTGACCATGATATTGATTACCCTGGGGGGGATGGCTGGTGGCCAGGCCGGGCTGCTGCTGGCGTTTGTCATGGCAATCGGGATGAACTTTTTTTCCTACTGGTTTTCGGATAAGATTGTGCTCTCCATGTATGGTGCCACCGAGGTGAGCGAGGCGGATGAACCACGGCTGTACGGTATTGTCAGCCAATTAGCCGCCAGGGCTGACCTGCCGATGCCGAAGGTTTATGTGATGGATTCCGACACCCCCAACGCCTTCGCCACCGGGCGGAACCCATCCCATGCTGCCGTGGCGGCAACCAGCGGCATTCTTTACATGCTAAATGATGAAGAGCTGGCCGGCGTCATGGCCCATGAACTGGCCCATGTGAAGAATCGTGATATCCTGATCTCCACGATTGCCGCCACCTTTGCCGGTGCAATTACCTATCTGGCACATATGGCCCAGTGGGGCGCCATGTTTGGACATAGTGATGATGAAGAGGGGGGCGGGGTATTTGGTATTGTCGGCATGCTGTTAATGGCAATACTGGCACCGATTGCCGCCATGCTGGTGCAAATGGCCATTTCCCGTTCCCGTGAATACGGTGCCGACGCCGGTGGAGCCGAGATCTGCGGTCGGCCGCTGGCACTGGCCAACGCATTGGCCAAACTTGAGGCGGGTAACCAGCGGATGCCGATGCATGCCAATGCCGCCACGGCCCATATGTTTATTGCAAGTCCATTGAGCGGTCAGGCGTTTGCCTCACTGTTTTCAACCCATCCACCGATGCAGGAAAGAATCGCCAGGTTACAGGAACTGGCCAGGGGAGTTCGTCATTGAGCGTTAGCAGAGAGATTACAACCAATCCACGTCAGTCCGCTTTTTTAACCCTGTTGAAAATACAGAAGGATGGCAGTTTTGCCGATCAGTTGATTGATCGGGAGCTGACGGGGGGCAAACTCAGTGGACCGGACCGAGGGCTGTTTGCCGAACTGGTCTATGGTGTCCTTCGCCGGCAGGGGACGCTGGACCATATCCTGAGCTGCTTTCTGAATCAGCCGCTTGTCCGTCTGGAACAGCCGCTTCTGATCCTCCTCCGTCTGGGACTTTATCAACTTCTCTATCTGGACCGGGTGCCGGAATCTGCAGCAGTCAATGAAACTGTCCGCCTGGCAAAACTGGCCCAACCTCGCTACGGCAGTCTGGTAAATGCGGTCTTGAGGAATTATATCCGGGGCAAGGAAAAGGTGAAATTTCCGGATCCGATTCGCGATCTTGCCGGTTCGATTGCGGCGCGTCATTCCCAGCCGACCTGGCTTGTGCAGCAGTGGTTCAATCAGCTGGGGCGCGAGGAGGCCGAACTTCTGGCCGAGGCATCCTCCTGCCAGCCACCGTTGACGCTGCGGGCCAATACACTGCTCACTAGCCGCGATGATCTGCTTGCCAGGTTTCAGGAGAATGGTCTGGGGGCAACACCCTGCCGTTATTCACCCCACGGTATTCATCTTGATGGCCGTCATTATGTCCCCGGCCTGCCAGGCTTTAACCAGGGTCTGTTTGCCGTGCAGGATGAGGCCTCGCAAATGGCCTCGCTGCTGCTTGATCCACAGCCGGGGGAACGGGTGCTGGATGCCTGTGCCGCACCGGGGGGCAAGGCGACCCATCTGGCTCAGTTGATGGAAAACCGTGGCGAGCTGCAGGCGACGGATCTGGCCGCCTCAAAGCTGCCGCTGATTCAGGAGAGCGCCCGTCGTTTGTCGATTTCCATCATCAGCACCAGATGTGTTGATCTTCTCAAGGCGGCGGCATTGCCCAAGGCGGCCTTTGACCGGATCCTGCTGGATGCCCCCTGTTCCGGGCTCGGCGTGATCAGGCGTCACCCAGAGGCCAAGTGGCGTCTGACCCCTGCCGATATCACCCGGTTGGCTGCCAATCAGGCCAAACTGCTGAAAAACGCCTTCGGAATGCTCAAGCCGGGTGGAATCCTGCTCTATTCGACCTGTTCGACAACCCTGGTGGAAAATGAATCCGTTGTGTACGATTTTCTTTCTGACCGGCGGGATTGTGTGCTAGAAAATTTAGACCAGCTCTTTCCTGCCTATCATGATCTGTTTACAGATGAGGGGATGTTCAGGGGGTGGCCGCACAAGCATGGTACCGATGGATTCTTTGCCGCCCGGTTCCGTAAAAAACAGTAGGCTGTTTCGTCCCCGATTCCGGGAGAATAAAATATTGGAGTTTTGAATGAAGAAGATAGCACCTTCAATCCTTTCCGCGGATTTTTCACGCCTTGGCGATGAGATCTCCGCCATTGAATCGGCCGGTGCCGATTATGTTCATATTGATGTCATGGATGGTCAGTTTGTTCCCAATATTACCATCGGGCCGTTGATTGTCGAGGCTGCCAGGCGGGTGACCACGCTGCCGCTGGACGTTCATCTGATGATCGAGAGCCCGGACCGTTATATCCCTGATTTTGCCGCTGCCGGTGCTGACATCATTGTTGTTCATGCCGAGGCAACGAAACATCTGCACCGAACCGTACAGTTGATTCGTTCGCTTGGTAAAAGGGCCGGTGTCTCCCTGAACCCGGCCACCCCACTGAATGTTCTTGATTATGTGCTGGATGACCTTGATCTGGTATTGCTGATGACCGTTAACCCCGGCTTTGGCGGACAGAGCTTCATTGATGCCTGCCTGCCAAAGATTCAGGCCATGCGCGGCATGCTGGACCGTCGCGGTTCCGAGGCCGAGCTGGAGGTGGATGGTGGCGTCAAGCTGTCCAATATAGCCCGTATCTCCCATGCCGGGGCGGATGTCTTTGTCGCTGGCAGTGCGGTCTTCGGTTCGCCAGACTACGGCAAAACCATTGCCGAATTGAAGCAACTTTCCCGTGAGACTATGCTTTAATTGTTGGGCCAGATGCAAGACGATACAGGGCGACTATTCTCTGCTTTTCTGAATTATAACGAATCTTATTTATTGTTTTTTAAGGGCTTTTTGAAATTGTCATTGCGTATGAATTGAGGTAGAGTCACTTGATGTTTGAAAGCATATTGATCATAGATGACTCCGAGGTCATCCGGGAGCAGATCATCAAGGCACTGGATGCGCATGATCTTTTTGCCCGTTATTACGAGGCGGAAGATGGCCTGGATGGCATGAAGAAACTGCTTGCCGCCCCGGTGGACATTGTTCTCTGTGATCTGGAGATGCCGCGTATCGATGGCCTCAAATTTCTGAGCATGATGAAATCCAGGTCGGAGATGCAGGATCTGCCGGTCATTATTCTGACCGGAATTGGTGATCGTGAGCAGAAACTGAGGGGGTTGGATCAGGGGGCCAGCGATTACATTGTCAAACCGTTTGATCCCGAGGAACTGGTTGCCCGGGTCAGAATCCATCTCAAGATCAAGCAGCTGCAGGACAACCTGAAACGCTCCAATGAACTTCTGCTGGAACTGTCGAACACGGATCCCCTGACCGGCATGTACAACCGCCGTTACCTGATGAAGGAGCTTGAAAAGGAGTTCAAGCGCGTTGTGCGCAAGATGGGTGAGATGTCGCTGATTATCCTGGATATCGACTATTTCAAGAAGGTCAACGATACCTATGGGCATCTTCAGGGGGACATTGTTTTGCAGAAGGTGGCCCAGCAGGTGCAGAAGGAATTGCGTAATTACGATATTGCGGCCCGTTACGGCGGCGAGGAGTTTATCGCGGTCTTGCCGGATGTTTCGCTGGAGGGTGCCCTGGTGGTTGCCGAGCGTATTCGAGCCTCGGTGGAGAGGATCCGCTTTAACGGGGATCTGTCACCGCTTTCAATCACGGTCAGCCTTGGGGTTGCTGCATTGAATCCGGAGCGCTGCCCGACCGTGGATGGTCTGATCAAGCTTGCCGACGATGCCCTTTATCTGGCGAAGAGTAATGGTCGTAACCGGGTTGAGCATGACTGCTGAACGTTTGATGCTGCATATGGGGCACGCCGTCTGTTTGAGCCTCTTTCAAGGCTGAAGGCATCTGCGCCACACCGGTCGGGCCGTATAACGGCGGGGCTGGAGTGGCGTTTTTTTGTACTGTTTGGGTTCTGTCCCCCTGTCGCTTGATCTCGTCATACAAGGGGGTGTTTCTGATTTGAAATTGGAAGGTAATGATATTTTCCAGGGAGAATAGATATGAATATTTCATCCATGAAAGCAGCCGTCTGTTTGATTATTCTGGCTCTGCTGTCACTCGTGACCATTTGTCCGGCCGATGCGGCTGCGTTTAAAAAACTGGACAAACCGCCGCTTGGTGAGCGCTGGTTCGGAATCTATATGGACAATGAGCGGGTCGGTTTTTACCGTCAGACTATTTCCGAGAACAGCGATGGTTACCGCGTGGATGGGGTTGGTATGCTGCGGGTCAAGGTGATATGGCACAGCAAGCAGTCCACCACCCGTGAGGTCTACCAGATAACCAAGGGGCTGGCCGTCAGGAGCTTTGAGGTTGAACAGGCCATCAATGGCACGGTCTCCAAGGTTACTGGCAGGTCAAGCGACTCCAGTATGCGCCTCAGAAGCGAGGTTGGCGGCAAGGTCTCCAATAAGCTACTCCGTTTCAAGGGGGATGTCTTTCCCGGCGCCGCCCTGAATATCTATCCGCTGATGCGTCCCGTAGTGGCCGGCAAAACCTACAAACTGCTGACATTTGATCCTGAGGAATTGAAGGTCAAGGATGTCAAGATCAGCGTGCTGGGCGAAGAGAATACAGCAGATGGACATCCGGCCATTAAATTGCGCAACAATCTCTACACCGTTGTTAATAACGATATCTGGATGGATTTCCAGGGCAATACGCTTCAGGAATCGGTGCGTGACGGTCTGGTTCTCACGAAGGGTGAGGATTTGAAGGGGTTGTCTGATTTTGTTGCCGGTGTTGTCTTTTCAAGCAAGGATCAGATCTCTGGTTTTACAGCGCTTCGCGCTGAACCGGCGATCAAGGATCATGCAAAGCTGAAGGGGCTGGCAGTTGAAATTAATGGTCTTGATCCTGCCCTGTTGCCTCTGCAGGGTGGGGGGCAGTCAGCGCAGAGGAACGCAGAGAGCAGGTTTGTGATCAAGACCGGGACAGCCGTTGCCCCGGCTGCTTCCAAAACTGCGGTGACCCCGGCTGCGGCTGCCGTTCCAGCGTCTGCGCCTGCTAAACCTGTTGCGGCTGAACCGGCAAAGGTGGTTGCGGCAGCGGTTGCCTCACCTGCCACAGCGCCGAAGCCTGATGCCGTAGCAGTAGCAGTAGCAACTCCGGCCGTTGCTGTGGAACAGTATCTCAAACCCGCCGAGAGGATTGAGGCGGATGCCGCCCCGATTATTGCCCAGGCCAAGGAGCTTTCTGTTGGCAAGACGAAACCGGTGGAGGTTGCCAAGGCGTTGGCGGCCTGGACAGCCGAGCAGATCAAGGGTTCCCTTTCCGATGGCAGCGGTGCACTGGATAGCCTCAAGTCAAAGAGCGGCAATTGCCAGACCCGTGCCAGGCTGTACACTGCCCTGGCCAGGGGGGCCGGTATTCCGACACGTGTTTTGTCCGGTCTGGTTTCCGTTGACGGCAAGGATTTTCTCTATCATAGCTGGGCAGAGAGTTATCTGGATGGAGAGTGGGTTGCCGTTGATCCGACCCTGAACCAGTTGCCGGCTGATCCGAGCCACCTCAAGCTGGTGGAGGGACATTCCCCGGCGGATATGCTGCCGCTGGTCTCTGGAATTGGCAAGATTCGCGTTACCGTTCAAGAGAGTCTCTACTGATTTAATACTAATTCCAAATCAAAGCGCTACCTTTGTTGGCTCGTCTTCGGCTTTTCAACGTACTAATTGTACGCCTTCGTCGCCTCAATCCTTGCCGCCTTGGTTTTCTCTTTGATTTGAAATTGGAATAAACGGCCTGCGGATGCTGGCTTGACAAGCAAAAAGGCGTGACAGTTACTGTCGCGCCTTTTTTAATGCTGAATTTGAGAAGCTCTTTTAAAAAACTGAAAAAGTCAAAACCATACCCCCTGCTTCGCTAAGCTTGCTTCCCCCCTGTAAAATAGGGGGGATTGAGGGGGGTGTATACCATTGTGAATTTTTGTAAACGTCTTAAATTCAAAATGATAATCGGCGTATTTTACGCCTGCGGTGCGAATTGGTCGACAATCCCCTGGATCTGGCGTTTCATCTTTTCCTTCCAGGGGCCGACCACGACGAGCCGCAGATTGGCCGGGGTAAAGATATCGCGCGCGGTTTCCATGATATCGGTTGTCGTCAGCTGTTCCGCCTCGTGCAGGTCTTCTTCGATGTGGCGGACAACACCCATCAGCTCGCCCCAGCCATAGCGTCCGGCCATATCGCAGGCTGAATCCCGGCTGAACTCGAGGTCAAAACCGTAGGCCTGGCGAACGCGGTTCAGTTCGCCCTCTGGTATCGGCTGTTTGAGCAGGGTGGCGATCTCCTTCAGTGTTACCTCAACTGCCAGCGGGAGTGTTTCCGGTGCGGTTGAAAGGTCGATGGAGAGACAGCCGCTCTCATCATAGGCCCCGATGGCCGCCTCTACGGAATAGACAATACCCAGCTCCTCGCGCAGCCGCAGATGCAGCCTGGAACTGCCGCCGCCAGCCAGTATGCGCCGAATCAGCCGTAGTGCCATAAAGCGCCTGTCGCTGCGGGCCAAGCCCAGAAAGGCGATCTGGAGCGTCATCTGACTATCCGAATCGTGGACAAAACAGATCTGCGGGGTCGAGTGGCGAACTGTTACCGGGTTGATCTCCGCTGTCTGGGCATTTCCCCATCCCCCGAAGATGGCGGCAGCTGCGTCAAAAACCTGATCGTGGTCGACCGGGCCGGCCACACTCACAACGGCACCTGACGGAACGTAGAAACGCTCAAGGTGACTACGCAGATCGTCTGCCGATGTGGATGCAATGCTCGCCAGCGTGCCGATGGTTGGCATCCCCAAGGGGTGGTCAGGCCAGAGCAGTCGGCTGGCGATCGTATCCGGGTTGATCTCCTCGCCCTGTTCGTTCAGGTCTTCACGCGCCTCCTCCGTAATGATCCGTTTCTCAACCTCGACCCCTTCCAGGGTTGGCCGCATCAGCATTGATGCAAAAATCTCCATTCCACCTCGGAAGTGGGCCGGATGGATTTTTGAATAGTAGCAGGTTGAATCGGCGTCGGTGGAGGCGTTGGGGGCGCCGCCAATCGCCTCGAAGGCGTTTTCCAGCGCCTGTGACGAGGCATAGTCGGCTGTCCCGCGAAAGAGGATATGTTCAAGGAAGTGCGAAAGCCCTTCCTTGCCAGGGGGGTCGTTGCGGCCACCCACCTTGAGATAGACCGCCAATTCGGCGGAGTGCAGATGCGGCATCTCGACGCAGACGACCCGCAGTCCGTTGTCAAGTGTGCGGATGAATGGTTTGATCATTAAATCCCCTTCGAATGAGTTGAATCCGTTCGGCATATGCATCGGCGGAGAGGAACTGCTCCTGATGCGGCTCGCTCCAGATCGGGCGCGGCCATAACGGATCGTCCTTGAAACGCGGTATGATGTGCCAGTGCATATGTTCAACCATATTGCCGAGCAGTTCGTAATTAACTTTATCCGGCTTGAAAATATCCGCCAGAATCTTTGCCGTCAGGTTGACCTCTTCAATGATCTCACCCCGGGTCTGACGGTCCAGGTGGAACAGCTCGGTTACATGCTGTTTGGTGAACAGCAGCGTATAGCCGCTGAAAAACTGGTCGCGGTTGAGGGTAACATAGGAGTGTTTCAGTTCTATAATCCGCAGATCCGCTTCGCTCTCCCAGCGGGTGCACATGGGGCAGTTCTGGAGGGACATGACAATTTCCTTTTCTGTTGAGCCTCTTGCAAAAAAATCCCGAACATGGTTTGACAGGCTCACCACGAACGGAATATCAGCCAGTTATTAATCCTAAGTCCGTTCACCCTGAGCTTGTTGAAGGGTTTTTGCAAGAGGCTATGTTTTACGGGACATTATGCTGCCGATTTGGAGAACATGTTTATCACAATTACACCGGATATGATCAGTAAAATTCCGGCCATTGCCGGAAGATCAAGTTTCTGTCCCGTCACAAACCAGGCGATCAGTGCAATCAGGGCTGTTCCGGCACCGGACCAGACGGCGTAGGCGATTCCGACCGGCATGCTCTTCAGTGTCAGTGACAGAAAATAAAAGGCCGAAGAGTAGCCGAGAATAACCGTGACCGATGGCCAGAGTCTGGTGAAACCGGCCGCCGGTTTAAGGGCCGATGTAGCGGCCACCTCGCTGAGGATGGCAACCGTCAGAAAAATCCATTTGCTCATGACTGGTTCCGTTCCGGCTGCCAGAAGGTGCGCAGACGCACAAGCTCGCGTCCGTCGTTGCGGTTGAGTATCTGGTGCAGACAGCAGACCCGTTCACCACATTCCAGTACCTGGCAGCGTGACAGTATCGATTCTCCGTAAAAGGCCTCGGCGCGGTAGGTAATCTCCAACGCGGTCAGACGTCCTGCGGCAACCTCATCGGGAACAGTCTCCAGGGCCCAGCCGGCGTAAACGGCGTTATTGACGTGCTGATTGATGTCCAGGTCACCCCGCAGTACGCGGAAGGAAAGCTCCGTACATTCGGCACCATCCTCGATCACTGGCAGGGTCGCGAACGGATCGTCAATGGCCCGTCTGTCCAGGGTGTCGTAGTGGGGCAGGTTGCTCTCGATGCGTACCGGGCGGCGTGTTTCGATGTTCAGCACCGCCCAGGAAGTAGTGCCGCGGCAGGTGACGCTGCCGCTGTAATCGCTCAGTTCAAATTCGCGGCAGGTGAAGATCCCCTTGCGGCTGGATGGCCATGTACGGACAAGGATGTTTTCAGAGGCGCGCTGATAGCGGTCAATGATGATGTGCATCCGTGAGAGTACCCAGGTCAGTCCGCTTTCGCGTAGTCTGGTTACCGAGACACCGAGTCCGGTGGCATGCAGCCCGGCGGAATCCTGCAGGTAGTTGAGCAGGGCCAGGGTCTTGATGTCACCGTGGTTGTCCAGTTCGTGGTAGCTGATCTGAAATCCCTTTTCGAAGACAAGCGGAGCGAATGTGATTGTATTTTTATTATTCATAGCGCAGTGCGTCGATCGGGTTCAGTTCAGCCGCCTTTCTTGCAGGATAAAAACCAAAGAAGATGCCGACTGCCCCTGAAAAGAAGAAGGCAACGGTGATGGAGCGGATCGAGATCAGTGTCGGCCATTGGAGGATGTTGGAGACGATCAGTGCGCCCATGCTGCCGAGGCAGATGCCGATGATGCCACCGATCATGGTCAAAAGAACCGCCTCGGTCATGAACTGCATCAGGATATCCTTCTTCCGGGCGCCGATGGCCATACGGATCCCGATCTCACGGGTTCGTTCGGTTACGGAGACAAGCATGATATTCATGATGCCGATCCCGCCGACGATCAGCGAGATCGAGGCTACCGCCCCCAGCAGTAGTGACATTGCCTTTGCGGACTGTTCTGCCACTGCCAGGATCTCGGACAGGTTGCGGGTGCTAAAATCGGACTCCTTGGCCGCAGTGATGCGGTGGCGCTGGTTGAGCAGGGCGTTGATCTCCTCTTCGGCCTTGGGCAGCAGTTCCTCGGATTTGGCCTTGATCAGCAGGGCGCCGACGGTGTTTTGAAACTGTGAGCGGCTCAGGTTGCGCTGAGCCGTGCGCAGCGGCACGAAGATGGTGTCGTCCTGATCGGTTCCCTGTGGTGACTGCCCCTTGCGCTCAAGGATGCCGATCACCGTGAAGGGGATCTTCTTGATTCGAACCGTTTTGCCGATCGGATCCGATGATCCGAAGAGGTTTTCGGCTACGGTCTGGCCGAGCAGGCAGACCTTGGCAGCGCCGTCAACATCTTGCTGGCTGATGCTGCGGCCGTTGACAACCCCCCATTCACGGATGTCGAACAGCTCCGGCGATGCCCCCATGATGATGGTTGCCCAGTTCATGTTGCCGTAGATCACCTGGCCGGTGGTGCGGGTGGTTGCCGATCCTGTTTCAACGGATGGACATTCGGCAAGGATCGCTTTGACGTCATCGGATGTCAGGGTCTGGTTGGCGCCGCTGCCCATGCGGATCCCGCTGCTGGTGGTCGAACCGGGGATGACCAGGATGATGTTGCTGCCGATGCTGGCGATCTGCTGCGAGATGACATAACTGGCCCCGGAACCGACCGCCATCATGGCAATCACCGCGGCAATGCCGATGATGATGCCGAGCATGGTCAGAAAGGAGCGCATCTTGTTGGTGCGCAGTGCCCGCATGGCGATCTTGAATGTTTGCAGAAAGTTCATTGTTGTTTTGTGTCCGAGATGATCTGGCCGTCGCGGAAGGTGATTCGGCGGCCGGCGTATTCGGCCACATCCGGCTCGTGGGTGACCATGATGATAGTGATTCCCCGTTGATTGAGGGTTGTGAACAGGTGCATGATCTCTTCGGTTGTCGTGCTGTCCAGGTTACCGGTCGGCTCGTCGGCCAGTATCACGGCGGGCGAATTGACCAGGGCGCGGGCAATGGCGACACGTTGCTGTTGCCCGCCGGAGAGCTGGCTGGGGTGGTTGCCCTCTTTGCCGGCCAGGCCGACCTGTTCCATTGCCGCCATTGCCAGGGTGTGGCGCTCCTTCGAGGTGAGTCCGGCATAGATCAGCGGCAGTTCGACATTCTCGACAGCCGGTGTGCGTGGCAGCAGGTTGAATCCCTGGAAGACGAAGCCGAGCTTGCTGTTGCGGATATCGGCCAGGGCGTTGGAGTCCATTCCGCCTACATCAATGCCGTCCAGCAGGTATTGTCCCGATGTCGGGCGATCCAGGCAGCCAAGAATGTTCATACAGGTCGATTTGCCGCTGCCGGATGCCCCCATGATGGCTACGAACTCACCTTCGCAGATGGAGAAGGAGATCCCTTTCAGCGCCTCAAACTGTTGGTCGCCCATGCTGAACATGCGGCGGATACCGCTTAGTGAGATGACATCTTTCATGCTAGAACCGCGGGCCCATGGGGGAACCGGAATTTTTCTTCTTGCCGTTGCCGCCAGACTGTTCAGTAATAACCTCGGCCCCTTCCTTCAGGTCACCCTCAACCAGTTCGATGCTGCTGTTGTTGGCAATACCGGTTTTTACCGTGACCGGTGACGGTTTGTTATTGGTCAGGATGTAGACCTGCTGTCCCCGTTCACGCTTGCCACTTTTACCACCCGATTCACCCGGCTTACGTTTTTTGTCTGTATCCTCACCCCTTAGCTTCGGTTTGAAGCGGAGCGCGGAGAGCGGCATCTTGAGAATGTTTTCCTTGCGGGCAACCTCGATGGAGACATTGGCGGTCATTCCCGGCTTCAGCTTCAGATCGCTGTTGTCGACGTTGACGACAACGATATAGGTGACAACGTTCTGGGTGATGATCGGCGCATTTCTGATCTGAACAACCTTGCCGTGAAAGGTCTGTTCCGGGTATGAATCAACGGTGAAGGTTGCGCTCTGATCCTGTTTGATCCGGCTGATATCCGCCTCATCCACGCTGACCTCGATCTGCATTTTGGTCAGATCCTTGGCGATGGTGAAGAGGGTCGGGGTCTGGAAGGACGCCGCAACGGTCTGCCCCACATCCACATTGCGCGAGATGACGACGCCGTCAACCGGAGAGCGGATCACGGAAAAGTTCATGTTGGTCCGGGCCTGCATCAGGGCGCCCCTGGTCTGCCCTTTTGTCCCCTCTGCCGCTTTCAGGGCGGCAATTGCAGAGTTGTAGGCTGTCTCGGCTGCGTCGTAGTCTCCCTGGGAGATGATCCCGTCTGCCAGAAGCTTTTTATTGCGCTTGAGGGTTCGCTCGGCATCATCCCGGGCC
The DNA here is from genome assembly GCA_964292275.1 of uncultured Desulfuromonadaceae bacterium. Lineage (GTDB taxonomy): Bacteria > Desulfobacterota > Desulfuromonadia > Geobacterales > Pseudopelobacteraceae > CAXYUZ01. Next base: position 18,747 of record CAXYUZ010000015.1, read on the forward strand.
ACCCTCGTTTTTTGGCGGTTGGCCTCGGCGCTGGTATAGTTGCCGCTGGCCTGTTCCATGGAGGCACGAAACAGTGATGGGTCGATTTCGGCGATGGCCTGCCCCTTTTTAACCCTGGAATTATAGTCGACGTAGAGCTTCTGGATTGTGCCGGAGACCTGGGTGCCGACCTGGACGGTTGTCACTGCACTGAGGTTGCCGGTGGCGGATACGGTTGATATGATGGAGCCGCGTTCGATCTTTGCGGTCTTGTAGGTGATTTCTGGTTTGCGTTTCAGATAGAGTGTAACTGCAATGCTGACGGTCAGCAGGATTGGAATGGTGATTAAAAGGATTTTTTTCATGGCGTCTCTCAGTGCTGTCTCTGGAAAGTCCTGTAGCAGACCTTTGAAAAACTACTGCGGAGAGCCATCTGCGGCGTTGCGCGGTACTCGCAACCTCGGCTAACTACCTGTTATGCCTCGGCTGCTCCGTTCCGTGCGCCTTGCATATGGCCTTCCTCATAACGTTTTTCAAAGCTCTGGTAGATGCGATGATAACAGAAATAAAATAAAAAAAAAGCCCTCTGTCCGGGGACAGGGGGCTTTTGTGAACGCCCGTCGCGATGAGCGGCGGGCTAACTAGGGCAACCCTCTTTGCAGTGGGATACCGGACGAATTCTGAATCTTTCAATCCACATGATGGGCTCCTTTCAACAAATGCTTGTTTAGTAATAGGACTGATCTTATCTTAAACTCATTTTTGGATTTGTCAACGGGTTATTTTTAAAAAAATAATCGACCTGCATTTTTTTTGTAGGCCTTGCCCTGCTTGACATGGGAGCGGTTTCGGACTACAAGAATCATGTATTTTATCGTATTTATGGAGAAAAATTATGTCATCAAAGATTTATTTTGTAGGTGCCGGGCCAGGGGCGGCAGATCTGATCACGATACGCGGCGCCAGGCTCCTCCGCCATGCCGATGTGATCATCTTTGCCGGCAGCCTGGTTGACCGCAAACTTGTGCAGCAGTATGCCGTCACCGAGGATATATATGATTCCGCCTCAATGACATTGAGTGAGGTAATTACGGTTATGATGGATGCCATTGCAACGGATAAGAGCGTTGTGCGTCTGCATACCGGCGATCCCTCCATTTATGGGGCGATCCAGGAGCAGATGGAGGCGCTTGACCGGATCGGCGCTGATTACGAGGTTGTTCCGGGTGTTACCAGCGCCTTTGCGGCCGCGGCAGCCCTCAAGCAGGAACTGACCCTGCCGGAGGTCTCCCAGACCGTTATTCTTACCAGGGTCGAGGGACGAACCCCGGTGCCGGAAAAAGAGAGCCTGACCAATATTGCCGCCATTGGCGCCACCATGATGATTTATCTCTCCGTGGGGATGATTGAAAAGGTCGTTCAGCAGTTGCTGGATGGCGGTCGCTATACCCTCCAGACACCGGCCGCAATCGTTTGCCGCGCCTCCTGGGAGGACGAATTTATTATTCGCGGCACTTTGGCCGACATTGCCCAAAAGGTGCGTGAGGCTGGTATTGATCGCCAGGCGCTGATTGTTGTCGGGGATGTGCTGGCCGCCAGGGCGGAAGGGCTCAAGGCCAAGTCACTGCTCTATGATGGCGGGTTTGCCCATGGTTATCGCGGTATTGTGGCCTGACCATGCGGATTGCCGTTGTTGCCATAACGGGTAACGGTGCTGCACTGGGGGGGCGCCTGACGGCGGCGCTGCCGGGTGCGGAGCTGCATATCTCGCGCAGGTATGCCGGCCGCTCTGCAAAGGGGGCAAAGCTGTTTGAACCGACGGATCTTAAACAGCTGATTGCCTCGCTTTGGGAGGAGAACGATGCCCTTGTCTGTATTATGGCAACCGGAATTGTCGTGCGTATGGTCGCGCAGCTGCTTAAGTCAAAGGAGAGCGATCCGGCGGTGGTGGTGATGGATGACGTCGGTCGGTTCGCCATCTCGCTTCTCTCTGGTCATCTGGGTGGGGCAAATCAGCTGGCCGAACAGTGTGCCCACGTTGTTGGCGCCAGGGCCGTGATCACAACTGCCACGGATGCCAATGATCTCCCTTCCTTCGATATGCTGGCCAAGGATCATGGCTGGGGTATAGATGACATCTCCAGGGTCAAGATCCTCAATAGTCTGTTGCTGGATGGCCATACGATTGCGGTGGTCGATCCGACCGCCAAGTGCCGTCCCTGGTTTCATGGCCGCGGCCATCTCTCTTACTTTGCCACCTTTTCCGAGGCAATCAGCAGCAATGCCGCTGGTTGCCTTTTTGTTACAAACCGGCACATTCCGGAACAGTTGCTGACGGATAACCTGCTGATTCTGCGGCCGAAGAATCTTGTGCTTGGGATCGGCTGCAACCGCGGCACCCCGGCGCAGGAGATCGAGGAGTTCGTCTGCCAGCATCTTAAACGGCTTTTCCTCTCTCTGAAGAGTGTCTCCCGGATTGCCTCGGCCGATGCCAAGCGTGATGAGGCCGGACTGCTGGCCTTTGCCGGGAAACATGCCATTCCCCTCTCGTTTTATGACAGTCCTGCCTTGAACGGTGTAACGGTTCCATCAGCCCCTTCTCAACATGCCTTTGAGGCAATCGGAGCCACTGGCGTCGCCGAGCCGGCGGCTATTCTGGCCTCCGCTGGTGGAAAGCTGCTTCTGAACAAGGTCAAGTCGGCCAATGTCACCCTAGCGGTTGCAGAGCTGAACCAGACCCCCTGATTGTTTGCCCTGTTTTTTCCCTTACTCCCGCTTTTTACAAATTTTTCTTTCAATCGAGTGGTATTTCGTCGTTCCACGACCATTGTACTGAAATGTTACACAACTGTAACAGCTATTAGAACGGGGAATGGTGTATATGATGGGTTTGTTTTTCATTCACAGTTCTGGTGGGGTGGATTGAAAACGGTGGATTCTGTTTTATAATTTGAAAATACGGGGTGATAATAAGGGGGGCTGTATGGTTTTGTACATAGTCAGACATGGAGAGGCCGTTGAGGTACAGGATGGGGTGGCGGAGGAGTGGCGCTATCTGACGGAGAAGGGTGCCCGTTCAGTTGGCCGGTTGGCCTCCAAGATTGCAAGGTATGACCGGAAACCGCGCCTTGTGATCAGCAGCCCGCTTGTTCGGGCGGTTCAGACAGCGCAGATAGCCGCGGCCGAGGCCTGTCGCAAGAGCAGGACAATTGTTAGCGGTCTGTTGCTCCCCGAAGGGGATTTTGCTGAATTGAAGGCCTTGCTGGTCGATCATGCCGCTGCAAAGAGGGTTATGATTGTTGGCCACGAACCGCATTTGGGATCCTTTCTAGGGCATTTGCTGCAGAGAAAAGAGGCGCTTCAGCTTAAGAAGGGGAGTTGCGTTGCCCTGGAAATCGACCCGGAGGACATGGAAAAACCGGCTCGGTTTAAATGGTCTCTGCTTCCCGGTTGTAAGCCGGTGACCTCTCTTGCCAAGGCGTTCCCGTTGGGGAAATGATAGCAGAAAAGGTTGGCAGGCATGTCAAAGCGTCAACTGGACATATTGAGGGACTGTTTCAATCTGCAATGGCATGAATTGTTGCGTCTGCGGCGGCTCGTTCTCAAGGATTGCCGGCATGAGGATATCCATGACCTGCGGGTTGCTGCACGTCGTTTCCGGGCTGTCCTTGCACTCTTGAAACCGTTTTGCACTGCCAGGCGGCTGCAAAAGCTGACAAAGGCTGTGCGCAGGCTGGTTGCCGCAAGCGGGGGGCTGCGTAATCTGGATGAGGCCCGTTGTTTCTTTGAGTCGCATGGGGCAATGGAACTCTTTCCAATGTTTATGGATAGATTGGCGGCAAGGTCTCTGAAAGAACGCCATGCGCTTATAGTGGTGGTGTCTGATTTCAAACCTAAAAAAATGGCAGATCATGTATCGGTTATAAAGGCTGATTTGAAAAAAACTGCTGGTCGCTCTGCCAGGATGACCATGATGGACTTCATGGATGGTTGCGCGGCGGCCCATTCTGCACGGGTTCTTGCCTTATTGCCGGCTGCCCTGCCACTGGACAATAGTGCGGAACGTCATACATTGCGGATTGCCATCAAAAAATGTCGTTATTTTAACGAGATCTACTCGCGGATTGCAGCGCGTGATCAGAGTGTCTTTCTGGAGCAGTTGAAGGTTTATCAGGGGCTGCTTGGAAACTTGAATGATCTGAACGTTTTCAGGGAGATTGTTGCTAAACTGGCCAACCGGCAGGATCTGTCTGGTTTGGGGCTAATGCTGGATGGTGAAAATGCCCATCTGCTTGACGAATTTAGGCAACTTGTAGACCGTGACCCGCTTGGCAATTCTGTTGTGACAGTCTGAAAATTTGCTTTATGGCCTGTGCACGGAATCCCTGGGCGGGTTATGATTTGTTGACGTCATGCTAAAAGTGGCCGATTACGTTTTCGTAATCGGCCACTTTTGTTATTCGGAATTGAGTTGCATGATCCGTACATTCTTTGCTGCGATTGCAACGCTCCTCTTATTGTCAAAGGCCATGGTCATTGTGGTGCAGTCGTTAGATGCCTTGCCAACCTGTTTCCCTAACTATTCAGCACGATTTTATAATGCCCCCAGCCCGCTCTTATCTTAAAATTTGGGGTAAAAGCCAATCAACTCAATCAGTACGTTTAAGGGGAGAACAAGAGGGGGTACGGTTTTGCAGTCCTGTGTGTTGAATGGTTATAAAAACGGTTTGTTAGCGCTTGACAAATTGTAAAGGGACTATACAATTTGTGCAAATTTTATGGCTGTCGATTCAGTCGGCTAGCTGAATATTACCGGTAATCAAAGGAGATCTAAAATGAACGTTAAACGAATTGTTGTCCTGCTGGCCCTGTTTGTATTTGGCTTCGCTACATTTGCATTTGCCGACAGCATTGACCAAAGGGTGCGGCATGCCCATGAACGCATTGACAGGGGGATTCAATCAGGCCAATTGAACCGGAATGAGGCCCACAGCCTTAAAAGACAGTTCCATCAGATTCGTGAAGATGAGGCTCGCATGAGGGCTGACGGCAGATTGTCCCATCATGAGCGTGAGCGTCTTCACCGTGAGCTGGATCACCTGGAGAGGCGCATCAGCCATCTGAAGCATAATGAAAACCGTCGTGACGGCTATCGTCATAATGATGGTTATCGTCATCATAACAGGTAATTTCAGGCTGTCTGGCTAATATATCCAAATTGCTTGTAAACAGTTTGTTTAAAGGGGGGGGGATTCCGGTCGGGTCCCCCCTTTCTGTTTGGCCCCCTTGTTTTTTCTCGTTGGCAAACTCCTGTATCATCAGATTGAGCGCTACTGCCATCTTAAGCCCATTCCGATCCCTATCCTTCCCTTGAAAGGGTGGGGATTTTAGATCAACGCCAAAAACTAACCGGGTAATGCTGAATTAATATTTGTGATAGCTGTTAAATTAAAAAATATTTGCTAAGAATGGTAGTTTCTGTTTAATGTAAGCTTTCTTGGGCTTGTGACTGGCGTGGAAACCGGTTCTGCTGGATGGGAACGGGTATGGTTAATCTTGAATATGGTGCAATGTATCTGGCTGCTGGAACGACGCAACGGCTACCAATGTCACAAGGCCGCCGAATTTTTTAGCAATTTATAGGTATGATATAAGCCGAGTAAGGAGAAGCTGCAGATGATTGTTGGTATTGATCTGGGGACAACCAATAGTTTGATTTCGTACTGGACGGAATCCGGGCCGGTGCTGATTCCCAATGCGTTGGGTGATAAACTGACTCCATCGGTCGTCGCGGTTGATGAACAGGGGCATGTACTGGTGGGTAACGCCGCCAAGGAGTATCAGGTCGTCAGGCCGGAACGTTGCGCCTCGGTATTCAAGCGGCATATGGGCACCAAAAAGAAGTGGCAATTGGCCGATCAGGCGTTTCTGGCCGAGGAACTTTCCGCAGTGGTGATTCGCTCGCTCAAGGAGGATGCGGAGCAGCTGCTTGGAATTACGATCGAAGAGGCGGTCATTAGTGTGCCGGCATATTTCAGTGACGCCCAGCGCAAGGCTACCAAGCGGGCGGGTGAACTGGCCGGGTTAAAGGTGGAGCGCCTGATCAGCGAGCCGACTGCCGCTGCAGTTGCCTATGGTTTTCATGAGCGTCATAAGGATCAGTGTCTTCTTGTTTTTGATCTGGGGGGCGGTACCTTTGATGTCTCAATTCTGGAAATGTTTAATAATATTATGGAAGTCCGTGCCGTGGCGGGTGACAACTATCTGGGGGGCGAGGATTTTACGGAATTGATTGTTCAGCATTTTATGAAGTCTAATCAGTTGAACAGTGGAAATCTGGATTTCCAGGCCGTGTCCAGGATCAGAAAAGAGGCCGAACATACCAAGCGGCGGTTAGGGCATGATAAAAGCGTAGAGATGACGGTAAACGTTGACAATCAGGCCTTGACCGCCGCTATAAGCGCATCTCAGCTGGAGTTTATGGCCGCTCCTCTGCTCAGCCGCCTGAAAGCGCCCATAGAACGAACGCTCAAGGATTCCTCGCTCAAGCTGTCTGATATTGATGGCATCATTCTGGTGGGGGGCGCCACCAAGCTGCCGCTGATTCGAACCTTTGTTGGCCGCATCTTCGGTAAGCTGCCCATTGTCAGTATCGACCCTGATCAGGTGGTTGCCATGGGGGCCGGCCTGCAGTCTGCTCTCAAGGAGCGGGCAGCCTGTATTCAGGAGGTCGTTTTGACCGATGTCTGTCCCTATACCCTGGGAACTACAATTAGTGTCCAGCGTGGAAGCGACTATGAATCGGGGCATTACCTGCCGATTATTGAACGAAATTCGGTGATTCCGGTCAGTCGGGTGGAACGGCTCTATTCGGTGTACGATCAGCAGAAAAGCCTGAGAATTGAAATTCTGCAGGGTGAATCTCGACTTTCCCGGGACAATATCTGGCTTGGTGAGCTTAATATTCCCATTCCGCTGGCCCCTGCCGGGAAGGAGGCGATCGATATCCGTTACACCTATGACATCAACGGGATTCTGGAGGTTGAAGTCACGGTCGTTTCCAGCGGACTCAAGCGGCAGATGGTTATTGAAAAGGATCCTGGACACATGTCGCCGGTGGAGATCTCCGAACGTTTGGAGGCGTTGAGCAAGCTTAAGGTGCATCCACGGGATCAGCAGGAGAACCGCTGGGTGGTGGCGCGTTGCGAGCGGCTCTATGAGGAGAACATTGGCTGGAACAGGCAGACGATGGCAGAGCTGTTGCGGGGTTTTGAGGATGTTCTGGCAACCCAGGATCTGCTCCTGATCCGGGACGAACGGCGCAGGTTGGTGGAGTATCTGGATCAGATCGATCACAAGGGGGAGTTCTGATGAACTGTTTTGCGCGTTTGGGTATTGATGAAACCACCGATATCAAGGCGATCAAGGCCGCCTATGCTGGACTGCTTCCCAAGCATTCGCCCGAGACCGATTCGGACGGATTCCAGGCGTTGCGGGCCGCCTTTGAAGAGGCCAGGGATTTTGCCGCCGGAAAGCGGGTAGAACCGCCCAAGACGCCTCTGGATGCGTTTATGGATCGCTTTGCCGCCTGTTATAACGACTATGCCGGTCGTCTGGATGAGGAACGTTGGCGAACACTGCTGGAGGATCCGCTCTGTCAGCAGATTGATTCGGCGGAGGAGACCGAAAGGCGGATCATAGATTTTCTGATGGAGAACTACTATTACCCGCATCCGGTCTGGCTGCTATTTGACAATATCTTTGGCTGGATCAGGCGGCAGCAGGCGCTGAGCGAACAATTTCCGGAAGGCTTTGTCGAGTTCATGTTGGAAAAGATCCGCATCAAATCCTCTTTTGAGTTCCATGAGCTGCTTGCGATCCCCGATGATGCTGAAACATTTCTGAATGAGCATGGCAAAGGCTGTCGGGCGTTGGATAGCAGTGATTATTTCCAGGTGCTGAGTTCAATTGAAAAGCTGGAGGGGTTGCTTCCTGGTCAGACCAATCTGATGATTTTGAAAGGGCGCTATAATGCCGCGCTCAACCGGGTGGCCGAGGCGGGGCAATGTTACGCGTCCCTGGTCAAGGGCGGTATCCGTAACCTTGATCTGTTCTACTATGCCGGGGAGTTTTTGAAGGAGCGAGGACAGCTGGAGGATGCCAAGAAGATGTTCCTCAAGGCGCTGGAGATCAAGGCCGATTCAAATGGCACCGCATATTATTACGGCAGGTGCTGTCTGGGACTGCGGCAGTATCTTGAGGCGGTCGACTGCTTTAAGGAGCTTGCCGAACGGCTTCCGGGTAATCAGGAGGTTGGTGAACTGCTGCAAACCAGTTGCCGATTTGCAATTCGGCAAATGGAGGAAAACAGCGACAATCTGAGCGAATCCGAGCGCTTTTATCAAATGGCCCGCATGAACCTGCTGGCGGGTAATCATGATTCATCCCGCGATCTGCTCAAGTCTCTGCAGGCCAACGCTGCGCTCGATTCGCAGCAAAACAATCTGCTTGGAAAGGCGGCTCACGCCTCTGGCAATACCGACGAGGCGCTGCAGGCCTTTAGCGAGGCCTTGCGGCAGACCCCCGATGATATCGAGTTGCTCATGGCAAAGGCAGGTTGCCTTCACGATGCGAAACGTTATGAAGAGGCAATAGAGACATACGAGCGGGTTATTCATCAAAAGGACAATGACACATCTGCCCTCAATAATCTGGCCCACGCCCTGATTCAGATTGGGCGGGAGGAAGAGGCGCTGCATTACTGTAATCAGGCTATTGCGATTGATAGCAGGTTTGCCTGGGCATATAAAAACCGTGCCGTGGTACGCCTGAAGCTGGAGCGTTATGAGGAGTGCCTTGCAGATTCAAGGCGGGCAATCACACTTCAGCCCCAACTGAAGGATGCCTATGTCGTTCAGATGAAAGCGCTGAATGAGTTGGGGCGCTACAGTCAGACTCATCAGATCTTTTCGGAGGCGATGGACAACGGTGTGCAGCATGATGATCTCATCATGCAAAAGGCGCATGCCTATCGGCTGATGGAGGATTATGAAGGTGCAATGACCGGTTACCAGACGATTCTGGAAACGCAGCCGGAGAATGGTGACGCCCATCTAAACCGGGGTGAGTGCCTCTATCGTCTGAAGCAGTATCCGGAGGCGATCGAGGCGTTCGAACTGGCGCTCGGCAGTGATGGTGACCCGTTTCAGTCATACTGGATGAAGGGGTTGAGTCTGTTCAAACAGGAACAGTATCAGGATGTGCAGAGCTGCCTTGAGGAGGCGCTCAGTCGCAATATCCCCGGTCAGGACCGTTTTTACCGCCTGCTTGGCAATGCGATGGTGGAACTGGACCGGCGGGAGGAGGCCCTGGTCTGTTACCGGAAGTGCATTGAAATCGACCCTGAAAATTATGAATATTGTTTTGAGGCAGGTTTCTGTCTTTCGGACCTGGGGCGTTTTGAAGAGTCGTTGAGTTTATTGGATCAGGCGCTGAGATTGAATGCAGAGGATGAGGATAGCCTGATCTGCAAAAGTTATGTCCTTTCCAAGCTGAATAGATACAACGACTCGGTAACCGTTTGTGACCAGATCCTGGCAAATAGCCCCGCTAATGAAACCGCCATCAGAAACAAAAGCTGGGCCCTTTACCGCCTTGAACAGGCCGACCAAGCCATGGAGATTCTTAATAGCGGCTTGCGTCAATGCGGAGAGCATGATTATTTTCTCGATCTGAAGATTATTATTCTGCGGGACAAGCAGATGTTCCATGATGCCCTGGCGGTGACAAACCGTTATCTGGAGCTTTACCCCGATTCGACAATTGCCAAGACCCATTATCAGGAGTTGGGTGAGCTTCTTAATCAATCATGGCTCAAGCGGCTTCTGACGTTCAAATTTTTGCGCTGTTGAACCAGCCTAAAGCTGGTGACCTTTAAGAGATCAGCTTTGATGGTGCGGTCAGGGCTGGCCGTGCTATGCTTGGCTATGCCCTGGTGAAAGTGGATAGGGTGGATGGTGATAGCGTAACCTTGCGCTTTCATAAAAAGATCGTTCCAGCTGAACAGGGACTGCCTTTGATTAAGGCGTTTACCACGGCACCGGGCGACTTTGGCGATAAAATCATCCAGGTTTCGGGCAGGGGACTGAGGGACTGTAACCTTCAACCAATCCTGGTATCGGTGTTCTGTCTGGAAAGGTCTATGCGACAATGCGGCCGTAGCCGATTGAATCGAAGAGGAAAACATTATCACGACTCAGATTCTTTAGTACTGTCCAGCGCGCTTCAGGCTTGACGCAGTGCCTCATGGTGCTTGTGAATTTCGCTTCGATAAAAGATGAAAATTACTAACGTGATACCCCGTAGTTTGTTGCGGGGTATCACGTTAGTCTGGGCTCCAGGTTTGATGGTGGAAAAGTTGGGAGCTTGATAATAGCCATCGGGGATGACATTTTTTTTACAAGATCCTCAATTTATACAAAAAAGGGAGCAACCATTACGGCTGCTCCCTTTTAAATTTCTGAAACATTAAAACCTTAGTATTTCTGGTCGGCGTAGTCGACCCAGCCGCCGGCCTGGACCAGCGCCTGGTCAAATGGGGAGGCTGTGAATTTGAACTGCTTCTGGCGGCCGCCGCCGCTGACGGTTACGGTCTGGGTATTGATGTCGACCGCTATCTCGGCATCGGCGCAGTCGGCGTAAGTAAAGATTTCGTCCAGGTTTTCCTTTGATAGTTCGATGGCGGCCATGCCGCAGTTGAACATGTTCTGGCGGAAGATGCGGGCAAAGGATTCGGCGATGACGGTGTTGATGCCGTTGACCTCGAATACCCAGGGCGCGTGTTCACGTGATGAACCGCAGCCGAAGTTGGCGCGGGATACGATTACGCGCGCTGACTTGATCTTGTCTCCTTTGGGATCGAAACCGGGTAGTTTCAGGTCTTCCAGGATGTAAGGTTTAAGATCTTCCTTGGTGATCTCGGTCAGATATTTGGCCGGGATGATTTCGTCGGTATTTATGTCGGAACGGTCGAGGAAAAGGACTGGGCCTCCGAATGTTTTCATGTGTTTGTCTCCTTCAAATATATGGGTTATGTAGGGGCAATCCGGTGTGGTTGCCCGGTTTTGGGCGGCCACACCGGGCCGCCCCTACACAATTAAAGATATTTCCTTGGGTCGGCCAGTTTGCCCTCGATGCCGGAAGCCGCTGCGGTTGCCGGTGACATGAGGTGAACCATGCCCCCTTTGCCCATGCGTCCCATGAAGTTGCGGTTGGTGGTGGATGCGCAGACCTCACCTTCGGCCATGACTCCGTTGGACATTCCCAGACAGGCGCCGCAGGTCGGGTTGGTAACACAGTATCCGGCCTCCATGAAGATCTCGATCAGCCCCTCTTTGAGTGCATCCTGGTAGACCTTCGGTGTTGCCGGTGAGAGGATGCCGCGTACGGTCGGCGCCAATTTTTTGCCCTTGATGATCTGGGCGGCGATGCGTAGATCCTCCAGGCGGCCATTGGTGCAGGAGCCGATGTAGATCTGATCCACCGGTGTATCGGGCATCTCGGCAACCGGTTTGCTCTGATCCGGTTTGTAGCCAAAGGTGACCATTGGCTGAATCTGGGTGACATCAATTTCGATGGTCTTGTCGTAGCTGGCGTCGGCGTCGGCGGACCATTTTGAGTATTCGGCCAGGGCAGCCTCTTTACTGGCAAATTCGTCCTTGATGAATGGCCAGAGGAACTCGACGGTGGTCATGTCCGGCATACAGATGCCGGAGGTAGCACCCGCCTCGATGGCCATGTTGCAGAGTGTCATGCGGGAATCCATCCCCATTGCATCGATGGTGCTGCCGTGGAATTCCATGACCCGGTCGGTGGCGCCATTGACGCCGATCTGTCCGATGATGTGGAGGATGACATCCTTGGCGTAAACCCCCTTGGGGAGTTGGCCGTTAACATTGAAGCGTATGGTTTGTGGTTGACGGAAGGCACAGACCCCTTTGAGGATGCCGACCTCCAGGTCGGTGGTGCCGACGCCGGCGGCAAATGCGCCGAACGCGCCGTGGGTGCAGGTGTGTGAATCGCCCATAATGACGGTGTTGCCGGGGCGGATGAAGCCGCGTTCAGGGAAGAGGGCGTGACAGACACCGTTGGCGCCCACGTCGAAGAAGTCCTTAATATCGTGGCGGCGGGCCCAGTCGCGCAGGATCTTGGCCTGTGTGGCTGTTTTGCTGTCCTTGCTGGGGGTGACGTGGTCGATGACCGCCTTGATCTTGGTCTTGTCGAAAACACGGTCTTTACCGCGCCGGATCAGATCGTCAATGGCGATCGGGGTGGTGATTTCATGGCAAAGCACGACATCCAGTTTCAGAACCTTTGTGCCGGTAAAAGGTTCCGCCACCATGTGTGTGTCAAAAATCTTTTCTGCAGTTGTTCTTCCCATGGGTTATTACCTCGCTTAAGTAAGTATGCTTGTTTTATAGACTATTTTCATGCTGTTCAAAAGCAGTTTGTGGTGTGGTAGCCATCGTGAACGGAGATGGCTGGGGCGTGCCGGTGTTTTTGTTTGGCTGCTTATATCTTTTCCCGTAAATGTTCCACCAGCAGCCTTGCCGCTGCCGGCAGGGTCTCTCTGGAGCGGACGCACAGCTTCAGTTCACGTTTGGCCCACGGCTCATTCAGCGTCACTGCATGCAGGCGCAGTCCTTTGCAGTATGGTTTGGCCGCCCCTTTGGGGACGATGCCGATCCCCAGACCGGCCTCCACCATCAGGCACAATGCGTCAAAGCCTCCCACCTGTATTCTCACCCTGGGTGTCCGTCCCAGTGCCTCCGCCGCCCGCATGAACTGGTTATGCAGTGAGGTGCGTACGGACAGTCCCACATAATCGAAATCCAGAATCTCTTCGAAGGTGATTGAACGGTTGCGGGCCAGCAGATGGTCTTTGGGGGTGATCACGATCAGTTGATCGGTGTGGTAGGGGAGGTATTCCAGGTCTTTCCGGTAGGTGCCGGCGGCGATGATGCCCACATCGGCTGCGCTCTCCGCCACTGCCAGCATGGTTGCCTCGCTGACATTTTCCTCCAGGTGGATCTGCACCTCGGGATGTGTCTCCATAAAGGAGCGCAGTTCTGTCGGCAGAAATTGATTGATGGAGGAGATGTTGGCGCTCAGGCGAACATGGCCGCGCACTCCGCTGGCATAGTCGCTGATCTGGAGCTGGATGTTGTTCAGTCCGTGCAGCACCCCTCGGGCCAGGTTTAGCAGGGTGATGCCGGCGTCGGTGGGGATAACCCCTTTGTTGGTGCGCGTCAGTAACGGCACCCGGAAGGCATCCTCCAGTTCGCTGATCCGTTTGCTGACGGCGGAGGCGGCGATATGCTCGCGCTCGGCAGCCCCTGCGATGGTGCCTTCCTCTATGATGGCAATAAACAGTTTTAGTGAGAGCGGGTCTATGTTCATAGTATTAAAGCCTGTTAAATTGTCTGGCAAGCCGTTTTCCTGTAGTGTATAAAAACGGGTGTATCATAGCAGAAAGCGCTGCAAGGGCAAGATTTTGATCTTTGCGGTGGTTTGTTTTTTTACGAAATTGCTCGTTTTATGAAAAAAATTATTTTTTTGTTTGTGTATGACGTATTCTGTCACACTATTGGTGTATTGATTATCTGTAGAGAGGAGCGGTGATGAGAATATCTACCCTCAGTATTGGAGATGAGTTGATTTGCGGTCGGATTGTCGATACAAATGCCGCAGCAATCGCCGCCGGCCTGCTTGAACATGGTCTGCACGTCCAGAGGCATATGATCGTCGGGGATAACGAGATTGATATCATCGATGCCCTGGCTGAACTGGAACGGGTCAGCGATTATATCGTGGCAACGGGGGGGCTTGGGCCGACGCTGGATGATATGACTACCCATGCGGTCGCCCGGGCAACCGGTCGTCGTCTGGTGGTGAATGAAGCGGCTCAGGAGCATATTCGCAAGATTACCGGTTGTTTGAGTCCGGAGGTCGTCAGTCAGTTGAGCGACAAACAGGCGATGTTGCCGTCCAAGACAACTGTTATCGACAACCCCGTGGGAACGGCCTGCGGTTTTCATCTGATGCATAATAACTGCTTTATGTTTTTTATGCCGGGGGTGCCGGGCGAGATGGTGCGTATGCTGCATGAATCGGTGCTGCCGTTTATCGTCCAGCGGCTTCCGAGGAGACGCGTCATTCGTACGCAATCACTGAACCTGTTCGGCAAGGGGGAACCAGAGGTTGATCATCTGTTATCGGGGCTTGCCAGGCCGGACCGCAGCCTTGTCGTTGGCGTATGTGTCTCGCATCCGGTTATAAAGGTGACCCTGCAGTCGGAGTGTGATACGGCGCAGGAGGCAGAGCGCTTGCTGGATCTGGCCTTGCAAGAGGCGCGGCGGCGTCTGGGCGACGTCGTTTATTCGTTGGGTGATGAGAGTTATATTGCCTGTCTGGCACGGTTGTTGATTGAACGGCGGATGACGGTTGCCCTGGCAGAATCATGCACGGGAGGGATGTTGGCCGGGATGCTGACGTCGCTTGCGGGGAGTTCAGCCTATTTTGTCGAGGGTGCGGTTACCTACAGCAACAGTGCCAAAGTCAGGCAGTTGGGGGTGCCGGTTGAGTTGATCGAGGCCCATGGCGCGGTCAGTAGCCAGGTCGCTGCGGCAATGGCGGAAGGGATCCGCAGGCTCTCGGCGGCCGGGATCGGTGTTTCGCTAACCGGTATAGCCGGGCCGGATGGGGCCGTGGATGGGAAGCCGGTTGGTACGGTTTACATTGCCTTGGCGACGGCCGATGGTTGTCGGGCAGAGCGTTTTCAGTTCTCCGGCAACCGTGAACGGGTGCGTACGATGGCTGCCTGGGTGGCGATGGAACGGATCAGGAAATATCTGCTGGAAAACGGCCCGGTTTCAGGATAATTACTTGCGGGTAAATAAAAGGATATGTTACTTTAAACGCCTTTAAACCGCTTATTTAAAACGGTCAGGAGAGGGAAAATATGTCGGAAAAAAATGTCGCACCGGAAAAGAACAAGGCGATCGAGCTGGCCCTGAGTCAGATTGAAAAGCAGTTTGGCAAGGGCGCAATCATGCGTCTGGGGAATGACGAGGTGCTGCCTGGTGTTGAGGCGATTTCAACCGGCTCGGTTTCCCTGGATTTTGCACTGGGGGTTGGTGGTGTGCCGCGCGGCAGGATTGTGGAGATCTACGGCCCTGAATCATCCGGCAAGACGACCCTGGCGCTGCATATTGTGGCCGAGGCGATGAAGAGTGGCGGGATTGCCGCCTTTGTTGATGCCGAGCATGCCCTGGATATCGGTTATGCCCGTAAGCTGGGTGTCAAGACCGATGATCTGCTGGTCTCCCAGCCGGATACGGGGGAGCAGGCGCTGGAAATTGCTGAAACCCTGGTGCGCAGCGGCGCGATCGATGTCCTGGTTGTCGACTCCGTGGCGGCACTGGTTCCCAAGGCCGAGATTGAAGGGGATATGGGTGATTCCCACATGGGCCTTCAGGCGCGGCTGATGTCACAGGCGCTGCGCAAGCTGACCGGCATTATCTCCAAATCCAACTGCTGTGTGATCTTTATCAACCAGATTCGTATGAAGATTGGCGTCATGTTCGGTAATCCGGAGACAACCACCGGCGGTAATGCACTCAAATTTTATGCCTCCGTGCGTATGGATATCCGCAAGATCGCAACCCTCAAACAGGGGGATCAGATCATCGGTTCACGTACCAAGGTCAAGGTCGTCAAGAACAAGGTTGCCCCGCCGTTCCGCGAGGTGGAGTTCGACATCCTCTACGGTGAGGGGATCTCGCGCACCGGCGATGTACTCGATATGGCTGTTGACAAGTCGATTGTCGAGAAGAGCGGCGCCTGGTATTCATACGGTAAGGAGCGGATCGGTCAGGGGCGTGAGAATGCCCGTACCTATCTGACGGAACATCCTGAGCTGCTGGTTGAGATTGAAGGCAGGCTGATGGAGTTGTTAAAGGCACCGCTAGCCGGCAAGGAATAAAGGGAGGGTCGTATGGATCTGAACGAGATTTTAACTATTGCCGTCAAAGCCAAGGGTTCTGACGTTCATATCAAGACCGGTCTGCCGCCGATTGTGCGTATTGATGGCAAGCTGCACCCGATTCCCAATGCCCCGCGTCTCTCACCGGATGTTGTTGGTGCAATGGGGCAGGCGATGATGAATGATCGTCAGCGCCGTCTCTTCGAGGAAAACTCGGAGGTCGATCTGGCCTATGCCGTGCCTGGACTTGGTCGTTTCAGGGTCAGTGTTTATCGTCAGCGCGGTACGGTTGCAATGGTCTTTCGTTCGATATCATTTTCGATTCCGACCCTGGAGGGGTTGAATCTGCCGCCGGTCATCAAGAAGATGTGTCAGGAGGAACGCGGGCTGATTCTTGTGACAGGAACGACCGGTTCCGGTAAGTCCAGTACCCTGGCGGCAATGATCGACTCCATCAATCAGAACCGTACCTGCAACATTATCACAATCGAGGATCCGGTCGAATTCCTCCATCGTGACAACAAGAGTATCATCAGTCAGCGTGAGGTCGGCACGGATACGCCGACATTCTCCGGTGCCCTGAAAGGGGCCTTGCGTCAGGATCCTGATGTTATCCTGGTCGGCGAGATGCGCGACTACGAGACCATTGAGACCGCATTGACGGCTGCCGAGACCGGCCATCTGGTTATGTCGACCCTGCACACCATGGATGCGGCGGAGACGATTAACCGTATCATCGGTGTTTTTCCACCATATCATCAGCGTCAGGTGCGTATGCAGCTGGCTGGTGTCATCAAGGGGGTTATCTCCCAGCGTCTTGTGCCGCGGGCGGACAACAAGGGGCGTGTGCCGGCGGTGGAGATTATGCTCGGTTCGGCCAGGGTGCGCGAGTGTATCGATGACAAGGACAAGACCAAGCAGCTTGGCGATGCCATTGCCCAGGGTTTTGTCTCCTACGGCATGCAGAGTTTTGACCAGTCGCTGATGAAGCTTTACAGCAGCAACATGATTACCTATGAGGAGGCGCTGCGCCAGAGTTCCAATCCGGACGATTTTGCCCTCAAGGTTTCTGGTATCTCCTCCACATCCGATGCGACCTGGGAGGGTTTTGAGAGTAAGGAACAACCAGCGGCTGAGACAGACACCTTTGAGATTGAGAAGTTCTGAGCCATCTTCCGTTGAGCGTGCCTGGCTGTATGCACTCCGGCTACTGGCCGCCAGGGATTATAGTTCGGCCAAATTGAGGGAGAAACTGGGTTCAAGGGAGTTTGAGGCCGCACATATAGATACTGTTGTTTTACGCCTGGAGTCCGAAAACTGGGTCAACGACCGTCGCTTTGCCGAACGGTTTGCCGATTCTGCCACGGCTTCCGGGCGTTTTTACGGACTGCGCCTTAAAATGGAGTTGAAGCGCAGGGGGGTGCCGTCCGGGATTGTCGATGATGTTATGGCCGGAATTTCTGCCAGCTGTGATGTTCAGGCCGAGTTGAGACAGGTAATCGAGCGCCGTTTTCCTGGTTTCTGTTACGGGACGGCAACCGATAAGGAGAAGCGTCGCTTGATGGGATTTCTGCAGCGGCGTGGTTTTGGTTTTTCAGATGTGATACAGGCGATGAAGGAAGTGGGTAAAAATATAATTGATTGAGGGCAAGTGATGACAGGTAAAGAGATTCGTGCACGTTTTCTGAAATTTTATGCTGATCGTGGTCATACGATTGTGGCAAGTTCCGGGATCCTTCCCAAGAACGACCCGACCCTGATGTTTGCCAATGCCGGTATGAACCAGTTCAAGGATTGTTTTCTCGGGCTTGACAGGCGCGGCTATACAAGGGCCTGCAGTTCGCAGAAGTGCGTCCGGGCCGGCGGAAAGCATAATGACCTTGAGAATGTCGGCCGTACGGCGCGCCATCATACATTTTTCGAGATGCTGGGGAATTTTTCCTTCGGTGATTATTTTAAGAAGGAGGCGATCGGTTTTGCCTGGGAGTTTCTGACCAAGGAACTGGCCCTGGATAAGAGTCGTCTGTATGTCTCGGTTTATAAGGATGACGATGAGGCGGCCGAGATCTGGCACCATCAGGAGGGGGTTCCCCGCGAGCGGATCTTCCGCTTTGGCGAGAAGGACAACTTCTGGTCCATGGGCGATACCGGCCCCTGCGGCCCCTGCTCGGAAATCTTTTATGATCAGGGGCCTGCCGCCGGTTGTGGCAGCCCGGATTGCACGGTTGGTTGCGACTGTGATCGTTATATGGAGATCTGGAACAACGTCTTCATGCAGTTTGATCGTTCGGCCGATGGTGTCCTGACGCCGCTTCCCAAACCGTCCGTTGATACCGGCATGGGACTGGAGCGTATTACAGCGGTCATTCAGGGCGTGCTCTCCAATTACGACACCGATCTGATTCAGGGTGTTATCCGCCATGTGGAGCGCTTGTCGGGTAAAAAATATGGCGCCGATGAAAAGGATGATGTCTCCATGCGGGTTATCGCTGACCATGCCCGTGCGGTTACATTTCTGATCTGTGACGGCGCACTCCCCAGCAATGAGGGGCGTGGATATGTTCTGCGCAGGATTATGCGCCGTGCCGCCCGTCATGCCAAGATGCTCGGATTTGCCGAGCCGATGCTCTATCATACCGTGGATGCCGTTCGTGGCCTGATGGGGGATGCTTATCCGGAGCTGCTTGAGCGCGAGGAGTATATCAAGAAGGTTGTCCTGGCCGAGGAGGAACGTTTTGCCGAGACGCTCGATCGTGGTCTGGCGATCCTGAATGATGAGGTCGCCCGGCTACGCAGCAGTGGTGCCAATGTGATTCCGGGCGAGGTGCTCTTCAAGCTCTATGACACCTATGGCTTTCCGGTTGACCTGACCGCCGATATCGTCGAGGGGGAGGGCTTTGGTGTTGACGAGGCCGGCTTCGAGGGGTGCATGGAACGTCAGCGCGAGCAGGCCCGCGAACATTGGAAGGGATCCGGTGAAGAGGGGATCGGTCTTGCCTACAAGGAGCTCCATTCAAAGGGTGTTCATAGCAAGTTTGTCGGTTACGACCAGCTGTCGACATTTTCAGCCGTGGTTGCAATCCTGTATAACGGGGTTGAGGTGGACAGCGCCGCTGTTGGTCAGGCCGTTGATCTGGTAACCGAGGCAACCCCGTTCTACGGAGAATCGGGCGGCCAGAAGGGGGACAGCGGGATTATCTCGACCGGAAATGCCCGTTTGACAGTGCATTCCGCCAGTCGTCCCTATCCGGAACTGACCATCCATCATGCCACTGTTGTCGAAGGGATACTCCGCAAGGGGGATGCGGCGGATCTGTCTGTCTCTTCCGATGAACGCAACCATCTTGCCCGCAATCATACCGCAACACATCTGCTGCAGAGTGCGCTCCGGCAGGTGCTGGGTGACCATGTCAAACAGGCCGGCTCGCTGGTGACAACCGATCGTCTCCGTTTTGACTTTACCCATTTCTCTGCCATGACTGCGGAGGAGATCCGGCGGGTTGAGGCATTGGTGAACGGTTATATCATGGCCAATGATCCAGTGACGATCAGCCAGATGAGTGCCAGCCAGGCGATTGAAGCCGGTGCAACGGCGCTGTTTGATGAAAAGTACGGTGATACGGTGCGGGTTGTGCGGGTTGGAGAAGTCAGCATGGAGCTGTGCGGAGGGACCCATGTCCGTGCCGCCGGTGATATCGGTTTTTTTAAGGTGCTCGGTGAGGCCGGTATTGCCGCCGGTGTCCGCAGGATCGAGGCCCAGACCGGAACCGGCGCCCTGGCCTTTGTCTGTCAGCTTGAGGATGAGCAACGGGCAATGGCCGTTATGCTCAAGGCCGAGGGGGGCAATCTGCCCGACCGTCTTGAAAAGCTGCTGGCCAGACAGCGTGAATTGCAGCGCGAGATTGAATCGCTGCAAGGGAAGTTGAATGCAGCGGCCTCGGGCGATCTGCTTGCCAACCTTGTTGAACTGAACGGTATCCGCTTGCTGGCGTCGCAGGTTCAGGTTGAGGATGTCAAGGGGCTGCGTGATCTTTCCGACACGCTGAAGGATAAGGTTGGTGAGGGGATTGTTGTGCTTGGCGCCGAGATCGGTGGCAAGGCCAATCTGCTGGTGGCCGTTTCCAAGGGGCTTTGCGGCCGGATCAAGGCTGGAGATATTGTCAAACAGCTGGCACCCCTGGTGGGTGGCAGCGGCGGCGGCAAGCCGGAACTGGCCCAGGCCGGTGGTTCCAACCCGGATGGACTGGCGAACGCGCTTGCAAAGGCGGTGGAGTTGATCCAGGCGTTGTAGGATTGGCGGGGAGCGGCTGCCTTTCTGGCGCTGCTCCCTGTTGTTGTGATAATTAGTTGAATAATTTTTTGAGCTTTTGTTTTTTTTGAGTTAGACTGCCATCTTTACGGGATGGCAGTTTTTTGTATTTTGATCCCGGTGCTGTTTTACTCCAATTTCAAATCAAGGATGAAACCAAGGTGGCGAGGAGTGAGACGACGAAGGCGTACAACTGGTACGTTGAGGAGTTGAAGACGAGCCAACGAAGGTAGCGCTTTGATCTGGAATTGGTATTATTCCAGAAACAAGGATAAATCCATGAAACATCTGATCGAAAAAGCAGAAAATCTGATGGAGGCGCTGCCATACATCAGGCGCTTTGCCGGGAAGACCTTTGTTATCAAATACGGCGGTCACGCCATGTCAGACGAAAAGTTGAAGGAGTCGTTTGCCCTTGACGTGATTATGTTGAAATCATTGGGGATCAATACGGTTATCGTTCATGGTGGCGGACCGCAGATCAATAATACGCTTAAGCGTTACGGGATTGTCTCTGAGTTCGTCAAGGGGATGCGCGTGACGGATGCTGAAACCATGGCCGTTGTCGAGATGGTCCTGGTCGGTCAGGTCAACAAGGAGGTCGTCGGTTACCTTAACCAGCATGGCGGGCGCGCAGTCGGCCTCTCCGGCAAGGATGGCACCCTGTTGCTCTCAAAGAAACTGCTTCAGGAGGTTGTCGCTGAAGATGGCACGGTTGAACGGTTTGATATCGGCTTTGTCGGTGATGTGGTCAAGGTCAATACGGATCTGATCAAGACGCTGGAAAATGGCCGGTTCATGCCGGTAATTGCCCCGGTTGGCGTCGGTCCTGACGGCGAGAGCTATAATATCAATGCCGATCTGGTTGCCGGCCGTGTGGCGGCGGCCTTAAATGCTGAAAAACTGATTCTGCTTACAGATATTGAAGGGGTTAAAGGTAAAGATGGAGCACTGCTGTCCAGTATTGCAGTCTCCGAAATGCATCGCCTGATTGTTGACGGCTCAATTACCGGCGGCATGATTCCCAAGGTGACCTGCTGTGCCGATGCGCTCAATGATGGTGTAAAAAAAGCCCATATCATCGATGGTCGTGTTGCCCATGCCGTTTTGCTGGAAATATTCACCGATATCGGTATCGGGACTGAAATAGTAAAGTGAGGATATTATGACATCTGCTGAGTGGATTGAAAAATCTGACAAATATATTATGAAGACCTATGCCCGTTTTCCCCTTGTTCCGGTTCGCGGCGAGGGGTGCCGGGTCTGGGATGCGGACGGCAAGGAGTATCTTGATTTTCTGGCCGGGATTGCCGTCAACAATCTTGGACACTGTCCTCCTCAGGTTGTGGCTGCCTTGCAGAGTCAGGCGGCCGAGATGCTGCACTGCTCCAACCTCTATCAGATCCCCAGGCAGATTGAACTGGCCGAACTGCTCTGTGAGAATTCCTTTGCCGACAAGGCCTTTTTCTGCAACAGCGGCGCCGAGGCCAATGAGGCGGCGATCAAGCTGGCCAGAAAGTACAGCCGCGACCATTATGGCCCGGAGCGGTATGAGATCATCACCGCCACGGATTCGTTTCATGGCCGTACCATGGCAACGGTCTCGGCCACCGGCCAGGAGAAGGTACAACGATTTTTTGATCCGCTGCTGCACGGTTTTAAGCATGTGCCGTTCAATGATGTGGCTGCCCTGGAACAGGCGATCACCCCCAACACCTGTGCCATTATGCTGGAGCCGATCCAGGGTGAGAGCGGGGTCAATGTGCCATCCCCTGGCTATTTCCGCGAGGTGCGCCGCATATGCGACGAGCATGGGATACTGCTGGTCTTTGACGAGGTGCAGGTTGGCATGGGCAGGACCGGCAAGCTGTTTGCCTACGAGCATTTTGGTATCAGCCCAGATATCATGACCCTGGCCAAGGCCTTGGCCGGAGGTGCCCCGATCGGCTGCATGCTGACCAGAGATGAAATTGCAGTCTCCTTCACACCCGGCACCCACGGTTCAACCTTTGGTGGCAACCCGCTGGTCTGTGCCGCTGCGGTTGCGTCGCTGGAGGTCATGCTGGCGGATGGATTCCTGGATGGAACGGTGAAGACCGGCGCCTATCTGACCGGCCGTCTGGTGGAACTGGGCAGCAAGTACGATTTTGTCGATGAGGTGCGGGGAATCGGCCTGATGATCGGCATGAGCCTGACGGTTCCCGGTGCGGAGATTGTCAAAAAGGGGCATGAGCGTGGCCTGCTGCTGAATGTGGTTCACGACACCGTGCTCCGCTTTGTTCCGCCGCTGATCGTCAGCCGGAATGATATCGACCGGATGATTGACATACTTGACAGTATCTTTGCTGAAATTGATGCCTAATGGAGGAATGATGACGCGACATTTTCTTGCGCTTCACGATTATAACAAGGTTGAACTTTGCGGAATCCTGACGCTGGCCCGCGAGCTGAAGGAAAAACAGAAAAGGGGTGTTCCGCACCATTTACTGGCGGGTAAGAGCCTGGCAATGATTTTTGACAAGTCATCTACCCGGACACGAATCTCCTTCGAGGTTGGTATGTACCAGTTGGGTGGCCATCCGCTCTTCATCTCCTCCGGCACGTCCCAGATGGGGCGCGGCGAGCCGATCAAGGATAGCGCCAGGGTCATGTCCCGTTACTGCGATGGCATCATGATCCGCACCTTCGGGCAGGAGATCGTCAACGAGCTTGCCGAATATGCCTCTGTACCAGTTATAAACGGCCTGACGGATCTGTACCACCCGTGTCAGATTATGGCCGATATTATGACGGTTATTGAACATAAGGGTACCTGTGAAGGGTTGAAATACGCCTGGATCGGTGATGGTAATAACATGGCCAACACCTGGATCGAGGCGGCGGCCATCTTCGGTTTTGATCTGGCGCTCGCCTGCCCGGATGGTTATCGTCCTGATACGGCGGTGCTGGCATGGGCGGAAAAGATGGCGCCCGGCCGGATCACGCTGACGGATGATCCCCGCCAGGCGGTGCGCGATGCCGATGTCCTCAATACGGATGTCTGGGCAAGCATGGGGCAGGAGGCGGAGCAGAAGGAACGTGAAGTGGCATTTGCCGGATTCTGTCTCGATGATGGAATGATGGCGCTGGCGCGCCCGGATTCGATCGTCCTGCACTGCCTCCCGGCACATCGCGGCGAGGAAATTTCGGACTCTGTTATCGAGGGGAAAAATTCGGTCGTCTGGGATGAGGCGGAGAACCGGCTGCATATCCAGAAGGCGATCATGGCTACGTTGATGCGCTAAACATTCGGCATTACAGATCCAGTAAATAATGAATTAATTGAACATCATATAAAGGAGATCATTCATGTCTAGAAGTGAAGTTAAAAAGGTCGTTCTGGCCTACTCCGGCGGTTTGGATACCTCGATTATTCTCAAGTGGCTTAAAAATGAATATGGTTGCCAGGTTGTGGCCTTTTCAGCCGATCTCGGGCAGGGAGACGAGCTTGATCCGGTCCGTGAAAAGGCCCTGGCCACCGGTGCCGACAAGGTTTATATCGATGACCTGCGCGAAGAATTTGTCCGTGATTTCGTTTTCCCCATGTTCCGTGCCCATGCCATTTACGAGAGCCAGTATCTGCTCGGCACCTCCATTGCCCGTCCGTTGATTGCAAAGCGTCAGATGGAGATTGCTGCCATCGAAGGGTGTGATGCCGTCTCCCACGGTGCCACTGGCAAGGGGAATGATCAGGTTCGCTTTGAGCTCGGTTATTATCATTTCGATCCAGCGATCAAGGTCATTGCACCGTGGCGTGAATGGGATCTCAACAGCCGCCAGTCGTTGATTGAGTATGCTCAGAAGAACGGTATCCCAATTCCGGTTACTCCGCGTCGTCCCTGGTCTTCGGACCGCAATCTGCTGCATATCTCCTTCGAGGGTGGCATCCTTGAGGATACCTGGGCTGAGGCGCCGGAGGAGATGTATGTACTGACCAAGGCACCGGAAGATGCACCGGACAAGCCGCAGTATGTCGAGATCGAGTTTCTGAACGGTAATGCCGTTGCCGTTGACGGTGAAAAGATGAGCCCGGCCCAGCTGCTGGCCCACCTGAACTTCCTTGGCGGGGAGCATGGCATTGGCCGTGTCGATCTTCTCGAAAACCGCACCATCGGCATGAAATCCCGTGGCGTCTATGAAACCCCGGGTGGTACCATCCTGCGCGAGGCACATTCCGCCGTGGAACAGATCACCATGGACCGTGAGGTTATGCGTATCCGTGACAGCCTGATCCCGGAATACGCCAAGCAGGTCTATGGCGGCTACTGGTTCTCACCGGAACGCCAGATGCTGCAGACCCTGGTGGACGACTCGCAAAAATGTGTCAACGGCGTTGCCCGTCTCAAACTGTATAAGGGCTACTGCCGTACGGTTGGTCGCAAGTCCGAGACCAACTCGCTCTTCAATCTCGACTTTGCCACATTTGAGAAGGATCAGGTCTTCAATCAGGCCGACGCGGAAGGGTTTATCAAGATCAATTCGCTCCGCCTGAGGATCCGGGCTCTGATGCAGGGTAAAAAGTAGGATTGTTTTCCGGCATTTGAAACCGGATAAAAAAGAGACAAGGAAATGTACAATGTCCAAAGACAAACTCTGGGGTGGGCGGTTCACCCAGCCGACCGATAAATTTGTAGAGGAGTTCACCGCCTCGATTCAGTTCGATAAGCGGATGTACCATCAGGATATCCGTGGTTCAATTGCCCATGCCCGTATGCTGGGCAAGCAGGGGATCATCCCGATGGCGGATGTGGAGGCGATCGTTCATGGACTGCAGGAGATCCTGCAGCAGATCGAGGCTGGTAACTTTGACTTTTCCATCAGCCTGGAAGATATTCACATGAATATCGAGTCACGTCTGTCGGCCAAGATCGGCGAGGCGGGTAAACGACTGCATACCGGGCGCTCCCGTAACGATCAGGTCGCTCTGGATATCCGGCTCTATCTGCGGGATGAGATCGTTGAGATTCGCACCTTTATTGATCTGCTGATTGATTCGTTGCTGACCCAGGCTGAGGATAATATCGATCAGATCATGCCCGGTTTTACCCATCTCCAGACCGCTCAGCCGATCCTCTTTTCCCATCATCTGATGGCCTATGTGGAGATGTTCAAACGTGACAGTGCCCGGCTGGAGGATTGTCTCAAACGTGTCAATGTGCTGCCACTGGGTGCTGGGGCCCTGGCCGGTACGACCTTTCCGATCGATCGGGAGTATGTGGCTGAGCAACTTGATTTCCCGGCTATTACCCGCAACTCGCTCGATTCGGTTTCCGACCGCGATTTTGCTCTGGAATTCATCTCCGCCTCTTCGATACTGATGATGCACCTCTCCCGTCTCTCCGAGGAGTTGATCCTCTGGTCAACCAGTGACTTCAAGTTTATCGAACTCTCCGACGGCTTCTGTACCGGTTCATCGATCATGCCACAGAAGAAGAATCCGGATGTGCCTGAACTGGTGCGTGGCAAGACCGGTCGTGTCTATGGTAACCTGATCTCGTTGCTGACGGTGATGAAGTCGCTGCCATTGGCCTATAACAAGGATATGCAGGAGGACAAGGAACCGTTGTTCGATACGATTGATACGGTCAAGGGATCGCTGAAGGTCTTTGCCGATATGATTCGCGAGATGCAGATCTATGGTTCCAATATGCGCCGTGCCGCCGGAAAGGGCTTTTCCACCGCCACGGATGTGGCCGATTATCTGGTTCGCAAGGGGTTGCCGTTCCGTGATGCCCACGAGGCGGTTGGCAAGGCAGTTGGTTACTGTGTTGAGAACGAGATGGATATCACCGAGTTGACATTAACGGAGTGGCAGCTGTTTTCACCGCATTTTGAGGATGATATCTTTGAGGCGATTACGGTTGAGGCCTGCATCAACGCGCGTAATATTCCGGGTGGAACCGCCCGCGAACGTGTCTGGGGCGAGATTGTCCGCTGTCGTGAAGGTCGATGACAGTCAGGCCGGAGTGGTTCACAATGCGTAAATACATCCTCTTTTTACTGACCTTGACCCTGTTGGCCGGCTGCGGCAAGAAGGGACCGCTGATCTATCCCGAGATGCTCGCTCCGGCTGCACCGGCGCCGGTTTCTGTCCGCCAGACCGGCAAGAACGTTAGTCTGGTCTTCGGCCTGCCGCAGAAGGATCAGGCTGGCCGGGGGATCAGTAACATTGCTGGTGTCAAGGTGACAAGAATGGTATCCGTTGCCGGATCGGGTGTTGTCTGTACCGCCTGTACGGCTGATTTCCTGTTGTTCAGCACAGTCTATCTGGATGCCATTGCCCCTGGCTCGGGCACCGTACGTTCCGGGAATCTGCTGCAGATCATCGACAGTGATGTCCGCAGCGGCAATCAGTATGCCTATGTTGTCACTGCCTTCACAAAGGATGGCGTTGACGGCAAGGGGGCGCTGCCAGTCGGGATCGAGCTGCTTCAGCCGCCTGTTCCGCCGCAGTTGAAGGTTGCGGCAGAACCGACGGAGATTCAGATTGATTTTGGCCTTGCCCTGCCTGTCAAGGGGGCCAGCTTTGCCGGATATAAGCTCTACCGCTGGGCTAAGGGTGAACCAGTACCGTTTGTCCAGCTCGGCAGCCAGCTGATCGTTGGCCAGCGTTATATTGATACAACCTTGGATCGATCCCTGGTCTACAACTACGCTGCCCGTCAGGTGGTCAGAATGCCAAATGGTGTCGAGATTGAGAGTGATCTCTCGGAGGTTGTTTCGTCACAACTGGTTAAGGAATAGGATCTACGGTTTATTTAATTTGGGATTAATAAAAAAGGCATCCAGAGTTATGGATGCCTTTTTTATTGTTCAGAGATTTGAAATAAATTATTTGGCGACTGTTTCTGCCAGTTTGAGGGCGATATCCTTGTATGGGTTACCGAACAGGATGATCAGGCTGATGACCAGCGCATAGATAGCCAGTGACTCGATCATGGCCAGACCGATCAGCATGGTGGTTGTGATCTTGCCGGAAGCGCCCGGATTGCGGGAAACACCCTCAACCGCTCCCTTGACCGCAAAGCCCTGACCGATACCGGTGCCGATTGCGCCGAGTCCCATACAAACGCCTGCTGCAATTACGCACATTGAAAAAAAGTCCATTTTTAGATCTCCTTCTAGGGTTGATTATCCTAAACGGTATAGGATGGAATAACTTATTGAATAGAAATTGCCTTTAGTGTGCCTCTTCCAGTGAACCCTGGATGTAGATCATTGACAGCAGCATGAAGACAAAGGCCTGGATGAACGAGACCAGGACCCCCATCAGCATCATTGGCAGTGGTACAAAATATGGTACCAGGGCAAAGAAAACCATCAGGATCAGTTCATGTCCGTTCATGTTGCCGAAGAGACGCAGTGTCAGTGAAACCGGGCGGCTGATGTGGCCGATGATTTCAATGAAGAAGATCATCGGGGCAAGCCACCAGATTGGTCCCAGGAAATGCTTGACGTAGTGCAGGCCATGCTCCTTGATGCCGACAACGTGGGTTGAGAGGAAGACGATGACTGCGCAGGCAGCGGTTGTGTTGATGTTGGCGGTTGGCGGAAAGAAGCCCGGGATCAGCCCGATCAGGTTGGATGTCAAAATGAAGAGGGCCAGGGTGGCAATCAGCGGAAAGAACGGTCGGCCATGTTCACCCATGGTCTCGGTGATCATTTTTTCGATGTTGGCGATGATGGCTTCAGCGAAATTTTGCATCCCCTGCGGGACTGTCTTGATGCTTCTGGCTGACAGCCATGAGAACAGCAGCAGCAGCAGAATCACAAGCCAGGTGTAGACAATTGTATCCACGGCGGCGTTTGCGGTGGTAATGGCCTCCGAGGTCACGGCCTTGGGAAAGAACAGCGGCCTTAACAGCTCTCGAAAAAACTCAAGAAAGAGATAGGGATGGACCATGTGATTAACCTCCTGCGCGAAGGGCCGAATAGGCAGAGTAAGCCGTGTGCCCCATTATGTTGGTAACGATGATCGACAGGCCGATGATAATGCCTGCAATGGAAAAATAGCCTGAAACAATGCAGATGTAAAGCAGGAACCCGGTTACGCAGATTCTGCCGATGAAACGGATGAAGGCGTAGCGGGATGGATTGCCTGGCAGCAGTTGCAATGTTTGGCGAAGCGTGCTGCGCAGCCATAAGAAATTGATGATTACAATTATCCCGCCGGCCAGAATCCCGTAGCCGACCCTTGGCGCGCAGAGCAGGAAGCCGGTCAGACCAATCGCTGAAAGCAGGATCAGTGCCCGTTTAAGGATGATTGCAGGCAGTCTTTCCTCAGCACTTGTCATTGTTGTTCCTTCGCATCTCTCTGCCGGCTATGACAAATATATTCTTGAACCCGGCTGCGATACCGATCAGGAGAAAGATATAAAAAAACCAGGGTCTGGTGCCAAGTTTAGCGTCCAGCCAGAGTCCAAACCAGACCCCGATGGCAATCGCCAGTCCGGCTGAAAGCCCGATGCTGGACAGGCTGGCCATACTCCTGAATAGTTCCCGGTTTTCCTTGTTCATGGCAATCAGGCCATCCATTCTGTGCTGTGGTGTGATTGAAACAGGTTCAACGCCCGCAAGTATAGCACTATCAGGCCTTGGCGCAAGATTAATCGCAGTGCCTGAAAGGTAAAATCGGTCGCATTGCCTTGATTGTCAGCCTAACAGCCGGAAGCTCTTTTCGGCTGCTGCAATGGTTTTATGGATTTCCTCATCGCTGTGGCTGGCGGAGATAAAGGCGGTTTCAAACTGCGATGGGGCCAGATAGATTCCCTCTGCGAGCATGGAGCGGAAGTAACGGCCAAAGGCGGCGGTGTCGCAGGCAGCGGCGCTTTGCCAGTCGTATACCTCTGCCGGGGTGAAGAACGTGCAGAACATGCTGCCGACCCGTGTTGAGTAAACCGGATAGCCAGCCCTGGCGGCTGCGGCAGCGATCCCGTCAGCCAGCTGGCTGCTCTTGTTTTCAAGCCCTTCGTAAAATCCAGGCTTCTGCAATTCCTTTAGTGTTGCAATTCCGGCGCTCATCGCTAATGGGTTGCCGGAGAGGGTGCCAGCCTGATAAATGCCACCATTGGGGGAGAGCTGTTCCATGATTTCGCGTTTGCCGCCAAATGCGCCGACCGGCAGGCCGCCGCCGATGATCTTGCCGAGGGTGGTCATGTCGGGGGTGACATTGTAGAGGGACTGCGCGCCGCCGTAGGCAACACGGAAACCGGACATGACTTCGTCGAAGATCAGGATGATCCCCTCTTGGTTGCAGATCTCGCGCAGTCCCTCCAGGAATCCCGCCCTGGGCGGGACAGTGCCCATATTTCCGGCAACCGGCTCGACAATTATGCAGGCAATTGTTCCGCGATTGTTTTCCACCAGTTGTTCCACGGAGGAGAGTGAGTTGAATTCCGCGGTCAGTGTGTGGCGGGCAAAATCGGCGGGTACGCCGGGGGAGTCGGGGACGCCAAAGGTTGCTGCGCCTGATCCTGCCTTGACCAGCAGCGAGTCGGCGTGGCCATGGTAGCAGCCGGAAAATTTGATGATGTTGTCACGGCCGGTGCAACCACGGGCCAGCCGGATTGCGCTCATGGTTGCCTCTGTGCCTGAACTGACCATGCGGACCATTTCGATGGATGGGACTGCGGCAATCACCATCTCGGCCAGCTCGATCTCCTTGCTGGTGGGGGCGCCAAAGCTGGCGCCATCGGCCAGTGCGGAAGATACCGCTGCAACAACAGCTGGGTGACAGTGTCCAAGAATCATTGGTCCCCATGAGCCGACATAATCGATAAAGGAGTTATTGTCTTCGTCTGTAATCAGGCTCCCCGAGGCCTTTTTGATGAAGAGCGGGTCAATACCGACGGACTTGAAGGCGCGTACCGGACTGTTGACCCCGCCCGGAATAGACTGTCTGGCCTGCTGGAACAGATTGCTGGATTGTGTGTTGAGCATGATTTTGACCCCTGTTATTGAAGTGTGAATGAAATATGTTAAGCTGAATACTTGTAAAACGGCAATGTATCTCCCCGTTGATAATGTTTTGCAATGGCCTGTCGGGGATGTTTTTCTGTTTTAGAAAAGGATTTTTTTTCTTGGTCTTACCAATTCCGGGTGTGTTTCAGTAGGTTGTTTTTATGTTGTGGACGCATATTTTTTTAGCCTCAGTGTAAATAAACTAGCACGCATTATGTGCTAAAGTCAAATCTAATGCTTCGATTTTACAACTGTTTTTGCCGTTTTGTGTGCCATGTCAGGCTGGGGGTGTAATTTTAGTCTGGTAATAATCTGCTTGACAAAAGCCGGTTAAATACATAACTTGAAAATTGTATACGATATACGGTTTTAAAACAGCTTTTGGTATTCAGCCGAAAAAAATGAATCTGTTTGATGTTTAGCCGTAATAAAAAGTTTGTCAAGCCCCTGTTGTTGGAATGGTGATTGCGGAAATGTGGTTTTGAAGATTCGGGGTACGGTGTAATTCCCTCTATTCAATATTGTTAGAGGATGTCCCGTTTCAGGGAACCGCCTGATTGTTGTGCAGTTGTTGACGTTGGGCCGGTGGCACTGCAATAAAATAGAGCATAGTTTTTAATGGCACTGTTTGTCCTTTACTTATCCCAAATTAGCCCGCCGGACATTCACCGAAGAATGAACTGAACATTTAATCGCCTGACTGGTGTGTATCGAATTCGCTGATACATCTCGTTCGTTATACATTTATTAATTATCTGTCCCGGATGCAGATTTGTCTGCTGTATTTTTATTCGGGTATGAGGAGGACAGATTTTGGAACAGCGTGCAGCGTTAGATCTTCTATATGTAGCTGCTTTTTTTCTGGGTGGACTGGGCTTTGCCGTTGGGCCGATTGTTATCGCCTATCTTTTCGGACCCCGTGGCACCAGAAGCGTCAAGCAGAAAACCGGCCAGATGATTGAGTGCGGCATGGAGCCTATCGGCGATGCCTGGATTCGCTTCGGTGTCGTTTATTATCTCTATGCGCTTATGTTTGTTGCCTTTGCCGTGGATATTCTGTTTCTGTTTCCGGTCGCGCTGATTTACAACAGGATCGGAAATGCCATTACTGTCATGGGTGGTTTGCAAGCCTTTATAGAGATTCTGATCTTTGTCGGAATCCTGTCTTTGATCGTTATCTATGCCTGGAAAAAGGGAGTCTTCAAGTGGGAACGGAAAATTTACAACCCGCGATAGTGCAGTTTGCGCAGCTTGATAAGCTGCTTGCCCTGGGGCGTGCCAATTCGCTCTGGCCGATGACCTTTGGTCTGGCCTGTTGCGCCATTGAGATGATGAGTACCGGCGCCTCCCGTTTTGATCTGGCCCGTTTCGGTGCCGAGGTTTTCAGGCCCTCTCCGCGCCAGTGCGATGTCATGATTGTCACCGGAACCATTAACAAGAAGATGGCCCCGGCCGTAGAGACCCTTTACGACCAGATGCCCGAACCCAAATGGGTGATTGCCATGGGGAACTGCTCAATTTCCGGCGGTCCATTCGTCTTTGAGGGACAGTACGGAATTGTCGAGGGTGTCGATAAGCTTTTTCCGGTTGATGTCTATATTCCTGGTTGTCCCCCGCGTCCTGAGGCCCTGATCGAGGGGATTCTGGAGCTGGAGGAAAAGATTACCGGTTCCAGACGTTGGCCGCGAGTGAAGGGGGAGTAGCTGATGAAACTGGATTCACTCAAAAACAGACTGGCCTCCCTTGGTCAGCAATCAATTTCGGATGTGGATTATCCTTCGCATGGCTTCTGCCTGGAGGTGAGCGTTACACCCGATCAGTTGACGGCCGTGGTTGGCGCCATTGATGAAGAGGGCTTTTTCATTGAGGCGATTACCGGCGTGGACTGGCTGGGCGAGAATGAAAGGATGCAGAAGGAGGCCGCTGCCAAGGCGGTCGCCGAGGCAGCCGCTTCAGCCGGCGAAGGTGTGACAACTGCACCAGCAGCAGCTGTAGCAAAACCGTTGGCAGAGGATGATATCGAGGTCGTCTACGACTTCAACTGCTATGACTCCTTCTGCCGTGTGACGGTGCGTACCCGCACGCCGCGCAACAATGCGGTCGTCCCGACGATTTCCCATATCTATCCCGGCGCCAACTGGCATGAGCGGGAGACCCACGAGTTTTTCGGGGTCAAGTTTGCAGGTCATCCCTATCTTGTGCCGCTGCTGCTGCCGGAAGATGCTGACTTTCATCCCTTGCGGAAGGATTTTCACCAATGACACTTTTAGCCCAAGATCCGTCCCGTGAAACCTTTGTTCTCAATCTTGGACCACAGCATCCGGCTACCCATGGTGTTCTGCGGGTAAAGGTGACGATGGATGGCGAGTATATTGCCGATTCGGAGGCGGTCCTCGGTTATATCCATCGCATGCATGAAAAGATGGGTGAGAACCGCACCTGGGCCCAGTTTCTGCCTAATACCGGCCGTATGGATTACCTGCATGCGCTGGCCTTCAATCATTGCCATGTCTCAATCGTCGAGCGCGCCCTGAATATCGAGGTTCCTGAACGGGCCCTCTATCTGCGCGTGATTATGGATGAGCTCAACCGTATCTCCAGCCATCTGCTCTGGTTCGGTGCGTTTATTCTTGATTTGGGCGGTTTTTCGCCGCTTCTCTACGCCTTTGATGATCGTGAGCATATCCTGGATCTGCTGGAGAGCGCCACCGGTTCGCGTCTGACATACAGCTATTACCGTTTCGGCGGTCTCTGCAACGATATTGACGAGAATTTTGCCGCCGGTGCCCTGGCCTTTGTCAAGCGGATGCGTGAGCGGATTCCCATGTATCACAGCCTGGTGACCAATAACATTATTATTAAAAAGCGTATTGTTGATATCGGACCGATCTCGGCCGAGATGTGCCGCAAGTACGGCGCCTCCGGGCCGGTTGCCCGTGGATCGGGAATAAATTTTGATGTCCGCAAGCATGAGCCTTACGGCGTATACAGTGAGTTTGATTTTGATGTCCCGGTTTATCACGAGTGCGATTCCATGGCCCGTTACATGGTTAGGATGGATGAAATGGAGCAGAGCCTGCGGATTATCGAGCAGGGGATCAACCGCCTGCCGGATGGGCCGGTCATCAATCCAAAGGCCCCCAAGGTCGTCAAACCGCCCAAGGGTGACTACTACCAGGCGGTTGAGACAGCACGCGGTTCGTTTGCCACACGCGCGGTCAGTGATGGCGGCACGATACCATATCGCCTGAAGCTCCGTTCGCCGTCATATTCCAATCTGAGTCTTTTCAGCGAGGCCTGTCAGGGGATGTTGCTCCCCGATGCGCTGGCCCTGATGGGTAGCCTGGATCTCGTTATCCCTGAGATCGATCGCTAAGGAGCCGACATGAATCTTAGCCTGATGCAAGAATATTTCAATATAGTGGTCAGTTCAGAACTGTTCAGGGTTGTGGCCTTTCTGGTCGGTATCATCGCCTTTGTCGCACTGAATGCCGCCTATCTGGTCTGGCTGGAGCGTAAGGAAGCCGCCAATATCCAGCGCCGTATCGGACCAAAGGAGGTCGGACCGTACGGTCTGTTCCAGCCTATGGTTGACGGTATCAAGCTGATGACCAAGCAGATGCTTGTGCCGGCCGGGGTTGATCCGGTTCTGTTCAAGATTGCACCGGTCATGGTCATGATTCCGGCGGTAATGAGCTTTGTCGCTATCCCGTTCAGCGAAACCCTCGTGGCAAGAAAGCTGGACATCGGTGTGCTGGCGGTCTTCGCCTTTGCGTCGATCAACTTCCTTGGTCTGCTGCTGGGTGCCTGGGGGTCGCGTAACAAATATGCGGTTATTTCGGCGGCCCGTGCTGTTTCCCAGAATGTTGCCTATGAAATTCCGATGCTGATCACCGTGGTAACCATGGTCATGGTCACCGGAACCTTGAATTTGAGTGAGGTGGTCACCAGCCAGAACGGCAGCGTCATGAACTGGAACCTGTTTAATCTGACGGCCAGTCCGTTGATGCCGGTGGCCTTTCTGATCTTTTTTGTCTGCATGCTGGCTGAAACAAACCGCGCACCGTTTGATATTGTCGAGGCGGAGAGCGAGCTGGTGGCGGGTGTCTTCACCGAGTATTCCGGCATGGGCTTCGGCGTCTTTTTCATGGGTGAGTATGCCAACATTGTTATCGGCGCCAGCATGGCGACAATCTTTTTCCTTGGCGGCTGGAATTGCCCGTTCGGCCTCTTTCCGGGTGTGCACTGGTTCCTGATCAAGATGTATCTGATCATCTTTACGGTGATCTGGATTCGCTGGACCTACCCGCGTACTACATTCTACGGCCTGCTGAACCTGTCCTGGAAATATCTGATCCCGATTTCCCTGTTTAATCTGATTTTAACCAGTGCCATGTTGAAGGTGTTTTGATCATGATTGATTATTTTAGAGAGTTGTTCAGCGGCCTCTGGAGCCTGCTGGTCGGGCTGGGGATAACCATCCGTTTCTTCTTCCAGCCACCGGTCACCGTGCAGTATCCGCACGAAACCCTGCCGATGACCCCGCGTTTCAGGGGGCACATTCAGCTTGTGCCCGATGAGGAAAGCGGAGAGACCAAGTGCGTTGTCTGCGGCATGTGCCAGAGGGCCTGCCCGTCCAACTGCATTACTGTCAACGGCGAGAAGCGCGAAGGGGTCAAGACCAAGGTACTGACTGAATTCAGCCTTGATTTCACCCGTTGCAGCCTCTGCGGGCTTTGCGTAGAGAGCTGTTCATTCAAGGCGATTGATTTCTCCAAGGCCTATAACCTGGCTGGCAGAAGCAAGGAAGCCTACAAGTTTGATCTTAAAAAACGTCTCGAGGAGAAAAACATATGATCGCCTCCTTGCTGACAGCCCAGGGGCTGAGCGGTATCATTTTTCTTCTGTTTGCAGTAATCACGATTGCAGGCGGCGTAATTGCAACCTCTGCCCGTTCGATGATGCGCAGCGTTGCCGGCCTGGCCTTCTGCTTTCTGGGTGTTGCCGGTCTGTACTATTTTCTGGAAAGCCCCTATGTCGCCATGATGCAGCTGCTGATCTACGCCGGTGCGGTCTGCGTCGTGCTGGTCTTTGCCATCATGCTGGCGGATCCGGATGAGGGTAAGATTGTCCTCAGAAATGACCGCGGGGCGCTGTTCTTCTCCATACTGGCCTGTGCCGCCATCTTCTGCTCGCTGGTCACACTGGCCTGCAAGGGGGGCTGGGTCCGCTTTCCGACCGTCAACGACGGTTCGATTGCCAAGATCGGTGTTGCCCTGCTGACAACCTACAGCATGAGTTTTGAACTGATCTCGGTCGTTCTGCTGGTTGCAATTGTTGGTTCGCTGGTTCTGGCACGTTCCGGGAGGAATTCAAAATGACGATTCTGAGCCTTGGTTCAAATCTATACAGCTATCTGGTGCTCGCGGCGCTGCTCTTTTCCATCGGCCTGTTCGGCCTGATCCGCCGCAAGACCTTCATCGGCATGCTGATCTCGGCCGAGTTGATCCTGGCCGCCGCATCAATCAACTTCATGGCCTTCAGTCATTTTCTGGCGCCCGACCGCACGGTCGGCCAGATCTTTACCCTGTTCATCATGGGTATCGCTGCCGCTGAATCGGCCATTATTCTGAGTATAATCATTGCAGTCTACCGTAACTACAAATCCATCGGCACACGTGATGTCGTGGATATGAAGGGTTAGGGAGGAAAGGGAATCGGCATGGGTACCATTGTTTCCATAAAACCGCTGCTCGCCATACTTGTGGCGCTGGCCGGCTCGTTCCTGGTCATGCTGACAGGCCGCAAGCCTAACCTGAGGGAGTCATGTTCGCTGGCTGCCGCGGTGACAATGTTCGCTGTGATTGCATCGATGATCACCGACGTTGCACCGGCACCATGGGGCGCAGGGAAGACCTTAATCTATCCGCTGTTCAAGATCCTGCCCGGCCTGTCGGTTACATTCCGGGTGGATGCCTTTTCGATGATCTTCGCACTGGCGGCATCCTTTCTCTGGATCATCACCGTTTTTTATGCCGCCGGCTACATGCGCGGGCTGAAGGAACATGCCCAGACACGCTTCAACGCCTGTTTCGCCCTGGCGCTCTTTGGTGCAATCGGTGTCGCCTTTTCGGACAACCTCTTCACCATGTACCTCTTCTACGAGATTGTCAGCATCTGCACCTATCCGTTGGTTGCCCATCATCAGGATACTGAGAGTTACGAAGGGGCCAAGAAGTACATCATCTATCTGACCACCACGGCCAAAGGTCTGGTGCTGCCGGCGATGATCCTGATCTACGTGCTGACCGGCACGCTTGACTTTGCCGATAATATCCACAGCGGCATCTTCAAGGCCGGGGCTGATTCGACCCTGGTAACGGTGCTGTATGTCTGCTGCCTGCTCGGTTTTGCCAAAAACGGGATCATGCCGTTCCACAGCTGGCTTCCCAGCGCCATGGTCGCCCCGACGCCGGTTTCGGCCCTGCTGCATGCCGTTGCGGTTGTCAAGGTCGGTGTCTTCTGCACCACCAGGGTCATGCTCTATATCTTCGGCACCGATACCATGAGCGCCCTTAATCTTGGCATACCGACGGCCTACTTTGTCTCCTTCACGATCCTGGTCGCCTCAGTGATTGCCCTCTCCAAGGACAATCTCAAGGCGCGGCTGGCCTATTCGACGGTCAGCCAGCTCTCATACATCATTCTCGGGGTTGCCCTGCTGACAACCAGTGGCATCCAGGGGGGGCTGATCCACATTGCCAACCACGCCTTTGCCAAGATCACACTCTTTTTCTGTGCCGGGGCGATCTATGTGGCCACCCATAAGAAATACATCTCCGAGATGAGCGGTCTGGGCAGAACCATGCCGTTTACCTTCGGTGCCTTTGCGATTGCGTCGTTGAGCATGATTGGTGTGCCTCCGGTGGCAGGCTTTGTCACCAAGTGGAAGCTGCTGGTCGGGGCGATGGAGATGAATACGCATTACATCGGTATTCTGCTGATTCTGCTGGCAAGTACACTGCTCAACGCGGCCTATTTTGCCCCGGTGACATACCAGGCCTTCTTCGGCAAACGTCCCGAGGGCGAGGTTGAGACCGGCATCAAGGAGGCGCCGCTTGCCATGGTAGTACCGATCATGATTGCCGCCACAATCTCGGTGGTGATCGGTATCTGTCCCGATTTCATGATGACATTTGTCAAGGCGGTGATGCAATGATAGTGAGGATGATTGATTATCTGCGTGACAGACTGAAAAGGGTGATCTTTCTCTCCCTGATCGTACTCCTTCTGCTCGTGGTCGGCGATTTCCTTTTTATCTCCAAGGAACATGCCCATACCGCTGCCGAGCATTTTCCCGGTTTCTGGTCTGCCTTTGGTTTTGTTGCCTGTGTGCTGATCATCATAGTCTCAAAATGGTACGGCCATCTTGGTATCATGACCCGCGAGGATTATTATGATAAGTGATTTCTGGATCCACCCCTCATTGATTCTGCTGGTCGGCGCCGTGCTGCTGCCACTGGTCCCGCTGATCTTCAGGAAGCCGTATCTGATTCTGGTGCCGACGGTGGCCTTTCTTGATGTGCTCGCCATGCAGGGACATAACGGCGTATACGGAATTACCCGCTTCATGGACTGGAACCTGACCTTTGGCCGGGTCGATGGTCTCAGTATGGTCTTTGCCTACATCATGACGCTGATGTGCATCATCGGCACAATCTACGGCCTGCATGTCAAGGAGCCGTTCCAGCATGTGGCTGCCTGGACCTACGTGGCCGGTTCGCTGGGCGTTATATTCTGCGGTGATTTCCTGGTTCTGTTCCTGTTCTGGGAGCTGATGGCCTTTTCATCCGTCTTTCTGGTCTGGTTCCGCAAGCGGAAGGAGTCCCTGGCTGTCGGCTACCGTTATCTGCTGGTGCATACCGCCGGCGGGCTGGCGCTGCTGGCCGGTCTGATCCTGCGCTACAAGGCCACCGGTGGCGATCTCTCCTTTGGTGCCCTGGGTGTGGATGCCCCATCGCTTTCAACCTGGCTGATCCTGATCGGCTTTCTGCTTAATGCCGCGGTACCACCACTGCATGCCTGGCTTCCCGATGCCTATGGCGAGGCAACCGTCACCGGTTCCGTCTTCATGTGCGCCTTCACCACCAAGACCGCCGTCTATGCCCTGGCCCGCGGTTTCGCCGGGATGGAGATCCTCGTGCCGCTGGGTGTCTGCATGGCGCTCTACGGTGTTGTCTATGCGGTTCTGGAGAATGATTCACGACGCCTGCTGGCTTACCACATCATCAGTCAGGTCGGTTACATGGTCGCCGGGGTCGGTATCGGCACGGAACTGGCCATCAACGGCACCTGTGCCCACGCCTTTGCCCATATTCTCTACAAGGGACTGCTCTTCATGGGGTGCGGTTCGGTGCTGCATA
The DNA here is from genome assembly GCA_964292275.1 of uncultured Desulfuromonadaceae bacterium. Taxonomy (GTDB): domain Bacteria; phylum Desulfobacterota; class Desulfuromonadia; order Geobacterales; family Pseudopelobacteraceae; genus CAXYUZ01. The sequence goes on from CAXYUZ010000015.1 coordinate 57,499, forward strand.
TGACCGGTAAGAGCAAGTTCAGCGAACTTGGCGGGCTGTACAAGAAGATGCCGCGCACATTCCTGTTTACCATGATCGGCGGACTCTCCATTTCGGCCTTCCCGCTCTTCAGTGGTTTTGTCAGCAAGGCGATGATCGTCTCCGCCGGTTTCGAGGTGCACAACTACTGGGCCGCCTTCCTGCTGATGCTCGCCTCAGCCGGTACATTCCTGCACACCGGTCTGAAGGTTCCCTATTTTATCTGGTTCGGTAAGAACAACTGCAGCAGCGAAACCTGGGAGCGGGCCGAGGATCCACCATGGAACATGCAGCTGGGGATGGCCATGGCCGCCTTTCTCTGCATCCTGATCGGCAGTTATACACCGTATCTGTATGACATGCTCCCCTACGCCAAGGCGGCGGCAGAGTATCACCCCTATAACGCCTATCATATCTCGGAGACACTGCAGATCCTGCTCTTTACAGCACTTGGTTTCTTCCTGTTGATCAAGAAACTGGCCCCGGAGGCAAAGATCAGTATCGACCTGGACTGGTTCTACCGCAAGGGGGGCAATCTCTTCCTCGGGTTTGCCAGGAATCAGGTCCAGCGTCTGGACAGCTTTGTCGGTGAATGTTACCGCACCGCCGGGCTTGTGCCGCTGATGCTGACCGCCCGCTTCTGTTCCTGGTTTGACTGGCACGGGATTGACGGCGTTGTAGATGGCGTTGCCAATGGTGTTCGCGGAACCGGCGACAAGCTGCGCCATATGCAGAGTGGCAAGCTGCAGCTGAATCTGTTCTTCATGGTTGGTCTGATTGCCGTTGCACTGGTTGTCTATCTGTTTCTTTGATCTTTAACGCAGAGGATTGTCTACATGGACTTTTTGATAATGAATACCATGGGGTTTCCCATTCTGAGCACGCTGATCTTTCTGCCGCTGGTGGGGGCGCTGCTGCTGTTGCTGCTTCCTGGGGAGACGGTGGCCAGGTTCTGGGCGCTTCTGGTGACACTGGCTACGGCTGCCCTTTCGCTCCCCCTGTACAGTAATTTTGACAAGACGACGGCCAAGTACCAGTTCGCGGAACACCATAGCTGGATTTCGTCACTGAATATCAACTATACCCTGGGCATTGATGGCATATCCCTTCTGCTGGTGCTGATGACAACCCTGATCATGCCGCTCTGCGTGCTGGGATCATGGCGTTACATCGAAAAGCGGGTCAAGGAGTTCATGGTCTGTCTGCTGTTGATGGAAACCGCCATGCTGGGCGTTTTCATGGCGCTGGATTTCGTGCTCTTCTATCTGCTCTGGGAGGCGATGCTGATCCCGATGTATCTGTTGATCGGTATCTGGGGCGGGCCACGCAAGATCTACGCCTCGATCAAGTTCTTCCTCTACACGTTGGCCGGATCCGTCCTGCTGCTGGTTGCCATCATCGCCCTCTATCTGACACAGGGAACCTTCAGCATACCGGCATTGATGACATTCAAATACGGTTTCGATTTTCAGATTCTGGTCTTTCTGGCCTTTTTCCTGGCCTTTGCCATCAAGGTGCCGATGTTTCCGTTTCACACCTGGCTGCCGGCTGCCCATGTCGAGGCGCCGACTGCGGGAAGTGTGATCCTCGCCTCGGTTCTGCTCAAGATGGGTACCTACGGTTTTCTCCGCTTCTGTCTGCCGATCACGCCGGAGGCAACAGTTCATTTCGTGCCGTATATCCTCTGGCTTTCGGTGATCGGCATCCTCTACGGCGGGCTTACGGCGCTGGCCCAGCAGGATATGAAGAAGCTGATCGCCTATTCCAGCGTTGGTCATATGGGCTTTGTCACCCTCGGTATCTTCGTTCTTAACCCGCAGGGGGTTGAGGGTTCCATCCTGCAGATGATTAACCACGGCATTACGACTGGCGCTCTCTTTCTCTGCGTCGGCATGATCTACGAGCGGACCCATAGCCGCGAGCTTGATTCTGCCGCCGGCATTGGCAAGTACATGCCGATCTTTGTCACCTTTCTGGCGATCTTTTCACTGTCATCACTCGCCTTTCCGGGAACCAACAGTTTCATCGGCGAGTTTATGATTCTGGTCGGCAGCTTTACCAAAGACAAGGTTGTATCTGCCTTCGCCATTCCGGGTGCCGTTCTGGCTGCTGCCTACATGTTCAGGATGCTCCAGCGGGTAATCTGGGGACGTGAGCAGAATCCCGATCATTCCGGTCTCAAGGACCTGAACCTGCGTGAGATTCTGACACTGCTGCCGTTGGTTGCATTTGTTTTCTGGATTGGATTTAATCCGGAGCCGTTTTTGAACGTCTTGCATGTTACGGTTTCCAATCTGCTCAGTCACCCCGGGTTGGCTGATGCCGTTGTACCGGCAGCCACACTGCAGGTCCATTAGGTCAATATCCTGTTTTGCAGGGATGTAATCCCAGTTTCAAATCAAAGATGAAACCAAGGCGGTGAGGATTGAGGCGACGAAGGCGTACAATCAGTACGTTGAGGAACTGAAGACGAGCCAACGAAGATAGCGCTTTGATTTGGAATTGGTTTAATCAAGGAAACATCACAAAGGATATGAAATGAAGCTGATGCTGTTCACTCCTGAATTAATTTTATTGTTTGGCAGTCTGGTACTTTTCATGCTCAGTACCGGGCAGATGGCAGCCAGAAACGCCAGAAACGCGGCTGTCGGACTGGCTGCCTTAAACCTGGTTGCCGCCTTTGCCTGCGTCTGCCAGGAGGGTTCGCTTTTCTACGGCGCCTACCGGATCGATCTCTTTTCCCAGCTGGTCAAGGTTCTGATCTCCACCGGTTTTCTGCTGGTACTACTGCTGGGGGGTAAGGTCAAGGGGATTGATGATGACGTCAAGCCGGAATACTATCTCTTTCTGACGCTCAGTACGCTCGGTCTGGTCCTGCTGGTCAGCAGCGTCGAGTTGCTGACGATCTTCATTGCCCTGGAACTCTCTTCCTATTCCATGTATGTGGCCGTTCCGATGCGCTCTGGCCGGACCGGCGAGCATCGCCAGATGGAGTCGGCAATCAAGTACATCCTGACCGGTGTCCTGGCAACCGGTGTGATGCTCTTCGGGATGAGTTATCTCTTCGGGCTGACCGGTACAACCTATCTGGCCGAGCTGCTGCCCAGGCTGCACACCATGATGGACTCGCCGGTGGCAATTGTTGCACTGATCATGATGCTGGCGGGATTCTTCTTCAAGCTGGCCCTGTTTCCGTTCCATTCCTGGGTTCCCGATGTCTATCAGGGTGCGGCAAATGAAACGACCGCCTTTATTGCTGCGGTGCCGAAGATTGCCGCGGTTGCACTGCTGATTCGGCTGACCGCCCTGGCAACACCGCAGGGTGAGGCCGTGACCACACTATTGGTAATCCTCTCTGTCTGTTCGATCTGTTATGGCAACCTCGCCGCCCTGGTTCAGACCGATCTTAAACGTATGCTCGGTTTCTCCGGCATCGCCCATGCCGGTTATATCCTGATCGGCATTGTCACCCTGCAGGATACCGGTTACGCCGCTGCCCTGTATTACATAACCGGTTATATGTTCATGACAACCGCCACCTTCATGGTTATCTGCAAGGTCTCCCGTAATGGCGAGAATGTCACTATTGAGGATCTGAGCGGGCTGCATAAGCGCTCTCCCGTATTGGCCCTGACCCTGGCGATCAGCATGTTCTCCATGGCCGGTATTCCGCCCTTTGTTGGCTTCATGTCCAAGTTCATGCTGCTGGTCGGCGCCTACAAGGCCGGCTTTGTCGCCCTGGTTATTATTGCCGCCATAAATACCGCCATCTCGATCTTTTATTACCTCTCGGTTGTCCGTGTCGTTTACACCGCCAATCCGGAGGGACGCTCGGATGTCAATCTCGGTCAGATCGGCAAGCTGGTCTGTGTCTTTCAGATTCTGGTCATTATCGGTCTCGGTCTGTTGCCGGACTCTGTAGTTAATCTGATGGTTACAGCGGTGCGGTCCGTGCTTTAACGGAAATTTTCAGCAACATTATCTGCAAAAGGCGGTTCCCGGATGGGGGCCGCCTTTTTTATTATCCTGCCAGTGCAGTTATGGATTGCGGATACACGGTTATTTAGTCAAATTTGCAGTTGACTTGTTCTATATGCCACCTTATTAATGTATTTAAATTTTTATTGAAACGGTAAAAATTTCAGTTTCATTAAATAGACGAAAAGGGGTGGGCTGTGAATTTGAAAAGAGCGAAGGGCATTTGTGTAATTTTAGGATTTATCATGGCAATGTTTGTCGTTGGCGGATGCAACAAAGCACCTGCCAAGGGAAGCGAACTGAATGAACGCCAAAAAAGGGCGCTGGCAACAGCTGCCATCCTTAAATATGCCAATGGAATGGAGCTGGATGTACTCGGTGGTGATGAGTCCGCCGGTGAACTTCAGGAGATGCTCAAGCGTGATTGGGATATCACGGATCACAAGAGTACCCTCGATACAATCCAGTCACTCAAGGAGCATGGGCATCGAGAGGAATTCAACCTGATGCAGAAGGAAATTGCCAAGCTTGATTCGCAACAGTATATACAGCTGGTAAACAGCTATGCCAAACAGCCGGAGGTACAGCATCAGCTGCGATTGGTATACGGTTATAATAGTCGTGCCGGTAAGAATAGCATCCTCGCCTGGGATTACTGCCGTATGGTTTTCCTGGCTGAATGCGCATTCAAAGCGGGATATATCACCGAAGACGAGGCCTGGAAGGTGATCAATCCGGCTGCAAAGTTACTGCAGACAACATTTGCCTCATGGGACGAAATGGCCCAAAACTACATGCTAGGACGTGATTTCTGGTCGAACAGTAGAGATTTTCATGCGCTCAAAATAATGGCCGCCAGCAAGTTTCTGCTGACGGGTCAGAAAAGTCCCTGGCTTAAATTGGCGTGGAATATGCCATTGAATGAAACCGCAGTGAAATAGCCGATTGATTAGGATCGTAAGGATTGCGTTATGGATAAGAAACGGCGTGGTAAAAGTTATTTTCGATTAAGAAGGAGGTCTTACAGAGATGAGCGAACAACGGATCAAAATACCAAGAGCATTAGATCGCTCAGTAGTTGACGTCTTTAAAGAAGTAGCAGGGCCACACAATGTGTCATCAGCCCATATCTCTGCATTAGGATTTAGTAGCCTTGGACAGGTGAACATCAGCAGTGAAGCGAGAGAAGACCTTGCAGCGCTGCTTGAATTGAAGTCAACATTAATAGACTCAATGTCCATGCAACTCAATGGATTAGGTATTGCGTATTACCGAGGTGGGAAATATCCAGTCGAGCAGAAATCTCCTGTTTATGATGAGATTGTTCTTTCGCATCATCCACAACATGGTGATCTCCCTAATATTGAGAAGTTAAAAATTGTAGCAATGCTCAACAAAAAGCTAAAAGCATTTGATCCAAAACGACTTGCGGGCGCTGGCGTTTCGGATGAGCAAAATCAAATGATTGCAATCCATGAAAGCACGCTGGAACGTCTAGAACTATTAAACGAAGAACTTATATCAAAAGGTAATGAATTTAGACAGCAACTAGAAGAGGAGACCCGCAAGAAAATAGCTGCTTATGAAGTAAATTTCGAAGATCGCCGTGCAAAGCTTGAGTCAGATTATCAAGCACAAGTTTTTGAACTACAATCAGCAAAAGAAGCTTTGGATAAGCGACTTAAAGAAGTAGATGACAGAGATAATACTCATGTCCGACGTGAATTGAGAAAAGCTTTACAAGATGAAATTAAAAATCGACAAGACACCTTCCATTTGACCAAAGATACAACAAATTTGCGATGGCCAATTCATATAACATGCATTACAGCTATTTGTGTTTTAATTCAGCAATCTTATATGTATGGAGATGAGTTAATTCGTAGTATATCTGCTAAAGCTGACATACCAATAACTGTATTAACAATGGCGTCTATTAAAACAGCTAGTTTAACAATATCAGCAATTGGTTTTTTGATATTTTATTTACGTTGGATGAATAGATGGCTTGAGCAGCATACTCAAACTGAGTTCCAGCTTAAACAATTTCAACTTGATGTTGATAGGGCGAGCTGGGTTGTAGAAACCTCACTGGCATGGAAAAATGAAGTTAAGGATGTTATCCCTACTGTTTTACTGGAAAGCATAGCAAAAAATCTTTTCCAATTTGAAAATAAAACAAAAGAAGCGCCCCTTCACCCTGGTGACCAGTTGGCATCAGCGATACTTGGCACAGCATCTAAAGTTCGTGTAAAGGCTGGAGACACAGAACTTGAGTTTAATGGCAAGGATTTGAAGAAAAAGATGTCAGAGGAAAAATAACAAAGCGCACGACCGGCCTCAATAGCGGCCGGTCAGCTCTCACCCGTTGAACAAATAAGGAGTACCAGAATGACCAGTTCCAATAAGTTTCCAGGTGGCTCTAAGTCGCGAGTCAATCTTGCAGGAGAAAAAATTCGGAATGGTAATGCCGTCCAAGCAGACTTAAAAGTCATAGAAGAGTGGCGTGCTGCCCATAGAAGTGTTTTAAATACATTCCAAGCCATCTTACGAACCCGAACAAAAGGCACAAACATCTCAGTAGCGCAAAGACACAAGAGAAGAAATACAATCTTTGACAAACTTCAGCGTATTCCTAGAATGCAACTTGCGAGAATGGATGACGTTGCCGGTTGTAGGTTGATATTTAAAAACATCAAGGATTTGACAAAATTCAGAGAAACGTTTCACAAGGCAAAATTCAACCATAAGCGACGTAATGAGCCGAGTAAGTACGACTATATAGCTGCGCCAAGAGCCACAGGATATCGCGGAATCCATGACGTCTACGAGTACGATGTCAATTCCGAAACTGGCAAAAATTTGGCCGGACTTTACATTGAAATACAATATAGAACACTTGTACAGCACGCTTGGGCAACTGCGGTTGAGGTAGTTGGATTCATTACTGAAAGTCAGCCAAAATTTCAGCAAGGTGATAAAAGATATGAATATGAAATGGCGCTTGCTAGTGAGATCCTTGCAAGAGCTCATGAAGGGTTAAAAGGGCCGTTCCCTGAAAAAAATGATCGAGATGTATTAGAAGAATTCTTGGCAATAGACAAAGAGCTTTCCCTACTCAAAACTCTCCGTGGACTTAACCAAGCAAAAAGTGAAGTAACCAACAAAAAAAATACTATTCTTATTTTTTCAGAGAAGGGTCTTGAGGCTAGGAGTTTCCGAGATGCCACAGATGCTCTTCGAGTTTTGTTCTTGCTAGAAGAGACAATGCCAGATAATGACATCGTACTTGTGCGTGCTGATTCTAGTGATGAAGTTCGTTTAGCGTTTCGTAACTATTTCTCTGATGCTCGTGAATTTATTCGATTGGTAGATAATGCGTGTTCAATACTAAGTGGACATGCAATGCCAAAACGTGTCAGTCGTCGGTCTGCAGCAAAGTAATGGTCGACTTTAATTAATCACTTCTCAAGAAGTGATATGGTAAATGTTGTTTCCAACCAAACCATAAGACTTGCCCTAAAAAAACAACATATCGATAGCTGGCCCGTTATATGATAAAAACACGAGTAATTTATGAAGATTAAGCAATTTCGAGAGCGATTCAGGAGCGGTTTTTCAAAGCCAAAATTACACGCCGAGCGGATCTGGGAGTTTTATACCGATTTAGAAATTGTCGCTGATGCCCTTGCTGGTCCATTCTATACAATCTCTATTAGAGGAAATTGTGATTACGTATATCGGGATAAAGAAGGGCGATTTCCTGGTGTAACGAATGCTGATACTTTCAGAAAATGGGCATTGAATCTTGCAGAAAAATACAAAAAAGAAGTCGGCGTTTTCATTTCTGAGAATGAAACAGAAGAAAGTGGGCGCAAAGAATTATTGAAAAGAGCCAATACTATGATTGAGTTAGTAGAATTTGCCTACCAAATACAAAAATCGAGAGAATAATAACTTCGAACGTATTACTAAGCGTGGCAAACAGTCTCCGTTTCGCTCCGCTGCTGCATTCACCCACGTGGAACAAATTGAAGGAACAATGATGTGTCAACACTTTTCCGGACACTTTATTACACAATTTTTTGCATAATTTCA
>CAXYUZ010000016.1:0-64023 GCA_964292275.1 uncultured Desulfuromonadaceae bacterium
TGCTTCTGTAAACACAACTCCGTTCGGGCTGAGCCTGTCGAAGTCCCTTTTTACGGTATTAACACGAAGGAATCAAATTGAACGACCATAACAATGTTGGAAGGTGGCGGTTTGAAATTAGGGGTGCCAATGAAACTGTTTCAGTTTGAATTCAAGTCGGTGGAAGAGATTGTCCCATGGGGATCGGGTGAAGAGCGGAGCTTGAGTCTGTTTGCGCTCACGGACGGTTTCTTCCGGATGCCGGTCGGTGAGCAGGTGCTGTTCAGGTACCGCGATGAGATTCTGGCACATTTGGGAATAGCTGAATCTGATGCGGACTACTTCATCGCCGCCTTTGCAAGGGATATCCTCGGTGCGTTAGATGCCGGACTGGCGCCGCTGTCACCACGCATGGAAGAGCTGGCGCTGAATCGGCAAAAACTGGCTGTTCTGGAAAAAGCGGGCAAAAACGAGGAGTTTGAAGACGAAGACACCACCTACACCGCGTGGCGCTGGCTCGGGGAGCGCTCTCCATGGACATCATATCTGTCAGAACAGCCGAATTTCAGTTTCATCCGCCTGAAAGATAATGTGCATATCCGCTGGGATAACCGCGACAAGACCATTGATGGGATAACGGTCTGGAGCGCCGACTACGGCGAACTGATCATGCCGGCCGGTGAATTTTCAGCGGAGTGCAACAGCTTCAAAGACCGTCTACTGGATGCCATGGGCAACCGGATCGAAGCCATCGAAAATGGCAGTGCAGTACCGCAGATCCCGGTGGATATCGATTCCCTGCGGCAGCAGCTGGTAAACTGGCAAACGGAATTTGAATCGTATTCCAGCTACAAGCCTGATTTTGCCTGGGATGAAGTTGAACAGGCGATAGCGATTATCGCAGCCAAGGTGGGGATCCCGTTTTGAGATTTATTCTGTCGCAATTGTCAGTGAGACTATAACAGTTGAAAGAGGTACAAAATGAAACGATTGCTGCTAACCCTTGCCGCACTGATGATAGCTATGCCTGCTTGCGCTGATTCCAATTCCGATTCCGGCCCGTATCGCATTGCCATCACCCGTGACGGCAAGCAGCAAACCCGGCTGATCGCCCCGTTCTGGAGCGGTGAATATCCCTCGCCGGTGATTGATGTCTCTTCCCGAAAACCAGGCACAACCACTGTGAAGGGATACAAAAGCCTGCGCGACCCGAAGGAGCCGGTCAACTGTACGATTAAAAATGGTCTTTATCACCCCTGGGCAAAAGAGAAGGCATCGGCAGCCAATTTTTACAGCATCGTGGCGATTGAAGAGTATCTGTCCCTGAAACAGCAGGTGCTGGACGGAACCGAACTGAAGAAAGGAGATCTGATTATCGACCTGATCTACCACGGTGAGGGGAGTTGCGGTGCCAGGGTGGCCAAAAACAGAAAAGAGATTGAATTCCAATGTGACACTGTCCAGCAGAGTGCCGGTTTTAAGGCGCTGAAACAGCCTGACAATTTTGCTGAACAGTGGCTGCGTATGAAATGCGCAGAAAAGTATGACGCGTTTGTTCAGGACGCTGCGCTGCTTAAGCAAAAGGGTGTTTCCAGGGGTGATATCACCGGTTACGGCGAGATAACCGGCAGCGCCAGGTAAAAATGCACCGTAGGGGCGAAGCAAGCTTCACCTGCTTCGCCCGATTACCGCGGCTGATGGCAACATGGTGGAATAAATAACCAGAACCGGGCGAAGCACGATAAGGCCGTGCTGTCGCCCCTACGGTGCTGTTGAATTGATGTATTGAAGAACAAAAAACGTAGGGGCGAAGCAAGCTTCACCTGCTTCGCCCGATTAAGGCATCAAACAGCAATCCATGGTGGAATATGCACCTGAATGTGGGCAAAGCACGATAAGGCCGTGCTTCGCCCCTACGGTGCTGTCGAATTGCTGCAATGAAGAATGAAAAATGTGGAAAACAAATTATGCCCTTTAATCCTGAAATTCATAACAGACGCTCAATCAGGTTGAAAAATTTCGATTATTCTCAAAACGGGGCATATTTTGTGACATTATGTGTGAATCAACGTGTCTGCTTGTTTGGTGAAATTCTTAACGGGACGATGGTTCTGAATGAAATTGGTCGAATCGTGCATTGTGTCTGGGAAAATATTGAAACCAATAGAAATGTACAATTAGATGCGTTTGTCATTATGCCGAATCATTTCCATGCAATTTTACACATAATTTCTGCTGATCTCCATGGCAACCAGGGCGAAGCAGGTGAAACGTTTGCTTCGCCCCTACCGGAATTTAAAATGTTTCCATTCGGAACAGTGCCTGGCTCGTTTAACGCTATAATTCAGAACTTCAAATCCGTTACATCCAGAAGAATCAATCGATTTAATAACACACCAGGGGTACAGGTGTGGCAACGCAATTATTATGAACGAGTAATCCGTAATGAATTGGAATTGACACGTGCAAGGGAATATATAATTCACAACCCGTTAAAATGGGATTTAGACAAAGAGAATCCAAACAGTTCCAATTGATAATCAGATCGCGATTGCTGCATAGAATAACATAGGGGCGAAGCAAACGCTTCACTTGCTTCGCCCAATTATCATGGCAATTGTTAGCAATGGTGGAATAAATAATCAGAACCGGGCGAAGCACGATAAGGCCGTGCTTCGCCCCTACGGCAGATCATTTAAATTGGCAACGAGGTAAACATGCCCAAAACTGTAAATGGATCATTGGAGAATGCCCACCTGCAGCGGCCGCCGGCTGAGATACTTTATGCCGGGGAGCTTGAGTTGTTGCGTAAGGGGGATCGGGAACCGGCACCTCCCGGTTGGCTGATTTCCCTTAAATCCGCCCGGACGTTTATTATGGGGGATCCTGTTTTAGGGATCTGTCAAAAGATCGTTGCCCCGGTGTCATCCATCGAGCGGATGCTGGTGACATTGGCCACCGGTCGCGGGCTGATGCTGGTGGGTGAACCGGGTACGGCCAAATCGATGCTTTCGGAACTGCTCTCGGCGGCCATTTCCGGCAGATCGACCCTGACGATTCAGGGGGGCGCCTCTATCACCGAGGATCAGATCAAATACGGCTGGAATTATGCCATGCTGATCAACGAGGGGCCGACACCGCAGGCGTTGGTTCCGGCGCCGCTCTATCAGGGGATGCGTGACGGGGCGGTTGTCCGTTTTGAGGAAATCACCCGCTGTCCGTTGGAGGTGCAGGACTGCCTGCTGGGGATGCTCTCTGATCGGGTGATGACGGTGCCGGAGCTGAACGACGGGCATAACATGCTCTATGCCCGGGAGGGATTCAATATCATTGCCACCGCCAACACCCGCGACCGCGGGGTGAACGAGATGAGCGCCGCCCTGAAGCGTCGTTTTGATTTTGAGACGGTCTTCCCGATCTTCAATTACGCACAGGAGCTGGAGCTGGTCTCCGAGCGTTCGGCGCGACTGCTGCAGCAAAGCGGCATCCCCCATACCCTGCCGGATCAGGTGGTGGAGGTGCTGGTAACTACCTTCCGCGATCTGCGTGGGGCTGGCAATACCGAACGGGATGGCGATAAGGGGAGTGACCGGCTGAATGCGGTCATGTCCACTGCCGAGGCGGTCAATGTGGCCCATGCCGTTGGTGTGCGGGCCTGGTTTCTGGAACAGCGCCAGGCCGATCCGGCGGATGTTGTTGATTGCATCAGTGGCACGGTCATCAAGGATAATAATGACGACCGTGCCAAATTGCGTCGTTATTTTGAACAGAAGGTGGCCAAAAAGGGGGGCAAGCATTGGCAGGCCTTTTTTGAGGCACGTCACCGGTTGCCATGAAACCCCGTATCCTCGGGGTAAGACATCACAGCCCGGCCTGCGCCCAGCGGGTTGTCTGGCGCATAAACCAGCTGCAGCCCTCTTTTGTGCTGATTGAGGGGCCGGCTGATTTTAATGACAAGCTGGATCAGCTTTATCTGCAGCACCAGCTGCCGATTGCCATCTACAGTCACCTCTCCAGCAGCCGTCAGCATCATGGTTCCTGGTCTCCCTTTGCGGAGCATTCGCCCGAATGGCAGGCGCTTGTCCATGGCCGTCGAGTGGGGGCCGAGGTGCGCTTCATTGATCTGCCTGCCTGGCATGACGCCTTTGAATCACTGGAAAATCGTTACGCCGATGCCGTTGATGCCGAGGCAGAAGAGTCGCTGCGTAGTTACGATACCGCCCTGGAGGACCGGCTGGGGGTTGAGGGGCATGATGCCCTCTGGGATCATCTGTTTGAAGACCTGTTCAGTCGCGTCGATGACCAGCAGGGGATGGAGCTGCTGGACAGCGCACTGGACACCTATTTTCACAATCTGCGCTCTACCGCTGCCGGTTCGCTGGGCAACCAGGCCAGGGAAAAGAGCATGGCCAGTTGGATCGCCTGGGCAATGGCTCAGAACCGTGGCGAGGTGGTGGTGGTCTGCGGCGGATACCATGCCGCGGCTCTGGAGCGGCTCTGGCCGCAGATGCCGACCGAGCTGCCGGATACACCACTGCCGGAAGCGGATGGTGGCGAGTTGCGTTACGGTTCCTTTTTGGTCCCCTACACCTTCAAACGTCTGGATTCCTTCACCGGCTATGCCTCAGGCATGCCGTCGCCCGCCTATTATCAATGGCTTTGGCAGGGTGGGGCGGAGCATGCCGGCCATCAGCTGCTGCGGCAGATCATGGAGCGGCTCCGCAGTCGCAAGCTGCCCGCTTCAACCGCCGATATGATTTTCTTGCACTCCCGGGCCAGTGGCCTGGCCCGCCTGCGCGGTCATCGCCAGATACTGCGGATTGACTGGCTGGATGCCATTGCCGGTGCGCTGGTCAAGGATGCCCTCTCCGTGGCGCTTCCCTGGAGTTATCGCGGTCGGCTGTTGCCCGGTACCGATCCGGTACTGGTGGAGTCCATGGATGTAATTGCCGGCAATCTGGTTGGTAAACTGGCCGCGGAGACCCCGCAACCGCCCCTTGTTCATTCCGTGGCGGCAGAGCTGGAAAGGGCCGCCATTCCCCACAATGGCACCATCAAACTGGATCTGTTCAGCCATGGCGGGCGCGCAAAGAGCAGGCTGCTGCATAGATTGACGATTTTGGCCATACCTGGTTTTGCACGCAGCAAAGGACCAGCAGAGGCCATGGATGGCGATTCCACGGAAATTTGGCAGATCACCGAACCGATTACCCGGGCGGCGGCCCTGATTGAGGCAGGTGCCTGGGGGGGGACGCTGGAAACGGCCGCTACCGCCTGCCTGGAATCATTGCTGCGGGCGGCGGAAAATGATATTGCAGAACTGGCCTCGATCTTTAACAGGGCTGCTTTTGCAGGGCTCAAGGATGTCAGCTCTGGTTGCATAACAGAGCTTGGTAATGCAGTGGCGGCGGCGACCCGTTTCGAGCCATTGGGTGGGGCGTTGTCCACACTATACAACCTGTTCTGTCATGGCCGGATGCTGGAGATGGATGGTGCCCCCATGCTGGCTGCGGTGGTGGAAGCGGCATTTGACCGGGCTTTGTGGCTGTTCGAGCTCCCTGGCGCCATAGCAGTGGTTGAGCAGGAAGCGCATATCCATGCTGTCAAGGGTCTCTGTCAGATCTGTCAGGATCTGCGGGGGGAGCGGAATGCAGAGCCTGACAGTATGTTTCTCCCCGGTGTGTTGCCGGAGCGGAGCAGGGCCGTATTCAGGCGTAAATCAACCGCCAGTGATTCAGCGCCGGTCAGCCGTGGTGCCTCGCTTGGCGCACTGCTGGCCTTGTCTGCTCAGGATGAGGCGGAACAGGGGCTGCTGGCAGAACAGGCGTTGGAACTGGTTCTTTCGCTTCAACCGCTGGAAATGGGAGACGGGCTGGCCGGTATGATCGCCCTGGGGCGTGAGCAACTGTCCCATAACCAACATTTTCTGAGCGGACTGAACCAGGCTGTAACAGAGCTGGATGACCATGATTTTGTGGTGGCCCTGCCGGCCATGCGCGGTGCCTTTGCCTGGTTGCCACCCCAGGAAAGGGGGGCGCTGGCGGAAGCGGTCCTGCTGTTGCACAATGCCGGTCATCTTTCTGCCCGACAGCTGACAGCCCCACTGCAGGAAAGTGATCCTACGGCACAGGCCAATGCCGGACTGGCGGAAAAGGAGGCCATCCGTATGCTGGCCTCATGGGGGATTCTGGTTGACGGGAACAGGAGCGGAGTATGAGTCTGCAGGTTAGTGAACCATTGCAGCGCTGGCGACTGCTGTTGGGGGAGTCGGCCGAAGCGTCCCTTGCGGGAGAGGGCGGCGGGCTGGATGTGGCTGCGGCCGGTGCTGATGCGGCTCTGGAGTGGCTTTACGGCAGAGATCCTGGCCGTGCAGAGCGGGGTGAGCGCAAGGCCGGTCTGGACGGTTCACAGTTGACCACGCCGGACTGGATCAATTCCATTCACAGTCTGTTTCCTAAAGAGGTGATCGAACGGCTGGAGCAGGATGCCGTTGAGCGGTTCGGCATTGACGAGGTGGTCACCAATCTGGAGGTGCTGGAGCGGCTGGAACCATCGCAATCGCTGCTGCGGGCGGTGCTGCACACCAAGCATCTGATGAACCCGGAGGTTCTCTCCGCTGCCCGCCGGCTGGTGGCCGAGGTTGTGCGCCGGATCATGGAAAGGCTGCAGAGCGAGGTAAAACAAGCCTTTAGCGGCACCCGTGACCGTCGCCGCCGGTCTAATATGCGCATCGCCCGCAATTTCGATTTCAAAAGAACCCTGTTGGAAAACCTGCACCGTTGGCACCCTGAAAAGAGATGCCTTTATCTGGAAAATCCGGTTTTTATCAGCCGTACCCGCCGGCAGCTGGAGAGATGGGATATTATCCTGCTGATCGATCAGAGCGGCTCCATGGTTGATTCAGTGATCCATAGCGCGGTCATGGCAGCCTGCCTCTGGAATCTGCCCGGCATGAATACCAGGCTGGTGGCTTTTGATACCTCCGTTGTTGATCTGACCGCCGATGTGACTGATCCGGTGGAACTGTTGATGAAGGTGCAGTTGGGGGGCGGGACCAATATTGCCAAGGCGGTGGCCTATGCCCAGCAGCTTGTCTCCAATCCGGCAAAGAGCATTGTGGTGCTGGTGTCGGATTTTTACGAAGGGGGAAGCAGCACAGAACTGGTGCGGCGAGTCAAGACCATGGTGGAGAACGGTGTAAAGTTTCTGGGGTTGGCGGCGCTGGATGAATCGGCCACACCGGTCTATGACCGGGAGATGGCCTCCCGTCTGGTCAATGTTGGTGCAATGGTCGCTGCCATGACACCGGGGGAACTGGCAGCTTGGCTGGCGGAAAAGGTGCAGGGATGAAATTTGGACGCACAGATTTGCTGGAGTTGTCAAGCGAGGCGCTGATCGCACTCTCTAACGTCGGTTTTGTCAAAAAGGGGATCAAGGATCTGGAGGCCGGTCTGCAGCCGCGTCTGGAAGAGGATCAGGATGGGAATCTGCATGGTTATTATGATGACGGCACTCAAACCACGCTTCCACAGGGGAGGACATTGCGTGAGGCGCATTGCAGCTGCCCGGCCAGCGGCATCTGTCGTCACCGGGTCACCCTGATACTGGCCTATCAGGCCGCTGCCGCAACAATCTGGAATAGCGCTGAAATGAGTAGCGATAGTCCCGCCGGTGTGGAGGGAGGCGGCTGGAATCCGGGGCAGTTTGATGATGAGATGTTGCTGGAGGTGTTGACGAAGTCACGCTTGCAACAGGCGCAGAGACTGGCGGCAGGGGGAATGGTGGCGACGGTTCAGTGGGGGCATGATGTTCCGGCGGTCCGGTTTGCCCTCTGTACGGTTCGCTTCTTTTCGCGTTCATCGTTGGCCCATGCACGCTGCGACTGCAAGGATGGTAGCGGCTGCTGCCATGTGGCCCTTGCCGTCTGGGCCTTTCGTCAGGCAGCAGAGCAACAGCCGGGGCAGGCAGAGGCGGTGATTGAGCTCAGACTGCCGGAGGGGCTTGCCGGGGCAGGCAGAGCAGGTCGTGCCGGATTGATAGCGGGGAACGGGGCGGCCACGGCACTGATTGCCGAGATTGAAGAGTGGCTGAACAGGATCTGGAGCGGCGGTGCTGCCCAGCCGCTTTCTGCCAGCGAAGCGCAGGTCAGGCATATTCTGGCGCAGTCTGAACAGCTGGGGTGGTGCTGGGTCGAGGAAGCGGTCAGGGAGATCCGGGAGATGATCCTCTGGTTGCATGGCCGTTCCAGCCGGTTTGATCAGCAGCGGCTGCTCCGTTCCGTTGCCGCTCTCCCGGCCAGGTTGCAGGCCGCCAGCTGCATGGAGCTATCATCGTCGCCACGCTTGCCGGCCAGACAGATTCTGGGGATTGGCGAAAAAGGGGAGATGCCGCTCGACCATCTGAACCTGACCTCACTTGGCCTTGAAGTCTGGGGTGATGATAGCGGTCAGGGGGCTGATCTGGTCTTCATGGATCAGGACACCCAGACCCTGATGCTGCTGGAGCGTTACTGGCCGCAGCAGGAGGGGCAGGCAACGCCGCTATCCTGGCAGGATCTGATGGGCAAGCGGGTCTCGGGCAAGCCGCTGCGCCAGATGGCCAACGGTCAGATTATTACTAAAACCGCCACCAGGCGGGCCAACGGCAGTGTGGATATTAGCAGCGCAAACCGTCTGACCAATGTCTTCCCGCTCTCGCCAAGGTCGTGGGATAACATCAAAGAGCCGGTGTGCCAGCCTGGCCCAGACGCGCTTGCCCGGCATCTGCAACAGCAGCTTCCGGTATTTGTGCGGCCGGTGCAGAGCCTGGGGCATTTTCATGTCGTCAGATTTGAGGGCGCGCAAGTGGTTGATTACGGCTGGGATGCCGCCCGCCAGAGGCTCCACGCTGTTATCGCCTCCGGCGACGCGGAGGAGATCCCGTTGCAGATCTTATTACCCAACAATCCGCTGGCCCCATATGCCATTGATGCCGCCCTGCAGTTGCTGTCCGGCGAATTTGGCCCGATCGCCGCCGTTGCCGGTATGGCCTGGCTGGAATACGGCCAGCCCTTTCTGCATCCGCTGGCAATCCTGACCAGGGAGCGGGCCGTTGTGCTGCAGGCGGCAGATGCCCCCACGGCCAGCGCACCCCATGGCAGGCAGCCGGTCGACAACAGCCAGCTTGGCGATGCGGTCAATTCTGCCCGTGAAATGCTGGCCCACTGGCTCCGGCGCGGGATCAGGCAGGTGGGCGCAAGTGAGTATAACAAGGCGCTGGAACTGGAAAAGAGGTTTGCCGGATGTGGTCTGCCGAGCAGTGCCGCCGTCTTTGCCGATCTCTACAGAACCTTGGCAGGGTCGGATTTCCGCCAGCTCTGCCGTCAGCTCTCCACCATCATCCTGCTGCTGGATCAAGTCCATGGGCGAGGGGTATTGAAAACCGGTTAATGTCTTGATTACCCTGCCGGTTTTATCTTTTCCAGATTAACGTCAATCTTCCGCCTGTTACCAAAATTGTCATCCCCGAAGCGGTTCTAATCGGGAATCCAGCCTTAACTCCTTAACTGTTTGAAATCATGGATCCCCGATAAAGACATTCGGGGATGACATTCTGAATAACGGAAGAATAGCGCTAATCAGGTATCTTTTTCTTTGCCTCAAGGCTTGTTTTGCGGGTAAGATACCAACATTTATAGATACCAAGGATTAATAAACATTTATGAGCGTTGAGGAAACCAAGAAGGAAAAACTGACTCACGAGCTGCAGGGGATGGGGCTGGCAACAGTAGGCATCCTGATTCTGATCTCACTGCTGACCTTTAACGACAGCGATGTCTCCTTTAACAGCTATTCCAGTGATGGCGGGGTTCGTAATCTGGGTGGCAAACTGGGTGCCCAGGTCGCCGATCTGTTTTACAGCGGTTTCGGTCTGGCCTCCTATCTTGTTCCGCTGGCCCTTTTTTACATGGCCTACACACAGTTCCGCTTCAAGGAAATCCGTCTTCGTTCCTACAAGCTTCTGGCGGCATTCGGTCTGCTGGTCTCATCGTCGTCGCTGCTGGCCTTTTTTGCGGCTACGGTAACCTTTTTAGGCCAAAAGGTCCCCACGGGTGGGGTGATCGGTAATCTGCTGGTCAGGCTGCTCAAGGGGTCTGTGGGGCCGATTGGCGCCATGCTGATCCTGCTGCCGCTCTTTGCCGCCTCAATCATGGTTATCTCAAGGTTTTCCTTTATCCTCTTTGCCGGCTGGTGGCTGGAGACATTCAAGCTCAAGTGGGCGGCCTGGAGGGGGCGTCGCGCCGCACTGCGCGAGGAAGAACAGCGTGCCAAGGCAAAGAGTGACGGACTTCCGGCGGCTGCCAGCCAGGGTGGACCTGTGATCAAACCGCCGGTCCAGACCGCACCCCGCCTGAATATCCTCAAATCAAACAAGGAAAAGAAAAAAGAGGCTGAAAAAACGGCCGCCGTACAGGAGTCGTTCGAATTCCTGAAGTCGGACGGTGATTTTCGCACCCCCCCGTTTTCACTGCTTGATAATCCTCCGGTCAGGGAGAAGCGGCTGGATAGCGAATCCCTGAACATGAATGCGCGCTTGCTGGAAAAAAAGCTCAAGGATTACGGCATAGACGGGGAGGTGGTCGAGATCTGCCCCGGTCCGGTCATTACCATGTATGAGTATTCCCCGGCCCCCGGTGTGAAGATCAGCAAGATCTCCGGACTGGCCGATGACCTGACAATGGCGCTGCAGGCGATGTCGATCCGAATTGTTGCGCCGATTCCGGGCAAGGGGGTTGTCGGTATTGAGGTGCCGAGCCGTGATCGCGAGATGGTCTTTTTGAGCGAGATCTTTGACTGTGAAACCTTCCACCATAACAAGATGAAGCTGCCGATGGCCCTGGGCAAGGATATTGCCGGCATGCCGGTGGTTGCCGACCTGGCCCGGGCGCCGCATCTGCTGGTTGCCGGTGCAACCGGTATGGGTAAGTCGGTTTCGATCAATACGATGATTCTGTCACTGCTCTACACTGCGACCCCGCAGGATGTGCGCATGATCATGGTTGATCCGAAGATGCTGGAGTTCTCCATGTACGAGGGGATTCCGCATCTGCTCCTGCCGGTTGTCACCGAACCGAAGAAGGCCTCGCTGGCGTTGAAATGGGCGGTCAACGAGATGGAGCGCCGCTATCAGCTGCTTTCCGACAAGGGTGTCCGCAATATCGAGTCATATAACAAGAAGCTGGCGGCGGAGGCCCAGGAGCAGGAAGAGCTGAACCCGGTTTCCGATGATGAAATCATCGAGGATCTGGAGGAGGCGCTTGAGGATGGTGCTGCGGAGGGTGCCATTCCGTTTGTGGTTGATGATGCCGAACCGCTGGAGCATAGCCATCTCCCCTATATCGTTGTAATTGTGGATGAGCTGGCCGACCTGATGATGGTTGCCGGTCGCGAGGTTGAGGAGCATATCGCCAGGCTGGCCCAGAAGGCGCGTGCATCCGGTATCCACCTGATTCTGGCCACACAGCGGCCCTCGGTGGATGTCATCACCGGCTTGATCAAGGCCAACCTGCCGACCCGAATTGCATTCAAGGTCTCTTCCAAGGTGGATTCGCGGACCATTCTGGATGCCAATGGCGCCGAGGCGCTGCTGGGGATGGGCGATATGCTCTATATGCCGCCGGGCAGCTCGATCGTTCAGCGTCTGCACGGTTCATTCGTTTCCGATGCCGAGGTCCAGCGGGTGGTGGACTTTCTCAAGAAACAGGGTAAGCCGGTTTACGATAAGTCGATTATGGAGATGAAGGATAGCGATGAGCGGAGTGAATCCAGCATGGACGAGGAGCTGGATGTCCGTTGGGAGGATGCCCTCCGTCTGGTGGCGGAATCACGCCAGGCCAGTATCTCCATGGTTCAGCGTCGTCTGCGCATCGGCTATAACCGGGCCGCACGCATTGTGGAGATGATGGAGCAGGAGGGGATGATTGCCCCCAGCGATGGCACCAGCAAGCCGCGCGAGATCTACATGGATATCATCAACGCCTACCTCAATTCGCAGTTTACCAAGTGAGCCGACCGGAATGAACGTTGTCAAGGCAGCCGCCATACAGTTTACCGTCAAGCCGGGTGACGTTGCCGCCAATTTGGCCCATGTCCGATCAGCCCTGGAACGGGCGGCGGCGGAGGGGGCCCAGTTGGTTGTATTGCCGGAGATGTGGTCGACCGGCTTTGCTTATCGGCAGCTGAATCAGCTTGCCCAGGGTAGCGAAGCGCTGCTTGTTGAATTGCAGCAGTTGTCGAGCCAGCTTGGGCTTGTCATCATCGGCAGTCTGCCTGAACCGGATGGTGAGCATGTCTTCAACTGTTCCCGGGTGATCGATAATGGCCGGGTTGTTGGTTCGTACCGCAAAATGCACCTCTTTTCACTCCTGGGTGAGGATCGCGCCTTTTCAGCGGGTGATGGCTGGCTGCTGGCTGATACCTCCATCGGCAGGATTGGCGTGATCATCTGTTATGACCTGCGTTTTCCCGAACTTTCCCGACGGCTGGCGCTGGAAGGGGCTGATGTTATTGTTGTTTCTGCCCAGTGGCCAAGGCCGCGGCAGGACCATTGGCGGACATTACTGCTGGCCAGGGCGATCGAGAATCAGCTGTTTGTGGTGGCGGCAAATTGTTGTGGCCTGATCGGCAAGCTGGATTACTTCGGCATGAGCATGATTATCGATCCCAAGGGGGAGGTTCTGGCAGAGGGGGGGGGCGAACCGTGCGAGATCAGTGCGGCGCTGGATTACCGGCGGATTGCCGATTGGCGGGCGTCAATTCCCTGTTTTAACGATCGTCGGCCGGAACTTTACTGATTTTACGCTTGACTTGAGCAGGTCTTGGGTCTAGTTACTTGTTTTTAACCTATGCTGGGGAGGAATTTTAAGTGGCCCTTTTATTAAACGCCGGTCTTGTTGTCAAGTTTGTCCTGATCCTGCTGATCATGTTCTCCGTGATCTCCTTGGGGATTATTCTCTTCAAGCTCTTTCAGGTCCATCGTGCCAACAGTGAATCGGTTCGTTTCATGGATTTTTTCTGGAAGTCGAAGAGCTTTGATGTCATCGCTGCCCAGGCAGACCGTTTTACAAACTCACCCCTGACGGTTCTCTTTAATGAAGGCTTCAGTGAACTGAAGAAGGTTGTTGAAGGTAAACCGGCAGCGGAAAGCGACCATCTGACAACCGACCTGGGCGGGGTCGAGAATGTCTCCCGCGCCCTGCGTCGCGCCACCAATTCCGAGATTACCCGTCTGGAACGCTACCTGACATTCCTGGCCACCACCGGCTCCACATCACCCTTCATTGGACTGTTCGGCACCGTCTGGGGGATCATGACCGCCTTCGAGGGGATCGGCAAGACCGGTTCCGCCTCCCTGGCCGTTGTTGCCCCCGGTATCGCCGAGGCGCTGATCGCCACCGCCATCGGTCTTGTCGCTGCCATCCCGGCCGTCATGGCCTACAACCACTTTCAGCACAAGATCCGCGTTCTGATCAACGAAATGGACAGCTTCTCCACGGAATTCCTCAACATCGTCCAGCGCAATGTGACGGGTAAATAGCCATGGCCATGGGAGGAAACAATAACAATAACCGTGGCATTGTGGCAGAGATCAACGTCACCCCCCTGGTGGACGTCATGCTGGTTCTGCTGGTCATTTTCATGGTCACCGCCCCGATGATGCAGCAGGGGGTGCAGGTCAACCTCCCCAAGGCCGAGACCAAGGCGATGACTCCGGCTGAAGAGACGGTCGTTGTGACCATCGACAAAAATGGGCGCATCTTCATCGACAAGAGCGAGATCCCGGCCGGTGATCTGCGGGCCAAGCTGACCGACATGTTCGCCACGCGGGCCAAAAAGGAGATCTTCCTTAAGGCCGATGCCGGTGTGCCTTATGGTGATGTGGTCAAGACCATGGCTGACATCAAGGGGGCTGGGATCGAACGCCTTGGCATGGTTACGGAGCCGGCAGCAAGATAATGATTGTTCGTAAGGATAAAAATGATGCCGGTATCGGTATCACCTGCTTTCTGTCCGCCATTGTGCATCTGGCGGCTTTTTTATTGCTGATCGCCTGGGGGTATCTGTTTCCATCCGAGGTCAAGGTGCAGGAGACCTACTACGTTGATGTGGTTAATCTTCCCGTCGCCTCTCCACGCTCCGGTAATCCGACCCAGAAGGGGAATGATATCGAGGCGCCGCCACCGCCACCGGTCAGGGATAGTGGCATGAGCGCGCCGCCCACATCCAAACCGGCCCCGTCGGCAAAGAGTACCAAGGTCAAGCCGAAACCGGACGCCGATGCGGATAATTTTGAAAAGCGGATGGCCAAGCTGCAGGGGAAGGCGGAGTCAAATCAGCAGAATGCCACCATTGAACGGTTGCAGCGCAAGCTGGCAGCGGGTAAAGGGCGTTCCGGTATGCCGCGCGGGACAGGCAGCGAAGCGGGAAGCCGCTATGAGGATTACCTGAAATCAAGGCTGGAGGATGCCTTGAAGAGGACTATCAGCTATACCTCGAAGAATCCCGAGGTGGTGGTTCGTCTGACGGTTGCCAGTGATGGACAGATCAGTCGCCGGAAGATTGAACGGAGCAGTGGTGACCGCGCGTTTGAACGGGCTGTCATGCAGGCGATTGATATTGTTAATGATGAACGTCGCGCGCCGCCGAATCGCAAATCCTTTGAGGGTGGTTTCGTTTTCAGGCCGCAGGGTATTTCAAACAAAAACGCAAGATAATACGGAAAATTATGAAAAACATACTCTGTCTGCTGATTTTGCTGTTACTGCCGGTCAATCTTATGGCCGCCGAATCGGGTTATATCGAGGTCACTGCACCTGGAAACCGTCAGTTGAAGATGGCGGTCGATACGCCGCGTGCTGTTGGCGGCGCTTCCGGCGCCCAGGCAAAGGAGATGGCCGAGGTATTGGTATTTGACATGAATATGTCCGCCGCCGTCGCTGCCGAGAACCGGGATGTTATGCCCTCTTTCAGCGGCTTGATGCTCGGCGATGCAGACTTTGCCGCCTGGCAGTCCGGCGGATTTGACATGCTTGTGCGGAGTGAGTACAGCGTCAAGGTGGATGAGCTGACGGTTGAATTTCGCCTCTTCGATGTTGTCAATCACAAGCTGCTGACGAGCAAGCGTTATCTCGGCCGGGTCAAGGACCTGCGGCGTTTTGCCCATTCATTTGCCGATGAGATGCTTTTGGCGCTGACCGGTGAACGGGGCTGCTTTACAACCAAGATCGCCTTTGTCAGCAGGGCTGGCAACAAGGAGATCGCTGTCATGGATTGGGACGGCCATCATGTCGTTCAGTTGACCAGAAACGGCTCGATTAACCTTAACCCTGATTTTTCGCCGGATGGCCGCGAGGTTATTTTCAGCTCTTATAAACGGGGCAACCCGGATCTCTACAAACGTGCGCTTTCCAGCACCGTCGAGGTGTCTATTTCCAGCCGTCCCGGTTTGAATATAACCGGAGCCTGGTCGCCGGACGGGAGCCGGATTGCACTGACCTTGAGCAAGGATGGCAATTCGGAAATTTATACTATTGGCAGGGATGGCGGTTCACCACGGCGGTTGACGGTGATGCCCTCCATAGAGGTTTCGCCGACCTGGTCGCCGGATGGCAGTCGGATTGCGTTTGTATCCGACCGTTATGGCAAACCGCAGATTTTTGTCATGAATGCCGATGGCGGTGGTATCCGTCGACTGACTGGCAATGGCGGTTATAATGTTAATCCCCGTTGGTCTCCCAAGGGGGACAAGATTGCCTATGCCCGTATGGCGGGTGGCGGGTTTCAGATTTTCAGTGTCAATGCGGACGGCAGCGGCGATACACAGCTGACAGACTCAGGTAGCAACGAGAATCCGGCCTGGTCGGCGGATGGCCGGTTCATAGCCTTCAGCTCCAAGCGTGGTGCTGGCGAGGGGATCTATGTCATGCGTGCCGATGGCACCGGGCAGACGAGGGTTAGCAAGGGGCGTGGCGGCGGTTCCCAACCAGTCTGGCAGCATTGATTCCAGGTTGATCGAACCCGCGGGTTAATTAAGTTCAGTTTATTTTTTCTAAAATAAATTGTATTTACGATTGCAAAAGATGTCTGCTGATGTATACTCAGATTGTTTTTGCAAGCAAATCAGGCATATGCCTCAAAACCGTGTCAAAGGAGATTTTCAATGAGAAAAGGAATGATTGCACTGTTGGCAGCGTTGAGTATGGCGGCTTTTATGAGTGGTTGCGCAAGCAACGAAGCAGTTAAGACAGAAGAGCCGATTGCGGCAACTACCAAGGCCGAACCAGCAGTTACCACTGCAGAACCGGCAAAGGCGGCTGAGGAAACAGTCAAGCCGGCTGAAGAGCAGGGCAACAAGGCTGTTGCAGCTGTTTCAGCCTTTGAAACAGTTTATTTTGATTTCGATAAATCAGAGCTGCGTCAGGATGCCCGCGACGTGCTTTCCAAAAATGCTGATCTGATCCTCAAGGACCAGAGCGGTGCCAAGGTTAAGATTGAAGGTCATTGTGATGAGCGTGGTTCCGCAGAATACAACATCGCCCTGGGCGAGCGTCGTGCCAAATCAACCATGCAGTATCTGGTGACACTGGGTGTTAAAGCCGACCGTCTTTCTGTTATCAGCTATGGCAAAGAGAAACCTGCTGTTCAGGGTAGCGATGAAGCAGCCTGGTCAAAAAACAGAAGGGCTGAATTCGTAATCGTGAAATAAGCCTGGTTTTATTGAGGATATAAGCCGGAAAGTGCCTGCACTCTCCGGCTTTTATTTTATCTACAGCGTCCTGGGACAGGACCGTTATAGGGAGGCGTTATGAGAAAGATTGTTGCGTTGCTGGTTGCTGTGCTGGTGCTATGTTCGGGGCAGGTCTTTGCGGACACCTTTCGTTGCCCCAACGGGAATCTGGTTTCGACGGGTGATTCAGTTTCTGTTGTATCGGTTAAGTGTGATCAGCCTACAAACAAGACCAGGAGATCAGAGGCCGAGGATAACTCCAGTGGCCGTGTCCGCTATGTGGAGGTTGAAGAGTGGACCTATAACCAGGGTGCCGACAGGCTGATACACTTCCTTGTCTTCCGCAATGGCTATCTGGTTCAGGTCAATAGTGGATCATTTGGTCAGTAGGAATTTGAGAACCGAGGATTGTCTGGATTGAGCCGGGCAGTTGCGGAGAATCATCCGGTAGCGGGCTATTTCATGGGAATAAACAGATTCAGGATAAGCGTGCTTTGTGAAAACAGTGTCGGCCCGGTTTCAGGAACATTGGGTGAACATGGTCTGGGGCTGCTGATCGAACCGGCTGCTGGCACACCATTTCTGTTTGATACCGGCCAGGGGCTGACCCTGCTGCACAATGCAGCGCGGATGAACAAGGACCTTGCCAGGGCTGGGTTGATCATCCTCTCCCATGGACATTATGACCATACCGGCGGTGTAATGTCCCTGCTGGAGAGATACGGTCAACGGCGAATCATGGCGCACTCGGCGCTTTTTGCAGAGCGCTGGCGACTTCGGGACAGTGGGGAGAGGATTCCCACCGGATGCCCCCATAGCCGTAAAGCGTTGGAGCATGGCGGGGCCATACTGGATCTGGATGATGGCTTCAGGAAGGTTATGGATGGGGTTTACCTGAGTGGTGAAATTCCAAGGCTGGTCGAATTTGAAGTTGGAGATCGCGGCCTGTTCAGATCTGAGGGGGAGCGTGACCTGACCCCGGATGATCAGGCCCTGATACTGGAGAGCGGGCAGGGGTTGGTTGTTTTGCTGGGCTGCTGTCATGCCGGTCTGGTCAATACGCTGGAGTACATCACCCTGAAGACCGGTCGAGATGACTTTTATGCGTTGATTGGCGGCACCCATCTGGCCTTTTGCGGCAAGGAACAGTTGCGGCAGACGATAGCCTATTTGAAGAGAAAGAATATACGTAAGATTGCTGCCGGGCATTGCACCGGTTTTGATGCCTCGGCGCGGCTGCTCAGGGAGTTGCCAGGGGTTTTTCAGCCCGCCTCTGTCGGCTATACCCTTGAGGCTTGAATTTTGTTCCGATCCTCCAATTTTACAAAACAGCACGGGGGTGTATACTTGAAATCGGCTTTGAAAATTAATGGTTGAAAGGGGATTTTATGAAAAAGAGTATCATCACCCTGGCGCTGCTGTTTGCAGCCTCATCCGCATTTGCCGTTGAACCGACACCGGGAGAGGGGAAGGGGGCCGGACCTAATTTCGAGAAGAGGAAGGCGGAGATCATCAGTCGAATCAATGCCCGTATTGCCCGTAATCAGGATGAACTCTCCTGCGTCCAGGCGGCCAAGGATCATGCTGATCTCAAGGAATGCCGCAAAAAAATGAAGCGTGAGATGAAGGAGCAGTACAGGAAGAACCATGAAAAGCGGGATGGACAGCGTCCGTAAGGTTTTAAACCGGTTTTAGCCGTTGGAATGAAAGGGGATAGCGCCGCAGGCTATCCCCTTTCATTTTATGGGAAGCCCAAACGATCAAGCAGGTATGTTTTCGGCTGCCCGGCGGTATTGGACAATGTCCTCCACCGTGACGACCGGGAAGCCATGCCGCTCGGCAAAGAGCATAATCTCCGGAAGGCGGGCCATACTGCCGTCCGGATTTGTCAGCTCGCAGAGAACCCCGCACGGTTTCAGGCCCGCCAGCCGGTTCAGGTCAACGGTTGCCTCCGTATGTCCCGGGCGTTCCAGCACGCCGCCGGGGCGGGCCCGCAAGGGGAAGATGTGGCCAGGGCGGTTGAGGTCTTCCGGGCGGGCGTTGTCGGCAGCTGCGGCCTTGACAGTTGTAACGCGGTCGGCCGCTGAGACGCCGGTCGTGACCCCTTGCACTGCCTCGATTGAAACGGTAAAGGCGGTCTGATAGGGGCTGGAGTTCTTCTTGACCATCATTGACAGGTCCAGCTGGCGAACTTTTTCGTCGGTCAGGCAGAGGCAGACGATACCGCTGCACTCGCGGATAAGCAGGGCCATCTGCTGGTTGGTTAATGTCTCGGCGGCAAAGATCAGGTCGCCTTCGTTTTCACGCGCCTCATCGTCCGTAACCAGGACACCATCTCCGTTACGCAGCGCCGCAAGCGCCATTTCCATTCGTTGAGACCGGTTTCCAAATTTTGCTGAGAGAATCTGATTCATAGTGTTACCTCCGTGATAGGGTGGCTTACCAGAATCAGGGCAGAATGACAGGCAACTGACCGCAGTGCGGGCAGCCTCGCGCAGGAAAATGCCGCTTTCAAGTCAAGACGTTGCTGCGGCCGGTCTTTTTTGAAAGGGAATAGATCTGTGACGGGGTGTTGATTGCCGTTATCTCTTTCATCCGGACTGTAACCGTCGGCTCTGGCGTCTCACCAGATCTGCTGACCCCCATCTGTGTTGGATGGAGCGCTCGCGGGCTCCCCGGTCAATGCCGGGATACCGCCGGTGGGGAATTGCACCCCGCCCTGAGAATAAGCGTTGTTATATTAGAATCTGTGGAGGATCCCTGTCAAGCATATTGCAAGGAGCCTTGAGCAGTCCCATGATCCCTGTTGCTCAGTACGGCCTGTATATGTGCAACTTCTTAATATCCCGCTGGACATGCTTTGATTACCTCTGTTAAAGTGCGACACGATGAAGATCAAGCGATTGGAAATAGCCGGTTTCAAGTCATTTGCGGATCGGGTTGTGCTCGATTTCCAACAGGGGGTCACCGGTGTTGTCGGGCCGAACGGCTGTGGTAAGTCCAACGTGGTTGATGCCATTCGCTGGTGCATGGGGGAACAGTCTGCCAAGAATCTGCGCGGCAAGGCGATGGAGGATATTATCTTTGCCGGCAGTGAGATTCGCAAACCGCTTGGGCTGGCCGAGGTTTCACTGGTTTTTTCAACGGAGGATGGTCGGGCACCGGCTAAATATCTGGAGTATGCTGAAATACAGTTGACGCGGCGATTATATCGCAATGGCGACAGTGAGTACCTGATTAATAAGGTGCCCTGCCGTCTGATGGATATTACTGAACTGTTTATGGATACCGGTGTCGGGACGCGCGCCTATTCGATTATCGAGCAGGGCAAGATCGGCATGATTCTGCATTCCCGGCCGGAGGAGAGGCGCTTTCTGATTGAGGAGGCGGCCGGTGTCACCAAATTTAAGTCGCGCAAACAGCTGGCCCTGAAGAGAATAGAGGGGACGCGGCAGAACATGGCGCGTTTGATGGATGTGCTCGGTGAGATCCGGCGTCAGCTGGTCTCGTTGCAGCGTCAGGCAAAGAAGGCGGCCAAATTCAGGGAATGCAGGGATGAGTTGCGCGAGATTGAACTGCTCTTTAGCGCCAGTGAATACCGTGAGCTGGTTGCCGGCCGTTCGATGGCTGAAGCGGAACAGGGTGCGCTGAATGACAGGATCCAGCAGATCTCTGTTGAATCGGCTGTCAGCGAGACCGGGTTGGAAAATGCGCGTTTACAGCTGGCTGAGGCAGAGCAGCGTATGTCCGCTGCCCAGGAGGAGATCTACAGGGTCAAGAGTGAGTTTGCCGTGGCAGAGGGGGGGCTTGATTTTCAGCGCAAGGAGCTGACCGGTGTCAGCAGCCGCTTGAATGTGCTGGAGTCGGAGGCGGGTGAGCTGGCCATCCGCATGACCGAGTGCATGGAAAAACAGGGTTCGCTGGAGTTGCGCCGGGACGTCTCCAATACGGATACCGCCTCGCTTCAGGCGGAGCTGCAACAGGCCGAGGCGGCTATGGCCGCCGGCAAGCAGGCCGAGGCGGAGCTGAATACCCTGCTGGAGGCCCGGCGTAAGGAGCTGTTCACTGTCCTGGCCGAATCAGCCCAGTTCAAAAACCGGAACGAGAATGCCCGCAAGCGTTTGGCGGCTCTGTCTGAAAGGCTTGATCGCCACAGGCGTGAGGGGCTGCAGCTTGCCGAGCGGATGGAGTTGTCGTGTCAGCGGGCGGTTGATATCGAGCGCGAGCTTGAAGGCGGGGTTGCGCAGCAGTCGGCGCTGCAGGTTGAAATGAGCGAATTGCGAGACAGGGAAGGTCTGCTCAAGACGGCCATCCCGGAACAGGAAAGGCGCTGGCAACGCTGTCGGGACGAGCTGAACCGCAGCTCCTCGCGGCTGCATTCGCTAAAGGAGCTGGAGGCCCAGTTTGCCGGCTATGGTCAGGGGGTAAAGAGCCTGATGCAGGCCGGGGAGCTCAAATCCCGCTTCAGCGGCCTGCTGGCCGACCTGCTGACAGCCCCGCCAGAATTGGAGGCGGCTGTCGAGGCGGCACTTGCAGATTTTCTGCAGTGTGTGTTATGTGATCAAGAGGCGGATGCCCTGCTGGCGATTCAATATCTGAAGGATGGCAACAGGGGGCGGGCCGGGATTTGCCTGCCATCTGTTGAGCCGATCGGGAATGTTGTCCCGATCCAGGGGACATCACCCCTTTTGGAACAGGTTCAGCTTTCAGGGGCGTTCAGTGGATTGCTAAACAGACTTCTCTCCGGGGTCATGCTGGCCGATGATCTTGAGCAGGCCATCGGATTGGCCCGTCGTTATCCGCTTAATTCCTTTGTTACCCGCAGTGGCGAACTGGTCAGTCATGGCGGCATTGTCAGCGGCGGGTCCACGGAGCAGCTTGAGAAGGGGATTATTCATAAAAAGCGCGAGATCAGGGAGCTTGATGCCAGGGTGATCCAGCTGGAACAGGACCGTGGCGAACTGGACCAGGAGCGTAATCAGCTGATCCGTCAGTCCCAGGAGGTTGCCGAGCTTCTGAAGGTTACGGCGGCGGCGCTTCATCAGGCCGATATCAGGCTGGCCGGTCTTCGCAAGGATCAGCAGCAGGTCTCCGCTGAGATCAGCGGCATTGCCGACCGGCTCGAGCTGCAGAATCTGGAAATTGGTACCCTGGATGAAGAGCGCGAGACGCTGGAAGCGGAATTGAGGCTGAGCGGCGAGCGGATGATCGAGACCGCCGAGATCGCCGGGAATCTTGAAGAGTCGGTTGCCGGATACAGGGCGGAGCTGGATATGTGCCGCACTCATCTGGCCGAGGCGGCTGAGCGGACGACGGCCATCAGGATCCAGGTGGCAACCCTGAAGGAACAGCGTGAGGCCCATCTGCGCAGCATAGCTGATCTGGAACGGCAGGCCCAGGATCTGAAACGACGGATGGAGAATGGCCGGGAAGAGATGGAGCGTTGCGTTGAGACGCGCGCCAGGCTGCAGGAGGGCATCAGCTCGGCAGCGGAACGGATTGAATTGCTGCTGCTGCAGCAGGCCAATGCCGATCGGCATCTGCAGGAGATCCGCACAGCCCATGAATCTGCCCAGGAGGCGTTGTCACGTTGCGAGGAGGATTCCCGGGGGGCGCGTGAGCAGGGTGAGGCGGCCCGTCAGGCCTTGGCGGATGTTAGTCTGCGTCTCTCGACATTGACCATGCAGGCTGAAAATATTGAGCGAATGTTGAGGGATAAAAGCCGGATCGGTATTGCCGAGGCCCTGCTGCTGCTTGATCAGACTGAATTTGATCCTGCTGTCCGTAAACAGCGCCAGGATGAGTTGCATCGTCTTCTGGAAGAGATGGGTGAGGTTAATCTGATGGCAATTGACGAGTGTGTCGCCATGGAAGAACGCTTCAATTTTCTTTCATCGCAGAGGGATGACCTCGAGGAGTCGCTGCGTGATCTGCAGCTGGCGATCCAGCGGATAAACCGTACTACCCGGCAGCGTTTTCTGGAAACCTATAACCTGGTTAATACCAGATTCCAGGAGGTGTTTCCCCGTCTTTTCTGTGGCGGCCGTGCGGAGCTGCGTTTGACGGATGAGGATGATCTGCTGGAAACCGGAATTGATATCATTGTTCAGCCACCCGGCAAAAAACTGCAGAATGTAACCCTGCTTTCCGGCGGTGAAAAGGCGTTGACGGCTGTGGCGCTGATCTTTTCTATCTTTTTGATCAAGCCGACCCCATTCTGTCTGCTGGATGAGGTGGATGCGCCGCTGGATGACGCCAATATCGGCCGTTTTAATGATATGGTCCGCGAGATGAGCGCGATTTCGCAGTTTATTATCATCACCCATAACAAGGCCACCATGCAGGTTGCCGACACGCTTTATGGCATCACAATGGAGTCGCCGGGGATCTCCCGGATGGTGTCGGTCAGGCTGCACTGAGTTCTTTGTTCCAATTTAAAACCAATTTGAGAGGGAATGTTTATGCCGTACGTGAATAGTCTGGAGGAGTTGGTCAATTCTACTCCGCACGCAATTGGCGCCATCCTGGTCGACTGGGAGGGAGAGGCGGTTCAGGAATTCTGTCACTGCGATAGCTATGAGATCCGCTTCATGGCAGCACATCAGGCAATCATCCTCAGCCGGTTGAAGGAGCTGCATGCCAATATGCTCAATCAGAGCCCAGTGGAGGACTTTGTCGTCACCGTTGCCAATGCGCATCTGATTATCGGATGCATTGACGAAGATTATTCGCTTTTGTTGTGTGTGGATCGTAAGTGCCCGGCACAACTGGCATTGCATAATTTCCGCAAGTCGGTATTGGCATTAAGAAAGGAAATATGATGGAACAGCAGGAGAAAAAGGGCTTTTTCAAGGGATTGATGGATAAGATCAGTTCTGCCGTGACTATTCCGGATGTGGATATAAAGGCAACGCCGCCACCAGCCCTGGAGCCGCTGGAAAAACCGATGGAGGCGTCGGCTGAAAGGCCGGCTGAGAAACCGCCTGTCCCCGGTTTTTTTGAGCGTCTCAAGCAGGGCTTGCAGAAGACCAAGGATGGGCTGATCGGCAGGATTGATACCCTGATTCTGGGGAAGAAGGAGATCGATGCCGATACCCTTGAGGAGCTGGAAGAGATTCTGATTACATCCGATATCGGTGTCAAGACAACGGTTGAACTGGTCAGGAGTCTTGAGCAGAAACTTGACCGTAATGAACTCAAGGATGGCGAGGCACTCAAGTCTGCCCTGAAGGAGGAAATCCAGGGACGTCTGGATGCCTGTCACAGCCGGCTGGATCTGTCCGGGCAGCATCCATTTGTACTGTTGGTGATCGGTGTCAACGGTGTTGGCAAGACAACCACCATTGGCAAGCTGGCCTCCCGTTATACGGCCTCTGGCAAGAAGGTTTTGTTGGCTGCCGCGGATACGTTTCGTGCCGCTGCTGCCGAGCAGTTGGTTGTCTGGGGCGAGCGCTCCGGTGTCGATGTTATCCGTCACAAGGAGGGGGCCGACCCTTCGGCGGTTGTCTTTGATGCCTGCAAGGCAGCGGTTGCCAGGGGGGTTGATATCCTGATTGTTGATACCGCTGGCCGTCTGCACACCAAGGTGAACCTGATGGAGGAGATGAAGAAGATTCACAGGGTCATCAACCGCGAGATCCCTGGTGCGCCACACGAAACATTACTGGTTCTGGATGCAGCTACCGGGCAGAATGCGGTCTCACAGGCCCGTCTGTTCAAGGAGGCCGCCGGTGTTACCGGGCTGGTTTTGACAAAGCTGGATGGCACCGCCAAGGGTGGTGTTGTTGTGGCGGTCAGTCATGAGTTTGGTCTGCCGGTCCGCTATATTGGCGTTGGCGAGTCGATTGAAGATCTGCGCGATTTTGATCCGCAAGAGTTTACGGATGCACTTTTCCAATCCTGAAAACAGTGTTTGTATGGAGCGTGAAAACGCCGTGGAAGCCCGTGATTTCACGCAATTGGGGCTTGACTTCGCGACGGCGCGCGGATATAGTAACCTACCCCGAAAGGAAGGTATGAATATGAACCAGGAAATTTTTGAGGCGCTTGACAGGAAGGTTGGCGATGTTCTTGATAAGGTCAGGGTGCTGAAAGAGGAAAATACCCGTCTGGCCGAGGAAAACGCACGGCTGCTTGAGGAACGGGATGGCTTCAGGACACGTATTGATGCGATTCTTGGTAAACTGGACGGGATTTGACTGCCTTGAAGAAATCCCACTCCGTAACCGTATTGGGACGCGAACTGGCGGTCAGGAGCTCTGCCTCGGCAGAAAGGGTTCAGGAAATTGAGTCTGCTGTCAACAGCAGATTGCAGGAAATAGATTCTGCCCTTCGGGGCGGAGATACCCAGCTGGTTCTGATATTGGCCCTGCTGAATACGACGGAAGAACTGCTTGATCTGAAGAGGAACCAGCAGGATCTGACCTCCCTTGAACAACGTTTCAAGGGGGTGCTTGAACGGCTGGAATCCGTTTGAGTTATTAAGATATAAGGTCTCTTGTGGGAGGCTTGATCATATATTCGCTAATGCATCAATCAGTCCCAAGGGTGCACATCGTGCCCCTGTTTACTGATAACTGAACTCCGCAGAATATATCCTCAATGAAAGGAAGGAATTGCTCTTCGAGCACTGGAACCCGAGAATTTAACTCATTCCCCGGCAATGACGAGCCATTTCTGCGCTTTCTTTCCCCCCTGACTGACCCACCCGGCCTCTCCCCGGGCATTTCCTGTTTTATTTTCTGATAGTTAGCCTGCCTATGTAATCAAGGCGGGGCATTCTCTCTTCTCCAGGAAGGTTCAATGCCTAAAAGGTCGCTACGTCATCTCATGCTGACCCGTCGTCGGGCGCTCAGTGATGAAGAGGTTGTCTCCTCCGGACAGCAGGCCCAGAATAATCTGATGGATCTGGAGGCATTTGCTGCCGCTGACTGTGTGGCGCTGTATGCGGCCATTCACAATGAAGTGGATACGGGGCTTGTCTGTCAGCGCTCTTTTGTGTTGGGCAAACGGGTACTTTACCCAAAGGTGTTTGGCCATCATATGGTATTCCGTCAGGTTGAGCATGCCGGTCAATTGGTCCGGGGGCATTTCGGGATTTTGGAGCCGTCTGGTGTTGGCGTCAATCTGGAGGCTGAGGCGGCGGATTTGATTGTTATTCCAGGGGTTGCCTTTGATTGCCGCGGGCACCGCATCGGTTATGGCAAGGGGTATTATGACCGGTTTTTGCAGCATGCTGGTCCCAGCACCAGGCTGGTTGGCATCTGTCATGATTTTCAGCTGATTGAAGGAGATATACCGGCTGAGTACAATGATATCAGGATGGATCTGGTCGTTACCGAACGACGGGTTGTCCTCTGTGGAAGTAATCGGCGTCATCCCTGATGACCCGAATTAATATAAAGGAGGTTATGTATATGGAAAACATCTGGATACTGGTAGCTGCAGTTGTTGCT
Organism: uncultured Desulfuromonadaceae bacterium; assembly: GCA_964292275.1. Taxonomy (GTDB): domain Bacteria; phylum Desulfobacterota; class Desulfuromonadia; order Geobacterales; family Pseudopelobacteraceae; genus CAXYUZ01. The sequence continues at coordinate 26,199 of CAXYUZ010000016.1, forward strand.
GCTGGCATAGCTTATTTTGTTGGTAACAGGGCGAACAAGGTGGATTCCGGCGCGATCGTCAGACATGCGGAAGAGCTTGTCAGCAAGATGATTGATGATGCCCGTCGCGAAGCGGACACAATTACAAAAGAGGCCGAACTCAAGGCCAGATCAGAGGCAATTGAGGCCAAGGCTGGTCATGACCGCGAGATGACCGAGCGCAGGAAGGAACTGCAGGCACTTGAAAAACGGCTGCAGCAGAAAGAGGAAAATCTGGACAAAAAGGTAGCACTGTTTGATCAGAAAGAGATTGATATTCTGAAAAAGGAACAGAGCAACACCGCCAGGGAACGCAATCTGAATGAGCGTGACCAGGAGCTGAAAAAGGCTGCCGATGTGCAGCAGGCTAAACTGGAAGAGATCGCCGGCATGACGGCGGCGGAGGCCAAGAAGGAATTGATGGAGCTGATCGAGAATGAGGCCAAGCATGATGTGGCCAAGCGGATCAAGGTCATTGAGGAAGAGGCGCGGGAGACTGCGGATAAAAAATCGAAGGAGATCATATCGCTGGCAATCCAGCGTTACGCCGGCGAATATGTTGCTGAAAAAACCGTTTCTGTTGTGCCATTGCCATCGGATGAGATGAAGGGGCGGATCATTGGCCGCGAGGGGCGCAATATCCGTGCTCTGGAAGCGGCAACCGGCATTGACCTGATTATTGACGATACACCGGAGGCGGTTATTCTCTCCGGATTTAACCCTGTTCGTCGCGAGGTCGCCCGGCTTTCACTGGAGAAATTGATTGGCGATGGCCGGATTCATCCGGGGCGGATTGAGGAGGTTGTGGCTAAATCGACTGAAGAGGTTGAGCAGGCCATTAAAGAGGCCGGTGAGAGGGCTGCCTTTGATCTTGGTGTCCATGGCATTCATCCCGAGGTGATCAAATTGATCGGTCGTCTCAAATACCGTACATCCTATACGCAGAACATCTATCAGCACTCCCTGGAGGTCGCCTTTATCTGCGGCATCATGGCGGCAGAGCTTGGTCTGAACGTCAAACAGGCCCGACGTGCCGGTCTGTTGCATGACCTGGGCAAGGCGGTTGACCATGAGGTGGAAGGTTCGCATGCGGTTATTGGCGCTGATCTGGCTAAAAAATATGGCGAGTCAGCAAAAATTGTTCACGCAATCATGGCCCACCATGAAGATGAAAAGCCGAATAGTGTGCTGGCTGTCCTCGTTCAGGCGGCGGATGCACTCTCCGGTGCCCGTCCTGGCGCACGGCGTGAGATGATGGAAACCTATGTCAAGCGTCTTGAGGATCTGGAGCGGATTGCAACATCATTCGGCGGCGTGACCAACTCCTTTGCCATTCAGGCTGGCCGCGAGATCCGGGTGCTGGTCTCCAGTGACCAGGTTACCGATGAACAGTCATTGATCATGGCTAGGGAAATTGCCAAGAAGATTGAGGCGGAAATGACCTATCCCGGCCAGATCAAGGTTAATGTCATTCGCGAGACCAGGGCTGTGGAGTTTGCCCGCTAAAGTTTTGTCTGTCGTACAGTCTGTTTGGGTTATTTGCAGGGCCAGATATCCGGCATGGTTGCCGTTGATCTCTGGTCCTGTACTGCTTTTGGATATTCGGTCGGACCTGTCTCGTCAGGATGCTATGGGGCAGGTATTTTTTATCAGCGGTACGTATTGGAATTGAAATGGGAACAAAGATACTGTTTATAGGGGATATTATCGGCAAACCTGGGCGTCAGGCGCTTGTACGCAGGCTGGATCATCTGGTTGACCGTTATAATATCGATCTGGTGATTGCCAATGGTGAAAACTCCGCTGGCGGTTTTGGATTGACTCTGGATGTGCTCAAGGAGCTTACCGCTCTGGGGGTGAATTGTATCACCAGCGGCAATCACATCTGGGATAAAAAAGAGCAGGTTCAATTGGTGCTGGCTGACCGGCGGGTAGTCCGACCGGCCAATTATCCGGAGGGAACACCGGGGGTGGGGAGCGTCATTGTCGAGACCCCGGGCGGGGTCAAGGTCGCTGTTCTTAATCTGGAGGGGCGGATCTATATGAAAAATCTGGAATGCCCATTCAGGACGGCTGATCGCGAGATTGAACGGCTCCGCAAGGAGACTGCGATCATCTTTGTGGATTTTCACGCCGAGGCAACCTCGGAGAAGGCGGCCCTCGGCTGGTATCTTGATGGTCGTGTCAGTGCCGTCGTGGGGACGCATACCCATGTGCAGACGGCAGATGAGCGGATTCTGACCCAGGGGACGGCCTATATGTCCGATGCCGGCATGACCGGCAGTTTTGATTCGGTGATCGGGATCGGCAAGGATGAGGCGATTCGCAAGTTTCTGACCCAGTTGCCGGTCAAATTCGAGATCCCCAAGAAGGATATCCGCATCAATGGTGTTGTCGTTGAGGTGGACGAGGGGAGTGGCCGTGCCATCTCCATTGAGCGGATTAATGACGCCTGTTAGGCAGGATTCGTTGTTAATGTTATAAATATACCCGCAGAGTCAAGTCTGCGGAAAATTTTGATTTCAGGAGTTATGTATGACCGTCGCCGAACAGATGGCAGTAATCAAACGTGGCGCAGTGGAGATCCTTGTTGAAAAGGAACTCGAATCCAAACTGGAAAAATCGATTAAGAGCGGTGTCCCGCTGAAGATCAAGGCCGGATTTGATCCGACTGCGCCAGACCTGCACCTTGGGCATACGGTTCTGATTCATAAACTGCGCCAGTTTCAGCAGCTTGGCCATGAGGTGAACTTTTTGATCGGCGACTTTACCGGCATGATCGGTGATCCGACCGGTAAGTCCGAGACCCGCAAGGTTCTGACTCGTGAGGATGTTCTCAAAAATGCCGAGACCTACAAGGAGCAGGTCTTCAAGGTCCTTGATCCGGAAAAGACCAAGGTTGTCTTCAACTCCAGCTGGTTGAATGATCTCGGTAGCGGCGGAATGATTGCCCTGGCCTCAAAATGGACCGTGGCCCGTATGCTTGAGCGGGATGATTTTCACAAGCGCTTTAATAGCCAGCAGCCGATCAGTATCCATGAATTCCTCTATCCGCTGGTGCAGGGGTATGATTCGGTTGCGCTCAAGGCCGATGTTGAACTGGGTGGTACGGACCAGAAGTTCAATCTGCTGGTTGGCCGCGAGCTGCAACGGGAGTGGGGGCAGGAGCCGCAATGCGTCCTGACCATGCCGCTGCTGGAGGGGCTGGATGGCGTCAACAAGATGTCCAAGTCGCTCGGCAATTATATCGGTATCAATGAGAGCGGTAATGAGATCTTCGGCAAGGTCATGTCTGTCTCCGATGAACTGATGATTCGGTATTACGAGCTGCTGTCAGAGATGCCGCTGGCTGAACTGGAGCAGCTCAAGGCCGGACTGCAGGATAATTCGGTTCATCCGATGGAGGCCAAAAAGGCACTTGGCCGTGAGATGGTCACCCGTTTCCACTCGGCAGCCGCTGCGCGGGAGGCCGAGGAGAATTTTGTCAAGCGTTTCCGCGACAACGAGATTCCCGATGAAATGCCCCAGGTCAGCTTTTCGTTGAATGATGGTCCGATCCTTCTGGCGCGGGCAATGACCGAGGCCGGATTGACCAAATCCAATGGCGAAGGGCGTCGTTCCATTGATGGCGGCGGGGTTAAACTGAATGGCGAGAAGGTCTCCAATACCAATCTCGAACTTGAACAGGCCGGCGATTATATCGTCCAGATCGGCAGACGACGTTTTGCCAGAATAGTGGTTTCCTGAACAGATGATACATCTTTCCAATATCAGCAAGCAGCATGGCTCACAGATCCTGTTTCGTGACGCCAGTTTTCAGATCCTTCCAGGCAGCCGCAACGGGCTGGTCGGTCCAAATGGCGCCGGCAAGACATCGCTCTTTCGGATCATTACCGGAGAGGAAGATGTGGATGGCGGTGACATCACCTGTGCAAAGAAGACCGTCATCGGCTATTTTTCCCAGGATGTGGGCGAGATGTCGGGACGGACGGCCCTGGAAGAGGTGATGAGCGGCTCTGCGGAGACCGTCAGACTCGCCGCTGAACTGAAGGCGATGGAAGAGGCGATGTGCGTGCCGCAGTCCGATGACGAGATGGCGGCGCTTCTTGAGCGCTACGGGGTTGCTCAGGAGGAGTTTGAGCATCGTGATGGTTATAATCTGGATACGCGTGCCCAGACGGTTTTGACCGGTCTGGGGATTGGCCCGGATCGCTTTAATCAGCCGGTTGAATCGTTCAGTGGCGGTTGGAAAATGCGTATCGCCCTGGCCAGGATACTGACGCTCAAGCCCGATGTCCTGTTGCTGGACGAGCCGACCAACCATCTGGATGTGGAGTCGATCATCTGGCTGGAGGAGTGGCTGGCCAATGAGTTTGATGGTGCGCTGCTGATGACCAGCCATGACCGTGACTTCATGAACCGGATTGTGACCCGGGTGATCGAGGTGGCCAACAAGACCGTGACCACTTATGGTGGTAATTACGATTTTTATGAGCGCGAACGCGATATCCGTCTTGAGCAGCTGCTGGCCAGCCATAAGCGCCAGCAGGATATGTTGGCCAAGGAGGAGGAGTTTATCGCCCGTTTTGCCGCCCGGGCCTCCCATGCCGCCCAGGTCCAGTCGCGGGTGAAGAAGATTGAAAAGATCGAGCGGATCGAGATTCCACCCGAAGAACGGGTGGTTCGTTTTGATTTTGCTGATCCGCCGCGCAGTGGTGACGATGTGGTTGTGATCGAGGGGCTTGCCAAGGTCTGGCAGAAGCCGGATGGCACCGATCACCCGGTCTTCAGCGGGGTTTCCGGCACCATTCGTCGCGGTGAGAAGATCGCGGTGGTTGGTGTCAATGGCGCCGGTAAATCAACCTTTTTGAAGATCATCTCCGGTCAGACGGAACAGAGCGTCGGTACATTCAATCTGGGCGCAAACGTTGAGGTCGGTTACTTCAGTCAGCATGCCATGGAGATCCTTGATCCGCAGAAAACGGTCTTTGAAACGGTGCAGGATGCCATGCCGCTTGCCAATATCGGGGTGTTGCGCAACCTGCTGGGTGCCTTTCTGTTTTCAGGCGACTCCGTTGACAAGAAGATCGATAAGCTATCCGGCGGCGAGAAAAGCCGGGTTCTGCTGGCAACCCTGCTGGGCCGGCCAATAAATTTTCTGGTACTGGATGAGCCAACAAACCATCTTGATATTCGTTCGCGGGAAATCTTGCTGGATGCCCTTAAAAATTTCAGCGGCACGGTTCTGCTGGTCAGCCACGACCGTCATTTCCTGCGTCTGCTGGTTAACCGCGTGTTTGAAATCGATCATGGCGAGATGCGGGTTTATGACGGGAATTACGATTATTATCTGGGTAAGACCATTCATTGACAGGGGAGTGATTTCTAAAATAATTGTCTGGCAGATCAATTAATCTGATTTTAAGTGTTGACACATGTTCGGCCATACTGCTAAGGTAACTAATCCGAGGCGCACTCGGAACAATTTAAAAAGCAGTATCAGGAGAAGTAAGAAAATGGTAAACGGAACAGTAAAATGGTTTAACGACAGCAAGGGTTTTGGATTTCTCGAGCAGGAAAATGGCGATGACGTATTCGTACATTTCTCCGCAATCAGCGGCGACGGCTTCAAAAGCCTTTCCGAAGGTGACAGCGTTACTTTCGAACTGGTAAAAGGCCCTAAAGGTCTTCAGGCAGCTAACGTAACCAGAATTTAATTTATATTAAAGTGCTGGCTTGAAAAAGGGCTTCGGTTAATTCCGAGGCCCTTTTTTATCGTCCGCAGCATGAATGCAATATTTTGATCATGACAGGTGGAGTGATGACAAATCTGATAACATCGGCCGGGATGAAACGGCTGGAGGACGAATATCATTATCTGTGGCGTGTGGAGCGCCCCAAAGTGGTGCAGGGGGTTTCTGATGCGGCCGCTGAGGGTGATCGTTCCGAGAATGCCGAATATATTTATGGTAAAAAGCGTCTGCGTGAGATCGACCGTAAGCTGAAACATCTTGGCAATCGGTTGAAGCTGCTTAAGGTTGGCGCTGTCCCGGTCAATCCGCGTGCGGTCTGTTTTGGCTGCTGGGTTACCTACGAGGATGAAAATGGTGATCAGCGTAGCTACCAGCTGGTTGGTGCAGATGAATTTGATGTGGCCGCCGGCAAGATCAGCATTGATTCACCGGTTGGCCAGGCACTGCTTGGAAAAAAGGTTGATGACGAGGTTGTTATCAGCCGTCCGAACGGTGACCTTACCGTTTATATAACCGCTATTGCGACCACAAAGGGCGCCTGAGAGATTTCTCCGGCGCCTTTTCTAATGGTGCCTCAGTAAAACCATGAAAATGTAATAGAGGAAAAAGCCGATGCCGACAATGATGGCTATCGGTCCACCTTGGGTCGCGGCGGCGGATGACTTTCCACTGTCCGCCAGTGTAACAGCCCGCCCGGATTCCGGCGGTTTCTCGAAGAATGTGTCCCGGTCGCGGATGATTGCCTGGGGGATCAGATCCGGGGTGCGTGTGGAGATGCCATCCATCTTCCTGACCGCTGTTCCGATGGCCAGAAATTCGATCAGGCCGCCACCCAGCTCATAGACGTGAATCTTGACCCCGACGACATCATCTGCCCCATGACGCCTGGCGTCAATCTGGATTCGATCCAGGGCCTTCTCGCGTGCCTCGTAGAGCAGGGTTGTCAATGTATCAACCTCGCCGCGCACCATTGATTTGAAAAGCGACTTGATCCCGCCAACAATTCCCAGCGAATAGACGGAAACACCCATAACCAGACGGATCGGCATGTAGCCGATATTAACCATGTTCCAGAGCTCTTCGTTGGTCATGTCCGAGGTGACCGGCTCTGTGGCGTAATCGCTTAAGGCGGGGTGAAAGGAGGCGGTGCCGAGCATGAGCATCTCCTGGGCACCCATCAGCGGCGTAATGGTTGTATTAATGCCGATGACGGCATTGGCCTTGCACTGACGTGCCTCGCGGGTAATCCGCTCCAGGGCGAGATGGCGGGTTTTGTCAAAGATCTCTGAATACTCACTGACCTCGCCACGGCCAAGGCTGCTCAGGAAACCGGTGATGTTTCCCCCCAGGCCGATGGAGTAGGCAACGTTGCCGAGCACGTACTGGATCGGCTTGAAGCCGCTATCAACCTGGCAGTAGAGCTCCTGGGCATCGGCAGAGGTGGAAAAGGTCATGGTCTCGCTCTCTGTCCCCCGCTTGTGGACAACCGAGCCAATGGAGAGGAACTCGATATTGCTGCCATGGCTGACCAGCTCGGTAGTCACACCGGTGACACCGCTGCCGCCGCTGGCCTCTGCCTCCTGCATCATCCGGTTGATGGCATTCAGGCGGCCATCGTGGATCAGGCTTGTCACCTGGGGGATCTCGCCGCCGGCAAGGATGTTCAGTCCGGCCGTCAGGCTGCCCATGATGCCGAGTGCAAAAACACTGTTGCCGACGCAGATGTTGCCGGGGCTCAGGGATAGTTTGTTCAGACAGTATATCTCGTTGCCGGAGAGATTGGTAACGTGGTTGTGTGTTTTAACGGAAGGCATCTGATTCTCCTTTGACTAAGAGCTTATCCGCAAATAAGCTTTGCGGTCTTGCATCCTGTATTCAGGCCATCTTTGACAGCCATTCAATCACAAAATCCTCGACGTAGCCCAGCTACGCCTGTGGTTTTGTTCAATCATGTCTGCCAAATCTGACCCAAATCCAGGCGCAATACCTGAACAAAGTTATTTACGGACAAACTCTAAATATGGAGATCTGTAGCAGACAAATGACAGTTTACTGGTTTCCGGCGGAGATGATCGTAAAACGGTCATCAAAGTGGGGCAGAAGGAGAGGCCGGACATCCTTCCATAACAGCCCGCCACCGCCGCAGCCAGGGCGGGGAACAATGATCTGTTCCCACCCCTGCTGGTCAGCCAGTCTGGCTAGTTCGGCAGCCGAGCGTTCGATCAGCCGCAGGTCGGGCAGCTCCAGGGAGCTGTGTTCGACCGGAAAGGTGACCAGGTTGTGGGGGAGCTGGTGAACATGGTTGCCGTTCAAGCTGACCTGTTGGCCGATCAGGTCAACGATCTCCGGATATCTGGCTGCCGCCTGGGCGGCAACGCCGCGGCCAATGACAATCCTCCCCCGCTGGCTGACTGAGCCGTTGGTGGTGACGGCAATGATACACGCCGGGTGGAATGCCCAGATATCCCCGCTGATCTCCTGCATGGCTTCGCCTAGAGGCTCAACTCGGCATGGCCATGGTAGAACTGGTCACGTTCCTTGGCCACATCGGCATCCTCGAGGTATTCCTCGAAGCCCATGACGCGGTCGATAACGCCGCCGGGTGTGATTTCGATAATCCGGTTGGCCAGCGTCGATACAAACTCGTGGTCATGGGATGCAAACAGGATCACCTCGCTAAAGGCGATCAGGCCATCGTTCAGGGCAGTGATGGATTCCAGGTCAAGATGGTTGGTCGGTTCGTCCAGAATCAGCGCATTGGCGCCGGTCAGCATCATCCGTGACAGCATGCAGCGTACCCGCTCACCACCGGATAGGACGCTGGTCTTTTTCATCGCTTCTTCACCGGAGAAGAGCATCCGTCCCAGGAAGCCGCGGGCAAAGGTTTCACCCTCCGTAGGCGGCGAATACTGTCCCAGCCATTCGATCAGCGTCAGATCCTTTTCAAAATAGGCGCTGTTCTCCTTGGGAAAATAGGAGCTGGTGATGGTAACCCCCCAGCGGAAACTGCCGCTATCCGGTTCCAGCTCACCCGCCAGAATCTGGAACAGGGTGGTTCTGGCCAGGCTGTTGCCGCCGACAAAGGCAATCTTGTCTCCCTTACGGACGATCAGGTCGAGATTGTTCAGAACCTGGACTCCCTCAACTTCTTTGGAAAGCCCCTGGATTTCAAGGATGATATCGCCGCAGGGGCGCTCCGGCTTGAACATGACGTGGGGATATTTACGGGAGGAAACTGGCATATCCTCCAGGGTCAGCTTGTCGAGCAGCTTTTTGCGCGAGGTGGCCTGCTTGGCCTTGGAGGCGTTGGAGCTGAAACGCTGAATAAATTCTTTCAACTCAGCGGCCTTGTCGGCGATCTTGCGGTTCTCGTTCTGTTTCTGACGCAGGTTGAGCTGGCTGGCGTGATACCAGAAATCGTAATTGCCGACATAAACCTGAATGCGACTGAAATCAATATCGGCGGTGTGGGTACAGACCTGGTTGAGGAAGTGACGGTCATGGGAAACGACAATGACGGTGTTGGGGAAACGAAAGAGAAAGTCTTCCAGCCAGTTGATTGATTTCAGGTCAAGGTTGTTGGTCGGTTCGTCCAGCAGCAGGACATCCGGGTTGCCGAACAGGGCCTGGGCCAGCAGGACGCGCACCTTGTCGCCCCCCTCCAGTTCTTTCATTTTTTTGTGGCGCAATTCTTCGGGGATGCCGAGGCCGTTCAGCAGCACCGCTGCCTCCGATTCAGCCTCGTAGCCGTTCATTTCGGCAAAATCGCCCTCCAGCTCCGCCGAGCGAACGCCGTCCTCCTCAGTGAATTCAGCCTTGGCGTAAATTGCCTCCCGCTCGTGCATAACCTTGTAGAGCTTTTCATGCCCCATGATGACGGTGTTGAAGACGGTCTCCTCGTCAAAGGCAAACTGATCCTGGCGCAGTACGGCCAGTCGCTCCTTTGAACCGAGGGAGATCTCACCCTTATCGGGTTGGATCTCGCCGGAGAGGATTTTCAGGAAGGTTGATTTGCCGGCACCATTGGCGCCGATCAGGCCGTAACAGTTGCCCGGGGTGAACTTGATGTTGACATCTTTGAAGAGAACGCGCTTGCCATAGGCAAGGGTGACATTAGAGGCTGAAATCATTGCGGGTAATACTCCTGTCTGAAAAATAAAAACCACAGGTTATCCACCTGTGGCTGAAAACTGCTCTATAAATAGCATAATTAGCTGAATATAGGCAACTTGTTTCTGTTTTGGCGTGAGCTGAACTGTAGCCAATCGGTCATTTGACACTGTCAATTTTTAACTTTTCAAGTACAATAACTCTAATGGTAAGATAAATTTCAGGCAGCAGATCGTGTCGGTATTCCATGTACGGGTGGTGAGTTATGACAATCAAGCGAATGGAAGATAATCCCTTTTCAAGGCATATCGGGATAAGTGACTGGGTCAGCCGGGAAATTGTTGCCCCAAAGGCTGAGGAGTACGTGATTTCCGAGATCATTCCGGCCAACGCCCTGGTCTGCCTGAAGACCCATGGTGTCTATGGCAAGTCGACACTGGCCATGCAGGCGGCCATGTCCGTTGCGCTTGATCTGCCGTTTCTGGGTAAATTCCACTGCCAGCAAGGGCATGTCATCTATTTGAGTGCAACGGATACGGATGACGATAACTGCCGGCGTTTTAAACGGCTCTGCCGGGAATGGGGCAAGACGGTCCCTGGTTTTAATACGAAGCTGGATGAGGAGGGGGACAACCTGACCTGCATCTCCATGTGTGATGACTGTTATGGAATCCCGATTCACCTGGTGGATAGCGCTGGCAGCTATACCAAAACGCTCTCCTCACTGGTCAAGTTTTGTCAGTATTACAAGGTCAAGCTGGTTGTACTTGATCCGATCGAAGAGTTCTTCCCGGATAACATCAACAGCATTGCCGAGTTTTACCGGTCACTGCGACAGATGAATACATCGGTTCTGATGCTGTCGAACGGCACAAGTGAATACGATGTCTTCCGTGGCGTTGAGGTGGGAATGGAGCTGAGTGAGAATACGCTCCACCTGAAAAACTATTTTGTCGGCAAGAAGGACATACCGGTTGAGATGGGGGTTGGGATCTGGAGCCTGAAGTAGGCCCCGCACCCGCAAGATCGGTTACGGCGTAGACTCGTCAATCGGTTATCTTCCGCTCCTGTCTTCGGCGTGCCTGTACCCGCTTTGCAGTCAGTCGCTCTTCTTTGACCCGCCGTGGCACCTTGGTGGCGATCCTCTTCTTTTGCTTCCTGGCCCGTCTTTGCAGCTCATCCGCCAGCCGGCGCATGGCCATCAGCCGGTTCTGGAGCTGGGAACGGCTCTCCGAGGCCTGGACGACAATGCCGCTGGGAATATGACGGATGCGGACCGCCGAATCGGTTGTATTGCGGTGCTGCCCGCCCGGCCCCGAGGCGCGAAAAAACTCCAGTTCTATATCGGTCTCTTTAATCTCAATCATCTCAATTCCTTTTTAATCCAATCTCAAAACATGATCCGCCAGGGCCAGGCAGGCCGGGCGGTGTGTGATCAGCAATGTTGTCCGGCCAGCCAGCCGCCGGCTCAGGCTGGCAACAATCCGCTCTTCCGTCGCCGGGTCAAGTCCTTCCGTCGGTTCATCCAGAATCAGTATCGCGGCATCTTTGAGCAAGGCCCTGGCCAGGGTGATTCTGCGTCCTTCACCACCAGAAATCGCCCCTTCGGCTTGGCCGATGCGGGTTTCAAGCCCCTCTGGCAGTGTCTCAATCCATTCATCCAGGGCGGCATCGCTGACTGCCTGCCGGATCTGCTCCTCTGAGGCCTGGCGGTTGCCAAGGGTGATGTTGTCGCGCAGCGTTGCGTTGAAGAGGTGCGGCTGTTGGGGCATGGCCGAGATGGTCTGGCGCAGCTCTTCACTGTTGAAGCGGTTCAGCTCTACCCCGCCGACGGTGACGCTGCCGCTGTATTCCCTGAAACGGAGCAGGATTGAGGCGATGCTGCTCTTGCCGCTGCCGCTTGGGCCGGTGACGGCCAGACATTGTCCCTCAGCGATGCTCAGGTTGATCCGGCTGGCTGGCGTCTGTCGGTCATATTGGCAGACACAGTCCCGAAAAACAATCGTGCCGCTTTTGATATTCGCAGCCTGCACGGGTTCGTTGATCACCCCGCTTGCATCGGCCAGATGCAGGATGCGCCGGATGGTGGCAGTGGTTTCCGGCAGCTGGCGCAGCGAGGCGGGGAGGGTGGCTACCGCCTCAAAGGAGGCCGCAGCAAAGAGCAGCAGCATGACCGGATCGGGTGGGGCGATTGCTCCGTTGTGCAGTTCGGTCAGGGTGGTCAAGAGAATCGCAGCGCTGGCGAGGGAGGCAACGCCAATCCCTCCGGCCGTTGTCACGGCTGTTATCCCTCCTAACTGCCGCTGCCGTTGAATCAGATCTGCAGAAAGCCGATCCACCTCCGCAGCCTGCCGTTCGATCGCCCCCATGATGATCAGCTCCTCGGCGCCGATGATGCCTTTGCTGACGCTGTTGTGCAGATCGGCGGAGAGTGCCGCGGCCTGCTGTCCCGGCCGCCTTGCCAGACGCAGGGCCAGCAGCGGCAGGAGGATTCCGTTGGTTGAGAGGGCCGCCAGCAGAATTCCAGCCGCCGGAATGCTCCAGCAGGCGACATAGGCAGTGGCCAGACCGATCGAGATCAGACCGCTGGAGATCGGGAGCAGGATGCGCAGGTAAAGTGTCTCAAGGCTGTCGGTGTCGCTCCGCAGCCGCCCAAGGATGTCGGTGTTGCCGAAATCATCCAGCCGCCCCGGTGAAAGCGGTTCCAGGCGTTGGAAAAGCCAGCTGCGCAGTTCTGTCAGCATCCTGAAACTGGCCTCATGGGTTATCAGCCGTTCAAGATAGCGGCCGATTGTGCGTGAGAGGGCCAGTATGCGGATGCCGACCGATGGCAGCAGGTAATTGAAGGCGATGTTGAAGCTGCCCGAAATGGCCATGGAGGCGATAAACCAGCCGGATAGCGCCATCAGCAGCGTGTTGGCGGCAATCACGCCAATCGAGATCAGGCAGCCTGCTGCCAGCCATAGGTATTGCCGGTGGCCGACGGCCAGTATGCGCAGGATCTCCATCATGCGGGCACCCCATGACTTTTAAGGGGTGAAGACGCCACAATCGGTTCCAGTCTCCCGGCGGTAATTTTGATGGTCTGGTTGACGTTGGCGATTGTCGCCTCGCGATGGCTGATCAGTAGGATCGTGCTGCTGCCGGCCAGTTGGGTGATGACGGAGGTCAGGATCCGCTCGTTCTCCGCATCAAGGGCTGCGGTCGGTTCATCCAGGATCAGCAGTCGGGCCTTGCGCAGCAGTGCCCGGGCAAGGGCCAGGCGGCGTAGTTCTCCGCCGGATAGCGATCTGCCACCCTCGGCCATGACGTGATCCAGGCCATTGGGCAGCCTGTCAATGAACGGCAGGCAGGCGCATTTGCGAAGCGCCTCTCTGATGGCGTCCTCGCTGATATTATCCAGGCCGGAGAGCAGGTTTTCACGAATGGTGCCCTTGAAGAAAAAGGGCTGCTGCGGCACCCAGGCGATGGCGGCATGCCAGCCGGACGGCGTGATCCGGTTCAGCTCCTGATCATTGACCAGGATGCGCCCGCTGTCGGCCCGTGCCAGACCGGCCAGAAGCCGGGCAATGGTTGTCTTGCCGGCGCCGCTTTCGCCGGTCAGTGCCGCGATTTCACCTGCCCCGATGGTCAGGCTGATGTTTCTGACCCCTCCGCGCCCCCCCTGATAATCATAGGAGACATCCTCAAAGACGATGTGGGGTGCAGTGTCAGGCGGGGGGAGGGTGCCGTCAAAGCCGCAAGGGTGCGGGGCGTTGAAGAGCGGCAGGATCTGGGCTGCCGCTGAAATCCCCTGCATGCGCGAGTGGTAGGAGAGCCCCAGTGTGCGCAGGGGAAGATAAAATTCCGGGGCCAGGATCAGGATAAACAGCCCCTGCCCGAGGGTGAGCTGGTTGTTGAGCAGGCTGAAGCCGACGATGACGGCGATCACGGCCGTGCCGACCGTGGCAAAGAATTCCAGTGTAAAGGCAGACAGGAAGGCGATCCGCAGCACGGACATGGTCGCCTGGCGATATTCGTCCGATATGTCTGCCAGCAGTGCCGCTTCACGCCGGACAGCGCCGAATATCTTCAGATCCGGTAGTCCCTGGATCAGGTCGAGCAGATAGCCGGAAAGGCGGGTCAGCCGTTTCCATTGGCGCTGGTTCAGCCTCTCGGAGCCGCGCCCGATCAGAATCATGAACAGTGGTATGAATGGCGCTGAAAAGAGCAGGACCAGGGCACAGCGCCAATCCGTCGGCAGGACAAAGCCGAGCGCAAAGACCGGCAGGATGGCGGCCAGGGCCAGGTGGGGTATGAAGCGGGTGATGTAGCTTTCCAGCCCATCGATACCGCTGGTGACGGCCTCGATCATGGCGGCGTTGTCGCCATTGCCGCCGCCGACCGAAACAAGCCTGCGGTAGAGCTGGCTACGCAGCCGCTGCTTGATGGCCGCGGCAGCATCAATGGTGCCCCTCTCGCTGAAATAGCTCAGCAATGCCCGGCAGAGCGCCGTAACCGTCAGAGCGGCACCCAGTGGCAGCAGATCAGCGGTTCCGGCATGTTCAAAAATGCCCCGTTGGCAGATCCGGGCCAGCAGCCAGGCCTGCAGCAGCACCAGCAACCCGGCCGCCGCCCCGCAGGTGATCGAGCGGTAGAGCAGCCCGGCCGATTGCCGCGCCTGACCGAATAGCCATTTCTCCGGGGAGGTTTGATGTGTAGCGGATGGTGGGGTCACAAAACTTCCTCTTACCAATTTCAGATCAAAGCGCCACCTTCGTTGCCCAGTCCTCGCCGCCCTGGTCTCATTTCTGATTTGAAATTGAAATTACAGCTCGTCACGAAATCTGACCAGCAGGTAGATGCAACCGATGCCGGCGGCCAGCATGGCCATGTCCAGCAGCCAGGAGATTGGCCGTTCCAGCATGGACATGGCCAGCGGGTCCAGCAGCGCCCCGGTCATCAGGGTGATTGCAGCGGTGGTCAGCAGTTTTTTCATCGGCTCTCCTGTCTACCCTGTTAAAAGCGCAGTTTGTCGCGGTGGTAACTGAAGGTCTTTTCGCGGGCCTTTATCTCCTGGGCAAAGTCATGGAACAGGTTCCAGTATATCTCGTCCAGGGTCAGATTGGCCCAGAAATCCTCACTATCCAGGCATTTTACCGTGTAGTAGCCGAACATGTAATGGGCCAGGTCAGGACGGATCAGGCCAGAGTTGACCTGGAGTGCAACCTCCTCCAGCAGGCCGACAAAGTCGCGCTTGTCCTGGGCATTGATTTCTCTCAGCCGCGGGTCATTGGCAAACATCAGGTCGCAGATTTCCTTGAAAACCGGGTTTTCCTTCAATCGGCGCCTCAGGGTGGTAAAGTGCTCAACACGCTTCTGCATCCCCTGACGGCGGTATTCCAGCAGCCCGTTGAGAAAGGCGAAGATGGTTACCAGGCCACCGGCGATGATGGCAAAGTCCTTGATGGTGACATAGTCCAGGCTCATGATTTGGCTTCTCCTGCAAAATCCCTTTAAAACCGGCAGCTGTTTCGGATTTGAAACATCAATGCAGCTGATATCCTCTGTTTACCAGACATATTCCTTGGGCGGGATGCCGGAATGGCGTCGATGCTTTGTCTCTTGCCCGTCGGCCTCGGTGAAGATCAGGTCATTGCCCCTGAAAGATACCTGGCAATCCTTTTCAATCGTCTGGCCATTAACCGAAAACACGATGTGAATGACACCGGTCTCCGAGAGCCGCCAGGTCCCTTCCAAAGAATGAAGGTCACCGATTTCTCCCTGTCTCAGCAGCAGCTTGACCGTGCCATCCCCGGTGAAATTCACCAGGTTTGATGATGGTGAATACTCTTCCCACCAGCCGACGATCTGCGTATCAGGATTGGCTGTCAACGATTCGCCAAATGCCAGGCTGCAAGAGAAGATCGTCATCAGACAGAATAGAAACAGGATTCTTCGCATGTGTACCTCCACTGTTTTGCATGGTTGACGGATATGGACATGATCTGGGGCGTTTGATTGCCAGTTCCAGATCTCTGTCCGGCTATTGTTTTGTCCTTCAACGGTAATCTTACAACTGAACCGTTACACTTAAACCGGGATAGAAGCAAGCCTCTCAAGAAGGGATCCTTAAATTTGTCTAAATGGTGCATTGCCAGCTTCTATGGTATATGAAAAATACCATCAGGGCGGCGTATTGCAAAATAAAACGCAACCTGGCGTTTGGGCAGAAATTGATAATTAGCGTTATGCTTTCGCTATTCGGAATGTCATCCCCGAATGTCTTTATCGGGGATCCATGATTTCAGATAGCTAAAGGCTGGATTCCCGATCAGAATTGTTCCGGGAATGACAACGTTTGTAATTAGCCGATGATTGACGCTAATCAGGACGCGATATGATTGTCTACATGGTTTTGGAAATGTTTTTCATAGAGGGGGATTTATGAATCGGTTGCTGAAAATGATTAGTTTTATTGTTGTGTTGGTGACTGTTGCCGCCATGGCTGGTCAGGCCGTTGCTGCGCCGCTGCATGGCAATGCCGCTGAGGATCAGGCGGTGCGCGAGATGAAGGGGCGCTTGCAGAACTCGTTTGCCCGGGGGGATATCAACGCCTGCCGCCGAGAGGGGGATAACCTGGCCAGATACGGTAAGGCCCGTGATGGCGAGGCGCTGATCAGGCGGGATATCAATGCCGTTCAAAGGAAGCTGGATGCCTATAACATGATTTATAAAGGCTTTTATGATCTGCGGACGTTATACAACCGCAAGTCGGTAAAACAGGCCTATCAGCTTATTGCGAAGCTCAGGGATAAGTTTGTCGATGATGCGGCCACCAATGTGACCTTTGTATTTCTGCCGGCTCCGCTGGGTGAGTCGGGGCGGATTGCCGGTGAGTTTTTCAAGGCAGCCGTGGATACGGGGGGAAATGTATCCGATGCAGGCGAGATCAGGGACAGTGCCACCGCCCTCAGGCACCTTGACCGGCTTGTTAAGGGGTATGATGCCAAGATGCAGCGGATGATCCCCGATATTCGCAAGGCGCAAGGTGCCAGAAGTCGCTTGCTTGCCTGCGAACAGGCCTTCAGGGAGGGGGCCAGTCAGCAGGGCGGGTCAACAGGGCAGAGGGGTGGCAGCTATACGGCAGAAAAAGGGAAGGCAGACAGCTGGTCACACATCCGCGTGACAGTGGGCAACGTCACAGATTTCAAGGCAACGGACAGCCCTGGCTGGAGAAATAACGGCACAAGTTTTAAGGCAGTTTCTGCCGGAAACGGACAAGTGCCGGTAAAGGTTGTCATAACCTGTCTCGGCAAGGTGTCCTATTTCGATTATACGACAGATGTGCTGATCAAGACGTCCGACGGGAAAATATTGCTTGCCGAACGCCCGGTAATCTCCAAGGATGGCGGCACTAAGACCTATTCCGCGGTCTGGAACGCCGGGGCGGCAAAAGGGGGGCTGACGATCAGGGTCAGTGTAACAGGGGGTAATCCGGAATATTTCACATACTATGTATCCGGCTCGGTTGCTCCCAGAAGGTAGCATACTCCCGGCGCATGGTAATGTGATCCGAGCTAGCCGGCGCGCAGTTTTTTTGCGCGCCCGGTTGAGCGCGAGGTTAGCCGTGAAGGCGTTTCAACTAATCTCCCGCTGACATATTTGTGGAGAACGCTGGCAATAAGGGTTTGATATGGAACTCCGTCTTCCAAGGCTCGTGCCTGTATATCCATTAAATCCGGAGAAGAAAGTCGAATGTTCACACGACGATCTTTAAGGAAGGTGGCTTGTGCGGCTGCCTTGTATTTTTCTTTTTCCTTTGAAGATGGTTTTGTCGAGATCAATTCGCCTTTTTCATAGGCCTCTAAAATATCTTTTTCAAATGCATCATTGTTTTTCATATTAATTTCCTCCTGCCAAGTAATCTCTGGTTGCCTTGCGGCTGGGAATGATTGTTTTTAAATGATATTCAGTTCGTGGTGAGCCTGTCGAACCTGACGAGAATCTTGATTTAGTCCGTCTTGGTTCCCATAGTGAACTTGGGCTGTAAATACCCTCTATTTCTTACTAATTCAACGTTTTAGATCTTTTTTCTGACTGTATTTTTTAGCAGGGCATGAATTGCAATTGCTCCGATTGCATACGGGCCAACATAGGCCGCAGCACAGTAAATGCGATACCACAGACCAAGATCATCTGCCTTTCCTTCGTTTTGAAGTTGAGTAATGTGAAGAAGGCCAATTGGCAGACCAAGAATGACCACAAGAAAAGCAATCTTCCAGCTACTGGTTTTCAAGATTTTTGTCATGGTTCGGTTCATTCTGTTTCTTTCATCTTCGCAACAACGGGCTAGCCATTGACCTACCGGGTTTTATGGCAGGTCTTATGGCTTAGTTGAGAACTTTCCTTCCCATCTCATGCTAATGAATGAAAAAATGGAGAGAGAACCCTTTCATCAATCATTGAATGAAAAAGGAGCACCACATTTGGGGCAACAAGATTGATTTGATCTGTTCAAGGATAAACGGTCATTATATGCGGAATATTTGCTTAAAAAATTGAGTTGAAACTCACACGCTGGGCATCTGTATAACCTCTTTCCAGCATAGACAAATAACCCTCCTGCAAAAATGGCCAACATCCAGAAAATCAAAGTGATCCCATCAGCACCAAGGACGTTATACAAAGTAGAGTGCGCTAAGAAAGTTCCAGTTGCAATACCTGCCAAGAGTCCCAACGTAAGGGCATTGAATCTACGAACTCTCGACTTATATGATAAGATTACTTCCTGCCGGTAAATGGGGTCCTTGAGATTCTCCTCGATTCTTGCTTTTAGTGCTTTGCCCTCTATCTCTTTCCAGCGCATTCTGTAAATTATTTCATTCTTCTCCTTATCTGATCCTTGTTCCAGAGTTTTCTGCATACGCTTGTTTTCAAAATATTTGGGCTGCTCCGGAAACCGAGAAGGGGGATTGTCATAGATGACGAGTTCATCAATCTCGCACTTAATAAATGCCTCAAAACTGTCCAGCCGTTTCAAAGCCTCCCTTTGTTCCTCATCTTCAGTGCGTTTTTCAATGGCACGGCGCGTTTCGGAAAGTTCAACCAGTTTTCTTTCCAAAATCTTTCTCTTTTCATTATGATCTGTTACTGCCTCACTCTGTTCGATGTGGCATTCCAGAGTTTGACGTTCCATGCTATCGAATTTATTCAACATATCCTCCGACGCCTTACCGCTAAAATGTTTTCTTGCGTCGTTGCGAAGTGCTTAAAAGAGTGCTTTCAGCTCAACGGGCCAGCGGGTGACCGGGTTCACCGGTCTGCCCGCTTGGTTGGGACTTCACATTCTGACTTACTACTTAAAAATGAAAAATTGAGAGTTGACCCTTATCATTCCTCTCTGGTTGGAAAATGTTTTATCGCAGCTTCAATACCGCAAATAGTTTTATCAAAATCTTTGTCATTCAATTCAAAGACAATAATCCAATCACTATGCTCAGACCTAAATTGCTCTAACATGAAATTTGGTTTAATTTCATGGCTAAGTTTAATAGATATTCTCACTTGCTCGTTTATACATGCCAAGAATTCGAAGCTAATACCGGGTTCAGTAAAAGTTAACTTTGCAAAACGAGGCAATCTCTTTTTTGACAGAGACTTAAACCATTCACGTAATTCTACGAGTTCAGTTGTCTCAAGGGCAGGATCAATTTTTTCAAAGGACTTATCACCTTGTTTAATGTCTACTTTTAATAGACACCAATTGTCTTTATGGTTATTTGGGAACTGATAACCAACAACTTCACATTTTAGCTTTACGTGATTTTCAATATTTTCCAATTCAATCATACAATATTCACTCAGAGAGCGGCCGGATTTGGCCTCCAATTCCTTCCGTGATTTCGTTCGCTTGTACAAACGTGTTCTCTCATGGTCGCCCAACTCATTATTAACCAGATCCGGCCATCCACCCAAATGGAACATTTATCTATGACACCAGCTGGTTTAAAGACTTTGACGGAATTTTAAACCATGTTGATTCGGTTGAATTTATTTTCCGGGCGGCCCTCATTCCCGTCTGTTCTACCCAGATAGCGGATCATCAGCATGGTTATGTCGTCGGATTGCGGGGCATCTCCGCTGAATTTTGCAATGTTTTCGGTGATGCCGTTGACGATATCCGTGATTTCACTGCTCTGTAGGGCTGCCAGATTTTGTTCCAGGCGTTTGTCTGAAAATAGCTCGCCCTTTGTGTTCATGGCCTCGGTTACGCCGTCGGTGTAGAGGAACAGGCTGTCGCCCGGCTCCAGCAGCAGCTGTTCCGAGCGGTATGGCGCATCTTCCATGGCGCCGACCATCAGGCTGCCGGATATGGGCAGCCATGCAACGGCCCCTTTCTGCTTCAGGTGCAGCGGCGGATTATGGCCGCCATTGGCATAGGTCAGTTCGCCGGTTTCCGTATCCAGAATACCGAAGAATGTCGTCACGAACATACAGGAGTCGTTTTCCCTGGCAAGTTCGTTATTGACGCGGAAGAGGATCTCATCCGGTGCAAGGGCATAGCGTGCCGTAGCCTTGATCAGTGTCATTGACATGGCCATGAACAGTGCGGCCGGAACCCCCTTGCCGGAGACATCGGCTATGACCAGGCAGAGGTGGGTGTCATCGACAAAAAAGAAATCGTAGAAATCGCCGCCCACCTCTTTGGCCGGCTGCATGGTTGCATAAAGCTCGAATTCATGCCGGTCCGGGAAGGGGGGGAATGTTTTGGGAAGCAGTGCCATCTGGATGTCGTGGGCGATGCCCAGTTCGCTCTCGATGCGTTCCTTGGCCGCTGTTGTCTCCGTCAGTTGCCTGATGTGTTCTTTCAGTGAATTTCTCATCACCTGGAAGGCGTTGGTCAATGTGCTGACCTCATCCTTCGAGCGGAGCAGGTATGACTCTGCCCCGGAATTGCCCTTTTCATTGATGGTTGATTTCATCGCCTGAAACGCGTTGGTAAGGGTTTCAACCTCATCGTGTGTGCCTGTTGCCGGTAGTTCGACATCAAAATTGCCGCCGGCAATCTCGGCGGTTGCCTCTGCCAGCAGGTGCAGGGGGGTGGTAATCGAACGGGCAATATAGGTTACGACCACCGCCAGTATCAAGATTCCGGCCAACCCGATCACCATGCTGGTCAGGCTTAGGCTCTTTACCTGGGCGAACAGCTCCGCTTCCGGGAAAACTACCGCCAGGGTCCAGCCTACGGAAGGGATCGGTGCATAATAGATCCAGCTTTTGATGCCATGCACGGTTGTGTAGGGTACAAAGTCCGAGCCCCCCTTGATCATCTTCTGGCCGAGAGCCCGCAGGGCGGTGTCGTTGCGCGCCTCAGCCAGGCTGAAGATGGTCTCGTTCATGATCATCTCCCGGTCGGGATGGGTTATAACCGTGCCATTGCGGGATATCATGAAGGCGTAGCCGCTCTTGAGCACCTTGATCGATCCGACCAGTTCCGTCAGCCATTCCAGAGAGACATCTGCACGGACGATGCCGCTCAACTGCCTGACCCCGTTGGCTGTTTCGTAAAATGGGACCGAACAGGTTGTCATCAGGGTGCCTGTCCCCTTTTCATCGTAATACGGTTCGGTCCATTCGATCCCCTTCATCTCACGGCTGATCTGATACCAATCCTTGTCAAGGTACTGAAAGGTCGTCTCTGGCTCATAGACAAGGTTGCCCCCCTTGTCCCTGCGGAAATAGGGGGCGTCTGGGCGGGTGTGCGGGCCGGATGCCTGGCGCTCGGAGGCTATGCCGCAGCCATGGATCTGCGGGTTGTCCGCCAGCGTTGCCTTGAGCAGGGCGGTGCGCTGTTCATCGGTTCTGGTGCCGTTTTCCAGGGAGCGGGCCAGCCCTTCATTTACCTTGATGACGCCAGTCAGGATGGTTTCGACCCGGTTAACAGATGCCATGCCCAGGTTGCGGGTATTGTTTTCCAGCTCGTTTTGCAGAAGCTGTCGTGAACGGTGGTAGTTATAGCCGAATATTGCCGTCAGGATGCAGCTGCTGCAAAGTGTGATGACCAGGATCAGTTTGAAGGCGATGCTCCTATCGGCGAACATGGGGCACCCCCGTGAAGGTCTTGTAGTCAGGTAGTGAGTTGATGGCATGGTTCTTCAGCAGAATCTCTCCGGCGGCCTTGAAATCACTCTGTTTCAGCTGGCCGAATTCTGTCTGGCCGGTCTGCGGTTTGATCAGGTCGCGCATCCGTTCCAGCATCCAGCGCTGATGAACACGGTTGGCCGGGATCTTTGCCATGCGCATCTGTTTGATGACAATGTCCAGCGCCTCGTCGGGATGGGCAAAGGCGTAGTTCCACCCCTCCAGTGATGCCTGGACAAAGGCCTTTGCCAGGGCGGGATCATTGCGGACGGTCTTTTCAAGGGCATAGAGGCCGTCTTCAGGCAGGTTGATGCCATGATCCTTGAACATGAAGATGTTCAGCTCTTCAGGATCAACACCGGAGTTCAGGATGGTATGGTACTCGTTGTACCACATGGCCGAGGCAACATCGATGCCGCCACGCAGAAAGAGGTTTACGGTGTAGGATTGCGGTACCTCACGCACATGCAGATCATATTTTTTGAAAAAGGTATGCGGCGGGATGGCGAACGGGCCGCCCCACAGGCCGACCTTTCTGCCGTTCATATCCGCTGGCTTGGCAATGCCGCTGCTCTTTCTGGCAACCAGCATCATGGAGGATTGCTGGACGACCTGCGACAGATTGACCAACTTGACCCCGGACACCCTCTCGCGTATGGCTGTGGTCAGCCAAAGGGCTGCAAAATCGGCCTTCCCCTTACGCAGATATTCAGAGGCGGGCGAATTTGGCCCCCCGCCGATGATGGTCAGATCAATGCCATGCTTGCGGTAGATTCCCTTTTCCAGCGCCGTGTAATATCCGGCAAACTGGGCCTGTGGTTTCCAGAGCGGGATAAAGGATGCCTTTTTGAGCGCCTGTTCCGCGCTAGCAATCTCTGAATGGCCAACCGTGCAGAAAAACGTCAGCAGCAGTATCAGCAGGGTTTTAAGGGGGAGGGTCTGGGGCCGGTTCATGCTGGTCAAGCCTCCTTGATGTGCAGCACCATGCGCAGGATGTTGCGTCCGTTTTCCCGGCGGTAGCTCAGGTCATCGGTCAGTTGGCGGATGAAGAAGACCCCCAGCCCACCGATTTCACGATCCATGATATCGGCGGTCGTGTCCGGATCTGGCAGCGTCAGGACGTTGAACTCAATCCCCTTGTCGGCGATCTCGATCACAAAGCTGTTCCCGTCGCCGCCGCAGTATAGTTCCGCCTCCCCCTCTCCGGCAGGATAGGAATAATGGCAGATATTGACAAAGGCCTCTTCGATGGCGACCAGCAGCCCGAATTTCCTCTTGGTGTCCAGGCCGAAGCTGTCCGCGCATTCTTCGACAAAACCGGTCACCGCGTCGAGGTTTTCAATACGGGCCGGATATGTCATGGCAGTAAGTTCCATGATCGTCTAACCTATCGCGGCCAGTGCTGCGTCCACTGTGTCGTGCATCTGGAAGATGGAGCCGAAACCAGACATCTCGAATACCTCTTTGACGGTCCCCTTGACATTTGCGAAGCAAACCTGTCCCCCCTTGCCCTTCAATACCTTGGCGGTTGCCAGAATCCCGCGCAGCCCGGCGGAGCTGATGTAGTCCAGTTCGTCAAAATCAACGACAACGCTGGTGGTTCCCCCGGCAATCAATTCATTCAGCTTCTCCTGATAGGCCGGTGCGGTCAGGGCGTCCATTTTGCCGGTTACCGTTACGACCGCCGTGCTGTTTTCCATCCTGCTTTGAATCTCCATGGTGTTCTCCTCTGTTATGGGATGTTTTTGTTTTTGTTGAAAACTCCTGGTTAGCATCAATCTTCCGTTAGTTACAAACGTTGTCATTCCCGAAACGATTCTGATCGGGAATCCAGCCTTTAACTGGCAAATCATGGATCCCCGATAAAAGCATTCGGGGATGACATTCTTAATAGCGGAAGAATAGTGTTAGTCAGAAAGCTCTATGAAACAGGCCGGCCTAGACCTTGACAATCCCCATGGAGAGGCGGTTTTTGCCCCCAATGGTCTCAAAGCGGACCCCCTCGGTCAGGTTGTTGATGATGTTCAGACCAAGCTCGTCATCCAGGCTCTCGTTCTCCAGTGGGTTTACGGCAACCCCCTCCGATTCCAGTGCCAGTTCCAGGCAGCCGGTCTTTTCCGAATAGGTCAGGGTCAGATCCAGCATGGTTGTCTGCAGAAGCGGCTGGTAGATCATCAGCAATTCCTCAAGCACCAGCAGCACGCGGTTTCTTGTCTGTTTCGAGATGATCTGCCGTTCACAGAATTGTTCAATTTCAGCATTCATGGCGTAGAGATCGAAATCCGGGGTCTCAATATGAAAGCAAACGGAGCGGATCCGGTTTATGAATGCCAGCGTCTTTTCCCGCTGCGGATTGTCGAAGATCTGTTGCGGGGTTCCCTGTTCGTAGATCAGCCCCTCATCCATATAGAAGACCCGGCTCGATACATCACGGGCAAAGTCCATTTCGTGGGTGACAACCAGCATGGTGATCCCCTCCTTGGCCAGACGGCGCATTACCGCCAGAACCTCGCTGACCATGGTCGGGTCCAGGGCCGAGGTCGGCTCGTCAAAGAGGATGATCTCCGGGTCCATCGCCATGCAGCGGGCAATGGCGACCCGCTGTTTCTGACCGCCGGAGAGTTCGTCCGGGTAGCTGTCGGCCTTCTCGGCCAGCCCTACCAGTTTGAGCAGCTCCAATGACTTCTGCTCAGCCTCCTGCTGACCTTTTCCCAACAGCTTGAGCGGCCCGAGTGTCAGGTTTTCCAGTACCGAAAGGTGGGAAAAGAGGTTGAAGGACTGGAAGACCATGTTCATCTTCTGGCGGATCTTCGGCACGTCCGACTTTTTATCCAGTATATCGACCCCGGCAATGCGAATCGTGCCGCCGCTGGGTTGATCGAGCAGGTTGAGGCAGCGCAGGAAGGTGCTTTTGCCCGTGCCGGAGGGGCCGATTATGGAAATGACCTCCCCCTTTTTGATTTCAACCGTAATGTCTTTCAGCACGGTCAGATTGCCGAATTTCTTGGAAAGATGCTCTACCTGAATCATATGCGCTCCCCCTTTCTCCGCCTCTGTTTCGGATCGGTTACCCGTTCCAGGTATTCAAGGGCCTGCATTAGCAGCCAGGAGATCAGGAAGTAGAGGATTGCGATCATGATCAGCGGGAAAAAGGCGTCGAATGTGCGGCTGCGAATGATGTCGCTGGCCTTGGTCAGATCCTGCACAGCGATGTAACCGACAATGGAGGTCATCTTGACCAGTGAAATGAATTCACCCTTATAGACCGGCAGAATCCGCCGTATTGTCTGCGGCATGACGATGTTGAGGAAGGTTGCGGTTCTGCTGAAGCCCATGGCGATGCCGGCCTCGGTCTGGCCCTTGTCGACCCCCTCGATGCCGGTTCGGTAGATCTCCGCCACATAGGCGGCAAAATTCATCCCGAAGGCGATAACGGCGACAATAACCGGGTCAATGCTTAGCGAGGCGAAGACGACGTAGAAGATCAGCATCAACACAACCAGCACCGGGGTGCCGCGCATGATGGCGATATAAAATTTGGCGGGCAGGTTGAACAGCGCCCGCTGCGACATGCGCATAAAGCAGATCAGCGCCCCCAGCAGCGTGCCGAACAGGGTGGCGCATACGGAGATGATCACGGTCGTTTTCAGGCCGTCCCAGATCAGCAGATAACGTTTTTCCTGGATGATGTTGCTCTGAAAGCTGTCTGAAATTCCCTTGAGCAGGGGGATGTTCAGCTTGCCTGTTTTTGTGTTGGCAGCGGAATCGCCTGATGCGATATTCTTTTTAAGCGCAAATACGCTTGCGCCCAGTTCGTAATATGGATCCGAAAACGAGATCTGTTTCTTCCTCTCATCATTGATCATCAACGTACTTGCGATCATGTCAATCTTGTTTGTTGCCGCTGCAGCGATCAAACCGCCGAACTCCATATCCATTACCTTTAGCTCTTTGCCAAGGTAGGCGGCAAACCGTTCTGCCAGTTCCACATCAAACCCGATCAGCTTGTTATCCCTGACAACCGTAAAGGGAAGTCCCTTGTCGCTGACCATACCGACAACGAGTACACCGTTTGATTTTTTATTGGTGATCTTCGGCATCTGGACACCGCCTTGTGTAATCCAGCGGTTGACCATATCGTTGAATATGCCGTTTTCCTTGATCTGGCGTAGAAAAGTGTTGAATGCTTCTCTCAGTCGGTCATCGTCTTTTCTGAATCCGATTCCGATGGGAACGGAAAAGAGCGGCTTGCCAACCAATCCCAATTCACTGTCCTTACGAAATACCTCAAGCAGCGTCTCATGGGTATAGAATGCCGCATCGATTTTTCCGGATTTGACGGCGAGGATCAAGTCCGATGGGGATTTGTACTGGAGGATCGTTGCCTTGGGGTATTCCTTTGTTGCGTAGGTGTCGTGAATCGAACCGAGCAGCACGCCGATTCGTTTGTCTTTCAGATCCGCGACGGAGTTCAGCTTTGCCTGGTTGTTATCGTTGGCAGCGGCCTGCCCACTGGCGGGATCGGACGCAACCAGCGCGGAGATGTCATTTTCAATGTAGGGGTGGCTGAACAGAATCAGCTTTTTGCGTTCATCTGTCACATTGAAATTGGAAAGGGCGAAGTCGATTTTGCCAGATTGCAGCGCCGGGATCAGCGACTCAAAATTCATATCGATGATCTCGATTTTTTTGCCGAGGCGCGCAGCAAGCAGTCGGCCCAACTCAATATCCAGCCCGGTCAGCATGTCGCTTGAATGAAATGAAAAGGGCTCGATATTGGCGCAGGTTCCCATCCGCAGCACCCCTTTGTCCGCCTTGCTGTCGGCTGGGGGAAGCTTTGGCGTGACCGTATATTTCGTGTCGACCCACTTGAGCCTCAGGCGTTGCAGGGTTCCGTCACTTTTCAGCTCATCCAGCACCCGGTTCATTTCAACAAGTAGCGCCGTATTATCCTTTCTGATTGCCGCGGCGACTTCGAGTTTATCCACCGGCTGATCCAGGATTCGCAGTTGAGGGTTTTTGGCAACAAGATTCAATAGCACGCTCTTGTCATAAACAAAGGCATCCGCCTTGTTGCTGCTGATTGCCAGTGCGGCATCGGCTCCCGTTGTCAATTCCTGAAATTGCGCCCCTGGAAAGTGTTTCCTGGCGGCCATATCACCCGCTGATCCGGTCAGAACGCAGATCCGTTTTTCCTTCAGGTCTGCCAAGGATTCTATTTTACTGGCTTTCTTGCTGTCGTTGCAGCCGCTAAAAACCGTAATAAGCAGCATGCAGATAACGGCCAGCTGGATAATTTTTTTCACACTACCTCTCCTCGAAACTGTTGCAAAAACCATAGGCTGCTTAGCATCAATCCCCTGTTTGTTACAAAAATGTCATTCCCGAAGCGGTTCTGATCGGGAATCCAGCTTTTTTCGGTCTGAAATCATGGATCCCCGATTAAGGCATTCGGGGATGACATTCTTAGGCGGAAGACTTAGTGATAATAAAAAATCATAATTCAGATTTGCAATCAAAATGGCATTAAAACATGTTCTTGGTGGCAATAATACCGCCACTGATTGGGCGACCACGCCGGGTCGCCCCTACGGAT
Source organism: uncultured Desulfuromonadaceae bacterium (assembly GCA_964292275.1). Taxonomy (GTDB): domain Bacteria; phylum Desulfobacterota; class Desulfuromonadia; order Geobacterales; family Pseudopelobacteraceae; genus CAXYUZ01. Next base: position 53,799 of record CAXYUZ010000016.1, read on the forward strand.
TGAAATCATTTTGATTGCAATGCCGAACAAGACCAATATCCCTTGGGGGGGATTTAGCCTTGATGGTTTATTCCTTGACCAGCGCTGCAATGCCGCCGACGTAATAGGGTTCAGAAAACAGAACCTTTTTTGCCCTCTCATCGCTGATGGTTATACATGCGGCAATTATATCAACTTTGCCGGATACCAATGCCGGGATAAGGGCGCCAAAGTCCATGTTGACGACCTCCAGTTTCATGTCGAGTTTCCGGGCAATGTAGCTGGCAAGCTCGATGTCAAAACCGACAATCTTCTGTGATCCATCCATGAAAGAGAATGGCTCTGTAACGGCTGCCGTCCCCAGCCTCAACACACCCTTGCTGCCGGTTGAGCTAATCAACGGCATGGCGGCGGGTGCGCCTGATTTTGGAAGCCAGCGCTTCATCATGGCGTCATAGGTGCCGTCCTTTTTCAGATCCTTGATGACCTGGTCCATGGCTTTTTTCAGCTCCGGTTTGTCCAGGGGAACCGCAAAGCCATAGTTGTCCTTTGTAATCATATCCGGCAGAACCGTGAGCCCCTTGTTCTTTGCGGCGAGATTTCGCAGTATCGGTTCGTCATAGGCGGCTGCATCGGCCTTGCCGGTCTGAACCGCCAGTGCGCAGTCCAGCACGCTGTTAAAGTATTTGAATTTGGCGTTCGGAAACTTCGACAGCACAAGCTTGTCGGCCATGGTTCCGGTCGGGACGGCGAATTCCTTGCCATCAAGCTGTGATGTCTTGGAGATCTTCTCTCGCTTACTGCACCCCGAGAATATGAAGACAGCGCAGATAATCAATGCCATTAATGCCAATCTGGACAGCTTTTTGATCATGATCATGATAAGGATCTCCTTCCGGTTTGAGGGTTTATGTTTCAAATGTCAGATATTCAGCATTTGCTTTCTCTGGCGGCCAATGGCATCGGCGGCCAGGATGGCATGCAGGACCTTCTCCGCTGTAATCAAGGTTGTCTCGTGATGGATCGATTCTTCCGCGGCACATCCCTTTTCCGCCACTAGCATCAGCCTGTCGCGGCAAACACCTTGGAGCCCGATCTCCGCAAGGGTGGTCGGCAGCCCAACCTTTTCGCAAAATGAATAAACAGTGTCTATTTCCTCTGGCGGGGCATCGGTAAGTTGCAGACCGGCCAGGACGCCAAAGGCCACCTTTTCACCATGAAAAAACGCGTGTGTTTCTTCCAGCGCGGTAAGTCCGTTCTGGATGGAATGTGCGCTCGCCAGTCCGCCGCTTTCAAAGCCGATTCCGCTTAAGAGTATATTCGCCTCGACAATATGCTCCAGCGCCGGTGTAACGATATGCAGCTCCGCAGCAATCCTGGCGTTGGCGCCATAGTTCAGCAATGTATCATAACAGAGTCTGGCCAGGTTTAGGCCGGTTAATGTGCCGAGCCCGCCGCATACATTCTCCGACTGCGCGTCGCTGCATGACTTTGCCTCAAACCATGTTGCCAGCGTGTCACCCATGCCCGCCACCAGAAAGCGGACCGGGGCTGCGGCAATGACTTCCGTATCCACAAGAACCGCTGCCGGGTTCGACCTTTGATATGCCACGGATTCGAAAACACCCTGTTCGGAATACAAAACCGCGCAGCCGCTGCAGGGCGCATCAGTCGAGGCAATCGTCGGGACAATAATCACGGGGATATTCGCGCGGTCAGCGGCAATCTTCGCCGTGTCGATGGTTTTGCCGCCCCCCATGCCCACAAGAACGTCCACATTCCTCTGGCGAATGATCTCCGCCAGCCGTGACAGCTCCTTTTCACAACACTCCCCACCGAATGGCTCTACAAGTAGAGAGTGTGAACCCAGATCCAGACCGCTGGCGGGAATAACCTTATTCTGCGCGGAAGGTGAGGCCAGGATCAGCCCCTGTCTGCCAAACTGCCTGACCAGGGCCGGCAGTTCGTTGAGGGCCCGGACACCCTGGATATACTTTCCGGGGAAAAAGGCTTTTTTCAATAGATTGCTCTTCACAATTACTCCTCCTTGGATAAACGGTCTCTGAGCGGGATTGGCCGAAGCGGTTTTTTATTTCTATTCATCGATTCAATTGCCGTTTGCAGTTTTATTGATCTTTGAACCTTTGTGTACTATTTGTATGTCACCTTTGGCTGCATATCCTCTGAGGATTGTTTTATTAACACCTTGGGCTGCTAGCGTTGAATCAAAGGTGATTTCCAGCTGTTTGTCAGATAGCCACTTGATCTTCGGAGCGTTATCGTTATTCCCAACCGCATGGCAAGCGCCAGTGTACACCGTGTAGTCATCATTGTCTGCGTTACTGTCACTCAATGCCGAAGGAACAACAGAAATTGAGTCAATGCAATATGGGGAAATGCCCCCGCCGCCATTCCAGTTAAACAGAACAGCCTTGTATTGTTGGTTTGGTGAAAAGAACGTTCTTATCACATCTGGTTTTTCACGAAATCGTGGAAGGATGGCGTAATTTATAATGCTGATCAGCCCGACGACGGCAAGACATCCAACAATAACTTGTCTGAATATTATGACTGTTTTTCTGCTCACCGATAAATCCTTTTAGTTCAATGCCCTTTGCTGGTGGGGCGTGACATTTGATAGCTCTTTTGGTATTGACGCATATAAACAAAATGTTTATATTGAGCACATGATTTCGTCATTCGCGAACAAAGAAACTGAAAAACTCTTTACGACAGGGAAGTCTAAAAAATTTCCTCCGGAAATCATCACCAGTTCTATGATGCGTTTGACGCAATTAGATAGTGCATGCGAAGTCATGGATTTGCTGATACCCCTGTCCAACCGCCTTGAAACCCTTTCTGGTGATAGAGCGGGCCAGTGGAGTATCAGGATTAATGACCAGTGGCGAATATGCTTTCGGTTTGTCAACGGTGAAGCATCCGAAGTTGAAATAACCGACTACCATTAGGAGAAACATTATGGCTATCAAAAACGGGCTCCCCCCCATTCATCCCGGAATATTCCTGAAGGAAATACTTGATGATCTTGGTATGTCACAAAACGCTTTTGCTCATGCAATTGGCGTTTCACCCATGCGAATATCTCATGTTATCAAAGGCTCACGGCCTGTTACAGCTGAGTTGGCAGTCCTTTTCGGCAAAGCGTTCGGTCAGACACCTAACTACTGGATGAACTTGCAAACCAGCTATGACCTTAAGACTGCTCAAATAGCGATGGCACAGAGGGTGCAACAAGTACAGCCACTTTTAATGGCTGCATAGGGTTTGTTCACCAAGATTGTGCCCTGTGTTCCAGGACAATGACTAATCTTGCGGCCGAATCCACCGTTCCATCTGGTCTCAATTTCTCCTCGCAGATACCTGGCTCACCGATACTTGTTCTATTTAGGTGGAATATTCCAGAGACACCATACGTATCTAAGCCGGAATTAAATAAAGTGTCACCAGAACCCGTCCAGATATAATGTGATAGATCAATCCGTCAGCTAATCAACGTGTTTCTAGCGAAATTTATTCATGACGATATTTTTCCATGAATACAAGCTCTACAGGCCCAGACAATGGCTTTTTAGAGAATATCTTGTAGCCAAGCTTCTCGTACAGATAAATATTATGGTCACTTTTACTGCCAGTGAATAATTCGAATTGTTTTACCTTCGGAAATTCCTGTTCGACGGTTAGCATCAGCTTTGTCCCGATTCCTCTCCCTTGAAAGTCAGGATGAACAATCAATCGGCCAATGTTGCAACGGTTGTCATTCATAACGGCGCGAACAGAGCCGATGATTTTGCCTGAGGCAGTCAGCTTGAGAAATGTATATTTAGAAAATTCCGCTCTGATTTCCTCAAATGTCTCAGTCAAGGGTGGTATAGACCAATCATTATAGATAACTGCTTCGCTTTGGTATGCCAGCCTCTGAAGTTCTAATATTTCTTCGGCATCTTCTATTTGCGCATGGGTAATCTCTTCCACAATTTCCCTTCAAACTAACGTGGTCAGTCAAATCTGCCCTCAGTGGGTTTTGCCGAGAGCCGGAAATCACTTATATATCCGTTGACACTCTGTAAGATATAACTTACATTATTGGTAATGCAAGCAGAGCCATTCAGAATAGCGTATTACACCGACGAAAACGGGAACAAACCATTCCGGGAATGGCTAAATGGTTTGCGTGACCAAATCGCGGCAGTACGTATACGTGCTCGTTTGACGCGGGTAAGGGCAGGCAACTTTGGTTCAGTCCGCAACGTTGGTGAAGGTGTTGTGGAACTGAAGATAGACCATGGCCCCGGTTATCGTGTTTATTATGCGATTGACAATGGAACGGTTGTTCTCCTTTTGTGCGGCGGAGACAAACGAACTCAACAGCGCGATATAGAAAGCGCTCAACGGTTTTGGAAAGAACATCAGGAGCAACAAAAATGAAACATATGACCGACTACGAATCCGATCTTCATGATTGGCTGAAATCTCCGGAAAATGCAGCTGCTTATCTGAATGCCGTATTGGAAGAGGGCGACAAATCCGCTATGCTGCTCGCATTGCGAGAAGTTGCACAGGCACATGGTGGCATGGCGGCAGTGGCTGAAAAATCGCACGTAAAACGCGAGAGCCTTTATCAGATGCTTTCTAAACGCGGCAATCCAGAGCTAACCAGTCTATTTAATGTTCTTCATGGCATGGGGTTGACCATTACCATACAGCCTATGCATGAAGCCGGGGCATAACTTTTAGTCATGCCTCCTTCAAAAGTTGCTCTTCAATGGCCTTAAGCGTTCTACCAGCCTCATCTTGCCAACTTTGCGGCCCGCTTCTGCTTGTTCCGGCAACAAGCGCGGCAGCACAGGAGGATGAGCTTAATAATGAATCCTTCTCAAGCCGGTAATTATCTCCATTAAGCTTTATATTTCCATCTTCCAGCCACTTGTCTCTAATAGCTTTCCACCCCGTAGCCAGACTTGAGTTGACAGAATTAGAGATGTCAGAACCAGCAAGTAACAGAAAACCGTCATCAGTAACCTGACCATAAGCTTTGAGATTCTTAAGTGAAAAAGTCAGAGGAATACCTGCAATTGAAGCTTTTTTGCTTTGCTCACCGTTTATGAAAGTCGCTTTTAGCGGTTCAAGAACTTTATGGCCGAGCGAACCAAGCACTATTCTCATGTTGTTGATAAACTCTTCCATCGTGTCCTTATCAGCACGTGGCAGTGAAGACTCTGTTGGGGTGTTTGAATTTTCAATTTTATATCGTTCGGCCTGGATAGCTAAATTGGCTAACCTTGCCTCCAGGTATTTGATATGTGACTTTGTTAAATTCTCGTCTTTACTTGAAAATATAACTACTTCATTCCAAAAATCTTTCTGTCTGTCATGATCATTTAATCGTTTAAAAACGTTTTCTGATTCCCCAATATATACTCTATTTTCGGTGTCGTTACTCTGACGTTCAAACAGGAAATATACTCCTGGCCTCTTTGTTTCTTCCCATCCGGATAACTCGGCAAAACGACTACGAGGAGAATAAACAGCTTGTCCAGACCAGTTGACAATTTCTACATGTCTGATCCCTGACGGCGTTCCGTCTGCAAGATAAATTGTAATTTTTCTTCCAAAATTCATGTTGCATCGTCTCCATTCATTTTCTCAACGGGGTGGGGGGGCACCAGCGCGTCAGCGCCTGTGTGCCGCCACCTGGTTATGCGCTCACGTATATTCCAGCTCTTCCTTCAATTCGTTCAACTCAACCAGAAGTTTCTCGAACGGTTTGTTTTTGGTGTCATTAAGGAAGAACTCCGTCAGTGCTAAGTATGTCTGTTCTGCAATTCTGTCGCGGGTCTCTGGATTACAACAAAGCAAGAAGCCGTCAATACCGTCCTTTAGTTCCGTCGCGTACTCTTCAACTGCTTTAACCAATAACTTGATGGATTCTTCGTTTTTATTTTTTTCGAGGTAAATCTCCGCCTCGTCGAATCGGCCAATGAGTCTCCACTTGTCAGCTCGCTTTGCCATTTTCAGGCATTTCAGAGCGTCGTTGTTGCGTCCGAGCACCATCAGTGCTCTAGCCTTGAAAACCAATGCCTCTGTGTAATTCGGATACTTTTCAAGGAAGGCATCAATATGTGGCAAGGCCTCCATAAAGGACCCAGAATCCATAAACTTGCCGTATATAGCCTTCATCTCTTTTGAAATATTTGGAACGTCAGTAATCCGCTTCATAGTCATTTTCTTCTCGTAGTATAACGGCTCGGCAGTTGACCCGTCAGCCCAGTTTTTTGGCGGGCGGCGTATAACTGACTGGTTGGCTGTCGCTCCATAGTTTGAAGTTATGTTGATTTGCTCAGGATTTCTTTCGCTTTCTTATTGTTGGGGTCTCGACTGAGAGCGAGTTCAGCGAACTCTCTGGCATCTGAATTTTCTCCCAGGGCAAGAAATACTTCAGCTAGAAGCGATGGCGCTCGAACACCTTTATTGAGAGCTACGGCAGCCGCCAGAGGACCGATTGCTTCATTGTGTCGCTTGAGTTGTAGTAAGCATTCGCCAAGCAACTCAAATGTCTTGAAATGTGGGCTTAGCAGAATGCTTTCTTGAAACAAGTGGGCAGCATCCTCTAGCTTGCCATCGTTCATTGCTTGCCGACCTTGTATGTATATTTCGTATCCATTAGTCATATTTTTTCCATTAGACAACTCATTATTGACCAGACCCCGCCATCCTGCCAAATGGGATCATGGCCCGTTACAACGCTATCATCATAGCCTCTTTAGCCAGAACTGCATGCTGTGGCTGCGACTGATGCCATCCAGTTCCGGCCAGGAAAATGCTGCTGTCACCCCGGCCAGCGGCTGAAAGCCGTTTTTAAGCAGAAAGCTGTCGATCGGCAGATAATTGGCCGGTATTTGCGGGTGTTCATCTGGACGAACCACGGTGGCGCAGGTCAGGAAGCGGTAGCGTTTCAGGGAGCGGACATAAGCCTCAACCTGCGCGATCAGGCGTGATCCCATCCCGCTGTTGCGGTATCTGCTGTAAAAGAGTAGTTCGCCAATGTAGAAGATTTGTTCGAGCGGGTAGGGGGTGTTATTGAAGGGTACGGTCAGTTCGGTCATTTCATCTTTCAGGGGGATGGCGGTGACAGCGCCGGCCAGCACGTTGCCGTCATGGGCCACTATTGCCAGAGCGTCCGCTGATTCGGCGTAGATGTCCAGATAGGTGCGTTCATATGCTTGTTCCCCGCGGTAGAGGTAGGGATATTCCTGGAAGATGTCGATGCGCAGTTTGGCGAGTTCGTCAAGGTGGTCGCGGATCTCCGCAGCATATAGTGTCTGCTCGGTAATGTTCATGTCAGCTCTTCTGTGCGGTTTGATGTCATTTTAAATCGGAGCTTTTTGTAAAAGTATCTGTCATGCCCGAATGTTTCTATCGGGCATCCATGTTTTCAATTTGTTGAAAGCTGGATTACCGATCAGAACCGCTTCGGGAATGACAATTTTTATAACTAGCGGAAGATTTATGTTAATCAGGATTTCAAATCAAAGCGTCAGCCTGCTTTGCTTACCAAGCAAATCCCTCTTGTTTGACGTCTTAGCATCCGTTGGCCGGATTTATTCTGTCTTACCCTGCTGTCAATATTCCCCCTTCACGCTGATAACATATTTGAGATAGCGTCCCTCCGGGAAGGTGACCGGGTAGGGGAAGTCCTCCGGTTGGCCGGAGAATGAGATGACCCGCAGGTCGCAGCCTGCCTTCAGAGCCCCTTTGCGTAATTCCTTCAGGTAGTCGGCCATATCAAGTTTCTGGTGGTTGGAGGAGGTGATCAGCAGGCCGTTATCCGCCAACAGCGGCAGGGCGGCGCTGACCAGATCGGCGGTTCCGCCGCGGGTGGTGAAGCGGTTTTTGGATGTGGTCGAGAAGGATGGCGGATCCATGAGGATGATGTCAAACTGGCGGCCATCGCCCTTCATGTTGGCGAGGACCGAGAGACAGTCGCCGGTGATGAACTCATGCCGGGCCGGGTTGAGGCGGTTGGCGGCAAAGTTCTTCTTTGCCCATTCGGTATATCCGGGCGAAACATCGACGCTGGTGACGCGGCTTGCCCCGGCGGCGGCTGCGGCAACGGAGAAGGCGCCGGTGTAGGCGAAGAGATTGAGGAAGCGTTTACCGCGGATCTTGGCGGCCAGGTCGCGGCGGTTGTTGCGCTGATCGAGGAACAGGCCGCTGTTCAGCCCCAGTTCGAGGTTGACCAGGAAGTTGAGGCCGTTTTCCACGACCTCGAGCGGCTGCGGGGCGGCAATCCCGGCCAGTAGTCTGCCATACTGCTTGGAATCGCTGACCGCCTCCAGTTCGCGGGTCTTCTGCGGGCGGCTCTTTTCGTAGATACCGCGGGGGGCAAGCAGCTCCTGGAGCAGGTCGGCCAGCAATTTCAGGTGTGGCCGCCAGCCGTTGCAGTAGAGCTGGATCATCAGGAAATCGGCATAGCGGTCAACCGTCAGGCCGGGCAGGAAATCCCCTTCGCCGTTGACCAGACGGTAGGCATTGCTGCTGCGGGTGTCGATCTGGAGGTTGCGCAGGGATATGGCGCTCTGGAGCCGTTTTTTAAGCCATTCCCGCTCGATCTTGATCCGTTTGCGGGAGAGTACCCGGGCCACGATGCGGTCTTCCGGATCGAGCAGGGCGCTGGCGATGAAACGTCCGTTTTTGTCGCTCAGGTCGATGGTTTGGCCCGCCTTGCCGTGTGGCCATTTCTTGGTATATCCATCGGCAATGACCCATGGGTGTCCCAGTTCAATCATCTGAACGGTTTCCGGGCTTATAATCCATTGGTCTTTCGGCATTTTTACTCCTTTGGGTGGTTTACAGCGGTTGGTCTGTCTTTTTATGGGGCAGGCAGGTATAGGTTTATGGGCGGCGTCCTGTTGATTCTTGATCTGGTTAAAATATATGAATCGCAGTTTAAGCTAATTGGCTTTTGCTCCCCCTCAGATAAGAGGGGGCTGGGGGCGTTATGAAATCGTGCTGAATAGACATATTCAAAAGGAAGATAAATTTTGGCTGAAAAGGATTAATCTCTGGGCACTGCCAGCATGCGGTCCAGAGCCTGCTTTGCCCGCAGGCGGATTCCTTCCGGTACGGTGATGACTGGCGACATGGTTTGCAGCGCATAAAGGACATCCTCCAGCGAGGTCAGTTTCATGTTCGGGCAGATCAGCGCCGGGGAGGCAAGGATAAATTCCTTGTCCGGGTTTTCAGCCCGTAGCCTGAAGAGAATGCCGGCCTCTGTGCCGATGATGAATCTGGTTGCCGGACTTGTGCGGCAGTAATCGTACATGGCGCTGGTCGAACAGGCGTAATCTGCCAATGCTGTTACCTCTGGTGCGCTCTCCGGGTGGCAGATGAACAGTGCGTCGGGATATTCAGATTTCTTCTGCAGGACTGCCTCGACTGTCATCCGTTCATGGGTAGGGCAGAACCCCTCCCAGAAGATAAATTCCTTTTCCGGGGTATGGGCCGCGACATAACGTCCCAGGTTGCGGTCAGGGGTGAAGATGATCTTCTTGTCCGCTAATGATTTGACTACGGCGGTGGCATTGGCCGAGGTGCAGCAGATATCGGAGTAGGCCTTGACCTCTGCCGTTGAGTTGACATAGGTGACCACCGGCACGCCCGGATGTTGGGCCTTGAGCGCCTCCAGACCGGCAGCGGTAATCATGTCTGCCATTGGACACCCCGCATCGGGGCGCGGCAGGATGACCTTTTTTTCTGGCGCCAGGATGGCCGCTGATTCCGCCATGAAATGTACGCCGCAGAAAACAATCACATCGGCGTCTGTCTTGGCTGCCTCTATGGAGAGCGCCAGTGAGTCGCCGGTTATATCGGCAATCGCCTGGACTTCATCACGCATGTAATTATGGGCTAGCAGCACGGCATTGTGCTCTTTTAACAGTTCCCTGATCTGCTCACTGATAGTCTTGCTCATTGATTTGGTGCCTCCTGCGTCAATATCGGCGCTAAAATAGCATATTGCATGAACGTTTGTCGAGAGGCGGCTGCCAGGAATCCCGTTGTTGTCATTTTGAAGTGTGCGTAAAGCGGATTTGGCAAGCTTTGTTCTTGACAAAACAGCCTGTACGGGCTAGAAAAAAGTTTCTCGGGATGTAGCGCAGCCTGGTAGCGCACCTGCTTCGGGAGCAGGGGGTCGATAGTTCGAATCTAGTCATCCCGACCAAATATC
>CAXYUZ010000017.1:0-63404 GCA_964292275.1 uncultured Desulfuromonadaceae bacterium
CTGCTTCGGGAGCAGGGGGTCGATAGTTCGAATCTAGTCATCCCGACCAAATATCAAGGGGTTACGCCATGCGGCTACGCCCCTTTATTTGTTTGTGGAACCTCATTTCTGAATTTCGTTTTTTTGATAGAAAAGCCCCTCTATGAAATTGCATAGGGGGCTTTTGTTTTGACAGGTCTGTCTTATAGGGATATCTCTCCCCAATCAGTAGGCCTGTTAAGTATTTCAATTACTTCCTTAGCCACAAAAATACGATTACGCTGTTGCTGCTTGGCTAAAAAAAGTACCTCATTGGACACAAATTTTGCAAGGGACTGACTAGCAGACGGAAAAGATACGTCAAGAGCCTCTTTCAATTTATGTGCTGTGGTCACTGGATTAGCAATCAGATACTCCGGAACCTTATAGATCATGGAGTCCCCTCTCAATTTCCAGCTGGCAACCATACTTTTCCATTTTTCTAGAATTTCTTCTAAAAGTCTTGCCGTCTTTATTGCTTCTCGGCAAGCAATCTCGACACCTGTTGCAAAGAAGTCGATCCATGGTTCCCACTCTTCGCGTAACTGCACACCAAGTAATTTGTCATAATAATCTCGCTGATTGTATTTCAAATAACCAGCCAAGTATACGGGTGGGAAATTTTCTACTGCAAGCATCATAGGCAATTGCAGTCGCCCGACGCGGCCATTACCATCCTTGAACGGATGTATCATCTCATATTGAGCATGGGCTACAGCCATACGATGAACAATTGAAACCTCATAAAAAGATTCCTCTTCGTTCTCATACTGTAGATAATCTGCATAATCCTTCATACAGCTTAAAAGTCTGTCACAGGGAGGGGGGACAAACCGGGCATCATATATTCTGGCTCCGCCTATCCAGTTTTGTTTTGTTCTATATTCACCTGGCGGATCACTATAACCAGTATCCTTCATCAATATTCTATGAATTTCCTTGATTAAATCAGATGTAAGTGCTTTGCGACCATGTATTTTAATCTCACTAAGCCCATATTCTAAAGCAGTTACATAATTTTTTGTGACTTGCACATCAGGTGGCAGGCCTTCGTCGCTGCCAGTTGTTTCGTAAGCAAAAAGATCATCAATTTCAGAGCCAGTTCCCTCTATCTGGCTGCTTCGCACCGCTTCTCTTCTATCAAGAGTTCTGGTAACCAGGTTTGGATTCGGCAGTTTTGAAGTCGCTTCAACAAGTGCGCCAAGCGCTTCGTGCGCCCTTACTATAGCCATGCTAACCTTTTTGTTGTCAAAATCCTTCGGGGTTGGTGGCGGAACAACGGCCTTTGCCCCAGGGTACTCCGGCAAATCAACAGCTTGTTTCTTTCTGTTTTCACTAAGCTCTGAAACTTTCATAAATTTTATCCTTTAATACATCGCCTGATAATTAAAGGATAAATGAATATTTATTTGTAAACAAGAATTATATTTAAAGATAAGCCTATAACTATAAATAATGATAGTTGCTGTTCAACTCCAATCAGCTAATATTTATCTAATTTGAATCTCTCCGGATCATATTTCCCGAAGCTCGCTTCGATAAAAGAAAAGAATTACTAACGTGATACTTCGTAGCTTGCTGCGGGGTGGTTCATTACCGAATCAACCCAACAGGGATTATTACCAATAAAAAAGCGGCCCGCATTTGCGGGCCCATTTTTTGTCAGATATATTTCTGCTCGCCACTACTCCTGCATTGGCAATTGAACAACTGCTTCTTCACGATCAGAGACAAGGACCAGTACCTGATCACCATTATTATCGGCAACCGTTTCCTTGATCTGCAGCAATGAATACCAACGCCGGAATGCCTCCACAAAGACAATGGTCATCAGCACCATCAGGATCACAGACATACTGGCCAACAGATACAGACCTTTTGGCATGAAGTTTTTGGTAATATTCAGATAACCGGCCCACATACAGATTGGCAGCATGAACAGGCCGGGAACCGCCGTCACCCAGGCGTACTTGGCCTTGCCAAGCCTGATCAGCATGGTTGTGCCGACAATCAGGGCACAGGTTGCCAGCAGCTGGTTACTCATACCAAACAGCGGCCAGATGGTTGATATATCACCGGTATAAACCAGGTAGCCCCAGGCTGAGGTAAAGATGGCACTGGTCAGGATAATCCCGGGTGTCCAGGAGTTATCGGCAAACGGCTTATAGACCTTGCCCATCATCTCCTGCAGCAGGTAACGGCCAACACGGGTTCCGGCATCAACGGCAGTCAGAATAAAGACTGCCTCAAACATGATTGCAAAGTGATACCAATAGGCCATCATCCCCTTCAGGAACGGAACCGAAGAGAAGATATAGGCCATGCCGACTGCCAGTGATACCGCGCCGCCGGGGCGCCCCTGAACCTGCTCGCCAACCTGGGTTGCCAGTTCGGGCAGATTTACCGGGGTCATCCCCATCTTGGCGTAGACAGCCGGTACGGCATTTATTGCAAAATAGTCGGCCGGGATCAGAACACAGGCGGCAATCAGGGCCATCATTGCGACAAAGCCCTCAACCAGCATGGCACCGTAACCGACAAAGAGAATATCCCGCTCCTTGGCAACCATCTTGGGGGTTGTGCCGGAGCCGATAATGGCATGGAAGCCGGAGAGCGCTCCGCAGGCAATGGTAATGAATATGAACGGAAATGCTGCTCCGGGAATGATCGGGCCACCGCCGAAGAAATAAGGGGTAATCGCCGGCATGTGCAGGTCAGGATGCACATAGACAATACCGAGCGCCAGCAGACCAATCGTACCGATTTTAAGATAGGTGGAGAGGTAATCACGCGGGACAAGCAGAAACCAGACTGGCAGAACCGATGCGGCAAAGCCATAGGCCGGGATGATTATTGCCAGCTGTTTCTTGGAGAAGGTGAACATGGCCGCCAGGGTTGGATCTGCGGCAACGTGTGGTCCAACCCAGATCGAGAGTGCCAGCAGGACAACACCGATGATACTGCCACCCTTGATATCGCCCGGGCGGATTTTCTGCATATAGATGCCCATGATCATGGCGATTGGAATCGTGGCGAAGACGGTGAAGGTACCCCAGGGACTGTTAAACATGGCATTAACAACCGCAATGGAGAGACCGGCCAGGGTCAGCACCAGAATGAACAGGACCGCCACCGAGGCAACCTTGCCGGCGACCTTGCCGATCTCTGATTCGGCAATCACCGAGATACTCTTGCCCTTATGCCGAACCGAGGCAAACAGCACGACCATATCGTGTACACCACCGGCCAAAACAGCACCGATCAGAATCCAGAGCGCACCTGGCATAAAGCCGAACTGTGCGGCAAGAACAGGCCCAAGCAGAGGCCCGGCAGCGGCAATAGCAGCAAAATGATGACCAAAGAGAACATACTTGTTGGTCTTCATGTAATCATGGCCATCCTCATAGGTTACGGCCGGCGTTTCCAGCTCATCGCGCAGGTTCATAACCTTGTTGGCCAAAAACAGACCGTAAAAACGATAGCCAATCGCAAATACGCATGCTGCTGCAAAAATCAGCGTCAAAGAATTCATCTGACTCCCCCTTTTTTTGTTAACTGCCCCTGAACTGCCCCTTGATGCCAGATTGACTACGAAGCAACAAATCCCGAAAGCTGTTATTATTCCGACAGTTAAATCATATGCTATTCAATAAAAAGGGGTAGTAAAAGCTGATGAATGGTATAAAGAAGGGGGGTGAGTGGTAAGTATTTCCTGCTGAATGGCTATCGCTAGAGATCAAAATAGCGTTTCAATTCCTTGACATTATAACGGCTGACCGGAATTTCGGAGCGGTCCCGATCGGCCATGATCAGCTTATAACTGCTGTTGAACCAGGGAATCACCTCGCGCACATAGTTAACATTGATCAGGAAGCTGCGATGCGGCCGGATGAATCCATGCCCGGCAAGCTTATGCTCCAGTTCATTCAGTGTGCAACGGGTCCGGTATCTGCCTTCGGTTGAATGAACAAAGACCTCGCCATCTTCCGAGCGCACAAAAATAATCTGGTCCGGGGTGGTCGGAATAATCGATTCCCCGCGATATAGTGGAATCCGGCGGCACGATTCAATATTGTCGAGCCCGGAGACGCCAGGGGCCTGATGCAGCAGCCGTTCCGCCTTGGCGCAACACCTTGACACCCGTTCCTGGGTAAACGGTTTGCGCAGATAATCAATCGCATCAACCTCAAAGGCCTGCAGCGCGTATTCATCATAGGCCGTGGCAAAGACCAGCAGCGGCCTGTTCGGCAGCTCGCACAGAAACTGGGCCAACTCCAGCCCATTCATACCGGGCATATGGATATCCAGAAAAACCAGTTCCGGTTTTGTTTCCCGGATCCCTTTCAAGGCCTCCGGGCTGTTGGCCGCCTCACCAACCAGCTTAACAGAGGCAACCTGCTCCAGAAGATAACGCAGCTCCCTTCTGGCCGGCGCCTCATCATCCGTAATAAATACCCTCATACCTGCACCGCCTTTATCGGTACGCTGAACGAAGCAACCGTTCCCTTGCCGGGATTACTTTCAATCTTCAGGGCATATTCCGCTCCATACAGGGCAATCAGCCTGGCGTTGACATTTTTCAAGGCAATGCCGGAACTATCGGAGGCGACTGCGCCAAGCCCCTCGTCAAAGAGGGAATCCAGCCGCGCCTGGGACATGCCGACACCGTTATCACTGACAGAGATATGTAGCTGCTCTCCTTCAGCATGGGCGCTGATTGTCACCTCACCACCGGCCACACGCGGAAGAATACCATGTTTGAGGGCATTCTCCAGCAACGGCTGCAGGATCAGCGGCGGCAATTGACAGCCGAGTGTATTTTCGTCCAGATCGTAATAGACCCTGATCCGCTCCTCAAAACGTGCCGATTCAATCGCCACATAGGCCTGGCAATGCTCCAGCTCGGTTGCCAGGGAAACATTCCTGGCGCCGGGATTGATATTGTTTCTGTAAAAGGCGGCCAGCTTGACCAGCAGATCGGCAGCGGTTTCAGGGCTGGTGCGGATATAGCTGATAATCGTATTGATCGTATTGAACAGGAAATGCGGATTGATCTGGGCCTGCAACGCCTTAATCTCGGCATCCTTGACCAGCTTGCGCTGGCCATCCAGCTCCGATATTTCCAACTGGTTTGAAAACAGATGGGCCAAACCGTTGACCAGCTCCAGGTCCAACGGCGTAATGCCATTTTCCTTCAAACGATAGAGCTGCAATGTCCCGATAATTTTGTCCCGTTTTTTAAGCGGAACAATAATGGCCGAGCCGAGCCGGCAACCGGGGTGGGTGCAGCCAATCTCCTTGCGCGTCAACGGCGCCGTTATCTCGCCGCTCAACAGCGCTGCCTTGGTGGAGGCGTGCAGATATGGGGTTCCCGGCTGATGATGACCCTCCTCCGCTCCCTTGTAGGCCAGCAGATTGGTGTCATTCGTTATTGAAACGCCATCCAGATCAGTCATCTCGACGATGATCCGGGCCGTCTCGGTGGCAGATTCGGTTGTCAAGCCGCTACGCAGAAAGGGGAGCGTCCGCAGGGCAATATTCAGGGCCGTCTGCGCCTGAAATGCCGCAAAGCGCTCCTTCTCACGATACACCGATGAGATCAGTTCGACAAAAATTGCCAGCCCGAACGAATTGATCAGAATCATTGGCAGGGCAATCACGCCCACCAGACTAAGGGCCGCAGAAAACGGCTTGGCCAACAGCAGCAGGATCAGCATCTGCAGCACCTCAACCAGCAGACCGGTTATAAAGGCCACCAGTGGGTCAAAGGGGCGCCGCTTCAGTTTGTGATAGATCAATCCGCCGGATAGCCCTTCAACGATGGTGGCAATACCGCAGGCAATTGCCGTAAAACCACCCAGGTCAATCAGATAACGGTGCCCGCCAGCGATAATCCCGGCCGCCACTCCGACGAGCGGCCCGCCAAGTATCCCGCCCAGCGCAACACCAACAACCCTCGAGTTGGCAATCGCATTCTGTATCGGCACCCCCATATAGGTTCCGGCAATCCCGAAGCCGCCGAACAGAACCGCCAGCCAGAGCTTTTCATAGCGATTGGCCTTGCCAGTGATCAGACGCTTGAACAGTTCCAGGCGCATCAGCAGGATAAAGGCAATTGCAAATATGCCCAGCCTTCCAAGCATGTTCGGAAGCAGATCGTACATAAAACCTCATTTGCGTTTGGTTGGCCTGATTTCAAATTTAAAGGGCAGTATTTATGATCGCCTTTGTCCCGTCAATCACATTTTTTCCGGCCACTCCGTTTGTTTTTACAAAACTATTACACAACGGCCGCCAGCTTCCTGATATTCTCAAAACATCGATTTATTATCCGAGGAGGACTCCATGGCACAACCACTTAAAATAGGCAAACACACCGTACGCTTTCCGGTAATTCAGGGGGGGATGGGTGTTAGGATCTCGGCTGGCCGCCTTGCCGGACATGTTGCCAAATGTGGTGGGGTCGGGCTTGTGGCGGCGGCCGGAATTGCCCTCAACAGTGAGTTCTACAATGGCAAAAACTTTTTCCAGGCCGATAGCGAGGCATTCAAGGAAGAGCTCCGCAAGGCATATGAAATTGCGCCGGACGGTGTCATCGGCGTCAATGTCATGGTTGCCCTTTCCGACTTCGAGCTGCTCGTCAAGGCGGCTGTTGAAGGGGGGGCCAAGGTGATTGTCTGCGGCGCAGGTCTGCCGATGAACCTGCCTGAGCTTACCGCGGACCATCCCGATGTCGCCCTGATTCCAATTGTATCCTCCCTGCGGGCCGCACAGCTGATAACAAAAAAATGGTTCAAAAGTTACCATCGCCTGCCAGACGCTATCGTCGTCGAGGACCCCGACACCGCTGGAGGCCATCTCGGTGAAAAGATGGAAAATATCGGCACTGGCGAATATAACCAGTATGAAACCGTCAGACAGGTCAAACAACTGATGTTAACCGAATACAACGCTAACATTCCGATTATTGCCGCCGGCGGCGTCTGGGACCGTGCCGACCTTGAACATGCACTGGCCGAAGGGGCTGACGGTGTGCAGATGGCCAGCCGCTTTGTCTGTACCGAGGAGTGCGATGCCGAAGATGCATTCAAACAGGAATACCTGAACTGCCGCAAGGAGGACATCGGTCTGCTGATGAGCCCGGCCGGCCTGCCGGGTCGTGTGATCCTGAAAAACAACGCCAATATTCGCGCCTATGATGTTGAGCACAAGACCCCCTGCCGCATGGGCTGCCTCAAGAAATGCTCCTACAAGGAGTGTGGCGAGCGTTTCTGTATTGTTTCAGCACTTGACCGCGCCCAGCGCGGCGACATAGACACTGGCCTGATCTTCTGCGGCACTAACGCCTGGAAGGCCGATAAAATCACCACCGTTCAAGCCATTTTTGATGAACTGTTTGCCTGATTTCGCATAACCCATAAAACTGTAAAGGCCTTCCGGCATACCGGGAGGCCTTTTTTATTGGTGCATCCGGCAGGGCACGTGGTGCGTAAGCACCATCAAATCAGCCGTGGTAGCTGATTTGTGACTTGGAGGTGCAAGTCCTCTACGGATCCTGATGGTGGAAACTGTTAGCCGAACGGCAAGGGTGTCCGGGGTGACCCGGAATCAGAAGGAAGCCGCCGGCAAAACTCCGGCCGATGCCTGTCCTGAGCGAAGTCGAAGGGAACAGAAGCCGCATATGAGGCAGCCATATCCGGGCGAGAAGGCGATGCTCTTCAAAGCCCCATACGCCGGCTGCATACTTTGGCGGCAGTTGAGGCGTCCTTTTACCAGAGCAAAGAAACTGATGCAATGCGGATTGTCAGAGTCAAGGTCCTGGCGCAGTGCCCTTAATAAAACGAGGCCCCTGGTGGAACTCAGGAGCCTCATATATGAACCAAGCCTTAACTTCGTGAAACAGTGACTACTCTCACTACTCAACTAGTTTCACCGCTTTCAGAATTCAACGTGAACCACCGTTTATGGAACTGCACGCACGGTGGTGTGGTAGGATGGCAGAAGTAATTCCGCCTCCTACCCGATGTTTTGATTGTATTTGTCTATTCGCGCTCGAACGAAATGGCACTGACGGTGTTTTTACCGCGGTGCTTGGAGAGGTAGAGCGCCTTGTCGGCCATACTGATGATCTCTTCACGGCTCTTTGTGCCGTATTTGGAGCAGCAGCTGGTTAGTCCGATACTGATGGTCGCTTGCAGGATGTGGCTGTCAACACTTGTCTGTAGCTGGATGACCTTCTGGCGCAGGTTCTCTGCAACGCTCGAGGCGTTGTCTATGTCGGTTTCCGGCAGGATAATAGCGAATTCATCACCGCCGAAACGGGCAAAGATGTCGGTGGAGCGAAGAACATCCTGAACCGCTTTGCCGATATTGATCAGAACGAGGTCTCCAATTGTGTGTCCGTTTGAGTCGTTGATGACCTTGAAGTTGTCAACGTCGAAGAGCAGGAACGAAAACTGGCGGCTATGGCGCTGAACGCGCATGATTTCCAGATCGAGCGCCTCTTGCAGAAAGCGGCGGTTGTATATTCCGGTCAGGCCGTCGCGGAAGGCCAGTTCGCGGTGCATGTTGTTGGCGTCGTGGAGTTGCTGGGCCAGCTTTTCCGCTTTCTCCTTGGCCTGCTTCAGCTCGATGATCATCAGTTCATGGGTGTTGTATAGATTGCTGAGCTGTTCGTTGGCCTCTTGCAGGATTAGTGAAAACGGCTGCATTGTTCCTGGGGGGACTTCAAAGGAGGATAGCACCTCAAGTGCCCTGTCAGCAATCTGCTCAATCAGCAGATCGACCTTCGGGCCGTTTAGTTTGAATGATGTGTCGAGTAGTCGTTTGGCCTGTTTAAGCCGGTTTACATCCTGAGTGCCGCAGTAAAAGGCGGAGATGTGGTCTGCAATCTTCAGCAGCTCTCGCTGCTGCTGGTATTGATCGTTAATGGATTCCGGTTGATGGTGGAAGCGGATCGGGGTGTAGATCTCTTCCGGAAGCAGCCATTTTTTAAGCATCTCTGCCCCGAGAGCCTGATGGTCGAAACCGAAATTTTTACGTTCAGCGGCGCAGGCGGAGAGGCTGTTTTTCTGTTTGTCTTCAAGGACATTCTGATAGCTGTGAGGCCGGTTGCTGTGCATGACCATGATGCCGATGTCGTGTAGTAATGCAGTGACAAATATGTCTTGCTCCGGTACTCCGGCCAGTCTGGCGGTCATCTCGGCTGCAATGGCGGCAGTCAGCGCCCTGCGCCAGAAGACCGTTGCATCAAAGGCCCCGGCGGATTCGGCCTGGAACTGGGTGACGATGACAAACGATAGGGCGATGTTGGTGACGGCATGGGTGCCGAGCAGGGCCAACGCCTTTTCGATACTGGTTATCTTCGAATTTGTATTGTAGAAGGATGAGTTTGATGTCCTCAGGATTCTGACTGTCAGGGCCGGGTCGGATTCGATCAGGTGGGCCAGGTCGTGAAAGGTAAAGTCATCCCTGCGAACGGTCTCAAGAATCTTGATGGCGATCAGTGGGGGAGATGGTAGCTGAATTTTACCGGATATAAGCGATTCGATTGTCTTCAACGTTAATCCTTGTATGTGGTCTCAATTGACACTAAACAATAACCCTTTTGTCCAATAAAATGAACCATTTTTTGGAAATACGGTTTTATTTGTAACGAAAACTGCCTGGCCGAACTCTGTCGCTGGAGGCTGAAGTCCGTCTCAGGCTTGAGCAACAAGGCGACGCAGGGCCTCCAGGTTGATGCGGTCCATCTCGTCCTTATCCCCTTTTGGGGTTTCGAGTATCTTGGGCGTTTCCCTGAAGCGCGGGTCGTTCATGATGAAACGGAAGGGATTCAGGCCGAGGGTGCCTTGACCGATATGTTCGTGGCGGTCAACCCGTGAGCCAAGTCCTTTTTTGGAGTCGTTCATATGGAAGCATTCCAGCCGCTCCAGCCCGATCAGGCGGTCAAATTGTTCCATGGTGTCCCTGTAGCCGCTTTCGCTGGCGGTGTCGTAGCCGGCGGCAAAGGTATGGCAGGTGTCAAAGCAAACCGCAAAACGGCTGCTGAATCGCGACCCGTTGATGATGGTGCCGAGTTCCTCAAAGGTCCGCCCCAGGTTGGTCCCCTGTCCAGCCGTGGTTTCCAGCAGAACCTTTCCCTCAAATTGTGGCGTTTCACTGAAGAGCTGGTCAAATGCCTGGATCACCCGCTCCAGTCCGGCCTCGGGGGTGTCGCTCAGGTGCGAGCCGGGGTGCATGACAATCTTGTTGATGCCGAGCCGGGCGCAGGTCTCCAGTTCATCGCGAAAGGCGGCGAGGCTCTTGTCGCGTGTTTCGCCCGGGGGGGCAGCCAGGTTGATCAGGTAGATGTCATGGGCGATGACCTCTTTGAGCCCGGATGCTGAAAATTTGTCCCGGAACAGGGCGGCATCGGCCTCGCTGATCGCTTTTCCCTTCCACTGGTTGGCGTTGCGGGTGAATATCTGTAGGACACTGCAGTCAGAGGCGACTGCCCGGTCAATGGCCAGATGCAGGCCGCCGGCAATTGACATGTGTGCTCCCAGGTAGTCGCTCATGGCTGTTTCTCCTGTTCACTTTATGGTCGAAATGGCGGCATTATAGCAGGCATGCAGGGGAAGTAAACAATCTTTGGCTCTTCTGTTGACGCTCTCTCCGCTGTAGGCTAAACTCAGCTGAGTAAAAATAATACTCATTCTGGTCGGCGGGTGCTGTTGCTGGCTTGAACCAGAATCAGGGGTTGCCATGCCGATTGATAATCAACTGTTTCAGCTACGTTCCAAGATTGCCACCTACGGCAAGGAAAATCAGGGTGAGTTGCTCTATTCGCTGGCGGAGGGTGTCCAGCTGCTTTCCGGCAGTCGGCTGATCCGGATCTATATGGAGGATCTGACGCAGGGCACCTTGTCGTGCGTCCACG
Organism: uncultured Desulfuromonadaceae bacterium; assembly: GCA_964292275.1. GTDB lineage: Bacteria > Desulfobacterota > Desulfuromonadia > Geobacterales > Pseudopelobacteraceae > CAXYUZ01. The sequence continues at coordinate 10,940 of CAXYUZ010000017.1, forward strand.
CGACCGGGGCGTTCGAGAAGCAGCTGCGCGATCAGCCCTTTCCGATCGTATCGTCCGATGCAATGGTCTCGTCGGTATTTGTCAATCAGTATCCAATTGATTACAGCCTGTCCGACGGGCAGAGAGAAACGGGTGATGACCAGTTTGCTCGCCAGTATGATTTTGTCTCGAGCTATATCATGCCGATTGTCAGCATGGGGAAGTCGATTGGTGTCCTTTGTATCGATCAGGAACAGGACACCTCGCTGATATCGGGGCCGGTCAAATCGCAATTGGCTGATTTTGCCGGTTTTATGGCTGGCCGCCTTGATCAGGCCCGGATTTATCATCAGCAGGTTATGCTTGCGCGCAGGCTGGATGATCTCAAGGTGCGCGAAGCGGCATCGATGATGGTCCGATCCGCTGTCCAGCTGGTCAGAAGTGTTGCGCTGGCCGCTGTGCTGGTGCCGGCCAAGATTGAGGGTGAGCTTTATACACTTAATATCCTGGCCAGTTATTCGGCCGATGAAAAGTTGAAGCAGATTTATGACCAGCAGGGTGATATCGATCTGCGCAAGGGGCGCTCCCTGATCTCGCAGTATGTTAATGATCAGGCGGTGATTGATGATGAGCGGTTGTTCCGACCACTGTTCATCCCTGACCTCCAGCAGCAGAGTCTGCAGAAGAAGGTGCTGACGGAATCGATGGCCCTGCGCACAATGTACCTTGTGCCACGCTATGCGCCGGATAGCCGCCGCATCATCTGTCTGGTCAATTATTTTTCCCAGGAACAGCACCAGTTTTCGGAGTTTGAACGGGGGTTGCTCCAGACTCATGCCGAGATGGTTGAGCGGGTGATCAGCGAGGTTGGCAGCGAGAATCTCGAGATTCAGGTGCTGTCCGAGATCGCCGATCTGCTCAATCAGCGCACGGAGAATCTCCAGCCATTTCTGACCAAGGTGCTCTCCAAGGCAACGGAGCTGATCGGCGCGGATACCGGCAGTATTGCCCTGGTGACGGAGCGTGATGGCAGGCGCTGGCTGGTGGTGGAGGACGAAGGGGGCAATATTGTCGGCGCCAAGAACAAGGAGTGGCTGAAGCGGAATATCCCGGTCTTTCCGGTTGGCGGTATGGAACTCCGGCCGGAGGAGCGCAGCCTGACCGGTTATGTGGCCTTTACGAAACAGCCCAAGATCGTAGGGCGGGTTGATCAGGAGCAGCAGACCGGCGGATTCCATCGTTCGATGAGTGACCTGCTGAAGAGCGAGATTGCGGTACCGATCGTTTGTGACGACGATGTGATTGCCGTGATCTGTCTTAATTCAAGGCACGATGAGTATTTTCGCGAAGAGCACCGCCGGATCCTGCAGATTATCGGCAGCCTGACGGCACGGCATATATCCGATCTACAGCGGATTGAGGGGCTGCAGAGCGAGGTTAATCGTCTGGCGACGGATGTGGACTACAAGGATCCGCATATTTCATCCTACCGGCTTGGCAATATGATCGGCAACAGTCCGACATCGCAGGCGGTGGTCGATTTTATCAATACGGTTTCCAGGCCGCTCTTTAACCGGATTACCTTCTGGAGCCAGAATATTCTGCACGAGGCGACGATCGGGCTTCCATCAATTTTAGTGACCGGACCGACCGGCTCGGGCAAGGAGTTTTTCTTCAACAATCTTTACAACAAGCTGAACAGTTTTTATCGTAGCCGGATTTCAAACGGAAGCGAGCTGCCGGTTAAGAAAACCAATATTGCCTCGTATTCCGGTGAGTTGACCTATTCCGAGCTGTTTGGCCATAAAAAGGGTGCCTTTACAGGCGCCTACAGTGACCGGCGTGGTATTCTTGAAGAGACGATGGGTGGAATTGTCTTTCTGGATGAGATTGGCGATGCGGATCCAAAGACGCAGGTTCAGCTGCTCCGCTTTCTCGATAATGGCGGTTTTGTCCGGCTGGGCGAAAATACGGAGCGCTTCAGCCGTGTGCTGCTTGTTGCCGCCACAAACCGTAATCTTCCGGAAGAAATTGCCCGTGGAAACTTTCGCGAGGATCTCTTTCACCGTCTGTCGGAGTTGTCGATACGGCTCCCCTCCCTGAATGAACGGCGTGAGGATATCTCTGACCTGTCGGTGCATTTTCTGGGTAAATTGTACCGAACCTATCGTGGCGAGAATGATCGTCCCGATACGCCGCCGGAGCTTTCTGGGGATGCAAAGCAGGAGCTGATCCGCCATCATTATCAGGGCAATATTCGCGAGCTGCGCAGTATTCTGCTCCGGGCACTGTTCTTCCGCAGCCGGGATGTGATTGACGGTGAGGCAATCAGAAAGGCGATTGCCGGTGCCAGTGCGGTTGAGCTTTTGCAAGGGCGGCCTGGCGCCAGGGAGCTGGACGAACAGTTGGCCGCTACGATCATCAAAAAGATTGAAGCGGGGGGCAATTTCTGGAGTGATATCTATGAGCCGTTTTCACGCAATGACATCTCGCGGGAGACGGTGCGGCTGGTTATTGAAAAGGCCCGTGGTGTGGCTGGCAAGACCATGCCGGCCGTGGCCCGTTACCTGAAGGCGGTTGATTCAGTGGAAAATCAGCCGGATGGCCAGCGGATGTTGTTCAAATTCAAGAATTTTCTGTATAAGACGGTCAGGATTGTCTAGTTTGGCAGGGTGTTATGCCGCACCCGGAATTGTTTTCCATGGGTGCGGCATTTTGCAGATGGATCAGATGCCCTGATTGAATCTTTTCAGGCGGCAGGTCAGCCGGTTGAGGGCATGAATATAAGCCTTGGCCGATGCCTCAATGATATCGGTGGATGAACCTTTGCCGATAACGGAATGATCCCCTTCGGTAACGCGCATGGTGACTTCACCCTGTGCATCGGTACCGCCGGTGATTGAACCAACGTTGTATTGGGTAAGCTTGGCATTTGATTTGGTCAGCTTCTTGATCGCCTTGAGGGTTGCATCAACCGGGCCGTCGCCGAGTTCGGCAGTACGTACCGGTTGACCGTCGATCTCCAACTGAACAGTGGCCGTGGCAACTGCAAAGGAGCCACATGTGACGGTAATGTGGTTCAGTTTGTATTTTTCTTCATCTCGGGATTCGTCAGCCACGATAGCATCTAGATCTTCGTCGAAAACCTCTTTTTTCAGGTCAGCCAGTGCCTTGAAACGGTCGAATGCCTTGCCGAGCAGTTCGTCATTCAGTTCATGTCCAAGCTCGATCAGACGTTTCTTGAAGGCGTGGCGGCCTGAGTGTTTGCCAAGTACGAGTGTTCCCTCGGCAAGGCCGATTGATTCCGGGGTCATGATCTCGTAGGTTGAGCTTTCCTGAAGCATACCGTGCTGGTGAATGCCCGATTCGTGGGCAAAGGCGTTTGCGCCGACGATGGCCTTGTTTGGCTGCACCATGATGCCGGTTGTGTTGGACAGCAGCCGGCTGGTCGGGGTGATCTGGGTTGTGTCGATTCCGGTTCTGTAGGGAAGTATGTCGTGGCGTGTGCGCAAGGCCATGACCAGTTCTTCCAGCGAGCAGTTTCCGGCCCGCTCACCGATGCCGTTGACCGTACATTCGACCTGACGGGCGCCAGCCTGGATAGCGGCAATGGAGTTGGCAACGGCCAGTCCCAGGTCGTTGTGGCAGTGGACAGAGATGATTGCCTTTTCGATGTTAGCGACGTTGTCCTTGAGGTATTTGATAATATTGAAATACTCAAAGGGTATTGTGTAGCCAACGGTGTCCGGGATGTTGACGGTGGTTGCGCCCGCCTCAATGGCTGCTTCGACTACCTCGGCCAGAAAGGGGAGGCGGGTCCGCGTGGCATCTTCGCATGAAAATTCCACATTGGGTGTATAGGCGGCGGCCCGTTTAACTGCCTTGACGGCGGCGGCAAGCACCTTGGCCGGTTCCATCTGCAGTTTGTATTTCATATGGATATCGGATGTTGCGATGAAGGTGTGGATCCGGGCCCTTTCGCCGGCCGGCTGTAGCGCCTCCCAGGCGCGGTCGACATCCTTGTCACTTGCCCGGCTGAGTCCGGCAATCTGTGGCCCCTTGATTGACAAGGCAATGCGCCTGACCGCCTCAAAATCACCTTCAGAGGCGATTGGAAATCCGGCCTCAATGATATCAACATTAAGTTTTTGGAGCTGTTTGGCCAGGCGGATCTTTTCTTCTATATTCATGCTGTTGCCGGGAGACTGTTCGCCGTCTCTCAGGGTTGTGTCGAAAATCCTGACGATATCCTTATCTGCACTCTGTTCTGTTGCCATAATACAACTCCTTTCTTTGATTCTGCCGGATTTGGTAAGACTACCATCTTTGTGGTGGCTGTCCATGTGGCAGAAATAAAAAAGCCCACGCCCCAAACAGGGGCGAAGGCTCTTGAGCTTTCGCGGTACCACCCTAATTTGTCCGTCATTTTAAGATGACAGACCTCTTGCACCCATGACGCGGGAGAACGGCTCCGGCTATTAATGGTTGTTCACCGGAACGGCTCGGAGGCGAGTTCATCGGTTCAGCCTACCGGTTTGCAGCGACCACCGGCTCTCTGGAAAGCTGAATGCGACTAATACTCCTCTTCAATGCCTTTAAGTTTTAATCAGCATAGAAAAAACCCATTTAAAAAGTCAAGCTGTTTTTGTTCGGGTTGATCGGTTGTGGTATGGCTGGCTGGAATTCGGGGTATGCAAAAAAAGTTTGTCATTTTAGGATAAAAGGGCCATTATATTGATTTTGTACATGATTTATTCATGTGAGAACAATTCGAGCGAGGGGTGTTCATGTCTGGTTATCTTAAAAAGAGTGCTGTTTTGTTGTTGCTGGCTGCCGTTCCATCACTTGCGTTTGCTGCGGAATCCGCTCCGGTGCCTGCTGCCGCTGTAATACCTGCCCAGTCTCAGCAGCAGACGCCGTCTCTACCTGTTCTGCCTGTACCGGTTGCTGAAAAGACGCCTGCCCCGCCAGCTGTTAAATCATTGGGGCCGCTCAAGGAACAATCCAGAACACAGTACGGTTATGTTGATATGGCAAAGATCAGTAAGGAGTCCGCCCTTGGAAAGGCATCGGCGGCCCAGGCAAAGGCGCGTCAGGAAAAATTGAAGGGACAGGTGCTGGCAAAGCGGAAGCAGATTGAACGGCTTAAGGCGAACCTTGAGTCACGCATGCCGTCTCTGACACCACAGCAGCGTGAGGCCAAGGCGAAAGAGTTTCAGAAGAAGGTGGAGGATTTCCAGCGCTTTGGTATGAAGGCTGAAGGGGATTTGCAAAATTTCCAGGAGGGGTTGAGCAAGTCTCTCTATGCATCTATTGAGCAGTCTGCTGCCCTTTATGGCAAGGAAAATGGTCTTGAACTTGTTTTTATACGCCGGGATGTTTTGTATTCAGCTGCCGGTGTGGATGCCAGGGACGTTACAACCGGCATCATAGCGTTGATGGATAAGAAATGGGCAAAGAAGTAACTGTTTCAGGGGATTGAAAATGGGTTTTAGTCGGATGCGTTCTTCGCACAGGATTGTGCTTGTAGCTCTGTTTACATGCCTGTTTGTTGGTTTAAGTGTTATGCGGACACCGTCGGTGATTTCCGAGCCGCATGCCTCGCCGGTTGACAAGGACCGGGAAGACCTGACGCGGGTGGAATATCCCAGCCTCAAGTCAATTCGTTGGCATGGTCATTTTGTCAACCCTGGTGAAACGCTTGAAAATCTGTTCGGTAATGATTGGGTCTGGGTTGCTCGTTTTAATCGTATTGACCGTCGGCATGTCTATCCCGGGATGACGATCAAGGTGCCGGATAATCTGGCCGCTATTCGTGGATATACGCCGATGCCATCCTTTTATGACCCGGCTCGTCGACATGAAAAATACATTCTGGTGGATATGACTGAACAGTGGCTGGGGGCCTATGAACATGGCCGACTGGTTTTCTCCTTCCCGGCCGCCACGGGCAAGGCTGGCACTGAGACGCCGGTTGGTCTCTTTCATATTGATGCCCGGCATTTAACGCACACCTCATCCTTGTACAAGACAGCTGGTGATGAGGAACAGTACCCGATGGATAATGCGCTTCGCTTTCATATTGGCGAGGATAATGTATCATATTGGTTGCATGCCCGTGATCTTCCCGGGCGTCCGGCTTCTCATGGCTGTATCGGTTTGTATGATGAAGAGATGCAGAAGCGTGTCTTCGGAACGCCTGAAAATCCGGTTTTGCTGGATTCCCAGAAGCTGTATGAGTGGGCGGCCGGAGAAGCGGATTTTGGTGAAGATGACGGTACCCTTGATGAGCTTGAGGGGGCACCGGTTGTAGAGGTTCGCGGCGGTCTGCCACGTTACCTGGAGAGTAGTCCACACCATTGAGAATGGTTGGGGAATAAAATAGAGCGGGAGGAATGAATGAAACGGATATTCTGCGCAGCATTGATGGCAACTGTTTTGGCAACGCCGGCGTTTGCAGCCAAGCTTTATCTCAAGGATGGCGGGGTAATCGAGGCCAAGAGGGTCTGGAAGGGCGACGGCAGGATTAATGTGCTGGCAAATCGCGATACGTTGACCTCTTTTGCACCATCGGAAGTTGATCTGAAAAAGACATTTCCGAAGGCCCGTAAACATAAGAAAAAGAGGGTTGTCCGCAAAAAAATAGCGGCCGCCAAACCAGCTGCAGCAGCAACAGTGCAGAAGCCAGACAAGCCGGCTCCGGTTTCAAATGTCGCTCCGGCACCTGCCAAGCCGGCTGGCACGGCTGTCAGAACTCCGGAGAGTCTGCTGCCCAAGAGCAAGACCGTTAACACGATTCAACAGCGTAAAAAAGAAATGGCCGGGGAGTAGTTCTGACTATTGATCTTTCAGCCAGCGTGCGGCATCCTTGGCGTGATAGGTGATGATAAAATCTGCTCCGGCCCTTTTGAAGCCGAGCAGGGTTTCCATTACGACCCTTTTTTCATCGATCCAGCCATTTGCGGCGGCTGCCTTGATCATGCTGTATTCGCCAGATACGTTGTAGACCGCCAGGGGCAGGTTGAATTCATTGCGCAGGTCACGGAGGATGTCCAGGTAAGGGAGTCCCGGCTTGACCATGATGATATCTGCCCCTTCTGCGATGTCCGCCGCAGCTTCACGCAACGCCTCCAGACGGTTAGCCGGGTCCATCTGGTAGGAACGGCGGTCTCCGAATTGCGGTGCTGAATCAGCCGCCTCGCGGAAAGGACCATAATAGCCGGAGGCATATTTTACCGCATAACTCATCAGGGGAATCCCGCTGAAACCGTTTTTATCCAATGCAGTGCGTATGGCGGCTACCCGCCCATCCATCATATCCGAAGGTGCGATCATATCTGCGCCGGCCCTGGCGTGTGATACGGACTCCTTTGCCAGTAGTTCAAGCGTCGAATCATTATCTACATCACTATCAACTATCAGACCGCAGTGCCCATGATCGGTATATTCACACAGGCACACGTCGGTGATGACGGATAATCCGGGTAATTCTTTTTTTAGTGCGCGAATGGTATTCTGGATGATGCCGTTGTCGGAGTAGGCGTCACTACCGATGGAATCCTTGGATTCAGGAATGCCGAACAGCAGTACGGCCGGTATGCCAAGCTCAAAAACCTCTTTTGCCTCCGTAACGATATTTTCGATTGATTGCTGGTATATGCCGGGCATGGAGGAGACCTCTTTCCTGATGCCGTTTCCGAAGGCTGAAAACATCGGATAAACCAGGTCGTTGACTGTCAAAGTTGTTTCCCTGATCATTCTTCTGAAATTTTCACTGTTGCGGATTCTGCGCGCCCTGAAATAGGAATTTATCATTGATCTTCTCCTTGTTGTTTGCCGGAACGTGGGTTGAACAGGGCTTTGAAAAACTACTGCGGAGAGCCGCCTGCGGCGTTGCGCGGTACTTGCAACCTCGGCTAACGACCTGTTATGCCTCGGCTGCTCCGTTCTGTGCGCCTTGCATCCGGCCTTACTCATAACGTTTTTCAAAACTCTGTGAAGTGTAATTCATCAATACAAAAAAAAGCAAGCGGGTTGCATCTGAAAACAATGGTGCTATATTTATAAACACACCCCGCAAGTAACCGGACTTGTTTAGTCTTTTTGCTTGTAATGTTACCAAAGTAGGGGTATTGTCAACCGACAAAATGCAAAAGGAGGGAACAAAACGTGAAAAGGGCATTTACATTATTCGCAGCAGGTTCGTTACTGGCAATAGCAACGGTCGCTTCAGCCGGAAATAAGCAGGGTAGTTTCTCTGTTTCGCCGGTGATTGGCGGTATATCATTTGATGGCAAGCAGCATCTGGATACTGCTCCGCTGTATGGTCTCCGCGCTGGTTATAACTTTACCAAGGCGATTGGCATTGAGGCACTTTTTGACTATTCCAGCACAGAGCCGACAAACAGTAGCCGTAAGGTGGATTTCTACCGATATGGCGGTGAGCTGCTCTATCATTTCATGCCGGATAATAACTTTGTCCCTTATCTGGCTGCCGGCTTTGCCGGTGGCAATATCAAGGGTGCAGTGCCGGTCGGCGAAACCAGTAAGGTAAAGGCTGTATATGATTACGGCGTTGGTGCCAAATATTTCCTGAATGACAGCATTGCCTTGCGTGGCGATGTTCGTCACCTCATCTATACTTATAAAGGGACCAAGCATGCGATAGAGTATGTGGCTGGACTTTACATACCATTCGGTGGGGTTACACCCGCAGCAAAACCGGTTGAACCGCCTGCACCGGTTGCGCCTCCGGCAGCACCTACGGCTGCTATTTCCGTTTCACCTGCTACAATTGTCAAGGGGAATTCAGCCGCATTAAACTGGACATCCCAGAATGCCTCCAAATGCGAGATTCAACCAACCGTAGGCGCTGTTGCGACACAGGGTACAACAACGGTTTCTCCTGCTGAGAATACAACCTATGCACTTTCCTGCACCGGCGAAGGCGGAACTGCTGCCAGTGAGGCTGCCCTGGCTGTTACCGTGCCAGCCCCTGTTGTTGAGGCCGTCCAGCCAAAAGCAGCTGCCGCACTTTGCAGCCCTACTGTACTGCATATTGTCTTTGATACGAACAAGTCGAAGATCAAACCGGCATATTATGGCGAGCTTAAAAAGGTTGCTGATTTCCTTGCTGCATATCCGGATGCAAAGGGTGTTATTGAGGGACATACAGACAGTGTCGGATCCAAGGCTGCCAATATGAAACTGTCACAGCGCAGGGCCGATAGCGTGCGTGATTATCTGGTCAAGAAGCTTGGTGTTGCACCTGAGCGGGTCAGTGCAAAGGGTTATGGCCCGACCAAGCCGATTGCCAGCAACAAGACCAAAGCTGGAAAGGCAAAAAATCGCCGTATCACAGCTAACTTCAGCTGTACTGCAAAATAGTTTTTCAACTGAATATTTATGATGAATGCCCTTGCGGGTTAACCTGCAAGGGCATTCGTTTTACTGCTATAGCAATTCCAGACCAAAGCGCTACCTTGCTTTGACGCTGCTCTGCACAAGTCGTTGGCTCGTCTTCGGTTCTTCAACGTACAGATTGTAAGTCTTTGCAGCCTCAATCCTCGCCATCTTGGTTTAATCCTTGATTTGAAATTGTAATTATAAATTCCTGATTTATTCTAAAACAGGTTCAGGTTTTTGAGCGACTGCAGGGGTTGATTGCTGAAATTACCCGGTCTGTTGCGCGGTTCAGGATTGGGAATGGTTACACGCGGTTCCTCCGGCAGGCACCCCTCTTCAAAATCAGTTTGCTCTGTTTCTTCTTCGTTAATCCCATTTCCCTTGAAAAAATATCTGTCGTAAAGTCTGTGGTGTGATGTCCATCGCGAGCTGTTGGCATGTTCCTTGTTGATATGGGCACGGATGCCGTTGATCTTTGAATCCATATCGTCCAGATAGTTCAGGATTGTTGCCTCGATGGTTTTGGGGCGTTTGGGGGAACCGTATTCATACTGGCCATGGTGTGACAGCAGCATATGTTTGAGCAGAATGGTCAGTTCCACTGGGAAGTTGTTGATGCTACGGATACGATCATCGAGGAGCTCAACACCGATTGTGATATGTCCAAGCAGTTTTCCGGCATCGGTGTAGTCAAAGGAGCGGCTATAGCTCATTTCATGGATCTTGCCAACATCGTGGAGCAGGGCGCCGACAATAAGTAATTCCTCATTGATGCCATCATAGAGCGGCACAATCCTCTTAACAAGCCTGACCAGGGCCAGGGAGTGCTCCAGCAGACCACCAAGATAAACATGGTGCATACCCTTGGCTGCCGGCGCCTTGCAGTACATATCCATAAAGGCGTCGTCAGCCATGAATGCCTGCATCAATTCCTTCAGGTGCTGATTGGTGAGGGCGTTGACCGTATCCAGAAACTCCTGGCGCATTTCGACGAGTCCCCGTGGTGATTCGGGTAGAAAATCAGCCAGGTTGATCTGCTCATCAGGCACGCGGTTGATCTCGGCAACAACCACCTGCATCTTGCCCAGGTAGACAGATGCCTTGCCCCGTATTTCTACAAAATCATCTTTGCCGAAAAGAACATCGAGGGTTTCGGTGTTGTCCCAGATTTTCCCTTCAATCTCGCCGCTCTTGTCCATAAAGCGAAGATTCATGTATGGTTTGCCGTTTTTGGCCATGGCCAGGATCTTGTCCTTGACCAGAAATACCGCTTTAACCTGGTCCCGATCCTTGATGTCGCTGACGAGCTGTTTGGACATAAAAACTCCTTGAATACAGATTCATAAATGTTTTGTTGCTTTCTTCGCGTTCGTAATAGTGCACTCCAGTGGTGAAAGCCGGATGATCAGCATTGGTCGAGCTGCGCGGCAATGACATCGGCAATTTTGACACCGTCAATTGCCGAACTCATGATTCCGCCGGCATAACCAGCACCCTCACCGGCAGGGTAGAGGCCGGAAAGGGTAGGGGATTCGTACTGCTGATTACGAAGGATTCGTAGTGGGGCAGATGTGCGTGATTCAATGCCAATCAACGTTGCGTCAGCGGTGATGAATCCACGCAGGCGCCGGTTGAAATCCAGGATCCCCTCGCGAATTGTTTGGGAAACATAATCAGGCAGCACCTGATCAAGGTCTGACTCGGTTATGCCGGGGCGATAGCTGGCGCTGGCCTTTTTCTTGCCAGGCATGCGCAGGAAGTCGAGCAGGTTTTGGGCCGGTGCAAGATAACCACCCCCGCCAGCTGTATAGGCGATCCGTTCCCATCTCCTCTGAAACTCCACTCCGGCAAGGGGGCCTGAACCACCGAAATCATCCTCCCTGATATTCACGACCAGGGCGCTGTTGGCGAAGGGAGAATTACGTCGTTGGCTGCTCATGCCATTGGTGACGACACCGCCATCCTCGGATGCCCCGGCAATGACAACGCCCCCAGGACACATGCAGAATGAATAGGCGCTGCGACCGGTGCTACTGTTGTTCCAGGCCACGGCATAATCGGCTACGGGAAGAGCTGGATGCGCCTTGCTGCCATACTGGATGCTGTTGATCAGCTCCTGGGGGTGTTCGACGCGTAGCCCCATGGCAAAGGCCTTTCTTGTGAGCTGAACGCCGCAACGCTCCATCAATTCGTAAGTGTCACGGGCACTGTGGCCGGTGGCCAGTATCAGCCTGTCACACGGGATCTCTTCTGAATCGTTTACGGTAATGGTGGCAATCCTGCCATTGCGGGTTTCCATGCCGGTCAGACAGCTTGCAAAGCGGACATTGAAGCCGGAATCAATCAGGTGCTTGCGGATTGATCTGACAACCATCCGCAGGCGGTCGGTGCCGATATGTGCTTTGGCAAGATAGCGGATCTCCGGTGGTCCCCCGAAATCAACCAGACGTTTCAGGATCCATGGTGTCAGCGGATCCTTGGAACGGCTGGTCAGCTTTCCGTCCGAGAAAGTACCCGCACCCCCCTCACCAAACTGGACATTGCTCTCCGGGTTCAGGATGCCATGGTTCCAGAACCGGTCAACATCGACGGCACGCTGCTCTACTGGTTGTCCTCTTTCGATTATGGTTGCCGTCAAACCATATTCCGCAAGACGAAGGGCCGTAAAAAGCCCCGCCGGGCCACTGCCGGCGATAATGATTCGTTCATCGCATTTTCGGGGTGTAAACGTCGTCAGCAACGGGGCTGGATGCCAGGCAAGATCGGCAAGGGCCGGATTATTTGTCAGTTGAGCGCGAAGGGGCTCTTCATTGGCCAGTGAGAAGGAGATTGTATAAACAACTTTTATATTTGCCTTTTTTCTGGCGTCAATTCCCTTGCGGGTGATCTGAAAGTCCAACAGGTCATCTGGTCTTAGTCCGATTGTTTCAGCAACGTATTGATGAAGCAGATGCTCTCCATCCTGAGGGGACAGGGAGAGATTGCGGAGGGTAAAAGGCATGATTCAGCTCGAAAGGTGCTTTCTGCGTTCCAGGAGTTGTTCGATAAGGATGACAATATCAATTGGTTTGGTTGATTTCGGAATGTGGATCTTTGCACCCATTTCCGGGGTTTCGTGTTCGTGAGGTGTTTCCTGGAACATGGATGTCAAGAGGGCAACAATTGGATTTGAGTCGCCGGCCAGACGACTGATCTCCATGCAGGTTGAAACCCCCCCCATTCGCGGCATGACAAGGTCGGATAAAATCACATCTGGTGTCTGGTCGAGGAAGATTTTTACGCCCTCAATGCCGTCGTTGGCGGTAAAAACGGTGAAACCGTATTCTGTAAATGCATCGGAAAGTATTTTGACAAAAAACGGGTCATCGTCAATTACCAGTATTTTTTCACGTGATTCAGTCATAACGCACCTTCAAGATTAATTGACGATACTGTACATCATTTTTGTAAAAAAATGAAAGTGTAATGCAGGCATGTCATGCCGATATTGAATGTCAGAGGGAAAACAGTGGAATCGACTCTTATGCGTTTTCATCCCAGGCCATAAATACTAGCTTGAATGTGGTGCCTTGCGGAGAGGTTGTTTCAACCTGAATATCCCCGCCAAATGAGCGGAGAATTCTTTTGGCAATCGATAAGCCCATGCCTGTTCCGCGTGTCTTGGTGGTGAAGAATGGTTCGAATATCCTTGGCAGCACCTTATCCGGTATGTCGGAACCGCTGTCACGGACTCTGATGACAATTGACTCCTGGCCAATTTCGCTAGTGATGGTCAATTTGCCGCCCTGATGCATTTCGTCGATGGCATTCAGGAAGAGATTGATGAAAACCTGCTCAACGCCTGCTGGATCGGCCTTGATAGCCAATTCAATATTCTTGTCCGGTCGTTGTACGCTAATGTTATTTAGTTCAATCTGTGGTGCGAAGATATCAATAACTGTATCGATTGTATTATTCAGGGAAACCCTGGAAAAAATTCTGTGAGACTTGTTCGCTGAATCTCGCATCTTGCGGATGGTGACATCAATCCGGTCGACTTCCTTCACAATCTTGTTGATATAGAGAAGTTGTTCCGGATCGGTTGTTCCTTGCAGGAGAAGTTGCGAGAAGAGCGAGATGGAGTTGAGCGGGTTGCGGATTTCATGGGCCATGCCTGCGGAAAGATATCCCAGTTCAGCCAGTTTTTCGGACTGTTCAATTCTGGTGTGCGCCTGCTGCAGTGAATTGTTTTTTTCATTGATCAACTGCTTCAGCTCGATATTGCAAAGGTCGATCTGCTGCATCAAACGTTCATGTTCTTGTTTCAGGGCCATCTTGGTCAGCTCGACCTCCCTGATCTGCAAAACATTATCCATTCTGCTAATCAGGTTGTCTGCGTCAAACGGCTTGAGGATATATTCGGAGGCTCCGGCCTTCATCAGTTCGACAGCGATCTCTTCACTGCCATGGGCAGTAAAGATGGATGCATAGGTGCCTGGAAAGCGGTGTCTGATCAGGCGGACGGCTGTTAGTCCATCCATGCCTGGCATGATGTAGTCAAACAGGGCAAGTTCCGGTGAATTCTTTTGAATAATCTCTATTCCCTTTTCAGCGGAAGAGGCTCCTAGAACGCGATAACCGTTCTCTGAAAAGATCTCGGTCGTGAGGGCAAGGATCTGTGCGTCGTCATCGATAATTACAATCGTGGCTTTTATGTTGGGGGAAGGATTGTTGTTCATTCGTTGTTCTGTGCAGGAATTGGAATATGCCAGTTTAAGCTGCCGGCAGTCGTACGGACAGGACAGGGCAGGCAGCACCTCTGACGACACGTTCAGCAGTGCTGCCAAAGATGATGTGATCCAACCCGGTACGGCCATGTGTACCGATGATAATCAATGTTGCGTTGATTTCCTCGGATTTTCGGATAATCTCTTCATATGGTATGCCGGTAATAATAACAGATTGGAATTTACTGTATTCACCAAGCTTGTTTTGGCAGAACTCTTTCATCATTGTCTCCGCCCCGTTTTCGATTTCTTTCTCAATCTGTTCGAACGAGATGTGGGGAACATAAAAGCCGCGCAGATCTACTGGTTCGTTGATAACATGCATTACGACAAGTTCAGAATCGAACTGTTTTGCTATGGAGAGTGCGTAGTTAAAGGCATAATCCGAATTGTCCGAAAAATCAACTGGCACCAATATCTTGTCGAATGGTTTCATGTCCGGCTCCTATGCTTGTGCGCCATGTATGTTGGAAAAAGCCTTGATTAGTATCTTGCGGAGTTCATCGATTTTGACCGGTTTGTTTATATATTCAAAAACACCCAGGTTCATTGCCTCGATGTATGATTCCACCTCGCCATATGCGGTGATCATGATGACATTGCTGTTTGGTTTGGTTTTGTTCAATTCCCGCAGAAAGGTCATTCCGTTCATTTCAGGCATATTAATATCGGTAATGATCAGCTCCACGTCATTGCCTTGCAGATAGGTAAGTGCCTCCTGACCATTCCCGGCTACAACCACATGGTAGCCATCGCGCGTTAGGATCTTGGAAAGTGCAATCCTTGCATTTTCCTCGTCATCCACAATTAATATCCGTTTCAGCTTCTCAGTCACCACACACTCCATCGACTTGACTTTAATATTAGTCTAGCATGGAGCAATAGACTGTCAAGGCGACTAGTTAATCTTCGTTGTTTACGGTTATCTGCCTGTGCCAGGTTTTCAGATGAATTACAGAACGTCTGTTATAAGGAATTCTTTGGAAATCCAGTTAGAAGTGGCAGCTGTTTATTGTCTTGCGGCGCTATTATCGATTTTGATGGAGACCGGCTTATCCGTTGAAATAACGCTTTTGTATGGTTTGCCGTTCATCTCGATGCCACCGCCTCCGCCCTCTGAAAAGACCATGGAAATATTTTTGGTGGCCTTCCATTCAAAGCTGTCGCCGTTGGCAAGTGTATATTCCTGAACTGTGTCGCCATCAATGGTTACCTCAAGCGTTCCACCGTGGGTTACCTTCAGGCGGGCAATAAAACCCTTTGCTGTTTCATCTGTAACTGGCTTAACGGGGGGCTGACGTGGCGGTGTTTCTTCTTCCGTATCATCCTTTTCCGATTCCTCTTTGATGGCCTGTTTTTGTTCAGCCTGCAACTGTTTTGAGCTGGATAGTGGTGCTTGTATTGCAACAGCCGGAGTTGCGGCCTGTTGGGGCGCTGGAGCTGTCTTCGGTGGTGGTGTTTGAGAGCGGCGTATGAAGCTGACGGTAATCAGCAGCATCAACAGCAGAAGGCCGGGCAGCCACAGCTTTTCCAGTGAGAACAGTCTGTTCTTGTAGAATCTTTCCTTGTTTGGGATGTCTGCTGATGTCTCTGGATCCTGTTCCGGAGTTGTTTTGCTGATTGTTTCGTAACGGTTGAGCATCTCGTCCGGATTAAGGCCGAGATGGGTTGAATATGTGCGTAGAAAACCCCTCATGTAGGCCGGGTTGGGAAAAGAGTCGACCTGATCGTTTTCCAGCGCAGTCAGGTAGTCGACGCCGATTCTGGTTGCGTCGGCAGCTTCGTTAAGTGACATCCCCTGATCTTCCCGGCAATATTTGAGTATCAGGCCAGGAGAGTTGAGGGTGGAATCGTCGTTGTTAATTTCGGCTTCAGACAAGTAGACCTCGGCTATTTGAGCAGTTCAAGATAACCCTGGGCGGCGCGCCCGCTTTCGGAGTTTGGCTTGATGCGGATGACTTCGTTAAATTCTGTCCTGGCCGCATCAATCTGTTGTTGTTTGAGGTAAGCTATTCCGAGGTGGAAGTGGGCGTCCCCATAATCCTGATAAATTTCAAGTGCCCTTTTGTATTCGTTGATAGCCTGTTCGGTTTTGCCCATGGCAAAATAGACCCGGCCAAGTGATAACCGTGCCTCAATTCTGCGCGAATTTGCTCTTAATACGTAATGAAGTTCGTCCATTGCAAGCTGGTTTTCACCTTTGCCCAGATAGGCCAGGGCAAGGTTGATGGAAGCACTTTCATTATGTTCGAAGAAGATATCGTTCTTGACGATTTTAAACTGAATAATCGCCTTGTCCCATTTCTTCAGATCAAGATAGGCAACACCCAGGTCATTGCGTGCGCTTGAGTTATTAGGTTTTATCTCGATGGTTTTGAGAAGCGGCTGTTCGGCGAGATCCGGACGATTCTTGCCCATGTAGGCCATGCCCAGATTGTAGAGTATGTCCGGGTTTTCCGGATCAAGTCTGGCCGCTTCTGTAAGCTCGATCAGGGCGCCGGTATAGTTGCGCTCACCAAGAAAGGAGAGCCCCATCTGGTAATGGTAGGCTGTCGGATGTTTTTGCTGGCCACCGGCACAACCTGTTATGGTAAAAAACAGCGCTGTGTAAATGAGATGAGGCAATCGTATTTTCATAACATGCCGATCTGTCTGGAATATATTTCGATGAACGCTAACAAATCTGTTAGCGGTTGTCAATAAAAGCCCGGTTTGTCGCGCCAAACAGTCTGCCTGCTCATTACAGTGAGGCTATATCCCGGAAATTTGTGAGTGCCTTGAAGCTTTTGTAGCGGGCCTCGATCTCTTTGTAGTCAAGGCGTTTCATCCGCTCGAGGCTGAAGTCCTCCACATTGAAGGATGCCATGACACTGCCGAATATGATCGCCTGGCGCAGCCCCTCTTCGCTTGTGTCACCGGTGTTAGCAATGTAGCCCATGAATCCGCCGGCAAAGGTGTCGCCGGCGCCGGTCGGGTCGAAAACCTCTTCGAGCGGATAGGCTGGGGCGGCAAAGACCGAATTCGCGGTAAACATCAGCACTCCGTATTCTCCACGTTTGATGACCAGGCGCTTGCACCCGAGGTTAATGATCTTGCGGGCGGCCTTGACAAGATTCGGTTCATCGGTGAACTGCCTGGCCTCGCCCTCGTTGATGATGACAATGTCAACCTTTTCGAGGACTCGTTTCAATGCCTCCGGCTTTGAGGAAATCCAGAAATTCATTGTATCGCATGCGACCAGTTTTGGTGCCCGAACCTGGTTGAGTACGTCCATCTGCAGGTCTGGATCAATGTTGGCCAGGAACAGGTATTCGGCGTTGCGGCATGATTCGGGCAGGTCGGGACGGAATTCGGTCAGTACATTGAGCTGGGTGTCCAGTGTCTTGGCCTCGTTGAGGTCATAGCCATAGCTGCCGGTCCAGTGGAACGTCTTGCCAGGCAGACGCTGCAATCCGCAGGTGTCGATTGATCTGGATTTGAGGAAATCAATATGCTCCTCGGGGAAATCCTCGCCGACAACGGCAACCAGGGAGACGTCGGTAAAGAAGCTGGCCGAGGTGGAGAAATAGGTTGCTGAGCCACCAAGTACATTTTCTCCTCTGCCGAAAGGGGTTTCGATGGTATCAAAGGCAACGGTTCCGACAACAGCGATGCTCATTATATAGTCTCCTTGAGTTGGTTTTTATTAAACGTATTTGCCGATGATCAAGTGAAGTTTTTCCCTGCACTCGGCCGGGATGGCCGCCCTGTCGGTGATAACAGCGTATTGCATGGCTGATTGGCATGGACAGGCTCGTTCTGATTTTATCTCTGTCACTGCATGACGGATGATGTTTTTTGCCATGGCCACGTTCTGGTGAATGATGGCGATGATGGCTTCAACCGTAACGTCGTCATGGGTTTCATGCCAGCAGTCGTAATCCGTTGAAAGGGCGATGATGCCGTAGCAGATCTCAGCCTCACGGGCAAGTTTGGCCTCGGTCAGGTTTGTCATGCCGATGATGTCGCCGCCGAGCTCGCGGTACATGAAGGATTCTGCCCGGGTCGAGAAGGCTGGCCCCTCCATGCAGATGTATGTGCCGTCCTTGTGTACGGTTGCGCCCGCCTTCGCTCCTGCCTGGGCAAGCAGGTCGGATAGTTGGCTGCATACCGGATCGGCAAAGCCGACGTGGGCAACGATGCCATCCCCCATGAATGTGTCCTTGCGAATTCCTTTTGTGCGGTCAATGAACTGGTTTGGTATGACAATATGGCCGGGGGCGATCTCTTCCCTGAGGCTGCCGACGGCAGAGACCGATATGATCTGCTCAACGCCCAGCTGTTTCATGCCGTAGATGTTTGCGCGATAGTTGACCTCTGACGGGAGCAGTCTGTGGCCAATGCCGTGGCGTGGCAGAAAGACCATTTTGACGCCGTTCAGCTGGCCGGTGATATATTCATCGGATGGATCGCCGAAAGGGGTTGTGATTCGTATGCGGGAGATATCTTCGAGTCCCTCCATCTCGTAGAGGCCGCTGCCGCCGATAACGCCAATGGTTGCAATACTCATGATTGATTTCCTTCGATTTTAATAAGTGGTTGAGCATCAGGATGTCATCTTTGATTCACGGACTGATAATTAAAATCAGACAGGCGGACTTTAAGGCTTTGTTATTGAAATTTCAACTCTTAATTTGTCTGGCGACCGCATTGGCAATTGATTTGCAAGGCTTTTTTAGCATGCTTGAAAAAATAGATTGCTTAAAATATTTAAAATAGCTATGTTGTTGGTTGGTCTGTCACACGATGCGACGCGAAGGTGTCCGTCGCATATCTAATTATCATCGCTTACCGATCTCATTTTCAATCCCGTTTAATTGAACATGCAAGTACGTTTGGCAGGCGAAGATTTAAACCGTATTCCTTATTGATTGGGAATATTTGCGGTTTTGCACAGCCTGCACACGCGCTTCTGCCGTTATGGTTAATGGACCATCTTGCTTGGTCCAGCGGCTCGCGTGCGCCTTCATCCTGACACCAGTCAGCAAAGGAAAACGTATGAGTATGACATTTGAAGAGTTTAATTTTAGCCCGGCCATTTTGAAGGCAATTCTGGCCTGTGGTTATACCGCCCCAACCCCGATTCAGGCACAATCGATTCCCAAGGTTATGTCCGGCAGGGACCTGATTGCCACCGCGCAGACCGGAACCGGCAAGACAGCCGCCTTTATACTTCCGGCACTGCAGCGCCTGTCCGTTCCGTCGCAAGTGCCTGGCAAGGGTCCTCGTGTTCTTGTTCTGACACCGACCCGTGAGCTGGCCGGTCAGGTCATGGATGCAGCAATCACCTATGGTCGCGGCAGTAAGGTTCGTTGTGGTTCAATCCTTGGCGGAATGCCCTACCGTGAACAGATGCGTCTCCTCTCTGCGCCGGTTGATATCATCGTTGCCACCCCTGGTCGTCTGCTTGACCATATCCTGCGCGGTTCGGTTCGCTTGGATCGTCTTGAGATGCTGGTGCTGGATGAGGCGGACCGCATGCTTGATATGGGTTTCAGTGAAGATATGGAAAAGATTGTTGCCGCTGCCCCCAAGGCGCGTCAGACGCTGATGTTTACCGCAACAATGGCCAACAGCGTCCTGCGATTGGCAGAAAAGATGCTTGATCAGCCTGAGCGCGTTGAGCTGGCTGTCCGCACTGAATCCCATGCGCTGATCGAGCAGCGTTTGCATGTTGCCGACAACCTGGGCCATAAAAAACAGCTGCTTACCCATCTTGTCAGTGATAACAGCCTGACCCGGGCAATCATCTTCTCCGCCACCAAGCGTGATGCCGATGAATTGGCCCGTGAGCTGACCGTGAACGGGCATCGTGCGGCACCGCTGCATGGTGATATGAATCAGTTTGCCAGAAACAAGACGATTGAACGGATGAAGAAGGGGCAGATCCGCCTGCTGGTTGCAACCGATGTTGCTGCCCGCGGTCTTGATGTAAACGGCATTAGTCATGTTATCAATTTCGACCTGCCGCGCTTTGCCGAGGATTATGTTCACCGTATTGGCAGAACCGGTCGTGCCGGTGCATCCGGTGTGGCGATCTCATTTGTATCGTCATCGGAGTTAAGCTATCTGGAAAGAATCGAGCGCTTTATCGGTAAAAAACTGCCCGAGCAGAGTATCGAGGGGCTTGAACCATCATCCGTACTAAGAAGGGTTGCCCGTAGTAATGGTGCAAAACGTCCCGGCAGTTCCGGTGGCAACGGACGTTTTTCAAAATCCGGCCCAAAGGGTAGAAATACCGTTAATCAGGGTAGTGTCAGAACGAACAGTTCCAAGCCGCCGGTTGGCCGTTCGGCTCGTGCTGCTAGCAGCCAGCCGGTGATTGAATACAGGACGCGTCGCGCAGAGACGCAGATGGGCAATAACAAATAATCAAGACCTGCTCATAACAACAATAAAAACGCCTCCGTGGTTAATTGACCGCGGAGGCGTTTATGTTTTCAGTCGTTGTCAGCCAATTGAATGGCGGTGTCAGGCGTTATTCCTTCTTTTCCAGTCTCCCCTTCAGTTGTCCGCAGGCGGCTGAAATGTCCCCACCGCGGCTGTCCCGGGTGATTACGGTGACATGGCGGTCAATCAGGTATTTGTGGAATGCGTCGATGCTGGCTTGGGTCGGAGATCTGAATCCGCACCCCTCATGTTCGTTGAATGGGATCAGGTTGACCTTATTGGGGATGTCGCTGACCAGTTTCAGCAAGCGTTTGGCATCTTCCAGCGAGTCGTTGATCCCCCCCAGCATGACATATTCAAACGTAATCTTGCGTCGCCCTGGTTTGGGAAACTCGCGGCAGGCCTCCAGCAGTTCACGGATCGGGTATCTGCGGTTAACCGGCATAATTCTGTTGCGCAACTCATCGGTGGTGGCATTCAATGACACGGCCAGATTTACGTTGGGGACCTCCTGGCCGAGCCGCCCCATCTCCGGAACCAGGCCACTTGTGGAGACCGTTACCCTGCGGTTGGAGAGCTGCAGGCCGTTGCCATCGATCATGATCATGATGGCCGGAATAACATTGTCCAGGTTGTGCAGTGGTTCCCCCATCCCCATCATGACAATATTACGAATGATATCAGGGGGGGATGGCGAACTGTCTTCATCATCGTCATAGAGCGTAGCGGCAGTGGGGGGCTGGGTGAGCTGTACCGGGTTCTGCCTCAGATCCCGGCGCACCGCCAGAATCTGGTTTACGATCTCCGCTGTTGTCAGATTGCGGGTCAACTTGAAGGTTCCGGTCAGACAGAACTCACACCCCATGGCGCAACCCACCTGTGACGAGATGCAGAGCGTGTTGCGACCTTCTATGGGGATCAGTACTGCCTCCACCGCATGACC
The DNA here is from genome assembly GCA_964292275.1 of uncultured Desulfuromonadaceae bacterium. GTDB lineage: Bacteria > Desulfobacterota > Desulfuromonadia > Geobacterales > Pseudopelobacteraceae > CAXYUZ01. The sequence goes on from CAXYUZ010000017.1 coordinate 32,462, forward strand.
ATCCTCCAGGGCGAACAGGTACTTGCGGGTGCCGTCGCTGCCGTTTTCCACGGCCTCTATCTGCAGCCGGCTTATGCGGCTGATCTCAGTCAACTCACTCCGTAAAGACTTCGAGATGTTGGTCATCTCCTCAAATGTGGAGGCATCATGCTGATAGATCCATTTGAAGATCTGGGTGGCGCGGAAACGCTCCTTGCCCTTTCCCTGCAGAAACAGTTCCAGTGCCGGAAGGGTGAGATTTTTAAGATCGGTTTTTATTGCTTCGCTGGTCATCGTAATACCTGGATGTCTTTCAGATGAAATTTATTTGGACTGTTTTTCCTGCTCCTGGGGCGCTGCCTCTGCCGGCTCTTTTTCTTCAGCCGTTTCCTCCACCTCATCCTTTTTCTTTGCCTCGGGCAGTTCACCCACTTCATCGGGGCGGAGGGCGCTTCTGTTCTGTGAAGAGAGATTGTTGAAAACAACATCCTGCTTGATGCTCTGATCTACCTTTTGCTGCATGCGGCCGACGTTCGGCGATTGGGCGAGCGCTGCCTGGTATTCGGCGGACGAGAGAACCCCCTTCTGGCGCATCAATTTAAGGATCATGTTGGAGCGCTTCAGAACCTTGTTCAGGTTCTTATATGGATTATAGGCAACCCGGGGGCCAGGGAGCATGGCCGCTAGAAAGGCGCATTCCCGTGGTGTCAGATCCGCAGCCGGTTTGCCGAAATAGTATTGCGACCCATGGCCGACCCCGTGTACAAGCGGTCCCAGCTCAACTACATTCAGATATAGTTCGACAATTCTCCCCTTGGTCAGCTCCTGTTCCATTCGCCAGGCCAGATAGATTTCCTTCAGTTTTCTCGTAATGGTCTTTTCGCGTGAGAGGAAGACGTTTTTTGCCGTCTGCTGGGTGATGGTCGATGCGCCGCGAGCAAAGCTCTTTTTCTCCAAATCGTATTTAATGGCCTGTTTGATTGCTTTGACGTCAACACCCTCGTGTTTGTAAAAGTTGCTGTCTTCGGCCAGGATAACGGCCCATTTCATTTCGGGCGGAATCTGCGCCGAATTGGTCCAGTAACGATTCCGGGGGCCAATCACGAAAGGGTGGTAGGTACCCTGCCAGTCCTTGACCTGGATGGTTGTTGTGTACTTCCGGTTTGCCAGATCGGATACCGGTGGCAGGATCGAGAGTGAGATAACAATGTAGATCAGGTAGATAGCCGGCAAAAACAGGACCAGCTTGATAAAACGTTTCAAAAGAGTGTCCTTTGCATGGTTCGGATTGAGCTCTAATTTGTGCGGTAAACGGTTTGAATATATAGCATCTATTCCCGGTTTGCCAGTGCAGAGTTATCAATGGATTTGTTTTGGCACACAAAAAAAGCCCCCTGCAGTTGCCGGGGGCCTAGTTTGAGTTCGATGTTTACTTGCCGATCAGCTCTTCAGCAATGCTACGTCCCATCTCCTCGCATTGGGTCAGGATCTCTGGCCGTGGATTGAAGGGGGCGCGGATTGCCGGGACCGGCAGCTTGAAGTTGAGACTCTTCAGGCGTTCCTCAGCCATCTTGGTTGCCTCGCCGCTCCAGCCGTAGCTGCCGAAGATGGCGGCGATGTTCCCCTTCAACCGCAGTCCGGACAGGGATGCCAGCACATTCCAGAATGGTGGTGGAATATCGCGGTTGATGGTCGGAATGCCGAAGATCAGTGCGTTGCTCGCCTCCATCTTGTCACGGATCTCATCCATGGTCAGGTGGTTGATGTGATGCAGTTCAACTTCAACACCGTCAACCGATCTTGCCCCGTTTGCAACGGCATTGGCCATCTTTTCCGTATTGCCGTGGGGTGAAAGGAAGAGGATCGAAATTTTTTTCTTTCCGTCCGGCTGCTTGCTCCACTTCTCGTAAAGCTGGATTGTTTTCCATGGATCCGTTCTTACAATCGGTCCGTGGCTCGGGCAGATGCAGTCGATTACCTCATGGCGGACCTTTTCGATAGCAGCCAGAACCTTGTCCTTGAATGGACGGACGATGCAGTCGAAATAGAAGAAGGTGTCCTTTTTGAAATCAGGCATCTCATCGTTGAAAATGCCGCTCTTGCCGCAGAAATGCGTGCCAAATGCATCGCATGTGAAGAAGATGTTATCCTGTTCCAGCTTTGTGAACATGGTGTCTGGCCAGTGCAGGAATGGCGCCAGCACAAAGCGGAGAGTTTTGCCCCCCAGATCAATGGTTTCACCATCCTTGACAACGTGCGAGTTGAATGGTTTGTGGATCAGGTTGCCGAGGAATGTCTTTGCCGCCTGGGAGGAGACAACAGTGGCATTCGGGCAGAACTCGAGCAGATGCTCCAGTGATCCGGAGTGATCCGGTTCGGTGTGGTTGACGATGATATAGTCGATATTGGCCGGATCCACCAGGCTCTTGATCTTCTCGATATATTCGTCCGTATAGGTATGCTTGACCGTATCAATAATGGCAACCTTGTCAGCCCCCTTGATCAGGTATGAGTTGTAGGTGGTGCCGTTTTCAGTCGGGAACAGGTCGTCAAATACGCGCAGTTCGGGATCCTTTGCACCTATCCAGAATACACCCGGTTTGATTTCAATTGTTTCAGCCATTTGTCTTTGCTCCTTTGGTAGATGGAATTATGGATTCTACAAATCAGGCATCATTGCCGTGTCGTCAATCTTGTTGATGGGTAGCATAGCAAAGCCAAACCAATCATACAAGATAGTTTTTGTCCTTTAGTCGGCTTATGGAAATAGTAGCCCGTTATTTCGGTACTTTAAGCTGGATTTGCTGTACGCCAGCGTCGCAATTATTGCGCCCCGGGGTCCATTTTTGATTTAAAATTGGAAGAAGGGGTTGTTGGAAGGGTGTTTATCTGTTAAAAGGCACCCATGGACAAAAAGATGTCGGAACGGATAGCGCTACTTACCCCCCTGTTGAAGGACTGTGATCAAGGGGTGCGCCTTGCTGCCGCTGATTCGATAGAACGGTTGGAGCGGATTATCTCCCTAGATGATACTCTGCTGGCATTGAAAAATGGCGATACCGCGACCAGGATCCGGGCCATTTACGCGCTCTCGGCAATTGGCGGGGAAGTGGTGGTCAAGCCGCTTGTCTACTGTGCTGGCCGGCCGGAGGAGGATATTCGCTCTGCGGCCGTCGAGGCGCTGGGCATGATCAGGCATCCCCAGGTTGTCCCGGTTCTGCTGGAGAGACTGGCGGATGAATCAAATGCCGTTCAGGCCAGGGCTATCGCCGCTGTTTCGGGCTTTCCGCCAACCCTGCAACTGCTGTCTGCCCTGCGGCCATTTCTGGCCAGGGGGGATGGTTTCCTTGATGGCGAGGCCGCACTGGCATTGGGCCGCATGGCGGATGTTGAATCTGTGACCGCGATTATCTCCCTGCTGAAATCCCCCCACCCCTTTACCCGCAAATGTGCGGTCATGGCACTCAGCCTACTGCCGCAAGCTGGTTCCTGATACCGATAAAACCGTTGAGGTTGATATTCTTCAGGAATGGATCAATGACAGCGGCGATCCTTGCGCTCCCCTCTCTGCTCAAATCAAGATTCAGGGCCTCTTTAAGCTGATTTCCTGCGGGATCGCTGATGACCCGGACATGCGGCGCATCCTCGTTCGAGCTGTTTTGATGATAAACCATCGCGATTTCGTTGCTGTCCAGCCTGACAACCGTGCCAACCGGGTATTTACCCATCAGTGTTGTGAAGCTTGCCACCAGTCGGCTATCGAGGGATGCCCCGGACATTTTCCGCAACTCATCCAGGGTGGCTCGCGGGGTAAACGGCTTTTGGTAGACGCGCAGCGTTGTCATGGCGTCATAGGTGTCGGCAATGGCAATAATGTCAATCAGCTGATCGAAGGGGAGCGCCCTGGCCCAGTCCGGATAACCAAGCCGGTTGTAGTAGAGGTGGTGACCGAGCACGACCCGCGAAATCTGCTCCGAGATGCCCTCCATCTCGTTGATGATCTTTGAGCCCATTTCGGGGTGCCGCTTCATCTCGGCGAACTCTTCACTGGTCAGCTTGCCAGGCTTGTTGAGGATCTTCTTCGAGATCATGATCTTGCCGATATCATGCAGCTGGCCGGCAACGCCCAGGGTCTTTACGGTGTTCGGTTCCAGTCCGATGGCGGCGCCCAGTGCCATGGAGAGAATACCGACGTTGATGCAGTGGTTGAAGGTATAGTTGTCATAGTCCTTGATCATGCTCAGCCCAAGCAGTGTTGAAGGGTCATGGAGTGTGATCTCGGCCATCTGCTCAACGCATTGCAGGATTGCCTTGCTGTTGGGGATGCGCCCCTGCTCGATATCGTTGCATATCCCGCGGATGGCATTCAACGCGCGGTCATAGGCGGCCAGGCACTCGTCGTTAGATACCGTTGGGGAATCTTCAGCGCCGCTTTCTTCATTTTGGTGGCGAAATTCCGTAAGCAGGATATGGCTGATCCCGGATTCTGCCAAGGCCGCTGTCAACTTGCTGCAACTGTTGCCCCTGGCAGAAAACAGGCGGATAAAACCCTCCAGCTCGTCCAGTTCAAGGCCTGGCAGCAGGCTGATCCGGGATATACTGCACTCCTCCATCCTTGAGATCAACTCTGTGATGGCGGTTGTCGCTGGCACGAGGAGTTGTTCTTCAAAGAACATGGCACCATCCATGACCCCCCATGAGATTGAATCAGATTGGCTGAGGCGTTGGAACAACAGCCGTTGAAGTTCAATCAGCGGCAGGCGGATCGAGGGGTGCGAGGCAGGATAAAAGGTTATGTTTCTGATTGCGCCGGAAAAGATGGTGATGAATTTGGTGGCGGTCTGTTTGTCGAACTGGCTCATTGGATATCCTCTCCCGCCTGATGGATCTGGTTAATGGCATCGTTACAGGCCCTGCTCAGTTCGCCCGAGTTGCGCGCCAGCCCTTCCAGTGTTGGCAAGGCCCTCGGATCACCGATTTTGCCGAGGCAGACGGCAATGGCGGTTTTAAGTTGAATCCAGCGGTTGCGGCAGAAGAGGTGCCGGCTCGTCAGCATCTCGGTCAGGTATGGGGTGACCGAACTGTCGCCGATCATTGCTAGTGTGGAAAGGATATTCAACTGGATGGGCAGTTTTTTCAGCAGCCAGTTCTTTTCACGCAGGATCTTGATCAGCTGTGGTATTGCCCTGCGGCTGCGCATACCCCCCAGCGAGGCAATGGCCTGGGGCAACAGCAGGGGGTCGCCGTTGTGCAGCATATCGATAATGGCCATCTCCGCATCATTGCCGCCGATCTTGCTCAGGCTGCGGATGGCCTCTTTGACAACGCGCAGATCATTGTGTCCCAGGCATTTCAGCAGGCCGGATATGGCCTGACGGCTGCCGATCTCGCCCATTATGATTGTCAGGTTGCGGATGACGTGCCAGCGCTGGTCTTCAAGCATGGGCAGAAACGACGGCAGTACCGGTTCACCGATCCGGATCAGTATGCTGTTGATATTTTTACGCACGGACAAGCTTTCCGTCGTGGCGACCTTCTCCACGGCCAGTCGGATGGCGGCTGTTCCGCCGGCCAGCAGGATCCGGTACAGCGTGTCCTGACGGATCTGGTCTGGCGGATCGGTCTGCTCGAACAGAAAGGAGAGCAATTCATCGCCTGAGGCAAGCAGTTCCAGTGCAAAGCGGCAGGTCTCGGTGATTTCAGCGGCTCTGCCCCCGACAAAGGCGTTATCTGCCAGAAGTTCGATCAGCGGGATAATTGGGCGGAAATTATTGGTTGTCTTCAGGGACTCGGCGCAGGCAACTGCCTGGCGGATCAGCATCAGATAGATCCCGTCGTCATCCGTGGCGGCAATCCTTGATAGCAACCGCTGCAGCTCCGCTTCAAGCTGGATCTCTTCGATTTCAGGGATCTCGGCGCGGATTTCCGGGAGAGAGTCGATTTCATCCAATTGTTCCGGGAAGATGCCCCTGGCCTCGATTTCGCGGCGTTTTCCGGTAATTGCCGTTAGGTCAACCTCATTGACCCAGATGGTGCGGATACCCCGTTCTGCCATCAGACCGCCCATTCCGCCGGATTGCATGATCTCGTCGGCTGGCAGAGAGAGCAGTTTGATCAACGCCATCAGGTCGTCGGGGTAGAGATCGTGCAGGAAGGTGATCCGCTGGATGCGCCTGATGAATAGCTCGTAGGACAGGGCTGAGGAGAGCCGCGAGCTGCTCTTTAGGGATTCATTGTCTATGGATGAGAAACCGGCGCGGCCGCTGATTAACGTCAGATCCCTGTTGTCCAGCATGGCTGTCAGGCTTGCGTGGGCTTGCCTGATGCGGCTTTTGCAGTTAGGATGCCCTTTGGGGTAGAAGGTCCATGCCCGCAGGGCCCGGTAGAGATTGTCCAGCGCATCCAGGTTTTCATAGGGGGCGGCAGTCTGATTGCTATCCATTGTGAATACCTGTTAAAGTAGTGTTGATCAAGGTGTAAGCATATCCGTAAAAGCCGCTTTGTCAATTTTGCCGTGGGGGCACCATGGCAAACAGGTGCTTTGCCGGTTGTTATATGGATTTATTGAAAACTATTGCAGGCAGGGGGCAAAATTGAAACATAAGACAATCTTTACCTGTCAGAAATGTGGATGTCAATCACCCAAGTGGCTGGGAAAATGTCCGGACTGCGGCACCTGGAACAGCATGGCTGAAGAATCTGGCGCGGTTGCCGGACTCACAACCGTTCTGGGTGAGCGTTCCCGGCCGATACCGATCTGTGATGTCCCTGCCCAGACCGAGACCAGGGTTGAGACCGGCATCGCCGAGTTCGACCGCGTGCTGGGGGGAGGGATTGTTCCCGGTTCGCTGGTGCTGATCGGTGGCGATCCCGGAATCGGCAAGTCAACCCTGCTGCTGCAGGCGATGCACCATCTGGCCGGCACGGCTGGCAAGGTGCTCTATGTCTCCGGCGAGGAATCTGCCTCACAGACGCGTTTGCGGGGGGAGAGGCTGCAGGCGTCACATAAGAATCTGCTGATCCTGGCCGAAAATTCCCTGGAGGCGATCCTGGCCCATGCCAATGCACTGAAGCCGGAGGTGATGGTTGTTGATTCGATCCAGACTGTCTGGACCTCTGCGCTGGAATCCGCTCCCGGCAGTGTCAGCCAGGTGCGCGAGTCGGCCGGAAAGCTGATGCTGCTGGCAAAGGGGGTTGGTATTCCCGTATTTATTGTCGGCCATGTCACCAAGGACGGGGCCATTGCCGGGCCGCGGGTGCTGGAGCATATCGTTGATACGGTACTCTATTTTGAGGGGGATGGCAGTCATCCGTTCCGTATCCTCAGGGCTGTCAAGAATCGCTTCGGTTCCACAAACGAGATTGGTGTGTTTGAAATGAAGCAGGATGGACTGAACTGTGTTGACAACCCCTCGGAGCTGTTTCTTTCCGAGCGGCCGTTGGGGGCATCCGGTTCTGTTGTTACTGCCTCGCTGGAGGGAAGCCGTCCATTGCTGGTGGAGCTGCAGGCCCTGGTTACCCAGACCTCCTTTGGCGTCCCCCGGCGGACAACGATCGGTGTCGACCATAATCGACTGGCGTTGCTGGTGGCGGTGCTGGAGAAAAAGGTCGGGCTGCATCTGGCTGGTCAGGATATTTTTTTGAATGCCGCTGGCGGTGTGCGGCTCAATGAACCGGCCGCTGACCTGGCGATTATCATGGCCGCTGCATCCAGCCATCTGGATAAGCCGATTGACCCGCAGACGGTTGTGTTGGGTGAGGTGGGGCTGGCCGGAGAGGTCAGGGCGATAACCCAGCCGGAACAGCGCATTGCCGAGGCGGAGAAGCTCGGCTTTCAGAGATGCATAATCCCCGCTGGTAATCTGAAGCGGTTGAAAAAGGGAAAGATCAGGCTGGAGGGGGTTTCATCCGTTGAGGATGCGATGCAGCTGCTGATCAGATAGAATTCGTACTGTTTTGAAAGCTGCGCGACGGTGTATCAACTTTGAAGTATTATTTTTTTCTGGACTTGTCTGCTGGAAATATTTAATGTCTTTACATTTAATTGATGTTCAGGAGTGGATCTATGGACGCGGAAAAACTTGAGTATTTCAGGGGCATCCTGACGGATGAGATGAAGTCGCTTTTGAATGAGGCTGACAAGACGGTTACCGAGATGACCGTTGATGCGGCAAATTTTCCTGATCCAACGGACCGGGCTACGCAGGAATCCGATCGTAATTTTGAGCTGCGTATACGCGATCGTGAACGCCGGTTGATCAACAAGATCAAGGATGCGCTGGAGCGGATTGATAATGGCGAGTTCGGTATCTGCGAGGATTGCGGTGATGAAATCAGCGAGGCGCGTCTCAAGGCCAGACCGGTAACAACGCTCTGTATCAACTGCAAGATGGAAGCGGAACAAAAGGAAAGAAACAAGTAACGGCAACGCTATCATCTGTACATTAATCCATCTGCCAGGCAGGTTAACGTATGCTACAGAGTGGTCCCACCCCAGATAAAACAACCTCATACAAGAGTGTTTCCGAACTGACGCTTCTGTTCCAGTTCAGTAATACGCTTTTGTCTACTATCCGTCTCAATAAACTAACCCATCTTATTCTGGCTGTACTGGTCTCCGGCGAAAATCCGCTGTTTGGTAGTGCCACTCTTTTTCTGCGCAATGAAAAATCGAATGTGCTGCAGGGGATGCTTGGTGTTACCCGCAACGATGCCGCTGACCTGACCCTTGTTGGCGACAGTGATCCGCTGATCAGTCGTTGGGATATCAGTGAAGAGAAGATTGCCTCTCAACGGACAACCGATTTCTGCAAGCAGGTTCGCGGAACCCGTATCGAGATCGATGAAAATTGCCGCTTGATCAAACGTGTGATTCTGGAAGGTCAGGTCTACCATACCGATTCCTGCGATGGTTGCGGCTGTTGTGTTTGCAGTTCCCTGAGAGGGCTTGGTCTTGGCAGGTTTGCGACACTGCCGCTTCAATCCAGGGATAAGAATATCGGCATGATCGTTGTTGATCATTCAGATTCATCCAATAGAACCAGTCTTGAGGACCTGCGCTTTTTGCAGCTCTTTGCCGGCCAGGCTGGTATGACCATAGAAAATTCCATGCTTTATAACCGGATTGAAGAGGCGAATACCAATCTTCGCGATGCCCGTGAACGTCTGATGCATGGGGAAAAACTTGCCGCGATTGGCGAGGTGGCCGCAAAACTGGTACATGAGGTCAAAAATCCGCTGATTGCCATTGGCGGTTTTGCCGGCCGCCTGATCAAGAGTCTGCCCGCTGGCACGCGTGAATATCGCTATGCCGATACGATCTTTAAGGAGTCTGGCCGCCTGGAGCGGATGCTTCTGGATATTCTGACATTCTCCAGTAAATCGGCGGCAATCTTTCAGCGTTGTGAGATTGAAGAAATCCTCAGGGAGGCTATCGATAACTGCTCGACAACCTTTGAAGATCATTCCATCTGCATGACGGCCAGTTTTTCCGATTCCCCGAGTCTGGTGCTGGGAGATTCGTTCCAGATCAAGCAGGTCTTTATTAATCTTATCCTGAACGCCTGTGAGGCCATGCCTGATGGTGGCAAGCTTGATGTGCTTGTCCAGAAGGAGTCGTTGTATCGGGATTGTGTTACGGTGACATTCAGTGACAGTGGCGGCGGGATTCAGCCGGAAACGCTGGCAAAAATCTTTACCCCGTTTTTTACGACAAAACGGCACGGAACCGGACTTGGTCTGGCAATTGTCAACCGTATAATCATGAATCACCATGGAACCATAGAGGCATCGAACAGCAGTGAAGGTGCGGTTTTCAAGGTTTCGCTGCCACTGGCGCCCCACTCTGAAACAGCTTGCGGGGATGTAGCTCAGCCGGGAGAGCGATGCGTTCGCAACGCATAGGTCGAGAGTTCGATCCTCTTCATCTCCACCAATAATCTGGCGCTTGCGGGGTTGCCCGTAAGCGTTTTTTCTTTCATCTATCGGATATGTCAATTTCCGGTAACAGTCTGAAATCCTCCCAGAGACATAAATCCTCATCCACCCTGGTAATCGCGCGAACATCTCCATCCTGTGAAATAACAAAGCCTGTGTCGTCTGGATGCGCATCGCAGTAGCGCATCATGGAGCGATGTCGTGTGCCGAAGTAGTTGTAGCTGATCGGTTCTCTTGCGGACTGTTCCGCCCGGCAGGTCAGGGCTTTCTTGGGTGAGGCTGGTTCCCCCTGAATTGTGATTTCAGCACCGAAGCCGATAACATCGAGGTCAGAATTTAATAGCAGCAGGCCGTCAATTCTTGTCAGCAGTGCCATAAACCAGATAGCCGCCTCAACCGTTTTTTCGCTCTGCCTGCAGGCCATGCTGGCCGCCTGTATCTGTGGTGCAACCGTCGTATACTTCTTGCGGAGCAGGTTCTCTTTTTCACAGCGACAGCGTGCGTATTGTTTGAGCGCCTTGCTGAGCCTGTCATAGTGCAGCCTGTATTTGATATTCAGCCCATTTGCCGCCTGTGCGTCAGGTGAGATGAGGACGGCGCCGCCATGTTTCAATCCCTTGATTCTGAACAGCAGGCGTTGCAATGCCGCAATCCAGAGCCGTTCCGTGCTGCTTTCAATTGGTTTGCTAACTGCACCAGCTGGCAGGCTGCTGTGAAGGTGCTTGGTGAGCGAGTTGATTCCTGGCGACAGTTTTCTGATCAGGGGGCCGTCATTAAAGATGTCGATGGTGCTCAGGCTGAGCAGATCAATTTTCAGCTCTCCAATCTGCTCATAGCCAATTGTGACCAGTATGTGACCAGGGCTGACAATTCTTGCCTCAAAGAGCCCCGGTCGCAGTGGCGCGGTGCCGTTTTCCAGTGAAATAAAGTCCTCGTAACGGTTGAGCTGATCGATCAGTCCGAGGATCATCAATGTGTTATTTTGATCTGGGTAGACTGCCAGGGCAGAGCTGCGCGGGTGGGATGCCATGGCAAGTTTGCCGATGCTCGGCAGGTTCATTTCCTCGGCCGGTTCAAGCGGTATGAAGTGCCAGTTTTCGGATTCAGTTTGTTTCGGTTGGTACGGTGTCGGGTTGGCCGGGTTGAAGAAAACCATGTGAAAGGAGATATGCTCTGCCTCTTCCTTGAGGATGCTGGCATGATACATCAACTGAAACAGTCTTTTGATGACAAGGTCGTCTGGTCTTGGTATGGCAAGCCGATCCAGGGTTCTGATGACCTCGTTGGCCAGATCTGCCGGGTGTGACGTGCTCATTATTAATATCCTCTTCCTGGTTGTTGTGAGGGCGACAGGCGTTATTTTACGATATTGATTCTGGTTGTCTATTAAAAGAATCAGTCGCTGCTATTTAATCTGTTTTGATAACCTTTGGGGCAATCATTCCAAGTTGTTGGTATTGGTAACAATCTTAAATGGTATTATAATTAAATCAAAATGGATCAGGAGGGTAAGTAAGAGCGTATGGATATCTATCTGTTTAATGCCTTTACCTTCGGAGGTGAACTGGATCTGAACCGTTTGGCGGTCAAGCTTGGCGTGACCCGTAAATACCGTCGGGAAGAGCCGATGGTTCTCAATCCGGCTACCTTCAGGCTGTCGTCAGACAGTGACAATCAATGGGTTTATCTCTATGGTTTTGGCGGTGTGGTGTTTATTAATTACCCGGGCGATCTGATTGTCCGTTTCCTCGAGGAGCTCTCTCAATTTGTTGATGGCCTCAAGGGAAAACCGCAGTTGTCCTATTGCGAGGAATACCGGCTTGAAATTGATCCGGGGCGTGAACCGGTGATTGCCAATGATTATGCCGTTATGCCAGGTTATAGTCTGGCATTTCTGGGGATTATCTGCTTTGTGATTGCCAAGTCGGTGGCGTTGGAACGGATTGAAGAGCAGATTAATATCGTCTTTGATGAGGTTGGCGGGCTAATTGCTAATCTTGAAAAGGGGAGACTGGAACTGCCTGATCGGGATATGGCGAGAATGGCCTCATCCATTCTGAGTTTCAAATTCACGTCGATTGCCCATATCATGGTGCTGGACAAGCCAGATATTACCTGGGATAACCCGGAGGCTGACCGGTTCTATCAGACCATGGCAAACCTCTTTGAATTGAATCAGCGCTACCTGGAGATCAAACACAAATCGGAGACATTGCTGGACATGACCGATGTATTTACCGGCCTTTCCCATGCACGCCGTTCCGCTCGTCTGGAATGGATTATTATAGTCCTGATTGCAATTGAAATCGTGCTGTATGTTCTGGAATTATTACGGAGCCACTAATGAGCGGTGGTTACGCAATTTTGATGGCTGTTGGGGATAACAATCTGATCTAGCGATGGAAACCGTATTGCCTGTTAAAGATGAACAGAGTATAATTTTATCATGGCAATAAGGTGAAAACTATGGACGCAATTAATCCCACATATACGATCTCAACTGCAGGATTGATTTCTAATGACTCTGCTCATGGGAAGGCAGCTGTTGCTGGCAAGGCGGCGGTGGCAAACTCTGCGTTATCGGACGTCTTTTATCGTTCTGCTGCCTCTTCCTCTGTAGATCAGGGGGTTGTCACCTATGGTGCGGATGGCCGTTTGAGCGGCAAGAAAAAGGCGGATAAGACCGTTTCGGGTAATGAACTGACTGCGGATGGTCAAGTGGAAGATCCGCAGGTTCAGCAGGAGATCGCCCAGTTGCGTTCTGCAGAGGTCAAGGTCAAGGCGCATGAGGCGGCCCACAAGTCGGTTGGCGGTACGCTGACCGGCGCGGTTTCATACACATATACCAGGGGACCTGATGGCAAGAGCTATATCACCGGTGGCGAGGTTGATATTAATATGTCGTCAGGCAACACCCCGCAGGAAACGATCAACCGGATGCAGCAGGTGGTTCGCGCCGCCCTCGCGCCAGCGGATCCATCACCTCAGGATCGTGCGGTTGCTGCCCGGGCAAATACCATAGAACAGCAGGCCAGGCAGGCGCTGAGCAGCCAGCAGTCCGGCGAGGCCTCTGCCGCCGCTGGTTCAGAAGCAATGGCGGGCAGTATGTGGACCGGTAAAGACCGTCAAGCGAAGGGTCAGGACGGTCAGAAAACAGCAATTTCCGTTTACGGTTGAAATTATTGTGTTGACCCAGTTGGGGGGATTCGTGTCTGCAGCCCGTACAGCCTTGGTTTATTCGCCTCTCTTTGGAAATTACAGTTATGGTGAAAATCACCCCTTCAAACTTCAGCGATATGGCATTGCCCATTCACTTATGCAGGCATATGGTCTGCTGGATCTGGCTGGTATGGAGATCCGAACCTGTCAGGCCGTTGATGATGATCTGGTTTTGACATGCCATGATCGTAGATATATTGAGCGGTTGAAGGAGTTCAGCTGCTCGGATGAGCCGCGGGCGGATTTCATGTACGGGCTTGGCGATACGGATTGTCCGGTATTCAAGGGGTTGTATGAATATGCCATGCTCGGGGCCGGGGCAACCTGCGAGGCGGCCAGGCTGGTTCTGGATGAAGGTTTTGATGTTGCTTTTAATCTGGCGGGTGGCTGGCACCATGCCCATCGTAGCAGGGCCTCCGGTTTTTCATATATTAATGATGCGGCTCTGGCCATTAACTGGCTGCGGTCGCGTGGCTGCCGCGTGGTTTATCTTGATATTGACGCCCACCATGGTGATGGCGTGCAGGAGAGTTTTTACGACAGCGACAGGGTTTTGACAATTTCCCTGCATGAGAGCGGGGTTTATTTTTTTCCGGGTAGCGGCCGCGAGACCGAGATTGGCGAAGGGCGCGGCAGAGGCTATTCCGTCAACCTGCCGCTGGTTCCGCACACGGACGATGCCATATATATGAAGGCCTTTGATGAGGTTGCCTACCCGTTGATTGCCGCCTATGATCCCGATGTGATTGTTACCCAGATCGGTGTGGATACATTTCGCACTGATCCGCTGACCAGTCTTGAGGTAACAACCCACAGTTACAGCTATATCATGCGTAAGTTGAAGGCACTCAGGATTCCCTGGGTGGCGTTGGGGGGCGGTGGCTACGATTTGATGAATACGGCCCGCGGCTGGACCATTGCCTGGGCCGTGATGAATGGCATTCAGCTTGAACCGCGATTGCCGCAGTCTTTTATTGATGTCATCAGGCCCATGGGCTATCCTCATTCGGTTCTGCTGGATGCCATGCACTGGGCGGATGAGACGGAGCGCAATCAGGCTCTGGATTCGGTTGAGCGAAGTATCGCAAGGATCAAGGATATGATATTTCCGGGTATTGTGGGTAGTTATGGCAAAACTTCCGGGAAATAGACCGTTGCTGGCTGGTGCCGGCACCCCTCTCAACTCGATTCTGGCGATTAACAGCCTGGGCCGGGAGGAGAAAATCCGAATCTATGGCGCCTTGCTGCCTGAGCGTCTCTGTCGTCTGCTCGGTTTCAGCCGGGCGGATATCCCCCGAGCAGTGGCCGGGCATCTGCTCTCATTTGCCGCCCCGGAGCATTTATCGTTTGTCAGGATCGAAGCGCGCGTCAGGCCGGATGATACGGATACGGTTTTTTTTATGGAGCTGGCTGATTCCGGTTATAATCAGCTGGAGTTCTGTTTTTGTATTATCTGCGATCCCGCTGCACCTCGTTTTAATGTGGACGTGGATGGTCAGGGGCGGGTAAACTGCTTCTCCAGCAGTGGCCGGAACGTACCTGAAGAGTTGCTGGCCATGCGGGCCGGTCTCTTTCCGCACCAGACAAGACGTGGCTTGAGGATGTTTGCTGAACTTTTTTCATTGCTGGAGTGGTTTGCCGATGCCATGGGAATGGAGATGATTGTGGCCGATCTTTTGACCTACTGCAATGCTATCCGTTATGAAGGCTATGGATTTGATTATCTGAGTGGTCTGCGTTTGATGCATGATATTGATACCGGTTTTCAGCCGGGCGGGATTTATTTCAACCGTCTGGATGGTTCAAATGAATTTCGTATGCCGGGTGCGGAGCGGAGCGTCAGGGGAAGAAGTTGGGCAATTTATGATGGTATCATGGATGAACCGTGGAATAATGTCCGTATTTACAAGATGATTGGTCACCGGGCGGAGATAAATACGTTTCCCGGCAGGCAGGGGTGATTGTTTTCAGTTTCTGGAAATATGGACGTCTTAACGGATTAAGGGGTAGATATGTTTGGATATAGTACGGCGGATTGGATCTTTATTGTTTTTATCCTTGGTGTGGTTTTTTTCTGTGTTGCCATCAGTGATATGAGGCGCAAGAAGGGGGACGAGGATGAGTGATTCAAAGGGTCTGCGCGAATTGTTTGACTCCTGGCGTATCATCGCGGTTGTCGGGCTTTCTGCCGATCCGGGGCGGCCGAGTTACAGAGTGGCAGCTTATCTGCAGCAGGCCGGTTACAGGATTATTCCGGTGAATCCGGCTCAGGACGAGATTCTGGGTGAAAAATGTTATTCATCACTGCTGGATATTCCGGACAAGGTTGATGTTGTTGATGTTTTTCGCCGTTCCGAACAGGTTGGCCCGATTGCCGCTGATGCGGTTGCCATTGGTGCGGATTGTCTTTGGCTGCAAGAGGGGGTTGTTAATGAAGTCGCGGCCGGTGTGGCTGCGGCTGCCGGTTTGCGGGTTGTGATGGATCGCTGCATGCTGAAAGAACATCGGGCGAGTAGAGGTTAAGCAACCGTTTATTGTCTGCCGGACCGGTATTTTTATGGCTGCCTGTTCTGGTCTTGTCTCATGCTTCCTGTACGGTTGCCGGTTTTTTTGTTTTAGCTGGTGATAAAATCGGATATAATAATAAAACATGTGCCGCATACTTATGATAGATGATGATCGAGGCTTTACGGATTTTCTCTCGGCTTATATAGAGGAGAATTATCCGTTATTACAGGTTGAGATCTGCAATAATCCGGTGACTGCCCTGCAGCGGATAAAGTCCAGTGAGTACGATCTGTTGCTGATCGATCTGGAAATGCCATCCATTGACGGGCTAAAGTTGCTTTCTTTTGCCATTCAGGCTGGTTGCGACAAAAACCGGATCGTGATCCTTTCCGGGCGAGATGCAAATCTGCTCCATCATATCTGCCCGATGGGAACCTGTCTGGCAGTCTTGAACAAGTTTGAGGCCAGACAGAAGGCTGTCCTGGATATGATCTTCAATTCGCTTCACAAAAAGGCCTGCAGGGTTTGAGCAGGCTTTTTTCATTTGTTGATTCCGGTATGCAGAATGTTTTTGGAAGGGAGGTTGGATGCTGAAATCTATAATTTATACAATGGTCGCCGTTCTTTTGACATTTTCCCTCTCCGGCTGTCTGGTGGCTGAAAGTAAGTATCTGAAAAAGGTTGATGAGTATGATGCGCTTGCCAAGGAATCGGCTGAACTTCAGAAAAAATATGATGCCCTGCAGAAGGAAAATACTGCCCTGAAGGCTGAGCTGGCAAGGTTGACCAAGGATAAGCAGGCGCTTGCAAAGGACAAGGGTGAGTTGGAGCAGGTCTTGAAGTCCAAGTCCGATGCCCTTTCGCAGAATATCAGTGATCTGCGGCAGAAGGTTGCTGCCCTGGAGACGGAAAATGCAACCCTGAAGGGTGATGTTACGGCGCTGCAGAAGGCCAAAGAGGAAAAGGTAAAAGAGGTTAGTAGCACCTATGAACAGCTGCTGCAGAATATGAAGAGCGAGATCGCCCAGGGGCAGGTGACCATTTCAGAACTGAAGGGTAAGCTGACTGTAAATATGGAGGCGGCGATTCTGTTTGATTCCGGCAAGGCGGATGTAAAGCCGGAGGGGATGATTGTTCTGCACAAGATGGTTGCTACCCTCAAGGGGATTAAGGATAAGGCGATCCGGATCGAGGGGCATACGGATAATGTTCCGATCAGTGGCGATTTAATCAGGACTTTTCCCACAAACTGGGAGCTTTCCGCTGCCCGGGCTATTAATGTGACCCGTTATCTTGAGGAGCAGGGGCTTGATGCGACAATCCTGTCTGCCGTTGCATTTGGTGAAAACCGGCCGGTTGCTGATAATGGTACGCGCGATGGGCGTGCCAGGAATCGCCGGATAGAAATTACACTGGTGGCAAAAGACTGATGGCCAAGAAGAAAAATAGACAGGAACCGAATCCACCCAAACCGAAGGAATTTCATTCCTCTCCCTTTTCTGCCCTCAAGGGGGTTGCGGTCCAACCATCTCCGGTTGAGGAAAAGGCCAAGCCGGTCGTGGTGCCAAAGGTTACCACTGCCAATGAGGAACTTCTCTTCCTGGAGGCCATGGGCGGCGTTGTGCCTATTGAGGGGAACAGGCAAAAACAGGGGCCTGCTGCTGTTGCCGGGAAAACGGCTGGTACAACGGTGACTGTTCGTAAGGTTCCGGTGATTGAACCTGTTGAGACAGATACATTTATCAAGGCAATCGGTCAGCTGAAGCTGGATGTCACATTTAAGGATAGCGTCCCCGAAGATGAGGATCTTAAGGCGCTGGGGGGAAACCGTCTGCGCCAGTTAAAACGCGGCGTTGTTACGTTGAACCGCCAGCTGGACCTGCATGGTCTGACCCGTGAAGAGGCGGTGGCTTCGCTGCCCGGTTTTTTGCAGAGTGCCGTTAGTCGTGGAGAGAAGGCGGTTCTGGTGATTACCGGCAAGGGGAATCATTCTGAGGGGGAACCTGTTTTGCAACAGGCTGTATCGGGGTGGTTGCGCGATGCCGGCAGAAAATTTGTTGCGGAATTCGCACCGGCACCGCGGGAGATGGGTGGCAGTGGTGCATTGGTAATCTTTTTAAAGGATTGATGTCTGGTCGCCTGTTGATTCTGGGGAGTATAATTTGTCATGTCTTTCAATGGTTTATTTCCGATGTGGACTTGACAATCTGGAAGGGGAATATTTATAATTAATTTGTTAGATGGAACTATCGAATTAATTTAAACGTAACAGGTAGACTGTAGACAGAATCAGGAGGAATAATACGTTATGCCAATGTACGAATACGGTTGCAAGGCATGCAACCATCAATTTGAGTTGCGTCAGAAGTTTTCAGATCCACCAGCAAGCAGTTGCCCGCAGTGCGGTGGCGCTGTCGAGAAGCTTATCTCCTCATCGGCCTTTACCCTTAAGGGTGGCGGATGGTATGACCAGGGGTATTGCGCGAAGACAGGTTCGGCCAAGCCAGCTGCGTGTGCTGGTGGAGGCTGTTGCGCAGCCTGATGGAATGACAGTCGGAAACATGGCCTGTCGGTTAAAAGCTGGCAGGCCTTTTTTGTGAGAGAATATTTGAGCTGGCGTCTTAAACCATTAAAAGGTAGTATTTATAAATAAGGAGATTCTGGATGGCTACAATTATAGATGGCAAGGCGATTGCTGCAAAATTCAGGTCGAAGATTGCAGCCGGCGTTCAGGAACTCGCCGAAAGCGGGGTGGTTCCTGGTCTTGCGGTTGTCCTGGTGGGTGACGACCCTGCCAGCCGGGTTTATGTCAGTATGAAGGAAAAGGCCTGCAAGGCAGCGGGGATATTTTCCGTTGAGCATGCACTTCCGGCATCTACAAGCGAGGTTGAACTGCTTGCCCTGATCGATCGCCTGAACAGCGACCCGCAGATCCATGGCATACTTGTGCAGCTGCCATTGCCGCAGCAGATTGATACGGACAAGGTTCTTGAGGCTATCTCGCCGGCAAAGGATGCCGATGGTTTCCATCCCTACAATGTCGGCCGTCTTTCAATCGGCAAGCCTCTTTTTCAGCCATGTACGCCATATGGTGTCATGGTCATGCTCAAGGAGAGCGGTGTTGATCTGGCCGGCAAGGAGGTTGTGGTTGTCGGACGTTCCAATATTGTCGGCAAGCCGGTTGCAATGATGTGCCTGGCAGAACATGCAACGGTGACCCTCTGTCATTCCCGTACCGCCGGATTGGCTGATGTTATCCGCCGTGCGGATGTTGTCATTGCTGCGGTTGGCCGTCCTGAGATGATCAAGGGGGAGTGGATCAAGGAAGGGGCGGTAGTGATTGATGTGGGGATCAACAGGCTTGCCGACGGTAAACTGGTTGGTGATGTTGATTTCAGCTCCGTCAGTCAGCGGGCCAGTGCAATTACGCCAGTGCCGGGTGGTGTCGGGCCGATGACGATCACCATGCTGCTTTACAATACGCTTGAGTCAGCCAGAAGAACGCTAAAGGCTTGATGTCTGATTTGTCTTCAATTCCGGAGGAGGGTTTGATGAAGGTCAAAAAGGCTATATTTCCGGTTGCCGGTTTGGGAACGCGTTTTCTGCCGGCGACAAAATCATCGCCAAAAGAGATGTTGCCGCTGATTGATAAACCGCTTGTGCAGTACGTGGTGGAGGAGGCGGTTGCGTCGGGGATTACGCAGATCCTGTTTGTGACCGGCCGCGGCAAACGTTCGATCGAGGATCATTTCGATATATCCTTTGAGCTGGAAGCCCATCTTTATGACAAGGGCAAGGAAAGGGAACTTTCCTGGGTTCGGGAAGTGTCGGAGATGGTCGATATATTCTATGTGCGTCAGCGTCAGGCACTCGGATTGGGACATGCCATTCTCTGTGCAAAAGAATTTGTTGGCAATGAGCCCTTTGCTGTTCTGCTGGGTGATGACATTATTGACAGCCAGCAACCCTGCCTGAAACAGTTGCTGGATGTGTTTGATCGCAGGCATGGCTCGGTGCTGGCACTTGAAAAGGTGGCGATGGAGAATATTTCATCCTATGGCTGTGTCAAGGCCGATCAGCTGTCGGAGCGTGAGTTTAACGTGGTTGATATGGTTGAAAAACCCCCCCGTTCGGAGGCCCCATCGGATATGGCTATTATCGGGCGTTATGTCCTGACACCCAGGATCTTTAATATCCTTGAGCAGCAGCAGCCGGGTAAGGGCGGCGAAATTCAGTTGACGGATGCCATACTCACTCTCTCCAAACAGGAGCAGGTTTATGGTTGTCTGTTTGAAGGGCTGCGCCATGATTGTGGCGATAAACTTGGTTTCTTGAAGGCAACGGTTGATATGGCGCTAAAACGTGAGGAATTCAGTCAGGAATTTGGTGATTATCTGCGCGAAAGATTGCAGCAGGCCTGAGCCAATCTGGTCGGAAAATAAAAAAGGCGGGTCATGACTGACTCGCCTTTTTGGGTATATTGATGGGTTTTGTTTATTTGGTCTCTTCTGTCAGCAGCAGGGTGGTCTCTCTTTTGGTTTCCCATCCCTCCCAGACATAGGCCGGGTCGATCATCGGGTCATAGTAGCCTGGCTGCGGCACAAGGAAGAAGACCATCTCGCCGGCACCGATCAGGGTGCGGTAAACCGTCATGCCGATTCCCTTCAGCGGGCCGACAACATATCCAACACCACCCATTTCGCGCACGGTCAGGATGGTCTGCTTGGGCAGCTCAACGATGCCGGTGACCGAGTTTGCCATGCCGCGGGTGAATTTCATGGCCATCTTGCCGGCAATCATTTCTGGCTGCTCGTCAGCAAAGGCGGAAATTGGGGCGGCAAGCGCAATCATGACCAGCAATGTTAAAAATAATGACTGTTTTTTCATATCTTCTCCTTGATCGGGATTTATAAGGGTTAATCAGTCACATATCATAAAGAATCAAACCATGCAAGTAAAGTGGATTAATCAAAAAGGGTTTTTTCCTGCGGCAGGAATGGCTCGAATCTCTTTTTGAGATGTTTCAGCTTTTCAATGTAATAGGGGATGTTGATGTCCGGCCGGGCCGGATCAAAGCTGCTGGTTGCCCGGCAGTTTTCATAGGCGATCGCATCCTTGACAGTCCCGCTGATGTAATAACTGACCTGGTCTCCGGCCTGGTAGACGCCGGGGTTTTGGCAGGCGATCTCAAATGTTGCGGAACGGTTGCGGCTCTCTGCACGCACCTTGGCCCGATACTGCTCAGGTGAATCGTTCAGTGTCTCCCGTTTGGAAACCCATTCAATGGCAAATTTCCTGGCTGTCAATCGCAGCTTGAAATCCAGAAACAGTCCCTCAATCCTGTCGGCAGAAGAGGTTAAAAGCATCCTGATTGCCTGCTGCATGAACTCTCTGAGGTATGGCTCCATACCCCGCGAACGTAGGCTGCTTCCCTTGAGTGTAATTTTATCGTCATATCCCAGCAGGGCATAATTTTTTGCCTTGTAGGCAAAGATCGAGCGATAGCGCCCATCCATCTCGACATTGATCCCGTTGGGAAGCGCCGCAGAGACCCGTTCGATCAAAGCCAGCTGTGCCTGCTCCGTCTGGCACCCTTCCGCAGGGACAAAATAGATCCCGTCCGTATCGATCTCCACCGGTTTTGCCCCTTCACGTTCAAGCAGTTCGAGCATGTTCCTGATCGTGACCCTGCCCAGTCTGGTGATCTCGGCGGCCGTTGCTGGATCGGAAAAATTGTGAATGCTGGAGCCAAGGTATCCAAAAAAGGAGTTGATCACGGTTTTGAAGAGCTGTTGTAGCGACTCGTAATATAGTTTCTGTTGCATTTGCCCGGCATTCTGGGCCAACTGCTTGGCTTTCAGCCTGAAACAGCAGAGTTCGGAGAGCATGGGCAGGAAGATGTCAAGGGTATCATTGGCCGGCTTCAGACGGTAGATCAGCATCAGTGAGGGGTAGAGTGAGGCCACGTCGCAATGGACTATCGGCCCGCAGATTCCGCTCTGGAATATATCCGTGTAGCCCCCTTCGAAATGAAGCTCGCTTGTTGTTGGCGGCGCCATCGGCAGGGAGTGTCCCTGGTGCAGGTACTGGCGGACCATAAGGCTGTTGATGCGGGTTGCTGTACCGCGCAAGGGGCAGTTTTGAAATGAAAAGGGGAAGATCCGGCTCTGCAGGAACCAGGGATAGGCCAGAATATTGAAGATGGCGGCGGTTTCTCTGACGTCATCCAGGTTGTAGCTGTAAAGCCGCTCAGGGTCGCTGTCAAACTGTTCCGAGATCTTATCCCCTTCAAGGTAGACCCGGTTGGCAGCCGCGACCCCGAAGTGTTGGGCAACGCTTTTCAGTCCATGACTATCCAGACAACGCTGGGCAATGTCGTAATGCTGAACCAGAAAATAGGTGTCGATAATCTGCCGGCCGTAGATGTCCCAGCGCGGATAGTCAATAGACCGTTCCGCCAGTATCCATCGCGAATCCTTGTTGACACGTGGGGCGGAACCGTTCCTGCCCCAGTTCAGCTGGATGTTATTCCGCCTCGCCCGTTTGCCAATGTAGTTCAGGTCGAAGCGGAAGATGTTATGGCCACAGATTACATCCGGATCACTCTGCTGGATAATCTCGTTCAGGCGGGTCAGAATTTCCGCTTCGGACAGTTCGTGCCCCCTGAGGATGATCTCTGAACCGTGGGAATCCTTGCAGGCGATGGAGATGATCCGGTCTTCGGGCCGATCGGGATTGGGGAAGAGGTGCCCCGCTGAGCAGTACGTCTCGATATCAATGAACAGGCAGCGCAGCTCTGCCATATCCATCCCTTTGAAAAAGGTCGCGCCGCTGCTGAGCAGGTATTGATGCATTGGATCGGTCAGGAACAGGTGTGACTTATGGCGGCCGTTTTTTCTGCTGGAGGAGAGCTGATCCCTGGCGGTCAGACAGTCACTCCATGAATCGAACGAAATCTGGTAGCCTAGCTGTTCGGAGCCAGTCAGACTGCGGACGGAAAAGGGGACGGATATGCCGCCCATGATATCCGGATTATTGACGAGTATGAATGGCCGGAAGGGTTCATCATGGAAATGAACCCCGCGGCTGGTTCTGAAAAACAGCCGTACAAAGCGGCCAGCCGGCTCAATCGCTACGATGCCTTTTCTGTTGTCGTGCCCAAAGAGCAAGGCGGCATTATCCGATGACATGAAATCCATGGCGTACTTTACGACAGCCGTTGAGCGGCAGGCAACAAAAAAGGCACGATCGTGAACCGTGCCTCCTTGATTGAATTGAAAAGGGTGGTTGAAGGGTTATTTTGCATGCTTGGCCAGGTAGCTGGCAACACCCTCGGCAGTCGGTTTCATCGCCTCATCCCCCTCCTGCCAGTTGGCCGGGCAGACCTCACCATGGGTATCGACAAACTGAACTGCATCCAGCATTCTTAAGGCCTCATTCACGCTCCTTCCCAGAGGCAGGTCATTGATAACGCAATGGCGTACCGTGCCGGTCGGGTCAATCAGAAACAGTCCGCGCAGTGCCACGGAACTGTTAAGGAGGATGCCGTAAGACCTGGCGATCTCCTTGTTCAGATCCTGGATCAGTGGAAACTGAATATTACCGATGCCGCCATCCTCAAGAGCGGTGTTTTTCCAGGCAAGATGGGTGAATTTGGAGTCAACCGAGACGCCAAAAACTTCGCAGTTTTTTGTCTTGAAATCGGCGATTCGCTTGTTGAAGGCCAGAATTTCCGAAGGGCATACAAATGTGAAGTCCAGTGGGTAAAAGAGAAGAAAGACGTATTTTCCCCGATAGGCGGAAAGGGTGATGTTGCCAAAACTATTGTCAGGCAGTACGGCTTCGGCGGTAAAGTCGGGAGCTTGCTGCGTTACCAGGGTTGTCAGGCACATATTTTGTTCTCCTTTGATTTTAGAATTGATTTCATTGATGAAAAAATATCAGCAGTTCGATAGGTTGTCAATGGGATAAATAAGGTCTTGTTTGGTTGTTGTCTGCTTTTGTCTGGTTGTTGTCTGCCTTAAAAATAAGCAAATACCTGCCGGTTTGCATAGAAATGAGTGGGTTTTTTCGGGGACTAGTTGTAACTGGTTGAAAATACGCTATAAAAAAACTGGCACGCAATGTGCTAAATAAAAACAAAACTGAATAGCAATTTCTGATTGCAAACAACTCTACAGAACGCGGCAGTGGTGGGATCAAGGAAGCTTTCATCCAAGACGTTCGAAATCGACGACGAAAAGGAGAGGCAAAGATGAAAATCACAAGAGTATTGGCAGCGGCGTGTGCAGTAGTGGCAATGGCAAGCAGTTTTGCAATGGCAACCCCCACCGGGCAGATCTGGATCCCATCGACAGACGCCAAAGGGCTTAAGGAAGTGACGATAAATCTCACCAATATTGCCCGTTTTTCCAACAAAACCGATGCAGGTCCAAATTATTACAATGTTGGTGTTGTTACCGGTCTGCTCCCCTTTGAAAAAATCAAGGCGGAGATTGGTGTTGACTACCTGACAACCGGCAACAAGGGTAACAAGGCAGATGATTATCCATTTTATTTCAATGGTAAGGTTGCCACGGCGGAAGATGCCCTGTTCAAGGGTATGCCTGCCTTTGCTGTCGGCGCTTATAATCTGGGCACCTATGATAAACCGGAGAATGCAGCCCTGGCATCAACCCGTCAGAATATCGTTTACGGACTTGCCGCCAAGACACTTCCGGTTATCGGCAGGGTCTCCGCCGGTGGTTATTATGGTGCCTCCCGGGCACTGGCAACAGCTGGCAACCCGTCCAATACAAACATGAACAGCGGTTTCATGGCCTCCATCGATCGGGCCATGCCTGAAATCTCCGACAAACTCTGGCTGGCAGTCGATTACATGAGCGGCAACAACGGCAATGGCGCGCTCAGCTTTGGCGGCTCGTGGGCCTTTAACAAGAATATCTCGCTGCTGGTCGGCATGCAGATTTACAATCCGTTTTACAATATTTCAGCCAATGACGCCGGATCACTTCCGGGCGGTAAGCCGGCCTTTACAACCCAGCTCTTTATCAATCTACCCTAGTAGTACCTCCTTATAATTGGGGGCAGATTGATCGCCCCCGCCTTTTTAAGGAGTCAACCTTACAGATGCAGACAGGGAGGTAATCAAAATGAAACTGATCGAGGCAATCATAAAGCCGTTCAAGTTGGATGAAGTCAAGGATGCACTCAACGAAATCGGTATTGAAGGAATAACCGTCAGCGAGGTTAAGGGTTTTGGGCGACAGAAGGGGCATACAGAACTGTATCGCGGTGCCGAGTATGTGGTTGATTTTATTCCCAAGATTAAACTGGAGATTGCTGTTGGTGATGAACTGGTCGGCAAGGTGATCGAGACAATCGAAACGGTTGCCAAGACCGGCCGGATCGGTGACGGCAAGATCTTCATCATTCCGCTGGAAGATGCGGTTCGGATCAGAACCGGTGAAAAAGGGGCAGACGCAATTTAAGGGACACTATAAACGTGTATGGAGGCATACAAATGAGACTTAAATTTTATTTCGCATCACTGATGCTGTTTGTTTTGTTGGGACTTCTGCCCATAGCCGCCATGGCTGAAGAAAAGAAGGAAGCGCCAGCCGCAACGGCTGTGGCTGCCCCGGCTGCTGCCGTAGCAACGTCAGCCCCGGCTGCACCAGCCACTGCAGCGCCGGCTGAACTGCCTGATGTAAAGCCGGTTCTTAATACCGGTGATACCGCCTGGATGCTTGTTTCGTCCGCACTTGTTCTGCTGATGATTCCAGGATTGGCGCTGTTCTACGGCGGTATGGTCCGTCAGAAGAACGTTCTTTCAACCATGATGCATTCACTGGTGGCAATGGGTATTGTTGGCGTGCAGTGGGCAGTTATTGGCTATTCGCTCTCCTTTGGGCCTGACCTGGCCAAGATGGGGTTGATCGGTGACTTCAGTAAATTCATGCTGGATGGTCTGATCATTATTAAGGATGCGGCCAGCGGTACGGTTGAATGGGCCCTTTTCCAGAATTATGCCAAGGAACCTGGCGCTATTCCTGAGCTGGTCTTTGCCATGTATCAGGCCATGTTCGCCATGATCACCGTTGCGTTGATCTCCGGTGCCCTGGCGGAACGTGTCAAATTCTCCGCTTACTGTGTCTTTGTTCTACTCTGGACAACACTGGTCTACGATCCTCTGGCCCACTGGGTCTGGATGACCGATGGCTGGCTTTTCAAAAAGGGTGCCCATGATTTTGCCGGCGGTACGGTTGTTCATCTCTCCTCCGGTGTTTCCGCCCTGGCATTTCTGTTCTTCCTCGGCAAACGTCACGGCTTCCCACAGGAGCGGATGGCGCCACATAACCTGCCGATGACCCTGCTGGGTGTTGGTCTGCTCTGGTTTGGCTGGTTTGGTTTTAACGCCGGTTCGGCAATTGTCGGTGTTAATAACTCCGACGCTGCTGGCGGTCTGGCTGGCCTGGCATTTGCCACAACCACCATTGCACCTGCCGCAGCCGGTCTTTCATGGATGATTGCCGAGTGGATCCATTCCGGTAAGCCAAGCGCACTTGGCTTTGGCTCCGGTGTTGTTGCCGGTCTGGTTGTGATTACACCCGCCGCAGGTTTCGTACAGCCGGGCGCCGCACTGCTGATGGGTATTGCAGCCGGCCTTGTCTGCTACGGCGGTATCCTGCTCAAAGCCAAGTTCAAATATGACGACTCACTGGATGCCTTCGGAGTACATGGTATCGGCGGCACCTTCGGTGCCATCATAACCGGTGTGTTTGCCACCGTCGGCGCAACCGGTCTGCTGGCTGGTAATGCCAAACAGTTGATGATCCAGTTGATTGCAGTTGTGGCTGCCGGTGCCTATGCCGTCATCGTTACACTGATCATCTCCTTTGTTCTCGACAAGACCATTGGGCTCAGGGTTGAGAAAGAGGATGAGATTATGGGACTTGACCAGACACAGCATTCAGAATCAGGTTACAATATGTAAAACGTTAGAAATACCGGATCTGCGAAGCCGCCCAATCGGGCGGCTTCTTTCGATAACCCTCCTGCAGCGGAGCGCGTATGAATGAATCACCTGCCAGTCATAGCGATGGAGAAGTCAATGGGGACCTCCTGAAACAGTTGGCCTATAACGAAAAAATGGCCGAGCTGGGGAAGATCTCCGCAGGTGTGGTCCATGAGCTGAATGCGCCGCTCTCTGTCATCATATCTGCATCACAGTTAATCCTTCGTGAAGAAAATGTCTCCGATTTTGTACGGGAAATGCTTGGCCGGATCAGTTCCGAGTCGCAACGTCTCTCAAAGCTGACCCGCGGGCTGCTCAACTTCAGCAATCAGAATGAGACCGCCTCCGAGGTTGATATCAATCTGACCGTTCAGTTTGTTCTCGAGTTTCTTGGCTACGAGGCGGCCCGGCGCGGGATTGTTGTCCAGCGCAACCTCGATTTCCATATTCCGCTGGTCAGGCTGGTTGACAGTCAGCTCAAACAGGTTCTGCTTAACATCATTATGAATGCCCTGCAGGCGATGGAGGGAAAGGATGGGGGGCTACTTGGCGTGCGAACCTTTGCGTCTGGCCCGGAAACGGTTTCCATCTCCATTACGGATAATGGCGGTGGCATTCCGCCTGAACTGCTTGACCGGATCTTCGAACGTTATTTTTCCACTAAAAGCGAAGGGGTCGGGACCGGCCTGGGGCTGTTTGTCACCCAAAGGCTTGTGGAGGGGATGTCCGGCAGTATTGACCTGCGGAGCGAACCAGGGGTTGGGACGACTTTTGTAATCAACCTGCCCGCCGTTGAATGAAGCTCTGCGGCAAAGGGTTGCCGCCGTGTTTACCATAAAATAGACAGAGAAGTTTTTAACTCAATTCTCTCTAAATGGCTGGCTGAATATTTTGCAAGATCCTCATGCAAGATGATCCTGCGTGCGTCTATGGCAGGCTGATAACAATCAGCACAATCAATGCAATCAGGGTGTAAAGGATGTACAGATTAAGGTGCCCATGTTGAAGTCTTCGCAGTGGGGTGATTTTTTCGTAAGCCCGTGCAAGCAGGGGCAGATAGACCCGTTCGAGGACATTTTCCGGTACATGGCTTTCAAACCGGGAGCCGGTTGGGTGATGGCCATTGACCTTTGAATTATGCCGTTCAGGACAAAGGATGCCGGAAAACAGATCCACCAGGGTGGCGGCAAAGGATGAGGCACTGTACTGCATCTTGCTCGTTGGGGCGAGATAGCCGCATCCCCAGGTGCTGGAGGTGCTGGATGTTGTTTTTTGGGTCTGCCGGCGATAGAGGAACAGCGTCACAGATATTACGGCCAGCAATCCGCAGGCAAGAAACGTGATCCAGAGGATCGGTGCTGCATCTGAAATAGTCACCTTTCCCGACAGTCCATGATAACTGGCGCTAACAGTGGCATCCAGCAGAGGCACAACCAATATTGGCGCCTGGCCGATCACGAGACAGACTCCCGCCAGGATGATCATCGGGAGCCGCATTCGCAATCCGGACTCATGGGGGGGCGTGCTGAATGGAGCTCTGGGGAGACCAAGAAAGACCACCCCGAAGACCTTTACGAAACAGGCAACCGCCAGACCGCCAATCAACGCCAGCGCCGGGGCGGCCAGAGAAAGGCCGATGGCTGCGGCACCGGAATGATTTATAACCCCATTGAAAAAACCAATGTAGATCAGTAATTCGCTGACGAATCCATTGAGCGGCGGCAGGCCGCAGATGGCAACCGCCCCGATCAGAAATGCCGCGGCTGTCCATGGCATCTGTCGCAGCAGCCCCCCCATGCGGTCGATTTCACGGGTTCCGGTAGCATGAATAATCGAGCCGGCGCCCAGGAAGAGGAGCGCCTTAAAGGTGGCGTGGTTCAGCACGTGCAGGAGCGCCCCGGCCATCCCGAGAAGGACCAGCAGCGGTGAGCCAGACGACATTCCGATTAGCGCCGTTCCGATTCCCATGATGATGATGCCGATGTTTTCGATGCTGTGATAGGCCAGCAGCCGTTTGATGTCATGCTGCCCGAGGGCGTACAGAACACCGATGATCCCGGATACCATCCCCAGGATAAGCAGCAGCAAGCCCCACCAGAGTGGTATGCCCGTAAAAAAGGAGATGGTTCGCAGCAGCCCGTAGATGCCGATTTTAAGAACGACACCGGACATGATGGCCGATACATGGCTGGGTGCATTGGCATGTGCGGACGGCAGCCAGACATGCAATGGCATGACGCCGGCCTTGAAGCCGAAGCCGAACAGGGCTACAAGGTAGGCTGCCGTGGCAAAGGGGGCCGCGGCAGAGAGTGAACCGGCATCCGGGAAGGTAAATGAGCCGGATATGTTTTTCAGCATGGCAAACATTGCAAACAGGGCCAGGGTCCCGGTATGGGTGCAGATCATGTACAGGGTGCCGCTATTGCGAACCTCTTCGGTATGGTCATCGGTTGTAAGGACAAAATATGCGGCCAGCGCCATGATTTCCCAGGCCAGTAGAAACAGGCCGGTTGAGCGGGCCATGGTTACAAAGAGCATGGAGGATACCAGCAGGCCGAAAAAGAGGGTCAGCTTTCGAACGGTGCGGGGATGTTTGCTTGCCGGCCAATAGTCCAGCGCATAGATGCTGCAGCAGGACGCGACAATCAGGATCGGGAGTGAAAAAAAGGCGGTGAGCGGGTCGAGGCCCAGTTCCGTTGGGCCGAAGGGAAGCGGCCAGGCCATTTGAAAGATGATGTTACTGCGATGGAGCAGGGTGGTGATGGCCCCGCCCAGGCCGCTTGCCGCCGACAGAATCATCAGCAGCGTTGCACAACGTTGACCCGTAGATGGATTGATGCCGCGCACGAGTATCGGCAGTCCGGAGATACCAGCGAGTATCGCAGCCGTTATAAGCAGTGTTGCCGGGAGCGTAGACATCAATTCATCGGTCATTAGGCGCCTTTTCCGATATCCCTTTCAATCTCCTTGATGGCTGAAAAAACAGCGTCCGGGTTGCATTCCTTTCCCAGAATCTGTCGCAAACGCGGGTCGCGCAGGCAAAATGCCAGGTTGGAGAGGAGATGCAGGTGCATTCTGATGGTGGGGGTGATGATCGTAAAGAGAATTTGAACCGGTTTGCCGTCCAGAGCGCCAAAGTCGATCGGTTGGGCCAGGTAGCTCAGTGATACCTTCGGGATCGGCAGTTGCACCAGGATTGGGTTACGTACATGCGGAATTGCAATTCCGTCACCAACGGCGGTTGTTCCCATCGCCTCACGGGCCAGCAGGACCTGCAGGATGAAGTCGGGATCAAGTTCCTGCGGCAGGTTCAGGTTTCTTACTACCGTTTCCAGCACGGTTTCCTTGTCGTTTCCGCTGATATTGCAGTGGATGCCGCCGGCCTCCAGTGCCTGACTTAAGGGGGGGAGCGGGGTGTTGTCCGCATCCGGCATTTTATACAGGGCCGGATTAACCTTGATTCCCCGCTCGGTTGCCCATTCCAGCAGATCCACCGGGTTTATCTGATAGTTGCCGTGCATGTATTCCGCCGCGAGATGTTCTTTTTTGATCCAGCGGACAACGGTTTTTTCATCAACGTTCAGGGCTTGCGCAGCCTCACTCGCTTCCAGCAGCATAATGATCTATCCTTTTGGGAAACCCGGTGTCTCTTCAATGCCGAGCTGAAAACAGAGGGTTTTGTCCACCTGATTCATAACTGTTTTGGTTAACAGTCCGAGACGTTCACCAACTACGTTGGTTTTGTCGATAGTGATCAGAATGTGCGAACTGATCTTCGCATCCTGTTTCAGTCCAGTGCCCGCCGCCGGCAGAAATGTCTCGAAATCGTAGATTTTTTCCAGTCTGCTAAAGTTTAAGGGGATGATTGTAACGACTGGAGAATATTCATTGCTGATATTGTTGCTCACCACCAGGCAGGGGCAGATTTCCGGCTCCTGCACCCCGGGGTGAGGCAGGTTGACCGCATAGATCCCGCCACGTTTAAACATCGCGCCTCTCCGTAACCGCCGCCTCAAATTTTTTGAGGACTTCTTTGGTCTCTTCAGCAGTGGATTGATATCCTTCAATAACGCCCTTGTAGGCCTTGTTTTTTACTACCGCTAGTTTTTCCCTGGCCGCCTCTTCCAGAAATTGGCTTAATCCGCGCTGGCCGTACAGGGACTTGATATCGTCCACTATCGGGGTCGGTAGCGTAATGTTCAGTCGCGTGTTCGGCATGCCGATGTTCTCCTTTGACGCATGTTTCCAAAATTTCCATGTTGCATAATTTAACCTGATTAGCAT
>CAXYUZ010000018.1:0-60698 GCA_964292275.1 uncultured Desulfuromonadaceae bacterium
TGGACATTGACAGCCGTACCCCAATCAGCAGGGATATTATTCAGTTTGCGATAGGTAATCGCCCGCTGGTTCATCCACGAACCGAAAACCGCATTGATGGCGCCCCACAACTGGGCCTCGGGATTCTCGGGAAAGTCAACCCCCAGCTCGTCCTTGATCGCCTTTTTGTATGTGCCGACCAGTTCCTTCCAGTCTGCGGCAGTCAACTGCGTATCCAGCTTGACGCCACGGACTTCCTTCATCTGCTCCAGCAGATGATCAAGGATATCCTTTTCCATTCCGAGGACAACATCCGCATACATCTGAACAAAACGACGATAGGCATCATAGGCAAAACGCTCATCACCGCTCTGGGCGATAATACCCTCGACTGTCACATCATTGAGTCCCAGGTTAAGAACCGTATCCATCATCCCCGGCATGGACGCTCTGGCGCCGGAGCGGACAGAAACCAGCAACGGATTCTTCGCGTCGCCGAATTTTTTGCCCATCAACTCTTCAATACGCTTCAGATTATCGGCAACCTCGGCTGCCAGCGACTGCGGATGCTTACGATCATTTTTGTAAAACTCGGTGCAGACCTCTGTTGATATAGTGAAACCAGGAGGAACAGGCAGACCAATACTGGTCATCTCAGCCAGATTGGCCCCTTTTCCGCCAAGCAGATTTTTCATGTCCGAACGCCCGTCAGCCTGACCGTTACCAAAAAAATAAACATATTTCTGCGCCATTTAACTCTTCCTCCTGACCGATTTTTAAACTGTTTCCGATTATATTTACAATCCAGACAAGGATTTTTATTATAGCACTAAAAGCAGGCATTTCCAGCCTGATGCGTTATAAAAATTTACTACCGCATTTCAGAAATTTTACATATACTGCACGTCAAGGCAAGTTTTTTAAATCAGATCAAACTTTTATCCGGCTTTTGCACTTGATGCCCCGCTGCTTTTTCCAGCCGCGCCAGGGGCAGCAGACGGCTAATCGTGTTACAACAGAGCAACGAATTGCCCCGCCTGACAAATAATTCTATGAGGGGTTGCGCAGCAGCGTTACCCCTCTTTCCAATTCAACCGACAAAGGACAAATCAGATGAATATCAGCCAACAGATACAGAAGATTGCGGCCGATGCAAAGGCGGCCTCTTTTGCCCTCGCCAGACTCGGAACAACCGCTAAAAACAGACTACTGATCGATATGGCCCAGGCGCTGGAAGATCAGACCACACAACTGATTACAGAAAACGGCAAGGATCTGCAGGCGGGCCAGGCAAAGGGACTTGCACCGGCCATGCTCGACCGGCTCATGCTTGACGGCAAGCGGATTTCGGGAATTGCCGACGCCCTGCGTGAAGTGGCCGCCCTACCAGACCCGGTCGGCGAGGTCACCAAGATGTGGAAGCGCCCCAACGACCTGATGGTCGGCAAGATGCGCATACCACTGGGGGTGATCGGCATCATCTACGAGGCACGCCCGAACGTGACCGCCGATGCAGCCGCGCTATGCCTGAAGGCCGGCAACGCCGTCATCCTGCGGGGCGGTTCCGAGGCATTCAATTCAAACATGGCCATTGCGGCGATTCTGCAGGGGGTCATGACAAAGCATGGCATTCCGGCGGCGGCACTGTCGCTGATTCCATTCACCGACCGCGAGGGGGTACTGGAACTGCTCAAGCAGGAGGAGTCCGTCGACCTGATCATACCGCGCGGCGGCGAGGGACTGATCCGCTTTGTGGTCGAGAACTCCCGCATCCCGGTTATCAAACATTACAAGGGGGTCTGCCACGCCTTTATCGACGAGTCAGCCGATTTTGACAAGGCAGAGCGGATTCTGATCAACAGCAAGACCCAACGCCCAGGCGTCTGCAACGCCCTGGAGACACTGCTGATCCACAAGTCTGTTGCCGCCGATTTCATTCCACGCATTGCCGCTACCCTCTCAGGGCTCGGCGTCGAACTGCGCGGCGACGAAACCTTTTGCCGCCTTGCCCCCAATGCCGTACCGGCAACCGAAGAGGACTGGCCAGCCGAATACCTGGATCTAATCCTGGCCTGCCGCGTGGTGGATGACATGGACGGCGCCATTGCCCACATAAACCGCTACACGTCGCTGCACAGCGAGGTAATTGTCACCTCGAACTACGGCAATGCCCAGCGCTTCATCCGCGAGGTCAATTCATCCTGCGTTCTGGTCAACGCCTCAACCCGCTTCAACGATGGCGGGCAATTAGGATTGGGTGCCGAAATCGGTATTTCAACCACCAAGCTGCACTCCTTCGGCCCGATGGGACTTGAGGATCTGACCACCACCAAGTTCATTGTCTACGGCGACGGCCAGGTCAGGGAATAGATGTCACGGCCAACGCCGCAAGCGCTCCTGCTGCTTCTGCTGCTATTCGGACTGATTATTGCCCCGGCAGCCGAGGCGGATCGCTCTCGCAAGGAGGTGGCGCTGGAAAACAGGGTCATCATCGTTGGCGGCAACCGCGATTATCCCCCCTATGAATTCATCGATGCTGACGGAAAACCGAACGGCTACAACGTAGAACTGACCCAGGCGATTGCCGATGTCATGGGGATCAAGGTTGAATTCCGGCTCGGTGGCTGGTCAACCATGCGCACCGCCCTGCAAAACGGCGATATCGACGTTTTGCAGGGAATGTCCTACTCCGATGAACGGGCCAAAGAGGTTGACTTTTCACTACCGCACACCATCGTAAACCACGCCGTATTCGCCCGCCGCGAATCACCGATGGTCAGTTCCATCGAGGATCTGAAGGGAAAGGATGTCGTTGTTCATCGCAGCGGCATCATGCACGACTACCTCTACAAATCCGGTTTCGACGGCAATCTGATACTGAAAGACACCCCTGGCGACGTCATGCGGCTGCTCGCCTCCGGCAAACATGATTACGCCATTGTCGCCATTGTGCCGGGCATGTACATGATCCGCGAGCTGAAACTCTCCAACCTGACCCCGGTGGTCCGCAACGTGGCTACCCACCGCTACTGCTATGCCGTCTCCAAGGGGGATGCCGAACTGCTCTCCCGCTTCAATGAAGGGCTGGCGATCCTGAAAAAGACCGGCCAATACGATATCATCTACAACAAATGGCTGGGGGTGCTCGACCCGCCCGGCATATCCTTCAAACAGACCGCACGCTATGGCGCCGCTGTCTTTATCCCGCTGCTGATCCTGCTGGGCGGTTTCATGCTCTGGTCGCGCACACTGCGCCGCCAGGTTGCCCTGCACACCGCCGACCTGACCCGCGAAATTGCCGAAAGGAAACATGCCGAGGAGGAGCTGCTTCACAACCAGCAGCAACTGATTCAGGCCGACAAGATGGCTGCCCTGGGGGTCCTGGTCTCGGGTGTTGCCCACGAGATCAACAACCCGACCGGGCTGATCCTGCTTGAGGTTCCCAATCTGAAACGAAGCTTCAGCGATGCGCTCCGCATCCTGGAGGAATACTACCGCCAGAACGGCGACTTCACCTGCGGCGGACTCCCCTACTCCAGGATGCGTGACGAGATTCCGCGCAGTCTCAACAAACTCCAGGATGCCGGCAAACGAATCAAACATATTGTTGACGACCTGAAAGACTTTGCCCGCCAGAGCGACCCATCCCGCATGGAACCCATCTCGCTCAACGTCGTCGCCCAGGCGGCCGTACGACTGGCAGAGCCATCGATTAAAAAGGCGACCACCCGGTTTTCAGCAGATTACGGCAAGGAACTGCCCAGATTCAGGGGCAATGCCCAGCGGATCGAACAGGTACTGATCAACCTGATCCTGAATGCCTGCCAGGCGCTCCCGGACAGCAACAGCTGCATCCAGCTGAGTACCAGCCACGATCCCGGCAGACACAGCATCTCCTTCCGGCTGCGCGATGAGGGAAGCGGCATCTCTCCCGAACATATCGCCCGCCTGACCGATCCGTTCTTCACCACAAAACGGGATCAGGGCGGCACCGGACTGGGACTGTCCGTGTCAGCCGGCATCATCAAGGAGCATAACGGCACGCTCGATTTTGAGTCCACGCCCGGCGTTGAAACCATCGTCACCCTGACACTCCCCTTGCCCGCAGAGGAGGCTAACCAATGAACTCAAATAAATATCCCCACTTCAGCATCCTGCTGGTTGACGACGAGGAGGACTGGCTGGGTTCACTGGCGCTGACGCTGGAATCATCTGCCGCCGTCAGCAATCTGGTCACCTGCAGCGACAGCCGCAAGGTTATGGACATTCTCGAAACGGCAGATATCGGGCTGATCCTGCTCGACCTGACCATGCCGCACATCTCTGGTGAAGAGCTGCTGAAGATGATCTCGGAACAGCATCCGCAGATCACCACCATCGTCATCAGCGGTCTCAACCAGATTGAAACAGCGGTTCAGTGCATGAGGCGCGGCGCCTTCGACTACTTTGTCAAGACCGATGACCATGACCGGATCATCGGCGGCGTACTGCGCGCCATCCACATGCAGGAACTCCAGCGTGACCATCGCGAGATTACCAGCCGCTTCTGTTCACCCCAGGTACAACACCCGGACGCCTTTAACAGTACGGTCACCAGCCACAGGTCCATGCACGCCGTTTTCAGCTATGTGGAGGCCGTTGCCCAAAGCCCGCTGCCGGTGCTGATCAGAGGTGAAAGCGGCGTTGGCAAGGAACTGATTGCCCGGGCCGCCCACCGGTTGAGCGGCTGCAGCGGCAAGCTGGTCACCCTGAACGCCGCCGGACTGGATGACAACGTCTTTGCCGACACCCTCTTCGGCCATGTCCGTGGAGCCTACACCGGTGCCGACCATGCCAGAAACGGCATGATCGAGGAGGCCGCCGAGGGGACTCTCTTTCTGGACGAGATCGGAGACCTGAGCAACGCCTCACAGGTCAAGCTGCTGCGCCTGATTCAGGAGGGGGAATATTTCCAGTTGGGAAGCGACATCCCCAAACGGATGAAGGCCCGTATTATCGTCGCCACCCACCAGGATCTGCAGGCAATGGAAAAGGCTGGCAGCTTTCGTCGCGACCTCTACTACCGGCTGCGGACACACCAGATTGTCATCCCGCCGCTGCGCGAACGCAAATCCGACCTGCCGCTACTGATCGATCATTTTCTGGATGAGGCCTGCGCCATCTTTAACAAGCCAAAACCGGCCATACCCAAAAAACTGATCCAGCTGCTTAACAGCTACAACTTCCCCGGCAATATCCGCGAACTGAAGGCGATGATCTTCGATGCAGTCACACTGCTTCGCGACAGAAGCCTTGATCTGAACCTGTTTACAAAGGCCATCGAACTATCCCGCAACGGCTCAGCCAGCCAGCAGACTCCCCGCCAGAACCCCTTTGCCGATTTCGAGCAGCTGCCCACATTCAACGAGGCCGCCGCATTTCTGGTCATGGATGCCATGAGCAGGGCCAACAATAACCAGACCATGGCCGCACGCCTGCTGGGAATATCCCAGCCAGCGCTATCCAAACGGCTGAAAGGGTTGCAATAGTGCCTTCAGACCGGTCACAGCCTTTACAACAGGCTCATTTTACAGACGATTTATGAGGCGGCCCCTCACAACCGGGCAGATCAGGGAAATTCTCGGGCAGCGGTGATCGAACAGGTAAATGCAGAGTTTGATATTTTGTCTGCCTGTAAATTGATCAAAAGTATTCAGGTTCAAATCCCTTTTCACATAAGTGACTGTTTTCATTACTCAATAATTCTACGTATTCTTGGCATGGGAAGTGTATTAAAGAGTGATACAAAATATCCATGAGAAACAGGGAGCCGTTATGATATCTGAAATTCTGGAACGCACGGTTTGTGAACTGCTTGATCAATACCCTCAGAGTGAATCGTTATTCAAGGATAATGGTCTGGCGGTTTTCATCGATAGTGATATACGCTCCAGCCTGGGGCGGGCGCTCAGGCTGGGTACCGCGCTCAAAGCGGCCGGTACGGATACAGAGAATTTTGTCGCTCAACTGTCGGAAATAATATCAAATAGTTCAACCGCTGATCCGGCAATTCACCCAACGAACAACCTGAATCTGCTGGCGCTGCTTCCCTGTCCGCTCAAGGTGGCATTTGACGAGGCCTTTGGCAGATTTCTGGACAGGCTGCCGCCGGATCAGCGTGATGGTTTGACCTTCTGCGTGGAGGGAAATGCCAATCGCCAGGTTGATTATGCCGATTACGCCGATCATTTTGAAGATATTGATGAAATGCCGGATATCATTATCACACCCGGTTTTAACAGCTTCTTTCACCCCCATTTTGTTGATCGCTTCATCAAGTCCGGCCAGTTTGCCAGTGTCAGCAGTTTTTCCGGGGATGAACAGTTGTCACGTCTCGGAGTGATTGATCCGGATGGTCATTACGGAATGCTGGCAATGAACCTGCTGGTGCTGGTGGTTAATCATGAGCGATTAGGTGACCGTCCGGCGCCCCGTGGATGGGCGGATCTGCTGCGTCCGGAATATGCCAAATCGATTGCCATCCGCGGCAACCGGGACGGTACCTTTTGTGAAACCCTTCTGATGACCATTCACAAGGATTTTGGTAACGACGCCCTGCATCAGCTCGGGCTGAATGTTGGCTGGGGGTGGCATCCGTCACAGATGGTCAAATCGCTCTCCAGTAATCAGGATAATGAACCGGCCATCTGCGTTATGCCGCTATTTTTTGCCAATATTATTAAAAAACGGGATCAAATCAGCATCATCTGGCCGGAGGATGGTGCACTTGTCAGCCCGGTTACCATGCTGGTCAAGACGGAGCAACGTCATCGTCTGCAGTTTCTGACGGATTTTCTGACCGGCCCCGAGGTCGCTGCCATCTTTGCCGGCGCGTCCTTTCCTGCTCTGCATCCCGATGTGGATAATCGCCTCCCCGAACATGCCGCCTTCAAGTGGATCGGCTGGGATTATGTAAAAAACCATGATCTGAAAGCATTGATCAAGGAAACCAATTCCATATTTACCCGTTCCTATCTGTCCGAATCAAAATCATCAGAATCTTGCGGATAGAGCTTGATCCGCATGTCCAGTATTCCAAGCAGCAGTTGAGCTGCTCCCTTCGGTGTCAGGGGGATCAGAGCTTTAACAATTCCTCTGGCACCGCCGGGTACCCCTTCAAAAAGATATCCCATGGCAACCATATAATCCGTTTCTGCCAGTTTCCTCAATTCTGTTTCAACTTCATGGTATCTGCGCCGCTTATCACTGGAAATGCCCCATAGCATTAACTGAAACAGCGGCACTGTACCCCTATCTTCATCAACCGCGATAGTACGTAGTTTCATTGAAGCAACCTGATTGAGCGGCAAAAGCCTTACCGCTTGTATTTCATCTGCTCTATTCATGCAGCACCCCATTTTCCCACGTTCATTCTCAGCCATATAAATACATGCTCTATGCCATATTTTGCCGAATCGTGACTATTCAGCCCCACCCAGATAGTTACTGATCTGACTTGCAAAATTTTACTGCGATAATTGTTCAAACAGGAACATTGGAATTTGATTCCGTACCTATCCGTACAGTTGTTCAGCGGGACCGTTATGATTAAAAAAATCATAACGTACGCAATGGTACAAAACATTATTATTCCTGTACATAACGGTACCAAAACGCAGGTTTTATGGGCTTTTAAGGTTATTTAGACAAAATTTACGAATATTTTTTCTGCTCTTAAAACTTGGCACCTGCCCTGCAATCTAACCCTGCATGATCGCCATTTCATAAAATGGACAAAACCAATCAGCACGGGAGGATAATTATGACCAGAAAAATTGCAATTTACGGCAAAGGCGGCATCGGCAAATCAACAACAACCCAGAATACAGCAGGTGCAATGGCGCATTTTCATGGCCAAAAAATCTTTATTCATGGCTGTGATCCCAAGGCTGATTCAACCCGTCTGATTCTGGGAGGCAAGCCGCAACAGACACTGATGGACGTACTGCGTGAAGAGGGGGCTGAAAAGGTTACCATCGAAAAGGTCGTCAAAACCGGCTTTCAAGACATTCTTTGTGTCGAATCGGGTGGCCCGGAACCGGGTGTCGGTTGTGCAGGCCGTGGTGTTATTACCGCTATAGATCTGATGGAGGATCTGGGTGCCTATACGGATGATCTGGATTATGTGTTCTTTGATGTTCTGGGTGATGTAGTCTGCGGCGGTTTTGCCATGCCGATTCGGGATGGAAAGGCGCAGGAGGTTTATATCGTAGCCTCTGGCGAGATGATGGCCATTTATGCTGCAAACAACATCTGCAAGGGGTTGGTCAAGTACGCCAAGCAGAGCGGCGTGCGCCTGGGTGGCATTATCTGTAACAGCCGTAAGGTTGATGGAGAACGTGAGTTCCTTGAAGAGTTCACCGCTGCCATCGGTACCCAGATGATTCATTTCGTACCTCGCGACAACATTGTCCAGAAGGCTGAATTTAACAAGAAAACTGTTACCGAGTTTGATCCGGAATCTGATCAGGCAAAGGAGTATGCCGAACTGGGACGCAAGATTATTGACAATACAAACTTTGTGATTCCCAAACCGCTCACCATGGATCAGTTGGAGGAGATGGTTGTCAAGTATGGTCTGATGGATTGAGATTGTCGCCAGTGAGTTTGAGTAACATAGACCACCCAGTGTCCGTAACCTGATTTCCGGGTGAGGCTGGTGAGGAAGATAAGGAGAATAGGCTATGCCACATCATGAGTTTGAATGCAGCACTTGTATTCCGGAAAGGAAACAGCACGCGGTGGTCAAAGGGGCTGGTGAAGATCTGACCACAGCACTTCCTGAGGGGTATCTGAACACCATACCGGGATCCATATCTGAACGCGGCTGCGCCTACTGCGGAGCCAAGCACGTTATCGGAACCCCGATGAAGGATGTTATCCATCTCAGCCACGGCCCGGTAGGTTGTACCTACGATACGTGGCAGACCAAACGATACATCAGTGATAATGACAATTTTCAGCTCAAGTATACCTATGCCACGGATATGAAAGAAAAACATATCGTATTCGGCGCGGAGAAGATGCTCAAGCAGAACATCAAGGAGGCATTCAAGGCCTTTCCAAAGATCAAACGAATGACACTTTATCAAACCTGCGCCTCTGCGCTGATTGGTGATGATATCAATGCAGTGGCCGATGAGGTCATGGAGGAAATGCCGGATGTTGATATTTTTGTCTGTAATTCGCCGGGGTTCAAGGGGCCAAGTCAGTCAGGGGGACACCATACAATTAACATTGCCTGGATCAAGGAAAAGGTAGGAACGGTCGAGCCCAAGATCACCAGCGACTATGTAATCAACTATGTGGGTGAATACAATATTCAGGGTGATGAAGTCATTATGCATGATTACTTCAAACGAATGGGGATCCAGGTACTGTCCACATTTACCGGTAACGGTTCATACGATGATCTTCGGGCCATGCATGGCGCTCATCTGAACGTTCTGGAATGTGCCCGTTCAGCCGAATACATCTGTAACGAACTGCGGGTAAGGTATGGTATCCCGCGACTGGATATCGACGGCTTCGGCTTCGAACCATTGGCGGATTCGCTCAGGAAAGTTGCCCTGTTCTTCGGAATCGAGGACAGGGCCCTGAAAATCATCGCAGAGGAAACCGCCCGGTGGAAACCGGAACTGGACTGGTACAAGGAGCGGCTGCAAGGGAAAAAGATTTGCCTCTGGCCGGGCGGCTCCAAGCTCTGGCATTGGGCGCATGTCATCCACGAAGAAATGGGCCTTGATGTTGTTTCGGTCTATACGAAATTCGGTCATCAGCAGGACATGGAAAAAGGGATTGCCCGCTGCGAAGAAGGCGCTCTTGCCATCGACGACCCCAACGAACTCGAGACAATCGAAGCCATGCTGAAGTTGAAGCCCGATATCATCGTTACCGGCAAACGTCCCGGCGAGGTTGCCAAAAAAATCAGGGTTCCCTATCTCAACGTCCATGCCTATCACAATGGCCCGTATAAAGGATATGAGGGGTGGGTCCGCCTGGCGCGCGACATTTATAACGCGATCTATTCGCCAATCCATAAGCTTGCGCTTCTGGATATCAGCAAAGATGAAATACCCACTGACAAGGGATTTATTACACAAAAAATGCTATCTGACGCCAATCTGAGCGAGGAGATTGTCTCTTCAAAAGAACTGAGACAATACACCGGTAAATATGATTGCATTCCGGATTATATGAACCATACGTATCCCGATGAGCTCAGGAGAAAGCCTGCCGGCGCGAACTAGGGGAGGAGAAGACACCATGAAAGACAGAATAACTCAACTGGAAAATTACATCATGAAACATTGCCTCTGGCAGTTTCATTCACGCACCTGGGACAGGGAACGGCAGAACGAAGGAGTTCTGGGCACAACCATGAAGATTTTATGCAACGAACCGGTAGCCAATGAAACGCGGGAAGACCGCTGTTACTGGGTGGATGCGGTTTGTCTGGCCGATGCTTTCAAAAAGCGGTTCCAGTGGATTCACGATCTGGACAAAACCGAGATCAAAGCGCTCATGCACGGTTTGAAAGAGCGGATTGATTACACCACTATTACCGCTTCGCTGAATAAAGAGCTTACGGACAAGCTCTACTAGAGGAAAGGAGGCTGCATATGTCATGCGAAGTAATCAATAAGGAACGCGTCGGCGTCATTAATCCCATATTCACCTGCCAGCCTTGCGGCGCGCAGTTTGCCAGCATCGGAATCAAAGACTGCATCGGGCTGGTCCATGGAGGACAGGGGTGTGTCATGTTCGTCCGCCTGCTGTTTTCACAACACTTCAAGGAGAGTTTTGAACTGGCCTCCTCCTCCGTACATGAGGAGGGCGCGGTTTTCGGCGCTCTCAACCGGGTTGAGCAGGGGGTTGATGTCCTCCTGATGCGTTACCCGGATGTTAAGGTCATCC
This sequence comes from uncultured Desulfuromonadaceae bacterium, assembly GCA_964292275.1. Classification (GTDB taxonomy): domain Bacteria; phylum Desulfobacterota; class Desulfuromonadia; order Geobacterales; family Pseudopelobacteraceae; genus CAXYUZ01. The sequence goes on from CAXYUZ010000018.1 coordinate 10,936, forward strand.
CGATTATTTCCACCTGTTCCACGGAAATCATCGGAGACGACATCGACGGTGTTGTCATCAAACTCAACGAGGAACTGCTCAAGAATAAATATCCTGACCGCGAGGTCTACCTGATTCCGATCCATACCCCCAGCTTTGTCGGCAGCATGATCAGCGGCTATGATGTGGCCGTCAAGGACTTTGTCAGCTACTTTGCCGCAAAAACACAGCCGAACGGCAAGCTGAACCTGATTACCGGTTGGGTTAATCCAGGCGACGTAACTGCCCTGAAACATCTGCTGGCAGAGATGCAGATCGACGCAACCGTTCTGTTCGAGATTGAAAACTTTGATTCACCGATCATGCCGGACGGCAACCATGTCTCACATGGTAATACGACCATAGAAGATCTGCGGGATACGGCCAACGCCTTTGGCACGATTGCGTTGAACAAATATGAAGGGGGCAAGGCCGCCAACTATCTGGAGAAGGAGTTCGGTATACCGGCCATTATCGGCCCGACACCAATCGGTATCCGCAATACGGACACGTTCCTGCAGAGCCTGAAAAAGATGACTGGCAAACCGATTCCCGAATCACTGGTACGGGAAAGGGGAATTGCCCTGGATGCCATTACCGATCTGGCACACCTCTTCTTTGCCGACAAGAAAGTCGCCATTTATGGCAATCCGGATCTGGTTATCGGACTGGCTGAGTTCTGTCTTGATCTGGAGATGAAACCAATGCTGCTCTTACTGGGTGATGACAATCCAGCCTACAAGGATGATCCACGGGTTAAAGCGCTACAGGAAAATGTTGATTACGATATGCAAATCATCACAAATGCAGATTTCTGGGAGCTGGAGAATCGGATCAAGAATGAGGGATTGGAACTTGATTTGATTCTGGGTCATTCCAAGGGAAGATTCATCTCCATCGATTACAACATCCCCATGTTGCGCGTCGGCTTCCCCACCTATGACCGTGCCGGCATGCATCGCCACCCGGTTGTCGGTTATGCAGGTGCAATCTGGCTTGCTGAACAGATGGCCAATACACTGTTTACGGATATGGAATACAAGAAAAATAAAGAATGGCTGCTGAACGTCTGGTAGAGAACAGTCCGCGGCTTTAGATCCCCCTTGAGAAAGGGGGATTTAGGGGATTTGTCCTGAATATTTTGACTAAACGAAGTAGAACAACAGGAGGCCAGCATGAAAATAGCAGCTTATGTTGATCAGAATGGCGCCGCAGCCGGTTTTTATGAAAGTGGGCAACTCTGTCTTTATGATCAATATTCCGGACAGTGGGAAATAATCAAGAGGATACCGCTGCAGATCAATGTGGAAATGTCACTGTTGGAAATCAAAGGGCTGTTTTTCAACGCCATGCATCAGCTGGAAGATTGCAAGGTCTTTATTGTAAAAGAGTTCAAGGGGCTTTTTCATGCGTTACTGATGGAGGAACTTGGATTTCATACCTGGAGATCTGCAGGAACCATGTTGGAGCAACTTGACCAGGTTGCGACACAGGAAGTCGAATACGTAGCGGAGCTGGAAAAACAGGCGCTTGAAAATATTGGCAAGCCCGTTGTAACCAGTGGCGGTTGCGGCGGGGGTTGTTCTTCGTCACGTATGAGTGCGATGGCAGCACATGCTGACTGTGCTGCCGGATGCAGTGTTCCCGGTCCGGTTTTAGTCGGCAATAAATCTGACGGGCGCTACACAATTAATCTGGCTGAAATCCTGGATAAGAATCCCGGATTCAATTCAAGGCAGATACTTATGCCGGCCCTGGAGAATAAATCCTGTAAAAGGCTGGAGATTATCTGTGATCATCTGCCACGCTGGTTTAATAACGAACTGAGAAATCTGAAGCTCATTGCCGAAACCCCTGTTCCCGATGAAAGCGGTAAGTGGCTGAAGGTAGTCGTACATTATTCTAATTCCCTCTAACAGAGCTTTGAAAAACGTCATGAGGAAGGCCGGATGCAAGGCGCACGGAACGGAGCAGCCGAGGCATAACAGGTAATTAGCCGAGGTTGCGAGTACCGCGCAACGCAGCAGATGGCTCTCCGCAGTAGTTTTTCAAAGATCTGCTAAAATGCACCTTGTCAGGAGACTGACATACTTCGCCATGACAAGGTGAACACTGGTAAAAAGGCCAAAAAATGACCAGAAAAAACCGAGCAACCGATCATCTGTACTTTGCCTATGGATCAAACATGAATCCGCAGCAAATTTCTTCCCGCTGTTTCAAGCCTGAGATTTGCAGCATTGCACGTCTGGCAGACTATCAACTTTCATTTTTCGGCCAATCAAGAAGATGGGATGGTGGTGAGGCAACGGTTGTCCCGAAAGCGGGTTCGGATGTTTGGGGGGTTATCTACAAACTTACCCTGTCTGATTCCGAACGGCTTGATTCCTGGCAGGATGTGCGGCTGGACGGCACCGGCGCCTATTTTCATTATCCCACGGTGGTTACGGATGCTGCAGGCAATGAATATCCGGTGCTGCTTTATAAAAGATTTTTATCCGGCGCACATGCCGCGCCAAGTCAGGAATATATGGAAACGGTAATTTCCGGAGCAGTAGACCATGGCCTTCCCGTTGAATATTTGGAATGCTTGTCTGCCATCGAGACGGTCAGGGCATCATTTCCGGTTCCTGTGATTTTTGAACATGAACGCAGCAGTACATTCGGGGTTAAAGGTTGCGACTGCGGCATATAAATCTAATGAAATAACAAGGAGTTTTTATGTCAGATACAATTGAAACCCATCCACATGAATCCATGAGGCGCAAGGATCGTGAAATCACCAGTCGCCCCGTGATTGATGAGATTATCCGTTCAGCAAACCTGATGAGGATTGCCATGGTTGATGAGGAGATGCCGTTCCTGGTGCCAGTATTTTACGCATTTGATGGTAATTCTTTGTATTTCCATTCGGCGCAGGCCGGACGGAAGATTGATATACTGAAACGCAATAACGACGTCTGTTTCGAGATCAGTGTGGATCATGATATTATTGAAAGTGAAGAAGCCTGTGATTTCGAGGCGAAACACCGTACCGTTATCGGCCTTGGCAAGGCCTTTTTTGTGGAGGATGAACCGCAGAAAATCAAGGCACTGAATATGATTGTCGGAAATTTTACGGACCGCAAATTTGAATACCCCAAGACAAATCTGGCAAGAACGGCTGTCATCAGAATTGATATAAAATCGGTCAAGGGAAAGATGCACGGATTCTGATTTGGTAATGGGGGTTATCTATTGAAGTGATGCGATGCAATCACCCAGGGGGGAAGATTACAGATATTGAATAACCCGTATTTCAGATCCCCCCATTCTTCAACGAAAACATTTGTAATCAATCCTGTATTTATCCATCCGCAGGCCAAGAACACGTCTGGTCATTCCCAAACTATTGGCGGCCTCGGTCATATTGCCACTATGCGCTTTAAGCGCCTCAATCAGCATTTCATATTCGACAGAGGCAAGCTTGGCCTCCAGCCCCCCCTTGCAGGAGGTCTCAGCAAGGAGTGATGCCTGCAGCGATGGCGGCAGATTATAGCCATGCACAACCTCATCCTCGCAAAGAATAATCGCCCGCTCGATAACGTTTTCCAACTCCCTGACATTACCTGGCCAATGGTAATTCATCAGCATATTCAAGGCAGGGGTGGAGATCCGGTTGATATCCTTGCCGGATTCCCTTGCAAAATGGGCAACAAAGTGATCTGCCAGGGTAATAATATCACTCCCCCGATCACGCAGGGGGGGGATGACGATTGGAAAGACATTCAACCGGTAAAACAGATCCTCCCTGAACAGCCCCTTGGCCACCATATCCGTCAAATCACGGTTTGTTGCAGCAATTACGCGGATATCAACCCTGATTGGCCGATTGCCGCCAACGCGTTCAAAGGTCTTTTCCTGAAGTATCCGCAATAGTTTGGCCTGCATGGCCAAAGAGAGTTCACCGACCTCATCCAGAAAGATTGTCCCTCCGTCAGCGTCTTCAAAGCGACCGCTGCGCTGATTCATAGCACCGGTAAATGCCCCCCTTTCATGGCCAAACAACTCACTCTCGATCAGGTTTTCCGGCAGTGCAGCACAGTTGAATTTTATAAACGGGCCATCTGCCAGCGAACTGTTGTAATGAATCGCCCCGGCCACCAACTCCTTGCCGACGCCGCTTTCACCAAGAATAAGGGTTGTTGTTTTGGTACTGGTAATCTTGTGAATCAATTCATAGACATCCAGCATGGCCTTTGAGCTGCCAATGATATTCTCCGGTTTGAACTTCTGTTTGAGCGCCTTGTTTAGGCGCCGGTTCTCCTTTTCAAGATTGACCTTATCAATATTCTCCATCAGATACAGTTCAACAGCAGGGGCAATCATGGCGGCAAAGGTTGAGAGCAGCTCCACATCCTGCTCCAGCAACCTTGTACTGTCATAAATCCGTTCTGCGCTGATTGTACCGAGCACCTTGCGGCCCCGCACAACCGGAACGCAGATGAATGACAGTTCCTGATCAAGCCCGTATCGCAAACTGCGGGTTCGATGTAGAAATGCCGCCTCTTCACTGATACGTGGCAACATGATTGCCCGCCCGGTTTCAACCACCTTTCCGGTAATCCCCTCCCCAAGGGCATACACCCCCAGCGACGCCTCCTCCTCAGTCAATCCAAAACTCTCATGAATCAGAATTCTTCCAGATTTTTGATGATACAGACTGATCATCCCGCAAACGATATTCATCTCCTTTTCCATAATCTGCTGCAGGATAGCAAGTGAATTGGCCAGATCTGAACTTTCAGCAATCACCCGACTCATCTGGAACAGTAGCGGAAAGACCTTTGCCCGGCATTCGCGGTTGCGGCACTTGCCAACCGTTGCCAGATTGAGACGCATGCTGTTGATCTTTTTAATATCATTACTAAAAACAACCTTCAGGTCACGCCTCTCATCTGCCACAATTTTAATCAACCCGATTGACATACGATTCACATCCATTCCAATTTGACATTCTTTCGTTATATATGTCATTGCATAACGCTTGCCAAAAACGCTGCTTTTAGAACAGTTTCTTTCAGAGGTTAGCTGACAGGCACCTTATCAGCTCCTGAAGCTTGACTTTTCAAGTGTTCTAGGTACGTTTATTGCTATTCAGACTATGCACTTGCACATAATTCCCCTGTAACTGGACGCGTCATGCCGAATAAACAGAGAGACAAGAAGATGGAATTATCCGGTAGCCTCTGGCTTCACAAGGAGCATCACAAGTTTCTGGGGGGGGATCGCATGGCCCTTCTGGAACAGATCGATGAGCTGGGCACGATCACCAAAGCGGCCAAGGCCATTGGCGTCAGCTACAAAACTGCCTGGGATTTGGTCAATATGATCAATAACATGGCAGACAAGCCATTGGTTGACCGTGCGGCGGGGGGCAAGGGGGGCGGCGGAACCACGCTGACAAGCGAGGGCAAGCGCGTATTAAAAGAGTTCCAGATTATCCAGGAGGAACATAATAAATTTCTGGACAGTTTAACAGACAGGCTCGGCAATGCCGACTACCTGTACCAATTCCTGAGGAGGATATCAATGAAAGTCAGTGCCAGAAACGTATTTGCCGGAACCGTCACCTCAATCACCAAGGGCGCCGTAAACGCCGAAGTGATCCTTGAACTCAAGGGGGACACCAGAATTGCCGCCACCGTTACCAATGGGGCGGTTGAGAGCCTTGATCTTCAGGTGGGCAAAAATGCCTATGCCATTGTCAAGGCCAGTTCCGTAATCGTTGCCGATGATCTGCAAGGCACCAAAATCAGCGCCCGCAACATCCTCGCCGGAACAATCACAAAGATCATCGAAGGACCGGTTAATACAGAGGTGGATATCGAAGTGGGCGCCGGCAACACCGTCAGCGCCGTAATTACACATGGCAGCAGCGTTGCGCTTGGACTCAGCGTTGGCAGCAAGGCCTGTGCAATCTTCAAGGCATCCAGCGTAATTCTTGGTGTTAGCTAAGCGGAACAGATTCGCAACAGGGGGGGAAGAGATTCCCTCCTTTTTTATTAAAAGCCGTTATATCAGGATAGATATAACGCCGGGAAGGTGCCATGCTAACCTGTCTTACAGAGAGTGATATTGCAAAGCTGATTGACGAGGACGTTCCCTATGGCGACCTGACAACCCACCTGTTGGGAATTGGCGCCTGCCAGGGGAGCATCATATTTACTACCCGCGAGCAGACGACGGTCTGCTGCAGCGAGGAGGCCGCCCTGTTGCTGGAAAGATGCGGCTGCTGGATATCAGCATCCATTCCAAGCGGAACCATCTGCCCACCCGGCACGGAAATCCTGCGGGCATCCGGCTCGGCAGAGAATTTGCACGCCGGATGGAAGGCGGCGCTGAACCTGCTGGAATACGCTTCGGGCATTGCCACGCGGACACGGCGGATTGTCGAAGCGGCAACGGCGGCCAATCCGGATATAACGGTCGTAACAACCCGCAAATCCTTCCCCGGCACAAAGAAGATCTCCATCAAGGCCATCCTTGCCGGGGGCGCCCTGCCCCATCGGCTTGGCCTGTCCGAATCCATATTGATCTTCAAACAACACACGGTTTTTATGGACAATGCGGATACATTTACCGCCAGGCTTGCCGAATTACGTGCCAGGGCCAGTGAAAACAAGATTATTGTTGAGGCCGAAAACGCCACCGAGGCGCTGGCAATGGCAAGGCAAGGGGTCGACATCATTCAACTGGACAAGATTGCGCCTGATGAGCTGGCTGGACTTGCAGGCGAAATCCGCACCATTAGCCCGCAGACAAGGATATCCGCCGCCGGCGGGATCAATGAATCCAATGCCGCTGCATACGCAAAGAGCGGCGTGGATATCCTGGTGCTTTCATCGGTATACTTCGGCAAACCGGCGGACATAGGCGCCAGAATAGTCGCTGAAATCTGAAAGGAAAAACAAACATGCGATACAACACACTGCCATTGATTCTATTAGCCCTGCTGCTAATTGCCCTGCCGGTCCGGGCGGCGGAGGTGAATGTGGCTGTCGCTGCCAACTTCACCGCGCCAATGAAACAGATCGCCGCAGATTTTGAGCGGCAAACCGGCCACAAAGCCCTGCTCGCCTTTGGGTCGTCGGGTAAGTTTTACGCCCAGATCAAGAACGGCGCACCGTTCCAGATCTTCCTATCGGCCGATGACGAAAAAACGTCCCGATTGATCAAGGACGGACTGACGGTCAGCAACAGCCATTTCACCTATGCCATCGGAAGATTGGTGCTCTGGTCTGCCAGACCAGGGTTTGTGGATAGCCAGGGGAGCGTTCTGGGCAAGGGAAACTTCAACAAGCTGGCCATTGCCAATCCCAAACTGGCCCCCTACGGAACCGCTGCAGTTGAGACACTGAAGCAGTTGGGGCTATTATCAACCCTGTCCCCCAAGTTTGTACTTGGTGAAAACATCGCCCAAACCCACCAGTTTGTCAGCACCGGCAATGCCGAACTCGGCTTTGTCGCCCTGTCACAGGTGATGAAGAATGGCAGGATCAGCAGCGGTTCAGCCTGGATCGTGCCGGCTAAACTGCACAATCCGATTCGTCAGGATGCCGTTCTCCTTTCCAGCGGCAAGGACAATCCAGCTGCCAAGGCGCTGCTAAGCTATCTGAAATCAGCCAAGGCGCGCAAGGTCATCCGCTCCTACGGTTACGAAATTTGATTTAAACCTCTTGCAAAATAAGTTGTCATCCCCGAATACCTCTGTCGGGGATCCAGATTTTCATACATTTAAAGAATGGATTCCCGACCAAAATCACTTCGGGAATGACCGATTTAAACTTTTGCAAAAGGCCGATTTGTTTTTTAAAAAGCAGAGGACAGACCATGTTTCTTGAAGAGAGCGACATACAGGCCGTCTGGCTAACGGTCAGGCTGGCCGGAACGGTGACGACAATCCTGCTCCTGCTGGGCACCCCGCTTGCCTGGTGGCTTGCCCGCACACGCTCCTGCCTGAAGGGGGCCATCGGTGCGGTGGTAGCGCTGCCGCTGGTTCTGCCTCCCTCGGTGCTCGGTTTTTACCTGCTGCTGGCAATGGGGCCTGACGGCCCTGTCGGCAGACTGACACACTGGCTAGGGATCGAGGCGCTGCCCTTTACCTTCTGGGGACTGGTACTGGCCTCGGTCTTCTATTCGCTCCCCTTCATGGTGCAGCCGCTGCAGAACGCCTTCGAATCTATCGGCGACCGGCCGCTGGAGGTGGCGGCCACCCTGCGTGCCTCACCGCTGGATACCTTTTTCAGCGTGGTGCTACCAATGTCATTACCCGGCTACCTGACCGCCGCAGTGCTGACCTTTGCCCATACCGTTGGCGAATTTGGCGTCGTGCTGATGATTGGCGGCAACATCCCCGGCGTTACCCGCGTTGCTTCGGTGCAGATCTACGACCATGTGGAGGCGCTGGAGTACACTCAGGCCCACCATCTGGCGATCGTAATGCTGATCTTTTCATTTCTGGTTCTGCTGGCGCTCTACGCCTGGCGGCCAGACAGAAGAAAGGGATAATCCATGGAACAGATCAGCGCCAGTTTCAAGCTGGAATGGCCCGGCTTCAATCTCGACCTGGATATCAAGCTTCCCGGCAGCGGTGTAACGGCCATCTTCGGGCCATCCGGTTCGGGCAAGACAACACTTCTGCGCTGCATAGCCGGTCTGGAGCGGGCCAAATGCGGTTTGCTCTCCTTCAAGGGTGAGGTCTGGCAGGATGAAAAGACCTTTATGCCGGTTCACCGCCGCCCCCTGGGGTATGTCTTTCAGGAGGCGAGCCTGTTTCCGCATCTGACGGTGATGGCCAACCTCCGCTATGGCCTCAAGCGGAACAGGGATGCACAGACCATCAGTCTTGAACAGGCCGTTGAACTGCTGGGAATCGGTCACCTGCTGGATCGGAAGCCGGAAAGGCTTTCCGGCGGCGAACGCCAGCGGGTCGGCATCGCCCGGGCCCTGGCCGTCAGTCCACGAATCCTGCTAATGGATGAACCGCTGGCCGCCCTGGATCTGGCCCGCAAACAGGAGATCCTCCCCTACCTGGAACGGCTGCACGATCAATTGGAGATACCGCTGTTGTACGTCACCCATTCGCCGGATGAAATGGCCCGTCTGGCCGATCATCTGGTTGCCATGGAGTCAGGACGGGTGATTGCCGATGGCCCCCTGACAGAGACACTGGCCCGGCTTGACCTGCCGGTGCGATTGGGTGAGGAGCGCGAGGTTGTGCTTGACGCCGTAATCGGCGAGCGTGATCCAAACTGGCATCTGGCCAGAATGGACTTCAACGGCGGCAGCCTCTGGGCAAGGGATCGCGGCATCCCCACCGGCGAACACGTTCGGGTGCGAATACCGGTGGGGGGGGTCAGCCTTTCATTGGAACCGCAAAAGCAGAGCAGTATACTGAACAGCCTGCAGGGCGTTGTCGAGGAGGTTGCCGACGACCGGCATCCCGGTCTGACCCTTGTCAGGGTTCGAATTGGCAAATCGATTATCCTGGCCCGTGTTACCAAACGATCCCTGGCAGCGCTTTCCATTGAAGCAGATCGGCAGGTCTGGGTTCAAATCAAGTCAGCGGCAGTTGTGGAATAAACAGATCCTTCTCAACATGGAGTCACATGCGCAAGCAATCTGCACACAATTTAAGCACATTTCATAAATCAGGCGTAAATCCATCGGTAAAATCACCCGACAGAGCCTGTTTACCAGAAAAATCAATCTTGGCACAGGGTGTGCATAGTAATTAACAAACAGCAGCAAGACCAAAACAGAAAACAATCATGGCAACGGCGCCACCATTGAAAGCAATGGGGCGCCTTTTTTTATTGGCCCCCCGACAATTACAAAGCTCGCAGATTAGTGAGCGAAAGGAGCTTCACAATGAGACAGATAGCTATTTACGGAAAAGGCGGCATCGGCAAGTCAACCACAACCCAGAACACGGTCGCAGGCCTGGCATCACTCGGTAAAAAGGTCATGATCGTCGGCTGTGACCCGAAGGCTGACTCAACCCGTCTGATCCTGCACGCTAAAGCACAGAATACGGTTATGGACCTGGTTCGTGAGCTGGGAACCGTTGAGGATCTGGAGCTGGAAGATGTCATGAAGGTCGGTTATGGCGATGTCAAATGTGTTGAGTCTGGCGGACCTGAGCCAGGTGTTGGCTGTGCCGGCCGTGGTGTTATCACTGCCATCAACTTCCTGGAAGAGAACGGCGCCTACACACCGGATCTGGACTTTGTTTTCTACGACGTTCTCGGCGACGTTGTCTGCGGCGGTTTCGCCATGCCGATCCGTGAAGGCAAGGCTGAAGAGATCTACATCGTTACATCCGGCGAGATGATGGCCATGTATGCCGCCAACAACATCTCCAAAGGTATCCTTAAATATGCAACCTCCGGCAAGGTTCGTCTGGCCGGCCTGATCTGTAACGCCAGAAAGACCGACAAGGAATTCGAGCTGATTTCAGAGCTGGCCCGCCGTCTCGGCACCCAGATGATCCACTTCGTACCACGTGACAATCAGGTTCAGAGGGCCGAGCTGCGCAGAATGACCGTTATCGAATATTCACCGGAGCATCCACAGGCCCAGGAATATCGCACACTGGCCCAGAAGATCGCTGACAACAAGATGCTGGTGGTTCCTACACCGCTGGAAATGGAAGAGCTGGAAGAGCTGTTGATGCAGTTCGGCATCATGGAGGCCGAAGACGAAAGCATCGTTGGTGTAGCTGAAGCCGCTGCCTAAACAAGAAAACCGCTTGGGCGGCCTGAGATGGTCGCCCGCATCAGGCTACAAAGATAGTTGCCGGCGGATAACATTTATGGATTGAAACCACGGGGTTGCGAGATTGCGCACTCCGACAGGAGATCTTTATGTCACATACAGCTAAAAAAGTTGCAGGTATCACCAAGGAATTTACTCAAGAGGTTATTGATAAAACCTTGGCGGCCTATCCCGAGAAGGGCAAGAAGAAACGTACGCCGCATCTGGCGCCTAACGATGCAGAGGGAACCTCCTCCTGTGTCAAGTCAAACCGCAAGACAGTACCTGGTGTCATGAGTGCCCGCGGATGTGCCTATGCCGGCGCCAAGGGCGTTGTCTGGGGCCCGATCCGCGATATGGTCCATGTCTCCCACGGCCCGGTCGGATGCGGCTGGTACTCCTGGGGCACCCGCCGTAACCTGCAGTCCGGTACAAACGGTGTTGACCAGTTCGGTATGCAGTTCACATCCGACTTCCAGGAAAAGGATATCGTTTACGGTGGCGACAAGAAGCTGCGCACACTGATTGAAGAGGCCCATGAGCTCTTTCCGTTGGCCAAAGGGATCTCGGTTCTTTCAGAATGTCCGGTTGGTCTGATCGGTGACGATATCAACTCGGTGGCCAAAAAGGCCGCCAAAGATCTGGACATGCCGATCATCCCCTGTAACTGCGAGGGTTTCCGAGGGGTCAGCCAGTCACTTGGCCATCATATCTCCAACGATACCATCCGTGACTACATCATCGGCACACGTGAGTTTGCCGAGCCTTCCAGCCCTTATGATATCTCACTGATCGGTGACTATAATATCGGTGGTGACGCATGGTCATCCAAGGTGCTGCTGGAAGAGATCGGCCTGAATGTCAAGTCAATCTGGACCGGTGACGGCGAGCTGGAAAAGATTGCCGCAACCCATACCGTCAAGCTGAACCTGATCCACTGCTACCGCTCGATGAACTATATGTGCCGCGTCATGGAAGAGAAATACGGCATTCCCTGGCTGGAGTTCAACTTCTTCGGCCCAACCAAGATCAAAGAGAGCCTCCGTGCCATTGCCGAGCGCTTTGATGACACGATCAAGGAAAACGTGGAAAAGGTTATCGCCAAGTATGATCCGATCATGCAGGCTATCCTGGACGAATACCGGCCACGCCTGGAGGGAAAGAAGGTTATGTTGCTGGTCGGCGGTCTCCGCCCACGCCATACCATCGGCGCTTATGAGGATCTTGGAATGGAGTGCGTCGGTTCCGGTTACGAATTTGCCCATAATGATGACTATGAGCGCACCATGCCAGAGATGCCGGATGCAACCGTTGTCTACGACGACCCTTCCGAGTACGAATTTGAACAGTTTGTTCATGCCATGAAGCCGGATCTGATCGGCAGCGGCATCAAGGAGAAATACGTTTTCCAGAAGATGGGAATACCATTCCGTCAGATGCACAGCTGGGATTATTCCGGGCCCTATCACGGTTACAATGGCTTTGAAATCTTTGCCCGCGATATCGATATGGCCGTTAACAGCCCAACCTGGAAGCTGGTCAAGGCGCCATTTTAAGACAGGCCGATTCAAGTAGGGGCGGCCCCACGTGGCCGCCCTCCAAAAGGCAGATGCAACAACCAATATCCAACCGTGCGACAGATTCGTCGTCGGCCCAAAGGAGAACACCATGAGCGCAAATGAATCGGCTGCTGCCGTTAAATATGTTACAGAGACCCCGCCCGAAGAGATTGAAAGGGTAAAGTGCTGGATCAACAGCGAAGAGTATAAGGAAAAGAACTTTGCCCGTCAGGCACTGGTGATCAATCCGGCCCATGCCTGCCAACCGCTGGGCGCCGAGATGTGTGCCCACGGCTTTGAAGGTACACTTCCGTTTACACATGGCTCACAGGGGTGTGCCTCTTACTATCGTTCAACCCTCAACCGTCACTTCCGTGAACCGGCACCGGCCGTATCCGATGCCATGACAGAGGACGGCGCTGTTTTCGGCGGACAGAACAACCTTCACGAGGCGCTTGAAAACGCCATCGCCCTTTACAAGCCAAAGATGATCTCGGTCTTCACCTCCTGTATGCCGGAGGTTATCGGTGACGACTTGACCGCATTCATCAAAAATGCCCGTAATAAAGAGATCGTGCCAAAGGATATGCCGGTTCCCTATGCCAACACCCCGAGCTTCAACGGCTGCCATGTCCATGGTTATGATTCCATGCTGGTCTCGATCCTGCAGACCCTGACCGAAGGGAAGCAGATTGAAGGGCGCTGCACCGGCAAGCTGAACCTGATCGCCGGTTGTGACTTCAACACCGGTAACTACCGTGAATACAAACGCATCCTGAAGGAATTCGGAATACCGACTACCCTGCTGGCCGACATATCCGAAACCTTTGATTCACCCTGCGACGGCACATACAAGCTGTATGCCGGCGGAACAAAACTGGATGACGCCGCCGACTCCATCAACGGCAAGGCAACATTGGCACTGGGCAGCTACTCAACGGCAAAGACATACGGCTGGATCAAGGACAACTACTCCGGCAAACATGTGGTTATGCCAATGCCCTTCGGCATCAAAAAGACCGATGCAATGCTGATGAAGATTTCCGAGCTGTTCGACAAACCGATTCCCGATTCAATCAAGGCTGAACGCGGCCGCGCCGTGGATGCCATGACCGATGCCCATCAGTATATGCATGGCAAAAAGTTCGCTGTGTACGGCGATGCCGATTACCTGCTCGGTTATGTATCCTTCCTGCTGGAGATGGGGGCCAAGCCTTACCACATCCTCTGCAGCAAAGGGAACAAGAAACTGGAAAAGGAATTGCAGGCCATGCTTGACACATCACTGTACGGCAAGGGTTGCAAGATCTATATGAACAAAGACCTCTGGCATATGCGCAGCCTGCTTATGACCGATCCGGTCGATGCCATGATCGGCGATACCCACGGCAAATTCGCCGCCCGTGATGCCAAGATCCCGCTGTTCCGCTTCGGTTTCCCGATCTTTGACCGGGTCAACCTGCACCGTTACCCGCTGATCGGTTATCAGGGGATCATCAACATGCTGACCTTCATCTGCAACAAGTTCATCGATATCAAGGATGAAACCTGTGAAGACCGTTTCTTCGAGATGATGAGATAAAAAGACAGCAGACTATCCGCAAAAAGGCGCCTTCAAACGAGGGCGCCTTTTTTGTATTAACCGGAAAATGAAGGGTAGTTTTTCTGTTTACGTCTCTATTGAGGTTTTTGCAAAAAGGCTGTCATCCCCGAATGCCTCTCAGGGATCTATTTGTTGTGGCACTCAACATCTATTCATTTCAGCAACCTAAACGTGAGTCCGGTTCTGCCCGTTGATAAAAAATCACCCCGACCCGCTCGATATGCTCCCGCAGCCCGGCATGGTCAAGCTGATCAAAAATTGATAAATCAACCTGATATGGAATCGGTGATTCGTCCAGCCTGGCGGCGATTGCACCAAGAATGTTCAAATTCAGTTGACCCCCCATGAGGGTCAGATCGATGTCGGAGCCGTGCCGATAATTTCCTTTAGCGCGTGAACCATACAATATTGCCTTTTCGACTGCGGGAAAGTCGGCCAGAACATGCCGGATCACGATCATGGTTGTTTCTGGAAGTCCAAAATCGTGCATATGATCAGAGTTCCTCTTCCAAGGACTGCTGTAACGCCATAAATGCTGGATAATAAGTCTGACGAATGTTGATTACCAAATCGGTCGCCACATCCAGATTATAGGTATGGCTGGAGAGATTCCGCTTTTCAATCATATCCATCCATGCCTCGCCATCCATAATCAAGCCACGCTTGAACGCCTCTCGCACGGCACCCCTGGAACCTATAATCCCCTGGATTCCCTCGTACTCCAGATAATCCTTTAAAACATTCCACGCCAGTTCATGTGTAAATTCAAAGCCCTGAATCAGCCCCTGTTGTTCAAGATCAGAGAGTGGACGCTGCTCTGAAAGCTGCATGGCGAGAGTAAGCTGTTGCAGGGCACGTTTATAGTTATCAAAGCGTTGTTTCCAGCGAATATCTTCAGACATCTACCATCCTCGCTTTCTGTTCATCAGCAGATCATCGATGCTTCACAGCCCTGTCCATACATTGAAACCCTGATAAGACAACAATCATCATTGAAAAACGGCTGTAACTCTACGATTATTTGACAATCTTTGCAATTAAAGAAGAATAAGCCGCCATTTAAGCTGCTCACCACCCCTTCAACACGGTCGCATACAGATCCCCGCAATCTTTCTGCACACATTTTAAGCAGACGAGATCACCCTGATAAAAGAGCAGGCGGCCTCACCGCCAAAATCCAACATTTACAGCATTTTTCTGCTATTCAGTTCTTGGCATACAGCGTGCATATGTAGCTGCAGCAGCATTAAACACAACAACTGAAGAGCATTTGGCAAAGGCGCCAACCATGATCATCAATAGCTGATGCAGTGGGGCGCCTTTTTTCTTACGCGGTGATCAGTTCCGGAGAAATCTTATGGCAAAGCCCGATTATTACGATGTTACAGAGTGCGATACCCATGATAAGGGTGCGCCCAAATTCTGCAAAAAATCTGAACCTGGCGAGGGCACGGAACGTTCCTGTGCCTATGACGGCGCCAGAGTCGTGTTGATGCCGATTACCGATGTCATTCATCTCGTCCATGGTCCGATTGCCTGCGCCGGCAACTCATGGGACAACCGTGGCGCCCGCTCCAGCGGCTCTCAGCTATATCGGCGCGGATTCACCACCGAGATGCTGGAAAACGACGTCATCTTTGGCGGCGAAAAGAAACTTTACAAGGCGATTCTGGAACTGGCCGAACGCTATGCCGGGCAGGCCAAGGCGATGTTTGTCTACGCCACCTGCGTGACCGCCATGACCGGCGATGATATTGAGGCGGTCTGCAAGGCAGCCACAGAGAAGGTCTCCATTCCGATCATCCCGGTTAACACCCCCGGTTTCATCGGTGACAAAAATATAGGCAACCGCCTGGCCGGCGAAATCATGTTCAAGCATGTGATCGGCACGGCTGAACCGGAGGTTCTGGGCGACTATCCGATCAACCTGATCGGTGAATACAATATTGCCGGTGATCTGTGGGCCATGCTGCCGCTGTTCGAACGGCTGGGAATCCAGATCTTATCCTGCTTCTGTGGTGATGCGAAGTTTGCGGATCTGCGCTACGCCCATCGGGCCAAATTGAACGTCATCATCTGCTCCAAGAGCCTGACCAATCTGGCCAAGAAGATGCAAAAAAATTACGGCATGCCATACATCGAGGAATCCTTCTACGGCATGACCGATACCGCCAAGGCGCTGCGCGACATTGCCCGCGAACTGGACAATGCCGTCAACGGCCTGGAAAAACGGACCATGCAGGATCGGGTGGAGAAACTGATTGCGGAAGAGGAGGCCATCTGCCTCGACCGGATCGCCCCGTACCGTGAAAAACTGCAGGGTAAACGGGCGGTGCTCTTCACCGGCGGGGTTAAAACCTGGTCAATGGTCAACTCCATGCGCGAACTGGGGATTGAAATTCTGGCGGCCGGAACCCAGAACTCGACCCTGGAGGATTTCTATCGCATGAAGGGACTGATGCATAAAGACGCCAAGATCATCGAAGACACCAGCACCGCCGGTCTGTTGGCTGTTATGCGGGAGAAGATGCCGGACCTGATTGTTGCCGGGGGCAAAACCAAGTTTCTGGCACTGAAAACCAAGACACCCTTTCTGGATATCAACCATGGCCGTTCACACCCCTATGCCGGATACGAAGGGATGGTCACCTTTGCCAAGCAGCTTGATCTTACGGTCAACAACCCGATCTGGCCGGTGCTGAATTCACCGTCACCGTGGGAAAAATCCGATGCCGAACTGACCGCCAGCCTGGAGTGGAGCGCCGGCCATACGGAACGTTTTCTGAGCGAGGAGCTCTCGGCCTCACGGGTCAAGGTTGTCACAAAGAATGTCACCGTCAATCCGCAGAAGAACTCCCCGGCACTGGGGGCAACCATGGCCTATCTGGGGATCGACAACATGCTTGGCCTGCTGCATGGCGCACAGGGATGTTCGACCTTTATCCGCCTGCAGCTGTCACGGCATTACAAGGAATCGATCGCCCTGAATGCAACGGCCATGAGCGAGGAGACCGCCATCTTTGGCGGTTGGGAGAACCTGAAAAAGGGGATCAAGCGGGTCATTGAAAAGTTCAATCCGCAGGTGGTCGGGGTTATGACCTCCGGACTGACCGAAACCATGGGGGATGATGTCCAAAGCGCCATTGCCCATTTCCGCAAGGAAAACCCCGATCTGGCTAGCGTACCGGTTATTCATGCCGCAACCCCCGATTACTGCGGTTCGCTGCAAGAGGGGTATGCCGTAGCGGTGGAGGCCATTGTAGCTACACTTCCAGAGTGTGGCGAGGCGATTTCAAACCAGATCAATCTGCTGCCCGGGGCGCAGCTGACCCCGGCTGACGTGGAGGAGATCAAGGAGATCATCGAGGCCTTCGGCCTGACGCCACTAACGATACCGGATATATCCAATGCCATGGACGGTCATATTGACGATGTTGTTTCACCGCTCTCCACCGGCGGAATCCCGATCAACAGAATCCGCATGGCCGGACGGAGCGTGGCCACGCTGTATATCGGCGACTCGCTCTGCAAGGCGGCCCAACAGCTTAAAGACAAATTCGGCATCCAGGCCTTTGGCTTCACATCGCTGACCGGACTGGCCGAAACGGATCAATTCATGGAGACCCTGGTTGCCATCTCCGGCAACCCCGTTCCGGAGAAGTACAGTCGCTGGCGCAGCCGCCTGATGGATGCCATGGTCGACAGCCATTATCAGTTTGGACTAAAAAAGGTCGCCCTGGCGCTGGAGTCCGATAACCTGAAGACGATTACCAACTTTCTGGCCGGAATGGGATGTGAAATCCAGGCCGCGTTGAGCGCCACCCGCACACGGGGACTGGATGCGTTGCCAACGACAAACGTCTTTGTCGGCGACCTGGAGGAACTGGAAGAGGCGGCCAAGGGGGCCGATCTGCTGGTGGCCAACAGCAATGGCCGCCAGGCGGCAGCCAAACTGAAAATAGGCGCCCATCTGCGGGCCGGCGTACCGGTCTTCGATCGCCTTGGGGCACACCAGAAGGTCTGGTGTGGCTACCGTGGAACAATGAATCTGCTCTTTGAGGTGGCAAATCTGTTCCAGGCCAATGCAAAAGAGGCCCAGAAACTGGCACACAATTAAAACGCATGTTTCCCAGTAAATTTGGCAACAAAAGGAGAACCCATGAAGATTGCATTTACAACGAAAACCGGCGAGATGATTGACCTGCACTTTGGTCAGGCAGAGGCGTTTCAAATCTGGGACATTTCGGCCGATCAGGCCGCCCTTCTGGAAACCGTCAATGTCGGCGAACATGAGTCCGATGAGGAAGACCGCATCGCCGCCAGGGCCAGACTGCTCTCGGAATGCGCAATTGTCTACACCATGCAGATCGGCGGCCCGGCAGCGGCAAAGCTGGTGGCGCTGAAGATCCACCCCATGAAAACCGGTACAGAGGTCAGCCTCAAGGAGACGGTCGAACGCCTGCAGGAAGTTCTGCGCAACAACCCGCCACCCTGGCTGCGCAAGGCGATGAACAAGGAAAATGCACCATCTTTCACTGAAGACTGATCCAGTACGCCCATCCCCCTAATTAAACAGAGGACTGGTGGGGTTACAAAAATTCCGGCTCCCTGGTGAGCCAAACGCCGCACAGGCAAATATAAAAAATGGAGGTAGAAACAATGGCATACATTACAGGATTGAGAAGAAACAAAACAGAGTGGACACCGCAGTTTGCATTATCCATCGACAACGAACTTTGCATCGGCTGCGGCAGATGCTTCAAGGTCTGCGCAATGGATGTGCTCTCCTATGAAGAGGTTGACGAGGATGATTCCGCCAAGGCATTCATGACCGTCGCCAATCCGGGCAACTGTATCGGCTGCCAGGCCTGCGGCAGGACCTGCCCGAAAAAATGTTTTTCTTTTGCGCCGGAAAAGGCCTGAGAGACTGAGACCATAAACCGGCGACCGGGGATCGGCAGTGAGCGTTAAAACAGACTTTAGCGTTTCCGAATCCCCAGTCCCGGATTTTCCAGCCTCAAGGAGGTTTAAAATGTTGATCGCGGTCGCATCCAAGGATGGTAAAGAGATAAATCAGCACTTCGGACACGCAGAGCGTTTCCTGATCTACGAGGTTGAGAACGGCGATGCCAAGCTGATTGACGAAAAGAGTGTCGAACGTTATTGCAGCTTCGATCCGGATCAGCCATTGCGCGGCCACCTGTTAAAAGGGATCAGCGAGGCGCTGCAGGGATGCCGGGCCGTCGTCACTGCCCAGATGGGAGAACACCCCAAGGGAGAACTTGAAAGCATGGGGATCGAACCATTCATGATGACCGGTCCAATCAAGCCGATCCTGATCGAACTTGCAAAAATACTATGACATTTCCTTCACAACGAGGTGATTTCAGTGGGCAACTGTTCCTTTAACTACTGCAATCTGCCCCCTTGGGTGATTGCCTCACAACATTTCAATGAAAATCCGCAACCGCTGGAGATCCAGGGGGTCAAGGAGGCCAACCGTTTTCTCTTTAACAAGCTTGCCTCGATTACGTCACAGGAGGAGCGGGCAACGACCTTCAACGACTTCATGTCCGTCAAGTTCCAGCTTCATCACTGGCAGGACCAGAACAGCGACCTGGCCCAAAGAAGCATCAAAAACAGCTACCTCCGTTATCTGCGCGGCTGGATGATGGATTCCAATTCCGTTGAGGGGGCGGTTCTCAAACGTTGGGTCGAAAGCCGGATCGGCATTGCCCCCACCTTCCATCGCGCCCCGATCAGTGACATCCATAGCGAGGCCTATTTTCAGTTTTCCCGGGATGTTGTCAGCGGGAGTTCCCGCACCAATGCAATTCAGTCCCAGCTTGATCTGCTCTATGAATACTGCCAGTTCGAGCTGGTCCGCAAATATCCCGGCAACAAGCTGATTACGCTCTACCGTGGCACCTATGATGCCAATGAGCACACTCTGCTGCAACAGATCTCCAAACGCGAGCAGGTTGTCAGACTAAACAATCTGGTTTCATTCACGTCCGACGAAGAGCGGGCCTGGGAATTCGGCTCAACGGTCTGGAGGGCGGAGATCCCGCTCTGCAAGGTGTTTTTCTACAACGACCTGCTGCCGGGCAGCATCATGAAGGGCGAGGAGGAATATCTGGTCATTGGCGGCGAGTGCAAGGTCTGCCGGATCATGTTTACCATCTGAACCTCTTGTAAATGTTAATATAACGAGTTCCTCTTAAACCCTGCCACGTAGCGCCCCTCACATCTTTTAACCTGATTAGCATCAATCTTCCGCTGGTAAAAAAATGTCATTCCCGAGGCGTTTCTGATCGAGAATCCAGCCTTTAACTATTTGAAATCATGGATCCCCGATAAAAGCATTCGGGGATGACATTCCTAATAGCGGAAGAATAGTGTTAGTCAGATCTTTTAATGGAAATTCAATACCAGCAGGCTCATGCCATGCCGACAAATACCAGGGCCAGCAGAGTCACGCCGCTGACCAGCAGCCAGAGCGCAACCCCCTGCAACAAAGGCCTTGCACCGACTTTCCTCAATACATCCCTGCTCAATCCTGCGCCAACCAGGAAAAGCGTTACAACCAGACACTGTTTTGCAATGGCTGCCAGACCGTTCCAGCAGCTCTCATACTGGGGCAACAAGGTTCTGAATGCAGCTGCCAGCACAAATCCGATGATAAACAGCGGTACCTTGGCGCTCTGCCCCGTTTTTTTCAGCAGTGACACGGCGATAACAACCGGTGTTATCCAAAGCGCCCTGGTGAGCTTAACGGTTGTCGCTATGGTCAAGGCCTGGGCACCATATACAGATGCGGCGCCAACAACGCTGCTCGTGTCATGAATTGCAAGGCCGGCCCATGTCCCGAAAAGCCCCTGATTGAGCTGCAGCATATGACCGATCACTGGAAACAGCAGCAGCGCAACTGAATTCAGGGTAAAGACCGTTGCCAACGCAACTGCTGTCTCATCGTCCCTGGCCTTCAGAACCGGTGCCATGGCCGCAATGGCGCTGCCGCCGCAGATAGCGGTTCCGAATGAAATCAGCAACGACGTATTCTGATCAACATTGAACAGCCTGCCCAGGAGATATCCCAGCGTCAGTGTAACGGAGATACCGATAACGGTATACAGTATCGAATCTCCACCCGTCTGAATGACATCACTAAGGCTGAGACCAAAACCGAGACCGACAACCGACAACTGAAGGATTAGTTTACTGAAATAGGCGGATTTTTGAGGCCAGGGATTTCCAAGGACAAGGCTGAAAACAGCCCCCATGATCAAGGCCGTTGCAGCCCCGACCCATGGCGTACAGCATAATGCCAGAAATCCTGCCATAACCATCTTGCGCAACCTGTTTCCGTCCACAATATCCCCCTGACCAAGATTTGACCTGGTTAGTTTCAATCTTCCGCTGATTACAAAAACTGTCATTCCCGAAGCGGTTCTGATCGGGAATCCAGCTTTTAACTGCCTGAAACCCTTGATCCCCGACAATTACATTCGGGGCTGACATTCAGAACAGTGAAAAATGACGCTAACCAGTAAATTTAATGTTTGAATTATAGAGGTCTTTTATTATAAATAAAAATGAGTAATATCAATCAAAATCATCAATACAATTGATAAAAGAGGGGCCATGGCAATCACCATCAGACAACTGGAAATCTTTGAGAGGGTGGCTAAATGCGGTCATATTACACAGGCGGGAAGCCAACTGATGCTGACTCAATCCGCCGTCAGCATGGCCATTGCCGAATTGGAACGGCTGGCAGGAGCCCCGCTTTTTGAGCGTCTCGGTAAACGACTATTGCTGAATGACCGTGGACGCCAGCTACTTCCTGAAGCCCGTGAACTGCTTATAAAGGCACGAATGATCGAGCAGTTTCTGAACGACTCCATTGGTGAGCCCAAAGGCGTTCTTAACGTGGGGGCGAGTACAACCATCGGAAACTATATTCTCCCGGCCATTATCGGCGAATTTTCACAGCGGCACCCGGGCGCAAAGGCGTCACTGCATATCGGCAATGCCATGCAGATCGAAAACGCCCTGGAAAACGGCGAACTGGACCTGGGACTCAGCGAGGGAATCCCCCATATCGGTTCCCTCAAGGTGACCCCCTGGAAACGCGACGAACTGGTTGTCATCGTTGGCAAGACGCATGAATGGGCAGAGGCAGGAAACGCATCTCTCCAGATGCTGAAGGATGCACCCTGGATCATGCGCGAAAAGGGATCCGGGACGAGGGAGATCTTTGAAACCGCTCTGGCAAGGAAGGTGGACAGTTTTTCTATTGCCCTGGAACTAGGACATACAGAGGCAATTAAAAGGGCTGTCGAGGCTGGGCTGGGAGTCGGCTGTCTATCGAGAATGGCTGTTCAGAGAGAACTGGATCATGGCTGGCTCGTTGAGATTGCCAGTGAACTGGAGCTGCAAAGAACCCTGATCCTCCTGACAAGAAACAGCGAACAGCAGACAACACTGTTCAAGGCATTTATTGCCCTGCTGCAGCAGAGCAATGAATATTGACATAATGGCAGAAATTATTCGTCTTAGAACAGCACTGCCAAACGCCCCCCGACACCATCCCCGTCATCGCCACAGACGATGGCAACCTCGCAAGATACGTCTTTTATGATCAGGGCAATATCCAGTATTCTCCCCAACCACTAACAATCAGAACTTCCCCCGGGTAGAAAAGAGGATATATGTCAGAAAACACAAAGAAAATGAAGACCATGGATGGCAATACCGCCGCCGCTTATGTGTCGTACGCCTTTACCGATGTGGCCGCGATTTTCCCGATTACACCCTCCTCGGATATGGCCGAGCATGTGGATGACTGGTCGGCAAAGGGGAGGAAAAATATCTTCGGCCAGACCGTGGAGGTCGCCGAGATGCAGTCGGAGGGCGGCGCCGCCGGCGCAGTGCATGGTTCGCTGCAGGCCGGCGCCCTGACCACGACCTATACGGCATCCCAGGGTCTATTGCTGATGATCCCGAACATGTACAAGATCGCCGGCGAACTGCTGCCGAGCGTTTTCCATGTCAGCGCCCGCGTTGTCGGCGCCAATGCCATCAGTATCTTCGGCGACCATTCCGATGTCATGGCCACCCGCCAGACCGGTTTTGCCATGCTGGCCAACAGCAGCGTACAGGAGGTCATGGACCTTTCCGGCGTGGCCCACCTGTCTGCGATCAAGGGGCGCGTACCGTTCCTGAACTTCTTCGACGGCTTCCGCACCTCCCACGAAATCCAGAAGATCGAGGTAATGGAGTATGACGACCTGGCCGCCCTGCTGGACCGGGATGCCTTGAACAGTTTCCGCCGCAGCGCACTCAACCCGGATCACCCGGTGCTGCGCGGCACCGTACAGAACTCCGATATCCATTTCCAGCAGCGCGAAGTGGCCAACCGCTACTGGCAGGCGTTGCCGGAAATCGTCGAGCATTATATGGCTGAAATTTCCAGGATCACCGGCCGCGAATACCACCTGTTCAACTATCACGGTGCAGCGGATGCCGAGCGGATGATCATCGCCATGGGCTCCATGTGCCAAACGATCGCCGAAACCGTTGATTACCTGAACAGCCACGGCGAAAAGGTCGGCCTGCTGAACGTCCACCTCTACCGCCCGTTCTCCATCGAGCACTTTTTAAAACAGATCCCCAAAAGCGTCAAAAAGATTGCCGTACTGGATCGCACCAAGGAGATGGGGGCACTGGCCGAACCGCTCTGCCTGGATGTGAAGAGCGCCTTTTATGGCAGGGAGCATCAGCCGGAGATTGTTGGCGGACGTTGCGGCGTTGGTGGCAAAGAGATCATTCCGGCCCATATCCATGGTGTCTTTGAAAACCTCAAACAGGCCCGGCCGAAGGGCAACTTCACCGTCGGCATCATCGATGATGTCAACCATACATCGCTCCCCAGCGGCGACGATATCGATACCACCGCGACCGGCACCAAGGCCTGCAAGTTCTGGGGTCTGGGGGCAGACGGCACCGTCGGCGCCAACAAGAGCGCCATCAAGATCATCGGCGACAAGACCTCCATGTATGCCCAGGCCTATTTCGCCTACGACTCAAAGAAATCGGGGGGCATCACCGTCTCCCACCTCCGTTTCGGCGACAAGGTCATCAACATGCCTTATCTGATCAACAAGGCGGATTTCATCTCCTGCTCACAACAATCCTATCTGGACAAGTACGAGCTGCTGGACGGGATCAAGACCGGCGGGACATTCCTGCTCAACACCAATTGGACAACGGATGAGCTTGAGCGCAACCTCCCCGCTGCCATGAAGCGGCTGATTGCAGAGAAGGAGATCCAGTTCTACACCATCAATGCCATGGCCATTGCCGAAGAGCTCGGCCTGGGCGGACGTTTCAATATGATCATGCAGGCGGCCTTCTTCAAACTTGCCGCTATCATCCCGCTGGAACAGGCGGTCAAATATCTGAAGGAATCTGTCAGCAACACCTATGGCAAGAAGGGGAGCAAGGTTGTGGAGATGAACAACGCCGCCATTGACCAGGGGCTTGCCGGAATTGTCAAGGTTCAGACCCCGGATAGCTGGAAGGATGCCGGCGACGTAGTTGAAGAAAATGGGCAGTGCGGCTGTAGTAGCGAGATCAGGAGAGACGTGCCGAAGTTCATCTCCCAGGTTCTTGTTCCGATGAACCGTCAAAAGGGTGATGATCTGCCAGTCAGCAGCTTCATCGGCCAGGAGGATGGCACATTCCCGCTCGGAACCTCTGCCTATGAAAAACGGGGCATCGCCATCAATGTGCCGGAGTGGCTGGCCGATAACTGCATCCAGTGCAACCACTGTTCCTACGTCTGTCCGCACGCCGCCATCCGACCGGCATTGGCCAGCGCTACGGAGGTTGCCGCTGCACCGGCAGGTTTTGATGTCAAACCGGCGACCGGCGCAGAGGGGTTACAGTTCCGCCTGGCCGTATCACCCAATGACTGCACCGGCTGCGGCAACTGTGTCGATGTCTGCCCGGCCAAGCAGAAGGCGCTGGCAATGAAACCGCTGGCAACCCAGCAGCATCAGGATCTGCTCTGGGACTACGCCATCCACCTGGCACCGAAACAGAATCCGCTCAGTCCGTTCACCGTCAAGGGGAGCCAGTTCGAACAGCCGTTGCTGGAGTTCTCCGGCGCCTGCGCGGGCTGCCTTGAAACTGGCTACGCCAAGCTGGTCACCCAGCTGTTCGGCGACCGGATGATGATTGCCAACGCCACCGGCTGTTCATCGGTCTGGACCGGCAGCACCCCATCGATTCCATACACGACAAACCACCGCGGCCATGGCCCGGCCTGGGGCAACTCTCTGTTTGAGGATAACGCCGAATACGGCCTGGGAATGCTGCTGGGCACAAAACAGCTGCGCAGCCAACTGGCAACAAAGCTGGAAGAGGCCCTGCATGGTAGCTTCGGCGCAGAGTTCAATGCCGCCTGCCATGAATGGCTGGCAAATAAGGAGTCTGGCGATGGCAGCCGTGAACGGGCTGACCGGCTGGTTGCCGCGCTGGAGCAGATCAAAGGGGACAACCCGCTGCTGAATGACATCCACGCCAACCGTGATTTCCTGGTCAAGCGCTCGCAGTGGCTGTTCGGCGGTGACGGTTGGGCCTACGACATCGGCTTCGGCGGCCTGGATCACGTACTGGCCTCGGGCGAGAATGTCAACGTACTGGTCTTTGACACGGAGGTCTACTCCAACACCGGCGGCCAGTCCTCCAAGGCCACACCGACCGCCGCCATCGCCAAGTTTGCCGCCGGCGGCAAGAAGACCCGCAAGAAGGACCTGGGGATGATGGCCATGAGCTACGGCTACGTCTACGTAGCCCAGATCGCCATGGGGGCCGACAAGAACCAAACCCTCAAGGCGATTGCCGAGGCAGAGGCCTATCCGGGCCCATCACTGATCATCGCCTATTCACCCTGCATCAGCCACGGCCTGAAGGCCGGCATGGGTTGCAGCCAGGCCGAGACCAAACGGGCCGTGGAGTGCGGTTACTGGTCACTTTACCGGCACAATCCGCAGTTGAAGGAGGCGGGCAAGAACCCGTTTACCCTCGACTCCAAGGAGCCTACGGCCAATTTCCGCGACTTCCTGATGGGCGAAGTACGCTTCTCGTCACTCAAAAAGTCCTTCCCGGAAATGGCGGAAAAGCTGTTCGTCAAAACCGAACAGGATGCCATGGAAAGGGTACAGAATTATCGCCGTCTGGCAGAAACGTTTTGAAATAATTAACATCATCCGCTGAACCTCTTGCAAAAGTTCACAATGGTAGACACAGCCAGAGAATGCCCTCCTTAATCCCCCCTATAAAATAGGGGGGAAGCAAGCGTAGCGCAGCAGGGGGGTATGGTTTTGACTTTTTCAGCTTTTTGCAAGAGTCTCCGCTTAAAGATAAAAAGGCTGGTCGATATATTCGACCAGCCTTTTTATCTTCGTATTTCTTACTAATTCCATCCAGTTAAAAGCTGGATTCCCGACCAGAATCGCCTCGGGAATGACATTTTTGTAACCAGTGGAAGATTGACGCTAATCAGCTCTTGATTATGAGCCGCAAAGATCACTCCCGTGTCTCTCGCAGCAAGTCCATTAAATCGTCGGCTGTAATCCTGGCCGAGGCTTCTGTTCCCTCGAGCAGCGAATCGGCCAGGTCGCGTTTCTGGTGATGCAGCGCCACGATCTTCTCCTCAATCGTATTAGCCGCCACGATTCGATAAACCGTCACCGGCCTGGTCTGTCCGATACGATGGGCACGGTCAGACGCCTGATCCTCTACCGCCGGATTCCACCAGGGATCCATATGGATAACATAATCGGCAGCGGTCAGGTTCAGCCCCACCCCCCCAGCCTTGAGGCTGATCAGAAACAGCTCCCCTTCACCGCCCTGAAAAGCAGCCACACGCTGTTGGCGATCTTTAGGCTGGGTTGAACCGTCCAGATATTGAAAGCTGATTCCATCATTTTCCAGTTCGCGCCGCAAAATAGTCAAATGGTCTACAAACTGGCTGAACACCAACGCCCGGTGACCATTGTCACGCAACTCGGCCACAATCTCACGAAACGCCTCCAGCTTGGCGCTGGGAATCTCGCAACCAGGCTGAACCAGCTCTGGATTACAACAGGCGCGGCGCAGCCGCATGATCTCGGCCAGGATACGAATCTGTCGTTCACCCGCTGGCGCATCGGCCGACTGGGCAAGCTGTTCAACCGCATTTTGACGCAAAACCTCATAAAAGGCCGCCTCATCACTGGACAATTCGATACGGTGGACGATATCAATCCGCGGTGGCAACTCTTCCAGCACCTGCCCCTTGGTACGGCGCAATACAAATGGACGAATCAGACGCTTCAACAAATTTCTGGCATTCTTGTCGCCAAACTTTTCAATCGGTGTGGCAAACCGGCCGTTAAAACTCTGTTGCGAACCAAGCAGGCCTGGGTTAAGGAAACGAAACAGGTTCCACAATTCACTCAGCCGGTTCTCAACCGGTGTTCCGGTAGTGGCTATTCTGAAGCCGGCCTTAAGCTGCATGGCGGCCTGTGACCGCTTGGTCGCCATATTCTTGATCGCCTGGGCCTCATCCAGCACAACCGTTTCCCACTCCACGCCGGTCAACAGTTCCGCCTCCTGCTGAAAAAGGGTATAACTACAGATCACCAGATCAAACGGCGCCAGCGAGGCAACAAAATCGGCCCGGTTGCCAGATCCAAAGATACGCGGATTAAGCGCAGGTGCAAAACGATGTGCCTCACTCTCCCAGTTAAAACAGACCGAGGTCGGCGCCAGCACAAGGGCCGGACCAGCCGCCGCCCGCGTCAGCAATAACGTCAGAGCCTGTAACGTCTTTCCCAGCCCCATATCATCCGCCAGACAGGCACCAACACCCCAATGGGCCAAACGGGAGAGCCAGCCGAAACCTTCCGATTGATAATCACGGAGTTCGGCCTGCAATGTTTTCGGAATCAACGGTTGAAGCTCCTGCGCACTCTTGAAACGTTTCATGTCCGCTTTCCACCGTTTATCCCCGCTTATTCCGCCCGCACCGGCAATGGTCTCTTCGATCAATGGCGCAACCAGCGGCGTAAAACGGCCATTCTTTTCCATCAAGCGCTGCAGGTCCTGAATCTTGCGGCGAAACTCCTCCGTTAACGCCAGAAACTCCCCTTCCGCCAGTTGGATAAAATGCCCTGAACTCCCTTCCATCAACTCCAGCAGACTTCGCAAAGAATATACCGCATCATCAGAGACAGATATCTCCCCTTCCAATGCAAACCAGTCCCGTTCTGAACTAACGGAAAACTTGAGTTTCGGCCACTCTGCCCGCCCACGCAGTTTAAGTCGTTCACCCTCCGGCCAGATGATATTAAACCTGTCTGTTTGCCCGGCAACAACGGCATTCAACTGTTCCAACAACGCCAACGACAGCTCCGGATTATCGAAGCTCCAGACACCGTTGCGCACCTCGGCCTCTTCAAGAACAGGACAGGCCTCTGTCACCATGGCATACGAACTTTGCTCCAACGCCATATTCCGGCTGGTTTGCAGCTTCTTGCCCTGTACCTCGGCAATCACCGTTGCCCCGCCACGTCCGGGCAGAAAGCGCGGCCCACCCTCGCCCAGCGGCAAGACCATGATCTCCTGTGAAATCCCGCCATGATGCGGACGCAATACAATCTGCAGGCAGCTGTTCGCCTCAACAATTTCAGCGGCAGAGTTTTCACCGGCCACATCAGAATGTATCGTTACGTGTGGTGAAATCGCCGTTATCGCCGCCATAACCTGCGCCTCTGCAGCAAGCGGAATGGTCAGTTCAGAACCGATAATGCCGGCGATCCGCCGTTGTTCATCGGTCGGCTCATACAGCTGCAAACGGCCTTTACCTTCCCAATTAAAAAAGCTTCTGCTGTCAGAACGTAAAGCAGGCACCATCCTGATAGACAGCTTCCCCTTGCTCCGCTTGACCTCTAATCGGAATTCCCCCTTCTCAACGCAGATCTGCTGATCCTGATGCACGGCATGATAAACCAGCGGATGCCCAATCATGGCGCTAATCGCCCCTGCCGTATCAAATTCGTATACATCACGGCCGCCATAATAATATCCGCTGCGGCTCTTTTTTATGCAGGCGGCGATCTTGTGATCCTGTGCCGTAAGATAATCAAGTTTTCCGGCATCATCCTTCAAACGCCTCAGGGCAATATTTCTGCCGACACTCCAACCCCGCGCACTCTGTTTCTGTTCCACCGGCTGAATTTCAACCTCATCTGAAACCAGCCAAACTATTCGAACCGGCTTTGCCGCAACCTTAGCGCCACCGGATGTCAAAGAGCCATTACCCAACAGAATCAACGCATTCAGTGAACGTTCCCAACCAATATCACGTTCTTCATAACCGGCAATGCTGACAATCCCCATATCGCTGAAAAACTTAGTCAGCTCTGCATTTACGACATTGGACTTAGCGTCACAGGCTGCCAGCAGAACCCCACTCTCAGCCGCGATCCAGAAATAGCCACCGGCACCGGCCGCTGTATTGACATGCTTCAAAGCATTCAAATGAGACTTGGAAACAGGGGCTGATATCCACTGGCCAACCATGGAATAAAAAAGCTGTGATACCGGGCCCAGGTTACTTTCGCGCTGTTCCTGCGGATAAAATGTCTCCAGCTCCGGCTTGGCGCTGTTATTACCCAGCTTCATCTCGGCGTACAGATGCAGCAGCCAAAATACGAACTGCTGGGAATACCTCTGCTTGACTGCCCAGGCAGCCAATTCTGATGCAAGCTGCAAATGTCGCGGCAGACCGCTGCGAATTAGCGCCAGCAGGTAAAAAGGACCGGACAGATTATGAAAAAAGACCTTGCGCTTACCGGTCTGTTTTTTCAATACGGCCATACCCTTTTCAAAACAGTCTATCGCACGATCAAGATCCCCTTCCAAAACGGCCAGCCAGCCACGCATCTCGTCCAAACCGATCATCGATCTGGACTCCAGCAGCACCCTGACCTTGTTGATATTTCCACGCAACAGATGGTGTGACAGATAAAGCTTAAGATCCGCTGCCGACAACTCTGTACCATCTGCCAAAATCTCTTCCAGCAGTTCCATAAGGACATCGGCAGGCTTCAACTCAATCAGCAAATGCTCAAGATAAAACGTCACCAGCATCAACCGAAAATCTTTCGGCATATTCCTCAGCCAGTCACAATCGGGCGTATCACCACAAAGCAGAAGCAACGGATGCTTACACATATACTCATAACGGTATTTGACGGAACAAATCGAAAGCAGTTCCTTAACTCGCGTACTATAACCAAGGTACAGGGCGATGCGGAGATCCTGCAGGCAATGCTCATAGGAACGATAATGAATCTCACCCCATGCTTCGCGTGGTGCAATAACACTCTGAACCACATCCGCATATGCTTTTAAGCGCCCATCCTTCTGGAGATTACGAATAACAAAATCGGACAGCAGCGGGTTGCAGCAATAACCGCCACCATGCACAATCGCCAACTTGCACTGAACAAACTTGTCCAGCAATTCAATAACAGCCGATTGATTAATGTTTTTTCGACCGGACTCCTGCATCAATCCGACTTTATGCAGGCAGCTTGCAAAGGGGGTTCGAGCAACCGGGGCATACATGACCGCCAGCAATTCCAATGCGGCCTGTTCTTCCGGCTTGAACGCGTTCATTGAATCCAAGAGCATTTGCAGACTTTTAGAATTTTGTGATGACATACAGAACCTTTCCAACAGCAAATTCATACGGTTTTTTATTCAAGGTGACAACTTGCAACCACCCCATGACCAGCCTGGTATTATCCCAACAGCCAGTGGTAAAGCGGCATGACCCTCACCTTGACACCATTCATCTCAAACTCTTCCATGCCATCCATGGTGACGATCAACCCTTCCTTCAAACCAAAGGCGGCGCAGCATTCCATCAATCCTCGCAGTTCCCGCTTGCGGGTCTTGTCGTCAGCCAAGCTGACGCAAACCTGAATGGCCTCCGTCACGTCAAATCCATCCTTGATGATGAAATCGCACTCGCCCTTTTCCTTGTAAAAGAACACATCCTTTTCCCGCCGCTTCAGCTCCAGAAATACCGCCTGCTCCATGGTCTTGCCAAGATCATCGGAAAATTTGTATGAGAGTGCATTCAGGAGGCCGTTATCTATGGCGTAAACCTTCTTTTCACCAAGTTCACGTTCTATCAGTGACGTGGTATGCTTCCGCAGGATCAGCGCCAGGTAGATGTTCTGGCATGCTTCCAGATTATCGTAGAGCTGGTTCTTTCCGATCTTGAATCCAGAGGATTTCAACTCGTTGTAGATATTGTTCACCGACATCTGTTTTGTCGCCGACGCCAGCAACCGTTTCAGGAAAAATTTCAGGGCAGAAATATTTTTGATCTGATATCGTTCCAGCAGATCGCGATAGATCATTACATTGAAGTATTCTTGCAAAACCCGGTTGCGCAATCCGTCATCATAGCCGGTGACCTCGGGAAATCCGCCATTTTTCAAATAATCCGTCAGGTGATGGTTTATATACGCAATCGATTTTGTGCTGTACAGATCAATCGTTACATTCTTGAAAAAAAGGTATTCCCGGAAAGAGAGCGGGAATACCTCGTAACTGATTGTCCTGCCACGCAGGCTAGTGGCGATATCGCTACTGAGGAAGCGGGCATTAGAACCGGTGATGAAGATGTTTTTTGTTCCGCTGTCGTACACACGGCGAATGAAGGTGTCCCAACCTTCGATATTCTGGATTTCATCAAAAAAGAAATAACATCCCTCGATCCCGGCATCCGGATACAGCTCTCGATATGCCTGCAACAGCAGATCAAGCTCTTCGGCCTTCAGGTCAAGCCGCTCATCCTCAAAATTTATATACAGGATGCCGGTTTTGGGGACACCAGCAGCAAGGAGTTTCTCCATAAGCTCGAATAGATATGAAGTTTTTCCGCTTCGGCGCACGCCGATCAAGGTAATGATCTTGCCCGTATCAAGCGACACTTCAAGTATGCGCCGATGTAAGACCGGCAGAGGGGCAAGGTGAAAATCACGTATAATTTGTTTTAACAGTTCTTTCTTCATAATAAGGATACTATACCATATACCTTCTCTTATTCAAGGAAGTTTTGTCCTATTAGATCATCATAGGGGTCAGGTCTACAGAACATTCTGTTATTTGTAGACCTGACCCTTATACCCACACAAGAGCCTCAACCTTAAGAGTTTAAATCTTCCTGATTTCCTGCCTTTCTTTGTGCCCTTGTGCCTTCGTGTGATTATCGCCTTTTACGTTTGGTTTTTAAGTCCCAAAACCCGCAGGTTCCCGTCGCGCAGGCCGACCAGGATTGCGTCACCGTTTGGTGACAGCCTGAACTCACCGTATCTGGCATTCTGATAATGTTCACCATACCCTTCCTGAAAAAAGAAGGCGTTGGTAGCTATCTTCAAGTGCCCCTTGCGGATACGGTATTTGACAACAACCTCGCCGTCGGACGGTTTTATCTTGCTGGCAAAACTCCGAAAAGTCCCAACTCCACGTCCATCGACACCCAAAACAATCTGACCGTCTTTTGACTCTTTGATGGGCTGCTGCAATTCAACCTTCCTCTCAAGATCATAACGCAGGGCCATGTAATCACCCTGCATTAACGAACGTGGGTCCACCGGTGCCAGTTCCAGAAAAACGGTACGACCGTTTGAGATCAGATTTTCACGTTGCCAGATGGTGTAGTTACATAAAGACAGCACAATTACTACTGTTACCAGAAGCAGAACTTTACGCATCCTGACCCTCCCGAAGCGGAAACAGACGCCACAGTACCAGGCGTACCGACAGAAGAAAGACACCAATTCCACCCAGAACCATTGATTTGAACAGAAGCGTTTCCTGCATCTGATAATAATAACGGGATATGAAAAACAGCAATAAAGCCACCCCCAGCCCGAACAGCACCCGATTACCGCCGGCAAAACCAAGAATCAAAATCAGACAGGCCACCGCCAGACCGTGGGCCCAGAACGAAGCGACCAGCACAACCGTAACGCAGGTCAGAATGGCAATTCCACCCCGGCTGAATGATTTAACCGACAGCTCCTGCAAAATATCGACCGTCACAGCCAGAACGATAAAGGCCACCAACATGGTCGAAATCTCAATTTCGTTCATCGACAGCCAGTTATCGCCCCTGAAGGAGTGCAGCTTATCACCCGCAAACAGAACGGTGATCGCCTGTTGGATCACACCAAACAGCAGCCCGTAACCAACCGGCTGCCAGAACGCAGAACATCCAGCCAGGTTGATCTCCTTACGCCATACCAAGGAACAAAGAGCTGTAACCAGTGGCAGCGCCACCCCATGCAAACCGGCCTCCGCAAACCCGAAGAAGAGTACCAGTGATGCAGCGAAGGTCGTAAACACCCGCTGAATAAAATTGGGCATCACCAGCGTCAGCCCCATCTCCAGACAAAAGGCGAGAAGATAGCAGATGAACTTGATATCCTTAAATGCATCGAAGATTGCGAACAGAAGTAGCGCCTGCCCGACAAAACCAAGTGCCAGCGCAAATTGACCGACCAGATCGCCTTTACCGGGTGACCGATGGGCGGCACAGGCGGCTCCACAGCAGACCGATCCGATCAGCGCAGCTACGACAGGATTTTCCAGGGCACTTGAAAAGAGCAACCCTACAAACCCCAGCAGAAAAAGTGCCCCGATCCAGCCGACAACCCCAAGCATTGCCCTGACATACCAGGGTGTTCCCTGCTGTTCCGGCAATTCGCCTGAAACCAGATCCGCAGACTGCAGCCTGCCCCACAACTCAACCCTATTCATGCCCCACCTCCCGGGCCACATTTCGCAGCCACCATCCACCGGCAGCGGAAAGGCCCAGTACAATCATGCCGATCAGAAGATATACCCCGGCATCATTATGCAGCTTAAAACTGTGCCCAAGAAAAACGGCCACCATGATGACGAAACTGAGCAGACCCGCGGCCAGCATGTAAAGATCATGAACCCTGTGACGATAGACGTAGTAAATACCGGCCAGCCAGACTGAATAACCAACCACACCCCACGGAGTGGCATCCCGAGTTTCAACTATGCCTTCAATCCCCAGAAATGTCATAAAACAGAGTGCGGCCGTGGCAATGAGCCGCGGAGCCCAACGCGATTTCATCCAGATAACACCCCAGCCGGCGACACGTTCCCAGGCCACCAGGGCCAAGGTATCCACAAACAGCAGAACCCACAACAATGATTCAGGACCGGAATGAATACTCCAACCACCCAATGTTTGATGATAAAAGGTAATCGACAGGTTCAGCAACAGAAGACAAAAAAACCATATTGGTGCAAAACGGGAGATAAACGCCAACGGCAGAGTAAACAACGACCAGATCGCAAACAGTTCCCAGGGATCGGCACCGGTCTGGTAGGTCTGTCCAATCAAGGCCAGCAGTGCGCCAATCAGCAGATCAACCACCAAAAGCGCCGCCTTGCCTGACGTTCTGTCCAGCCCTGATCGCAAGGCTGCAAACAACGCAGCAATCAAGAGCAACTCAACTATTCCAAATCGGGCATACTGTCCAAGCGCCTTCCAGTTGTAGGCAAAGAAAAAGATCACCGCCACCCCCAGAAATATCGCTCCCAGCCACAATGCCAATCCGTTAAGAAAACGGTGCCACTCGGGCAGTCCCGGGCGAGTACCGGCAATCCGCAAGGCATCGGCCACCCGATCAACCGGCAGACGCCGCTCACCAGCCCAGGCCATGATATCAGCTCGACCAGTCCCGAATGAAAATGCCTCTTTGTCATTCTGTTTAATTAAAAATATAGTCTTGCAATATGGACAGACAACCTCTCCACCCCTTGCCGTCTTGCCAAAACGACTGATGTCGGCTGTAAAATGACAGGCCGGGCACTGAACTTCATCTATCATAATCTATCACCACATCCCCAAAAGCGCTTATTAATTGAGCATACTTCAACCGCCAAAATATCACCCAACGCCAGACCAAGGTCAACCTTTTTAAAACCACGAAACCAACAACATAAAAAGGAATGAAACATTAAAAAGATGCGACGTATTGACGTTTACAAATTAAGCATGATATCTTGTGCAACCCAAAACGGCCCCACACAAACACTGTAGACGATCGGTATTGATTAGATTGAAAATCATTGAACAGATAAAACTTTTTTTCCGGGAAGGTACCAGCGACAAGGTCTACGAAATTGACCTGATCGAGGTTGAAAACAGCCAGTACGTGGTCAATTTCCGCTATGGCCGTTTTGGGACGCACCTGAAGGATGGAACCAAGACCCCTCTCCCGGTACCCGAAGCAAGTGCCAAATCGATCTATGATAAACTGATTCTCTCCAAAACGGACAAGGGGTATAGAACATCTACCTCCGCCCCCCATACAACACACACACCATCCCAGCCAGCAATTCAAGCGGGGACCGATCCACGCAGACAGGCCATCCTCAAGCGCCTGGGCGAAGGTGATAAATCCCGCTCAAACTGGTCGTTAGACCGGGGCATCTGGCGTGCGGCTGACATTGCCCTGCCGGAGGCGGTTCCAATTCTGGAGAGACTACTGGGTAAATCCAGAGAACGTGACTACGCCATCCTGGCTGCCTTGGGCAATTGCAGCACCCCGCAGGCAATCGACCTGCTCCGTTCGCGTTTTAAGGGAGCGGTCACCAACCTCAACGACATGCTGGAACGGATGAATATTCTGGCATTGATGAAGTGCTGTGGCGAGGAGCAACCAGAGGATGTAATTGAGCTGTTGATCCAGAAGCTCCCCGTCAACTGCCGCGAACTGTTGTTGGCTGGAAATGCCGACGGACTGGCGGCACTGCTCCGGCCGGAAAACGGCGGAATCAGCGCCCCGGCGCTAAAGATACTTTACCTGTTGGACCTGCCGGTGACTCGACCGGCCATACTGAGCTTTCTGCGAGAGACACCCTTGCAGCCCCCCGCATTCCAGCAGGTACGGCACATATTCAAGGCCGCCGAATACCGCCGCGACGCCGAGGTTTTCGGCCTGATCGCCTACCGCTTTGAGACTACCCGGGCCATGTATACACGTCCAGCCTACTGTTACAACAATCAGTTTTACGTCTGCATCAACGGTTCCTATACCAGCATCCATAAAGACTCCATCAAACATAGCGACACACAGGTATCATACAGCAGTCAGACCAGAACCTATCTGCGCCAACGGGTCTGGCGCACATTGCGGCGCATGGGTCGCATGGATGATCCGGATTATGTACGAATGGCGGTTGGCGTGTTGTTGCCATTCCGGGACGAAGACGCCCTGACGCCGCAGGAAACAATCCGCTACGAATGGGACGGTGAGAATGACTACCGCAGGGTGTCGCGCTGGTGGGACAGCTATTCACGCTACCACGCCTTCAACGGCATCCTCCATACAAACAGCAGACGCTACCAGCAGAAACCGCCCGCCAAGGGATGGGTATGCCGTGAAGGATACATCCCCGGCAGTCAACCTCCGACCAGTCGCGAAGAGGCCTTTCCTCATCTGTGGGATCACCAGCCGCAGGGGCTGTTGCACCTGATCAGCGAAAGTGGTTGCGAAACGGTCCATGGTTTTACAGTCCGGGCGCTGCGTGCAAACCGGCCCTTTATCGACACCCTTGAGAAAGAACCACTGACCATGTTGCTGGGGAGCCGCTACGATGTTTCGGCCAGACTGGGCTACGAACTGACTGCTCAACGGCTGAACGACCAATCCTTTGCCGCTGACAGCGGCATTATCCTCGCACTGGCTGGATGTCGCCTGCCGGAAGCACGGGCATTGGCTATCACCACCATTGAGCGGATGCAACAGGAGCTGTTGGCAGATGACACGCTCTGGGCCAATCTGCTGCTGTCCCAACATGCGGATATCCGCAGTTTCACCGAGCAGTTGCTGATCCTGACGCCACCGGCAGACCATACAGCACTGGCCGTACTGGCTCGCATCATTGCTCACCTGATGGCATTCAAACGACAGGATCAAGGGGAGACAGCCCGCAGGATTGCCCAAGCAACCGTCAAGGCGCTGGAGTGCAAACTGCACCTGATCGACATGGAGATCATCCGCGATCTGCTGGCCCACCCGTTGGCCGCTGTACAGGAACTGGGAGCCGACATCCTTGTCAAACACAACCTGCCGGCGGCCGGGATACCGGACCAGATCCTGCGTTCCCTGCTCGACTCGGATCATGAGACTATCCGCGCCTTCGGGGTACGGCTGATTGGACGTTTCAGCGACAGTGAACTACTGGAACGGGAAACTTTATTGGCCTCGTTGGCGATCCACCGACTGGAGGATATCCGCACCGCCATCCGCCCGGTGATAAGACGTCTGGCGGCATCACAACCGGAGTTCGGCCAACGGGTGGCACAACAGATGTTGCAGATACTGCTCCGTTCCAGGCTGGGTGAAGAGCTGCTCAACGATCTGGCACGACTCCTCAAAGGGGAGCTTCTACCGCATCTGCTGACCGGAGGCGTTGACGGCACAACGGTTTGGCGACTGCTCAACGGTAAATCACCGGCAGCCCAGGATGTGGGTGGAACACTGCTGGCGACCCTGGAACCGGAATCTCTTGAGCTCATGCAGCTGACAAAACTGGCCGACCATGAAATCCTCTCCGTTCGCGAAGGGGCCTGGAACCTGATCGAGCGCAGCCTGGAACGGGTCAAAAACGAACTACCCAATGCAATCCGGCTGCTGGACGCCAAATGGGACGACAGCCGCGAACGGGCCTTCCGCCTGTTCCGCGAACGTTTCAGGCGTGAAGATTTCACCCCCGAAGCGCTGGTGGCTATCTGCGACAGCACCAGGGATGAGGTTCAGCAGTTTGGCCGGACATTGATGACAGAACATTTTAACTCAGCCGACAGAGATTTCTACCTCTCCCGCCTGAGCGAACACCCCTCCGGCAGCATGCAGCTGTTTGTAACCAGCTTTATTGAAGAACAGCTGACCGGTAATCCAAACGGTTTCAGCGAATTCGAACCTTTCTTCAGGGATTGCCTGACCCGCGTCAACCGCGGCCGGGCCGTCAAGCAACGGGTTCTGCATTACCTGCAGCAAGAGGCCACCCGTTCTGAGGCCAGTGCCAGCCAGGTTGTTTCCCTGCTGTCCGATCTCTCCGCCTCTGCCTCGTTGGAGATCAGCTCGGCCTGCATCCAGACACTGCTCCAGATCCGCCAGATCCATCCGGAATTGGCAACACCGTTGAAGATCCGGGAAACCGGGGTGCGCCATGCTCTTTGAATACGCCTACGGCGGCAGTTCAAACGTGACCGGCACGGCCTCTACAACCGCATTTTCGCTCTCCCCGGATCTGAAGCGACAGCCAACCTTTTTTCGAGGGGAACTGTCCGCCAGCCTTCCATTCCGGGAAGCTATGTCCGCCCTGCACGATGTGGTTGTATCCGATCAACGCTTTAAACCCAAAGATCGCAGCAAATATCTGGAGTGGTATGAAAGCCAGCAGTGGCTTGACATGGCCCAGGTTGCACGGCAGACATCACAGACCGCCCAGCGGATCGAACAGCTGCGGAGCGAATTGACACAATTGGAAAAATCCAGCCATATTCGAATGAAACCGTTTCTGGATGCCAGACAACGTTATTTCAATTTTCTTTACGAAAAAGATCGTGATGCCTGGTTTGTACTCGACCCGGTCATAACCGTTCACCCCGATCAGCTCTTTTTCGAATGTTTCAGCCAGGACGAATCCAGCTACGGCTGCCTGGCCGTGGAGTACGACAAATTCCGGGAAGTGGGGGAATTCGCCTGCGGCACCACCAATATCGATTACTCCGCCGGGTTGTACAACGAATTCCAGAAGATCCGCAGCTACAAAACAACCACCTTCGAGGTCGATCCAGGCGGCTTCTCGGTGGAGACACAAAACGAAGACACATTCCGGGAGGTCAAGATTGATCTGCCGGAGAGCTGGGTTCGCGGATTCCTGCAGGTCAGTTCGGCCATGTGTATGGAGGCGGTCACTTTTGATCTGACTCCGGTGGACCTCCACAACATCTGCTTCATCATGCGGCGACGCATGGAGAAGAAGGGGCCGCGCTCCATGCGCTTCATACTTAAACCGGGCGAACCGATCCGAATCATCTTTGAGCCATGGAACCGTGAACTGATCTGCTCCAGATCCATCTACCAGGGAAAATCCGAACAGGAGATCCGTATCTGGGGCCGGCGCAGGTTGCACATACTGGAACGGCTGATACCGGTGGCCAAACGCTTCAGCGTCACCCTGCTCGGCTCGGGCCTGCCGTCGTTCTTTGTGGCCGACCTGGGGGGGATGGCCTTCACACTGGGGCTTTCGGGATGGACGGCCAACGACTGGTCACGGGCTGGCAACTTCGATCTTCTGGCACCACGCATGGCAGTTGATTATGTCACCAAACAATCGGTCTTCGGCAGACTACAGCAATCCTGCTTTGCCACCGCCGACGAACTGGCCGCAGATCTGATGCTCGACCGCAAGGTCGTCCTCGGAGCGCTCTCAGCCTATGCCCAGGCGGGACGGGCCATCTACGACCTGCACAAACAGGTATACCGGCTACGCGAACTAAGCCGTGAGCCACTCTCCGTGGAACAACTGCGCTTCGCCAACCCGCGCGAAGAGGCCGCCACACGGTTTATGGAAGAAAACAGAGTCACCATCACCAGCTGCAACAACGGCAACAGTGGCGAACTACTGATCAGCGGCTCTGTGCAGGATGGGAAAAAAAAGCATCAACCGTCACTGACGATCAACAACGACCTTTGCCTGACCGAGGCAAACTGCAGCTGCAACTTTTTCAAGCAAAACAAGCTTTACAAAGGGCCTTGCGAGCATATCCTGGCGCTACGCATGGCCCATGCGGAGAAAAGCAGAAAATAACCTGATCAAGATAGAAGAGTTTGCGTCACAACCGGCTGTCATAGCCTTGCAACCCGGGCGGTGGATCGCCGTCCATGAGAAATGGCTTCAATCACGTCACTGGCCCGCTCTTGACTGTGCGGGGCTTCGTACGGTAGTGCATATCACCGGTCTGAATTCCGTGAATTTGATAATGCACTACCGTACGGCCCCGCTTGAGTTGAGACAGTCCAGTCCTCAGACGACTCGAAGGCATCGACAGAACCGGTTGTGACGTAATTTTCACCAAAAACATGCCAGCAAAAGCAGAGAAATATGTCCCAATCCAAACAACGACAAGAGCTTTACGACCGGATCAGGCAGTCATCCAAGCAGGAGGTCATCCTGGAAGAGATGATCCGCCTTGGATTCTGGCCGCGTCAGGGTGAAATGCCCAATGATCCGGCGGATGAAATCCGGCGCCGTTCCGAGATTAACTCTGAGCTGGATGCCCTGAAATCCGAGCAAAAACGCCTCAAAAACAGCGAGGCGATGCTCAACGAGATTCGCCGACAACGGATGGCGGACTCTCGCCGCAGACAGAAGGAAACCAAAGAACGCTGCGAACAGAAGCGGGTCGAACGGGCCAGTCAATGGCGGCAACGTCAGGAGCGGGAGATTATCTACCTTGGAAGCGGGGTATCCGCCGGGCTGAATAACAAGGCTGGCGATCCGGCCAGACTCGCCGCCCAGGGGCTGCCATCGCTTCAAACGGCGGATGAGATTGCCGCCGCCATAGGTATCTCTGTCAACACCCTGCGCTTTATCACCTACAACCGATCGGTGTCCAAGGTCAGTAACTACATCCGCTTTGCCATTCCCAAAAAAACCGGCGGTGTGCGGCGCATCTCCGCCCCCCGGCCAACATTGAAATACGCCCAGCGATGGCTGCTGGACAACATCCTTAACCGCGTACCCTGCCACGATGCGGCCCACGGCTTCATCCCCGGTCGCTCGATTGTCAGCAACGCCGCACTGCATCTGGGCTCGGATGTCCTGATTAACCTCGATCTGCAAGACTTTTTCCCCAGCATCAGCTATCGCCGCACCAAGGGGCTGTTCCGCACTCTCGGCTATTCCGAAGCGGTCGCCACAATCTTCGCCCTGCTCTGCACCGAATCATATACGGAAGAGATCGAAATCGATGGCCAGACTCGTTTCGTAGCCGTCGGCGAACGAATCCTTCCCCAGGGAGCACCTTCCAGCCCGGCGATCACCAACCTGATCTGCCGCCGACTGGACAAGGCCCTGACCAAGGTCGCCAATGACCTCGATTTTACCTACAGCCGTTATGCCGACGACCTGAGCTTTTCATCAAAAAACAGAGAAACCGCCAATGTGGGGAGAGTGCTTCGACGGGTAACATGGATCATCAAAAAAGCCGGTTTTAAGATCAACGACCAGAAGACGAAAATACTCCGCAAATCACGCCGCCAGGAGGTCACTGGTATAATCGTCAATCAAAAACCGGGGATTGACCGACGTAAGCTAAAGGCCTTCCGCGCAACACTGTTTCAGATTGAAAAGGATGGACTGGAGGGAAAAAAATGGGGCAATGGCGGCGATCTGCTCAACTCCATCTGGGGTTACGCCAGCTTCGTAACCATGGTTGATCCGGCCAAGGGACACCCACTGCGGGAGCGGGTTAGAAGAATACTGCATAAACACGCCTGGCACGCCCCCAAAGCAACGGATAAAACTCCAACCCTGCCCCAAACAGTGCCGGGCAGCATCATGGCAGAACGCGCATCTGCCGCTGCGGCCATTGCCGAAGAACTGCTGGCAAAGTTGGCCCAAAAGACAGAACCGTCAACCACTATCGCAATATCGACACCGATCAAGCCGACCGAACCAACAGCACCACTAAAGAAAAAACCGTGGTGGAAATTTTGGTAACCCACCGACACACCTAGTAAGCTGGATTTCAAACGGACAACCCGTGTACTCTCAGAAATTGAAAAAATCATCCCCGAAATCCAACCATCTTACTACTTGAGTTTATCCAGTATACGCAGCAACCCGTCCAGAATCGTCCCCGGATGAGGTGGACAGCCCGGGATATAAAGATCGACCGGGATAAGGCTGTCGATACCGTTCAAAACCTGTGAAGAATCGCTGTATGGACCGCCGTTGATGGCGCAGACACCGCAGGCGACTACAATCTTGGGGGCAGGAATCGCCTCATAGGTTGTCAGAACCGCCTCGCGCATATTCACTGTCACCGGGCCAGTCACCCAGAGGCCATCCGCATGCCTTGGCGATGCAACAAACTGAATCCCAAAACGCCCCAGATCCCAGCCGATGGTGGAGAGAACGTTGGTATCGGCCTCACAGGCGTTGCACCCCCCCGCACTGACCTCACGAAATTTGAGCGACCGGCCAAACATGCTGAGCAGATCCGGGGGAAGCGACTGGGCGTGGCGTTGCTCCGCTCCGGGATGCACGATCAGATCATGCCGATTCGTGACGGCCAGCTGATAATCGGTGCTGAACTCGATATTTGCCGGGCATTCGGCACAGAACAAGCATTTCCCCAGATCCAGCGCTCCACCCGCCTCAGCGGTATAAGCCCCGTAGGGGCAGGCAGCTGCATTACGTTCGGGAGTTCCCACCAGAGATGAGAGAACAGGATAACCGCGAAAACGTTCCGGCATCTGCAGCGGCGCGGCAGGATACGGCATGGTACGATGACCTTGCCTGATGCGGGCGAGGAGTGCACTAAACATGGCAGCTTATCCCTTCTCCGGCTGAACCGGGCTGTTTGTAATGATGTTGGGCATAGTCACGATCCGTTTTACAAATCGAATCCACAGTAGGAAAGGTCGAAACTCTTGTTGCAGAGCGGAAAATCCGAAATTTGCTGATCCCTGAGCGCCATGGCCAGCCCCGGCCAGTTATGGAAGGAGGGGTCAACAATCTTGTAACGGGCAAAACGCCCGGCATCATCGGTGATGGCAGTATGACAGATTTCGCCACGCCACCCCTCCGTCAAGGCAACGACAAGCTTTCCGGCCGCCAGCGGTGCTGTTTTCGAGCGGTGGTTGCCATTCGGAAGATGCCGCAGCTGTTCATCGATAAAGTCCATTGACCTCTGCGCCTCCTGCCAGCGGATCATGGTGCGCGAGCAGACATCACCATGAAATGCAGTGGCAACCGGCAGATGGGTCATGCGAAAAATGCCGAAGGGATTATCGTGGCGTACATCCCGCTTAACCCCACTGGCACGTGCCGCCGGGCCAACCAGACCCAATTGCAGGGCGATTTCCTCTGTCACGATTCCGGTTCCCTCCAATCGCCCCATGACCGAGGGGGTATCCCAAAACAGTTCCATGGCGCCGGTCAAATCCCGACGGGCCTCTTCCAGACGCCGAAGCAGATCGTCACGATTTTCCTGGGACAGGTCAAAAATCGTCCCCCCCGGAACAAGGAACCCGCGCCCAAAGCGACTGCCGCAGAGGAGAGCGGTCATGTTGAGGAAATCGCCCCTGATCCGCCCGCAGAAAGACGAAGTAGGAAGGAAGCCGACATCCCCGGCAATCGCCCCCAAATCGCCCGTATGATTGGCCAGACGTTCCAGCTCGAGGGCAATGCCGCGCAGGGTCTCGCCGCGGGGCGAAACCCTGATACCGGCCAGGGCCTCTGTAACCATGCAGTAGGCCTGTCCATGACCAATGGTTGTATCACCGGCCAGCGTCTCCATCTGTTGCAGCGTTCGCGGATGCGGCCCGCCGAAAAGGCTGGCCTCAACGCCACGGTGTTGATAACCGAGCGATATTTCCAGATGAAACACCTCTTCACCATGGCATTGAAAACGAAAGTGTCCCGGTTCGATGATCCCGGCGTGGACCGGACCGACAGCAACCTCATGCACCTCGTCACCGGCAACCTGAAAATAGTCCATTACTCCTGCAGGGATCGGCTCACCAGCCGGGCGCCCCCAGGCATCCCGCCAGGGCTGGAACGGGTGATGAAAACGTACCGGTTTGAACCAGGGGTGGTCTTCAAAGAGCAGCCCGAACTGTTCCGCAATCTCGCGTTCAAAGAGCTGCGCCTGCGGGCAGAGATTGGAAATCGAAGGAAAACTGTCGCCATCGACAACCGTACGAAGCACACCCAATTGCCCGCCAGCCCTTTCGGCAAGCAGACAGATCAAAGACGTGGCGGCAGTTCCAGACAT
The DNA here is from genome assembly GCA_964292275.1 of uncultured Desulfuromonadaceae bacterium. GTDB lineage: Bacteria > Desulfobacterota > Desulfuromonadia > Geobacterales > Pseudopelobacteraceae > CAXYUZ01. The sequence continues at coordinate 55,106 of CAXYUZ010000018.1, forward strand.
TCCGAAATAGGAAACAATCCGCCAGCCGCCGTCGATGGCATCCACAAGCGTTTGCAGAAACTGGTCGCAATCCATCACGGGAATATCCGCAAACGGGATTGCCGAACCGTTGTATAGAGTGCTCATGGATCTATTCATGGCTTTCCTCCCAGCATGACCGCGCCGTTCCGCAGCAGATTAACCAGAAACTCCGGCGGCCAGATCCCGAGCAAGAGAATGACAGCCATCATAAACAACGGCGGCCCGACGGTCAGCAAGCAGTCCTGATAATCGGTCGCTTCGATATCAACCGGCGGGGCCCCCATCACCATTGGCAGCACCGTCAATGCCATGCCGATGAAGATGACGACCAGAAAGAGCAGAATCAGCCCCCCCACCCACGGCTGGCCGTCGATAAAGGCGCTACTGATAATCGTATATTCACTGATAAACGGCGAAAAGGGAGGCGAACCGGTAATGGCGATGAACCCGGCCAGAAAAAGTCCGCCGGACCAGGGAAGACGGGTCAAAACGCCCCTGACGACACCGATTGTCTTGCTGTTGTACGAGCGGCGGATGTTGCCGGAGGAGAGAAACAGCACCCCTTTGGTCAGGCCGTTGTTGAGCAGATGAAAAAGTGCGCCATAGAGCGCCCCCTTGCCAAGACCGAGACCAATGGCAAGAATCCCGACATGCTCGACGCTGGAATAGGCCAGCATTCTCTTGAAGTCGGCCTGCTTTGCCATAAAAACAGCCGCAAAGGCCATGGATATCAACCCCATGCCGATCAGGGCCTTTTGAAAAAAGACAATCTCCCCTCCAGAGGCCAGGCAGATCTGATAGACACGCAGGATGGAGAGGAAGGCGCAATTGACCAGTCCCCCGGCAAGCAGCGCCCCCACCAGCCCGGGGGCCTCGCCGTAGGCATCCGGCTTCCAGGCGTGCATCGGCGCCAGCCCCATCTTGGAACCATAGCCAACCAGAAGAAAGATCGTTGCGGCATGAAGCCAACTCGGATTAAGCTCGCGGGCAGTGGATATCAGTGTGCCAAGCAGCAGGGTCGCATCATGATGGGCGACATAGGTCGAGTAAGCCAGAAAGAGCAACCCCAGCAAGGCCAGACCGATCCCCACGGAACAGATCATCAGATACTTCCAGGTCGCCTCGATGGAGCGGGCATTGTGATTAAAGTAAATCAGCGGCGCCATGGAAACGGTCGTTGTTTCCAGGGCAACCCAGAGCAGCCCCAGATGCTGGGTGATGGTAACCATGCTCATGGCCCCCAGACAGACCAAAACACCGACGCAAAGCACCCTGTTCGGGCGTTCCTTGCGGTACAGCAGATAGCCCACCGCATAAAAGGCGCGGACGGCGAAGAGCAGACTGATACAGAGCAGAACGACCTTGCCCAGCGGATCAAGCCAGATCCAGCCTCCCGGTGACGGGGCCGGGGCGTTTCCGAGGAGAAGTGCTGTCAACAGAAGATGAATGCAGGCAACGACCGGCAGTATAAAGGGGCGCTGATGGTTGCCCGGCAAAAACCAGGCGATCAGGGCTCCGGCAAGGGGCAGCAAAACAAGAGCAAAAAGCATCCGGCTACTCCTCCTTCAGGGTATGCATCCGGGAGGTATCAATCGACGAGAATTCCCGGCTGATATGGTTAATGACAATGCCCATAACGAAGATGCCCACCAGAAGGTCGAGCAGCGCACCGGCCTCGACCATGACCGGCATGGCCTCGGTCAAGAGCATGCCAAAGACAAAAATGCCATTCTCCATCACCAGATAACCGATGACCTGTGAAATGGCCTTGCGGCGGGTGGTCAAAAGCAGAAAGCCAGTCAGCAGGGTGGCGATCGAGGCCGGAACAAAGAGCAGATCTTTATGTTCCGGCGCGAGCGGCAGTTTTTCGGCGAAAACAAAGGAGACCGCGATAAAAACGGCGCCCAGAAGCAGCGAGGGAACATAGCCGAGAAACGGTTCAACCTCGCGCCTGATATGGGCCTTTCGCACGGCGTCGTTGATCAGGTATGGGATCACAAACCCTTTGACCAGGATCATCACAACCGTAATGGCGGCCAGATGCCCGGAAAAGGGATGAATCAGCCCCGGCAGGACGCCAAGAACAATCCCCTGGAAGGCCACGGCGCGAATGGAGACAACCAGTCGGCTGGATCCAAGCATGACCAGATTGATCAACATCACCAGCACCAGCAATTGATCGGCAAAACCACTCATAATAATTACCTCGTTTCCAAGCGGAAACTACCTCAAAATCAGCAACATGGCAAAGGCCGACAGAATCGTGGCCCCCACCAGGAGCTGCGGAATCCGTACCAGCCGCAATCTGGCCATGACCGATTCAACAACGCCGATAATAACCGCCAACAGCAGTATGGCCGCAACAAAGATACCCCAATCCGCAAGGGCATTGCCTGTGGCAACCGGAAGCGCAACATTGACGAAAAGCGCACCAAGTACAAACAACTTCAAGGCCGCCCCGTAGAGAATAATTCCAAAGGCGGGGCCGCTATGATCAAGCACCATGACCTCATGGATCATGGTCAATTCCAGATGGGTATTGGGATCATCAAAGGGAATCCGGCAGTTTTCCACCAACAGCGTAATAAACAGCGCGGCCGCCAGCAGCAGCATGCTGGCACCTGCGGCAACCCAGATGGCGGGAGTGGAATGGGTCAGAATGGTGGACAGGGTCAGAGACTTGCTCATCCTGGCCAGGGTGATCAGGGCAAAGAAGAGTGTTGGTTCGACAAGGCAGGAAAAGGTTACCTCCCGAGCCGCCCCCATCCCCTCGAAACTGGAACCGGTATCCAGTGCGGCAATGGTCGTAAAAAAACGTGACAACCCGAACAGATAGGCAAACAGGATCATATCCCCGCTGAAGGAGATCGGTGCGGCATGACGCCCCAGCGGCATCAGCATGGCAGCGATCAGCGTGGCGGAGAGCGCCACAATCGGACCTGCACGAAATACCCAGCTGGTGGTTTCACTGAAGACCGACCCCTTGCGGAATAACTTGAACAGATCGTAATACGGTTGAAAATACGGCGCGCCAACCCGACCGGCAAAGGCGGCCTTGGTCTTGCCGATCACCCCGAGCAAAAGCGGCGGAATCAAAAACGCCACCGCACAGTGAGTAATTATGTCAATCATAGGTGTCATCCCCGTTAAAGAGAAGGAACTTAATGTGTCCAGACCATCAGGACGAACAATGTTGCAAAGATGTAGAGCACGTAAATGTGCAGATGACCATGCTGAAGCTTCCTGACATAGGAAAAGGCCAGGCCGATCCATTGAAAGACCGGGGTCATGATCCGGTCCAGAACCGTTTCAATGATCTCATACCGGAATTGAACCGCGCCGGGCAGAAGATCATTCTTCATCTCAGGTCTCTGGCGACTGGCGGAAACGATCGTCCCAAACAGGGAGACGACCATCTCACTGAAGGAGGTACCGGTATACTGCATCCTGGCTGTCGGCTCCAGATACCCGCACCCCCAGGTCGTCCGGTTGGCAAGCGGTTTCCGGCGTAACTGCCGTAGATAAATCGCACCGATCACCAGGCAAAGGATAATCAGGGTGAAATTAACAACCGTAAGCGGCAGCAGTGGAACCTGCCCAGCCACCTCGGTCATGACATTGCGAGCCACACCAGCATACGATTCGACAACCGGTGTAACCAGCCGCAACAGCAAAACGGGTGACGCCCCGGCAATCAGACAGCAGAGCGCCAAGACGATCATGGGTGCGGTCATCAAAAATTTGGCCTCATGACTGCTGGCGGCCGTGGCTGAACGAGGCGCGCCGAGAAAGATTATGCCGTAGAGCTTGACAAAGGTGATCACCGCCAGGCCGCCGACCATCGCCAAGACCGGCGCCACAATCACCACCAGCGGCAAGGGGGAATTAATGCCGTCCGTGATCGCTCCGATATAAAGAAACAATTCGCCAACAAAACCATTCAACGGCGGCAGGCCGCAAATTGCAATCGAGCCAATCAAAAAAAGCGGTGCGGTTATGGGCATGCGGTGTGAAAGCCCACCCATCCGGTCAATCTCACGGGTGCCGGTAGCATGAATCAGAACGCCGCTGCCCAAAAAGAGGAGCGACTTGAACAGGCTGTGGTTGATGATATGGATAAAAGCGCCGCTAAAACCGCACACGACCAAAACGGGCGATTGCGTCTGAATCCCGACCAGTGCCAATCCGATTCCGATAAAAATAATACCGATATTTTCGATGCTGCTGCAGGCCAGCAGACGTTTCAGATCCCGCTGTCCGGCTGCCAGGGCAATGCCGTTGACCGCCGACCAGCCGCCCAGCAGGAGAATCAACCAACCGACCCAGGCCGGTATAACATCAAAGAAGGATAAGGTTCTCAGGATTCCATAAATCCCCATCTTTAACATCAGGCCGGACATCATGGCTGAAACATGGCTGGGTGCATTGGCGTGGGCGCCGGGAAGCCAGAAGTGCAATGGCATCAGACCGGCCTTACAACCGAATCCGATCAGGGCGGCCACGATAATGATTGTCGCATACGGCGCAACCTGGGAAAGCGTGTGGGCCAGCGGAAAGATGAATGTCCCGGCCTCACTGCGCAACAACGAAAACAGGACAAACAGGGCCATGGTTCCGGTATGGGTTGCGATCAGATAGATCGTACCAACCCTTTCCACCTCGGGACGCTGCTGTTCGGTAGTCAACAGGAAATATGCCGAAAGGGCCATAACCTCCCAGGCCATCAGAAACAGGACACCATTACGGGCCAGCAACAGAATGACCATCGCAGCGGCAAAGAGACCGAGAAACAGGGTCAATTTTACAGCGCCAGCCTGTTTCCGGGCCGGCCAATAGGCAAGCGAGTAGACGGAGGCGCAGCCGGTAACCAGAAAGAGTGGCAGCAGAAATATTGTCGAGAGATAATCAACGGAAAACAGGGCGGGACCAAACGGCAGGGGCCAGTCAATCTGCCAGGTGGCCCCGAAGGCACCGCCCAACAGTGAAATGACTGCTGATTCACCCATAAGCGATGCCACAACAGCACAAACAGCGGCACAACGCTGCCCGAATATGGACCGATCAAGAAAAAGTCCCGGTATTCCGGAAAACGCCAAAAGTGCCGCTGCAATTAAAAGATATAACGTTGGATCAGGAAACGGTGTCAACACATGCCTCAAAACTATTGATTTGCACCTGTTATGAATCGAAGAGTGGCCAGTGAGTCACTAAATATTATGTGTTGTAAAAAAATATAACACCTAATAAAAATATATGGTATAAATATTCATACGTCAATTAAATTATCTGACTAGCACTATTCTTCCGCTATGAAGAATGTCATCCCCGAATGCTTTTATCGGGGATCCATGATTTGCCAGTTAAATGCTGAATTCCCGATCAGAAACGCCTCGGGAATGATATTTTTTTACCAGCGGAAGATTGATGCTTCTGAGTAACTTCAAGCTAACCTATTGAAAATATGTAGTATGGCTTTTTAAGTTACTCTTTGATAAAGCGCCGCCAGCGCGGCGTGGAATGCTAATCAGGTTAAATTATGCAACATGGAAATTTTGGAAACATGCGTCAAAGG
>CAXYUZ010000019.1:0-57440 GCA_964292275.1 uncultured Desulfuromonadaceae bacterium
GCACGCCTCCATCCATCAGAAAACAAAAAACTTCAATATACAATCACCAGAGTATCATGCAAAAAGATTGTCATCCCCGAATGTCTCTGTCGGGGATCCAGATTTATCAAGCCTTTAAAGAGTGGATTCCCGACCAGAATCGCTTCGGGAATGACAGATTTGGACTTTACAAGAAGCAGATCATTCAATCAAAACAGAGCAGATCATGACTTGAGTTTTTCAAGGCAGATGCGCACATGATCAACAACCTCGGCCCCACTCTGGTAACGTTTCTGGATATCCTTCAAGAGCAGTTTATGGGCAATATAGGCACAACACTCCGGGATTTGTGGGTCGAGCTTGGTCAGCAGCAGCGGCGGCTTATTGGCGATGTTGTACATAATTGTGGCAATACTGTCACCGCCAAAGGGACGATGCCCCGCAAGAAGCTCATACATGACCGCACCAAGCGAGAAGAGGTCGGAACGGCCATCGACCTTCTTACCGACCACCTGCTCTGGCGACATATAGCTGGGAGTCCCCAGGATGGCACCTGTCTGGGTGGTGGAAGAGGCCGTTATTCTGGCAATACCAAAATCGGCAATCTTTATGTCGCCATTTTTCAAACGCATGATATTGGCTGGCTTAATATCCCGATGGACAACCCCCTTGGTATGGGCAAACGCCAGTCCTTCGGCAACCGCTCCGATAACCTTCAGAACCTCCACCGCTGAAAGGCGCGTTTCCGGTCGTGTAAAGTCACTCAGATCGCAACCATCAAGAAGCTCCATGGCAACGTAGGCAAGATCATAATCCTCACCGACATCATAAATGGTGACAATATTGGGATGATTAAGTGCGCCGGCAGCCTCGGCCTCACGGAAGAAGCGTCGCTTGACCTCATCCATCTGAAGCGGATCCAATTCGTCAAAACGAATGGTCTTGATGGCAACCATACGGTTGATCTTTGGATCCCGCCCGAGAAAAACAGTGCCCATCGCGCCGCGGCCAAGCTCCTTCTGAATCTCGAAACGACCGATCGTCGGGACAGCCGCACCGCCATCCTTGAGCAGAACCGTTGCCTCCTTGCGTCCCCCCGCTGTTCCAAAGAGCATGGTCTCGCCGGCGGATTTCATTGTCACAATCCGCTCGGCGACATCCTTAAACTCTCCGGCATCGATGATCTGCTGATAAACGGCGGCCGCCTTGTTGAACATCCGCTTGCGCTCAAAATCGAGGGCCAGGTTGTAAAGCAGCTCCTTGACCGAATCATCCTCCAGCGGACATTTGCGGAATTTTTCAAAGGCCAGATCCAGCAGCCCCTGCCCCTGAAAGGAAAGCCCAAGCATCTTGCTGGTTTCAATACTATCGCTCTCCACCAGTTCCTTATGCCTTTCCACCGCCATGAAGCGTCTGGAAACAATCGCAATGTATCCGCTGATCAAAAGCAGCGAAGGTGCAACCATGGCCAGCCATTGTCCCTGACTGGCAAACAGCCAGATAGCCACCCCATTCCAGACAACCAGCACGGCCACGAAAACAATCGCACTGACACCTGCCTTCAGGCGTGGAAGCCCAAAGGCAAGAAATGCACCGATGGCAGCCATCAAGAGCAGTTCGGCATAACGGGCCCAGGCCGGACGTGAGATAAAGTTACCAGAAAGGATCGTATCGATAACATTGGCACTGATTTCAATAACCGGAAAACTTTGCGATTGCAGCGGCGTAACCTCAAAAGCGGAGATCCCCGTGGCAACCGGGCCGATCAGTACAATTTTGTCACGAAATGTATCGGCGGTATAACGGCCAGCAGCAACATCAATAAAGGAGTAGGTCGGAAAGGATCCAAACTTGCCCCGGTAATCAATCAGCATCCTCCCTTCCCGATCAAGCGGGATTTTGGACTGCCCTACGGACAGACTATGACCGGAAACCTTCAGCCAGGAAACATCCTGCTTAAGGTACTTGAGACTTGCCTGCAGTGCAAAGGATGGAAACAGGTAACCGTTATGCCTCATCAAGACCGCTTCCCGGCGCACAGTCCCATCCTCATCGGCAAAGATATTCAGATGTCCCAGACCTGCAGAGGCATCCATAAAGGATTTTATCGGCAGGATCTGTTCAACGGCCGGTGGAAAGGGAATTGATTCCGGGGCCAGGATGGCGTTGCGCTTGAGGATATCCGTCAGTTCTACGGGGCCGGCGGCCTGCTCACCAGAGGTAAAATAGAATGGCAGGATCACATTTTTGGACCGGGAGAGAGAATCAGCCAGGGAGGCGTCACTATCCAGTCGTTTTTCGGCCAGCAGCAGGGCCTGGCGGACTGACGCCAGACGACCGGAGACCTGACCACCATCATCAATCTGTTTCCGGACAGAGCGAACCTCATCCAGCCCGAAGTTCCTGTCCGCCTCCGTATAGAGAATGTTGGTGGCAATCAGGGCCGGTCTGGATTCTGCCAGCACATCGACCAGCTCTGCCATATAAGCCCTAGGCCAAGGCCAGCGGCCCAGTTTCTGAATACTCTGATCATCAATTGCAACGATCACAACCGGTGAAACCGGCTTTTTCTGACGCAGACGCTGACGCATATCATAGGTTTTATACTCAAGCGTGAGCAACGGATACCAGTTCATCAGCGAAAGCGCGGCAATGCCGATTGTCAATACTGCTGCGATCACGCTGTTATTTAAAAAAACTGCGGCTGATTTCATATACTCTCCGGCAGGCATTTACTATGGATTCAGATCAACCAAGTTTCAGTTCATCAAGCGAGAGCCGATATCCCGGGAGGAAATTTTCCAGAAAATAACGTACCTCTGGCAGCGGATCCCCCTGAAGATGGGCAAGATGCTCGGCACCGGCCCGGCGAAATTCAAGATTACCGGATTTTTCCTCTTCAATACATTTGACCAATGCGGCGATTTTATCAGCGGCCTTGACCAACTGCCGGTATTCGGTCTCATCTTCAAAGAAAAAGAGCGGTTCATATTTCTCGGCCAGTTCAGCCGGAAGCATGGCCAGCAGTTTACGTTTCGCACGGTCCTCAAGCTGGTGAAAGGACTTCTTGAAATCTGGGTTGAAGTGTTTGACAGGGGTCGGCATGTCGCCGGTAAAGATCTCGCTGGCATCATGGAAGATGCCGTAAAGCGCTATTTTGTTCGGGTCGAGATTACCATCAAAATAGGTGTTACGGATCAAAACCAGGGCGTGCGCTATTACCGCCACATCAAGGCTATGTTCCTGAATATTCTCGGATACGGTGTTACGCATCAACCCCCAACGCCCGATATAGCGCATGCGGGACAAAAAGGCGAAAAAATCATACTGTTCTTTATGTTCATTATCAGCACTAATCCTGGTCACACGATTCCTTTCGTACTAAACAAATCCGATTATTGATGCTATTAAACGCGTTCATACGGTTCAAAAAGCCGTTTATACTCATCCAGGGCAAAACGATCGGTCATTCCGGCAATATAATCACAAACGACCCGTTGCAGACCAGAGTGTTCAAAACGGTGCTGATACTTGGGCGGCAACAAATTAGGATAACGGATATATGTCTCAAAAAGCCTGGTGATAAATATCTCGGCCTTGACCCGCATCTTGTCCACCCGATAGTGACGATACAGATTGTCGAACAGAAAACTCTTCAATTCCATGTTCTGAATGGTGATATCATCGCTGAAATGGGCTACAGGACGATTGACAAGTCGCAGATCATCCAGGGTGGCAATCTTGTAACGATCCAGATTAGCAAGCGTTGTCACACAGACATCGTTGATCTGCAATCCAATCAGGGCACTGATTGTCTGATAAACAAGCCGCCGGTCATCAATGGCAGGATATTTTGAACGGACGGCAGAACTTACCTGATGCCAGATGGCAACCTTATCCAATAATTCCAGCGTAATAAAGCCGGACTTGATGCCATCGTCGATATCATGGTTATTATAGGCAATCTCATCGGCATAGTTGATAATCTGGGCCTCGATGGAGGGGACCACACCCGGCATGAAACCAACCAGGGTTTCGGTTGGTGTATCATAGGGACTGGCATGTTTTACAATCCCCTCCCTGACCTCCCAGGTCAGGTTCAGACCGTTAAAACCTGGATAACGCTCCTCCAGTTCATCAACGACCCGGAATGACTGCAGATTATGCTCAAAACCGCCATAATCCTGCATAAGGGCGTCCAGCACCTCTTCACCGGTATGGCCAAACGGAGTATGACCAAGATCATGGGCCAGTGCCAGCGCCTCAGTCAGTTCTTCATTCAGATGCAATCGCCGTGCAATCGCCCGGCCAATCTGGGCAACCTCAAGTGAATGCGTCAAGCGGGTCCGATAGTAGTCACCCTCATGATTGACAAAGACCTGCGTTTTATACTCAAGCCGCCTGAAGGCCGCCGAATGGATAATGCGATCCCTGTCCCGCTCAAAAGCAGGTCGATTATCACGCAATTCCTCGGCAAATTTTCTGCCCAGCGAGGCCGCACTGGAACAGGCATAACCGGCCAGATCACTTCTTTCCGATGAGTTGATCATAATTACCCCTCTCCTATTCTGAAAAGATAATACATTTCAACGTTGACTACACAACATTTTATTTATTTTCATCATTAAAAATTGTGACTAAATACACACCAAAACAATCAAGTACCTATCGTATTTTTTTTACAAACAATCAAACCAGATAAATAGTATGGACGTATCACCACAAAACAGATAACAGCAAAACCACGTTATTTATCCACAAGCATAATTCATCTATGCCTGCAAACCCTTATAGACGCTTACATTATAAACTTTTTAATTTAAAAAACAGGCGCGGACAATTTCTTGCCAATAACAGTAAATAATTTATTTTGACATATTATTTTAGACATGATAATTGGTAATACAACTATACCAAAGCTGATCAATATTTGATTGGTTTTAAAAAATTTTTACCGAGATGTAAAATTTAAGCAGTAACATTCACCAGAGGAGGAAGAGATGCTTGACAAGGCGATTGTTGAAAAATTAGAGGCAGTAGTTGGAAAAGAAAACGTGTTGACAGACAAGGTTGACCTGGTGACATACAGCTACGATGCCACAGCTGACGTTCCACACCAGTCACCTGACGTGGTTGTTATGCCTACCAGTGCTGACGATGTACAGGAAATCGTAAAAATTGCACGTGCCAACAAACTTGCTATCTACCCACGTGGCGCCGGAACAAACCTGAGTGGCGGCACAATTCCACTGAAAAAAGGCATCGTCCTCTCCTTCCAGAGAATGAACAAAATTCTTGATCTCGACCTTGAAAACCTCACTGCTACAGTAGAACCTGGCTGTGTAATCGCAGCACTTAACACCGCTGTTGGAGCTCACGGTCTGATCTATCCTCCTGACCCAGGTACAGTAGCAACAGCTACAATGGGTGGTTCATCCGCAGAAAATTCCGGCGGACTCCGTGGTCTTAAATACGGCGTAACCAAAAACTACATCATGGGCATGGAAGTTGTTCTTGCCAATGGCGAAAAGGTCAAATTCGGTGGTAAAACTGTTAAAAACGTAACTGCTTATGACTTTTCGAACCTCTTTGTCGGTTCAGAAGGCACACTCGGCATTATTACCCAGCTGACAGCAAAACTGATCCCTGCACCTAAATTCCGCCGGTCACTGATGGCAACATTTAGTACGATTGAAGATGCAGGCCACTCGGTTTCCGGTATTATTGCAGCAAAGGTTATTCCAGCAACGCTGGAAATCATGGATAATAAAACCATCCGTACAGTTGAAGATTTCGCAAAAATTGGTCTGCCGATTGAAAAGAAAGCAATGCTTCTCTGCGAAGTTGACGGCATGTCAGAAGACGTTGTAAAGGCAGAGGCTGAAGCTGTTATCGAGGTTTTCAAGAAAAACAACTGTGAATACAAAATGGCAAGCACAGATGCAGAGCGTGATGATCTCTGGACTGCACGTCGTAACGCGCTTCCTGCACTTGCTTCACTGAACAACACCGTTATTGTTGAAGATGCTACCGTACCACGCAGCAAAATCACCGACATGCTGATTGCCTGCGAAAACATTGCTGCCAAGCACAATGTAACCATCGGTACATTCGGACACGCCGGTGACGGTAACCTTCACCCGACAATTCTTTACAGTATGTACGATAAAGATGAAACTGCACGTGTTCACAAGGCAATTGACGAAATCTTTGCAGCTGCTCTTGCACTTGGAGGTACCCTCTCCGGTGAGCATGGTATCGGAATTGCCAAAATGAAATACCTCGGTAACGAGCTTGGACAGAGCGGGCTTAACCTTATGAAATCAGTAAAAGAGGCTCTTGATCCAGATTACATGTTGAATCCTGGGAAACTAGTTCCCCTGAAAGAGGTATAAAATCATGGCTGCTGAAAATAATAAAACCAGACCAACCAAAACATTTCATGATGATCTGCAACTGGTCCGTAATGAAATTGATAAATGTATGAAATGTGGCAACTGTATGGCAGTCTGCCCGGTTTATGGCAATGACAAGCAGGAATCTGCAGTAACACGTTCTAAAATTGCCATCGTCGACGCAGTTCTCAAAGGCAATCTTTCGATAAATGATCCGAAAGTTTATGAAGTAATCTTCAACTGTCTGGTATGTAAATCATGTATGATGAACTGCCCGACAAAGGTAAGTTTTGACAAGATTGTACTCGGCATGAGAGCTGAACTGGTTCGTCAAAATGGACTGCCATGGCTGAAGAAGATGATCTTCTCCACCCTGAAAAGCCCGAAACTGTTCGATCTCGGCATGAAACTTGGCGCTACCTTCCAGGGCGTTGCATTCAAGGGGCACAAGGCACAGAAGGCCATTTCACCACGTTCACCATTTGCGCTTGTTGGTGGCGACTTCGGCTTCGATGCTGACCGCAAGATGCCGGAATTGACAACGACACCTTTGAGAGACAAGGTGGGTGATGTTGTAAAACCCAAAAACACCAAAATGAAGGTTGCCTTCTTTACCGGTGATTCACTCAACTACTTCTATCCTGATGCAGGTATGGATGTAATTGAAGTTCTGACAGCAAATGATGTAGAAGTTCACATCCCTAAGGCACAGAACTGCTGTGGCGTTCCAGTTCTCGTCCATGGTGATATTGAAACCGTTCGTACACTTGCAAAGAACAACATCGATGCAATGGAAAAAACTGGTTGTCAGTATCTGATCACCGGTTGTGGTTCATGCGGCGGTGCATGGCAGCATGACTACCCTGAAATCCTTGCGGCAGACCCTGTCTATGCAGCCAAGGCTGAATACTGGGCCAAAAACACCTACGATATTTCAACATTCCTGACAAAGGTTGTTAAATATCGCAAGCCAACTGGACAGGTTAATGCGGTCGTTACATACCACGACTCATGTCACCTTAAAAAGTCCATGAAGGTGTTTGCCGAGCCACGTGAAATCGTCAAGGATATCCCTGGTGTAACCTTCAAGGAGATGTCAGCTCCTGACAAATGCTGTGGCAGCGGCGGTTCATATGTTGTATCCCACTATGAGACGTCAGCCAACATCGGCAAGAATAAGGCCGAGGACATCAACAAAACCGGTGCTGACACTGTTTCAGTTGGCTGCCCAGCATGTATGATGCAGCTGCTTGATAACATCAGCCGTTTTGGAAAAGAACAAAAGGTAACTCACTACATTTCACTTCTTGCTGAATCTTATCGCAAGGAAAAATCTGGTAAATAGTATCAAGATATAATCAGCATTCAACAAGAAAGGGGAGCGGCTATCAGCCACTCCCCTTTCTTGTTTATACATTCTACCTGAAGCAGAATGTGAAATAAATCAATTGAGGCACTTGCAAAAAGAGTGTCATCCCCGAATGCCATTGTCGGGGATCCAGACTTTTCACCTGTTATTCCCGTTTTCTAATCAAAGATGAAACCAAGACAGCGAAGATTGAAACGATGAAGGCGTAAAGTTACGTTGAGGAGCCGAAGACGAACCAACAAAGAGAGCGCTTTGATTTGGAACTGACATTGGAATCCAGATTCCCGATTAAAACCACTTCGGTAATGACAATTTTGGATTTTTGCAAGAGCCTCAATTTATAATCAAATACGGGCGTTGGGAAGCACCAAAAAACTTAAAAGAGCATCCGCCTCATGCTGATCCCCTGCAGGATGCCAATCCCGATCATGGAGGTAATCATCGAAGTACCGCCATAAGAGAAAAACGGCATGGGAACACCGACAACCGGAAACAGACCGATAACCATCCCCATGTTAATAACGGTATGCCAGAAGAGCATGGCTGTTACACCTACTGCAAGCAGTCCTCCGAAACGGTCGTTGCAGCGTCTGGCAATATTAAGGCCCCAAAAGATCAGGGAGACAAACAGTAATATCAGGACAACACACCCCACAAAGCCCCACTCTTCCGAAAAAACCGAAAAAGCAAAATCCGTATGCTGCTCTGGCAAAAAACGAAGTTTGGATTGGGTGCCATCGGTAAAACCTCTACCGGCAATCCCCCCCGAACCAACCGCAATCTTGCTCTGGATAATATGATAACCGCTACCCAACTTGGAACGTTCAGGATTGATAAAATTCAGAATCCGGCTCTTCTGATATGGACGCAGCAGATACTGCCAGCTGATCCATAAAAAGGGAATTGTAACCATCGTAAAAGATACAATTGCAGTCCAGTGAACACCCACGTAGGCCAACATTGAAAATGCAATCAGTATGACCAGAATTGCCGTTCCAAGATCCGGCTGTTTCATAATCAATAATGCCGGCACCCCTAGAATGGCCAACGGCAGCAGCAGGTCTTTAACCCTGAAACCACCAATCACATGGTAATTATTCAGAAAACGCGCAAAGGTAAGTATAATTACAATCTTCATCAATTCGGACGGCTGCATGGTAAATAACCCGAAATTCAGCCAGCGGGTGGCGCCAAGCGAACGTTTTCCAAACAGAAGAACAGCGACCAGCAGCAGCACCCAAAAGCCATAGAACCAATAGGAAAAATCCTCAAACAGGTGGTAATCCATACTGCAAACGACCAGAGCAATGAGCAGCCCGAAAGATAACCAGTACAACTGCTTGATGAAGTAGGCTGTCCCAACCATCGAATATGTTAATGTGGCGCTGTAGATATTCAGTATACCCAGCAGACTTATCGCAACAACAAGACCAAACAACATCCAATCCATGTTTGTGAATAATCGGCGATCAATTAGCATCATTATCTTCTTTCGCGTCAGGGTCTTCGCTCTCTGAACTATCTTTGGCATCCCGTTTTTTAGAAGTGACTTTTTGCTGAGGTGGCCTTTTACTTTCCAGCCAGGCCTTGATAATTCTGGATGTTATCGGAGCCGCCGCCGAACCACCATGTTCGCCATGCTCAACAACAACAGCAACTGCAATTTCAGGTTTATCAAAAGGTGCAAAGCCGACAAACAAGGCATGATCACGATACTTATATGGCACCCCACCCTTGCTGTCACGAAGCTTTACAACCTGTGATGAACCAGTTTTACCGGCAACCTTTATGCCCGCTACCCGTGCACTGGCACCGGTACCGCCAGGCTCATTTACAACAGCAAACAGCCCCTTTTTCACCTGCCTGAAGCTCTCCCTGGATACCCCGGTAGTTCCCATGACCTCTGGTTCAAAAACCTTGAGTACCTTACCATCAAGGTCAACGATCTTTTTAACCAGGTGCGGCCTGTAAATAGTACCCTCATTGGCAACGGTTGCAATCATTGAGGCAAGCTGAATCGGGGTCATCAGAACATAGCCTTGGCCAATTGAAACCGGCAATGTTTCGCCACTGTACCAACGCTTACCAAAACGTTTCATCTTCCAGTCAGCCGTAGGAATCAGACCCGATTTTTCATTATTCAAACCAACCCCAAGTGCCTTTCCAAGCATAAATCTGTTGGCCATTGCAGCAATGCCATCGACACCTATTTTTTCGCCAAGCTGATAGTAGTAAACGTCACAGGATTCCCGCAGTGATTTTTTCAGATTTGTAGTACCGTGACCACGCCTGTTCCAACAGTGGAATGTGGAACCGCCAAACTCATGGGCACCGCTACAGCTAACCGTGCTATCGGGGGTTACAGCGCCACTTTCCAACCCTGCTAGCGCTGTAATAATCTTGAATGTTGAGCCTGGTGGATATTGCCCGGTCAGCGCCTTGTTCTGCAGTGGATGCCGCTTGTCTTCCAGATATTCCTTCCATTTATCAGTCGGAATCTTGCCGCTGAACAGTGCTGGGTCAAAACCGGGATTACTGACGAACGCAAGAATTTCACCTGTATTGACATCCATGGCCACTGCAGCGCCGGCCTGTCCGGCAAATGCTTGCTCTGCCTCTTTCTGTATAGCCGCATCAATTGTCAACACGATACTGTTTCCAAAAGTTGGCGCTGATTCTGATAATGTCCTCAAAACCCGGCCACGGGCATCAACCTCCAGTTGCCGCCCTCCATCACGACCATGGATCTCTTTCTCAAAAGCCCGTTCAATACCGTTCTTACCGATATAATCACCTGGATTATAATCTTCACTTTCCTTCAATTCCAATTCGGCCTCGGAAATCTCACCAATATGCCCTAAGAGATGAGATGCCAGCATACCATTCAGATAGTCGCGAACCGGCTTCATCTCAACCTCAACCCCAGGCAGATGCATTCGATTCTCTTCTATAATCTCGACCTGATCTCGAGTCAGATCCGAGGCAAGCACCAGTGGATAATATCTGGCCCGCGCCTTTGACTTTGCCCAGCGTTCTGCAAGCTCGGCCCGATCAAGTCCCAGAAGTGCTGAAAGCTTATCCAGCAATTTTTCCTTATCCTTGACCTCCTGAGGGATAACCGCAAGACTGAAAGAGGCACGGTTATTAACCAGAACATTTCCGTTACGATCTAATATCACACCGCGAGACGCAGCAACCGGAAGGAAACGCAGCCGGTTATCCTCGGACATGCTGCGATATTCTTCACCACCAAGAATCTGCAGATGCCAGAGACGCAAAACCATTACAAAAAAAACCGCTCCCACAAAAAATGAAAGTAGAAGCGTCCTGTTCTTCAACCCCATCATTTCACGTACAAACCGCTTTCCGCTCATACCGGTTCCCCATCCATATCAAACCGTGGCAACAGACCAAGCAGGGAGGCAACAAACGCATTAGCAAGGAGATGTGGCAAAAGTGAAAAAATCATTGAGCTGAAAACACCGGAGCTTTGGGAAAATACCAGCAGCAGAAGGAAGGTGCCAAGAAGAGAAAAAAGTGTCGCAACCGTAACCGTTAATACAAACAACAGATTGCTTTCGGCATAGAGTCGGTCGGCAACACTCTTGATAGCCAGAAAAATCAACAAAAACATAAAGGCGTTCAACCCCAGATTCAGACCACTAAAGACATCCTTGATCAAACCAAGTGACCAGGCAATCGGCACCCCGGATTGAAAAGTGCAGCGCAAGGCAAAGTAGATCATAACAATCAACAGAAAATCAGGTCTGAAAATCGGGTCAAAAAAAATCGGGATGACCCCTGCCTGAAGAACAACAGCCATCAAAACCGAAAGTATAAAAACAACGATCATCCTGTTACTGTTCATAGCCACCCCGCAGGATAACCAGAACCTCTT
The DNA here is from genome assembly GCA_964292275.1 of uncultured Desulfuromonadaceae bacterium. Taxonomy (GTDB): domain Bacteria; phylum Desulfobacterota; class Desulfuromonadia; order Geobacterales; family Pseudopelobacteraceae; genus CAXYUZ01. The sequence goes on from CAXYUZ010000019.1 coordinate 11,642, forward strand.
CAAGATTTGCAAGATTAACGGACGGACGGACGACAACCGACTGGAAGATACCGTACTCTCCGCGTTTAACCATCGCCACCTCGCCAATTGGCAACCCCTTCATAAAAACGCCACCAACACCGGAGGATACAACCATATCACCAACCTTGACATCCTCTTCACGGGTAGTAAATTCAAGCGAGCAGCCCCCCTCACTCCTCCCCTTGACAACGCCACGAGCCCTTGAACGCTGAATGGTGGCGGCAATCCCGCTGGCATTGTCGTTAAGCAGGAGAATACGTGAAGTTGATTGCGAAACCTTGATCAACTGCCCGACAACACCATCTGCGGCAACAACAGCCATTCCCTCACGCAAACCGCTTGAGCTGCCACGATCAATGATCAAGGTCCGAAACCAGGCAGTAACATCCTCACCGATGACGCTTGCAGCAACCGAAGGCGCTTTAATAGAATTTTTCATATCAAGCAAGCGTGACAGCCGCTGAACGGACTGTTCAGCCTCATTTGCCGCAACAAGCCGGCTATTCAACGCCTTGAGTTGCTGTTTAAGATTTTGGTTATCCTCATGGACATTGACCAGATCAATGTAGTCATCCCACACATCCCTGAAAAAACGGCCAACCTGTGAGGCTGGCTTTATAACAGGAGAGAAAACGGTCAGAACAGCACGCTCGACAATATTTGCCTGCCTGTTTTTGGGAACATTCAATGAATAGAAGATCAGTGCGACTAACAGGCCGACTGCAACCATCACAATGACAAGATACTTTTTTAAAAATTCCATATCAAACCCTGCGGCATCAAATCACAATACCGCGTAATGTTTTAAAAATCAGTCCGTACAGTCGGCATTACAAGTCTGGGTTTCAACCAAAACCCTTTGCAGATAGTCACGATAGGTGGAATTTGGTGTTTGATCAATCAAGCGCTGCATCTCTGACAGATCAATAAAACCACGCCGCAGGGCTATCTCCTCCAGACAGGCAATTTTAAGTCCCTGACGCGACTCAATCGTCTCTATAAAGTTGCTTGCCTCAAGCAGACTCTTGTGGGTTCCGGTATCCAGCCATGCAATTCCTCGCCCCAGCCGCTCAACCATCAACTCTCCCCTACGCAAATACTCCATATTCACATCGGTAATCTCAAGCTCACCACGTTTTGACGGAGCAGTTGCACGGGCAATTTCAACAACATTTGTATCGTACAAATACAGACCTGGTACGGCATAATATGATTTCGGATTGGCCGGTTTTTCTTCAATCGAGAGTACCTTTCCCGAACAGTCAAACTCCACAACCCCGTAGCGCTCAGGATCATTGACCTGATAACCAAAAATTCTGGCTCCACCATCAAATTCAGCCATAATCCGGTCAAGCTGCATCTTGCCATAAAAAATATTATCACCCAGGATCAAGGCCACCGATTTTCCAGCAATGAACTTTTCACCAATCAAAAATGCCTGCGCAATCCCTTTGGGCTCCGGCTGCACCTGATATTGGATCGAGATTCCCCAACAAGAACCATCTCCAAGCAACGCCTGGAAACGAGGTATATCGTGCGGCGTTGATATGAGCAAAATATCGCGAACACCAGCCGCCATAAGCGTTGCCAGAGGATAGTATATCATCGGTTTGTCATAAACCGGTTGCAGCTGCTTACTGGCCACCAAGGTTAATGGAAACAGACGGCTGCCTGCCCCGCCGGCCAGAATAATCCCCTTTGTAATACCCTTGTTCATGTAATTTAATCCTTTCAAACCGCCTAACGGACTTGATCCATCAGATTGAATGTTTTCGCATCGCTGAAAATCAAATAATCAAGAGAAAAGACAGATTGAACAGTTTACACACCAATCTATAGCGTGTCAAACCTGATCAGATATAATCAATGAGCGCACAGCTGACAACAAATCATCATAAACCTCGACACCGCCAGACAGTTTGGTTTCCTCTGTTGCCCCATAACCTGTACGAACCAGAATTGGCTTGCACCCGGCGGCGATTGCCGCTTCAACATCAACCGAATTGTCACCAATCATGAACGACTGTTCCAGATCTATACCGTGTCTGAGCGCAGCCTGGTGAAGCATGCCAGGCAAAGGTTTTCTGCAGCTGCACTGTTGAGCATATACACCTTTACCGGTTGGATGGTGCGGACAGAAATACCAGTCATCCACATGCGCCCCAGCAAAGGACAATTGATCCGCGATATAACGATGCAGAACAGACAGATCCTCTTCGGTATAGTAGCCACGCGCAATGCCTGACTGGTTGGTAACAACAATCACCGTATACCCTGATTCATTGAGCAGCCTGATCGCCTCCACCGCCCCTTGAATAAATTCAAAATCATCAATCCGGTAAAGATAATCCTTCTCCGTGTTGATTGTCCCATCCCTGTCCAGAAAAACAGCACGTTTCACAACAGATTCCCCTTTGACAAAGTAGAAAAAAAACTATAATTATCGCCTTGATAATAAACGTAAAAGGATCTTGAATGATAAAAACAAACAATCTGAAGATAACCGGCATAACACCGGTAATTGCCCCTGCTGACCTGCGTCAGGTCCTTCCTCTCTCTGACAAGGATCGCAACTTTATCAGTGAAAGCAGACAACAGATCAAGGACATCCTCTTGAGACGGGATCGACGGCTGATGGTCGTTGTTGGTCCTTGCTCAATCCATGACCCTGAAGCTGCAATCGACTACGCCAAAAAGCTGTCCTTACTCTCCAAACAGGTTGAGGACCAACTATTGCTCGTCATGCGTGTCTACTTCGAAAAGCCACGTACAACCGTCGGATGGAAGGGATTGATCAACGACCCTGACATGAATGGCACCCACCTGATTTCAAAAGGTCTGGGGATTGCCAGAAGTCTGCTCAGCAAGATAACCGCACTTGGAATTCCTGTCGCCAACGAGATGCTGGATCCAATTACCCCGGAGTATGTTGCCGACATGATCAGCTGGGGTGCCATCGGCGCACGGACAACGGAATCACAAACCCATCGCGAAATGGCCAGTGGACTTTCTTTTCCGGTCGGCTTCAAAAACGGAACAGACGGCAACCTGCAAATTGCAATCGATGCCATGAAGGCCTCGCAACACCCGCACAGCTTCCTCGGCATCAACAGAGAGGGACGCTCCTCAATCATTCAAACCGCCGGAAATCCTGATGTGCATATCGTGCTGCGTGGTGGTTCCAGAAAGCCGAACTATCACGCCGAGGACATTGCACATACGGAGGAGATTCTGAGAAAGAACGATCTGCTCCCGACCATCATGGTGGACTGCAGTCATGGAAACTCGAACAAGGATTACAACAGGCAAGCCGAGGTTCTGGATGATGTTGTCCAGCAGATTGTCAACGGAAACAGTTCGATCTCTGGTGTCATGATTGAAAGTTTCCTGCAGGCCGGCAACCAGAAGATTCCGGCTGACATCAAACAACTTAAATACGGCATTTCAATTACGGACGCATGTATTGATTGGGCAACAACCGAGACAATTCTGCTCAACGCACACAGGCTTCTCGGTAAAAGGAAATAGCAGACAGATACAGTGGGTATGACTAAACGCTCATACCCACTATTGCGCTTCGTACATCATACGTAATCCGCTGGAGAGCTGCCCCCCCTTGCCATTAAAACTGCTTTCAACCCCCTCGGAAAGGGCTTCAATAAAGCCGGTCTTTTTCTTGGGGGCTTGAATAGTTTCAGGCCCACCCTTTATGCCGGCCAATCGACCAGCCTCTTCGATTGCATCCTGCAGGGTCCCCAAACGATCAACCAGTTTGCATGCCTTTGCCTGTTCCCCGGAAAGAATCCTGCCATCCGCAATACTGCGCACATCCTCTACCGGAAGCTTACGCCCAGTTGCGACAGCCTTGATAAACTGCTCATGCGTACTATTGATAACCGCCTGCAACATCGCACGATCAGCCTCATTGAACTTGCGTACCGGGGAGCCTGAATCCTTGTACTTACCTGTCTTAAGTGTAACGGACTTGATGCCGATCTTGTCCATAAGCGCTTCTATATTGGATAGTTTGAGAATAACGCCGATACTGGCTGTAATTGTACCTGGATTAGCATAAATAACGGTTGCCGGTGCTGAGATATAATAGCCTCCCGAGGCTGCAAGACTGCCCATTGAAACCACAATTTTTTTCTTGGCTGCAAACCTGGCCACCTCTGCATAAATCTCCTGTGATGGGGCAACAACACCGCCAGGAGAATCAACCCTCAGAACAACCGCCTTGATATCATCATTTTTATAAAAATATCGCAGTTGGCGGACGGTCTCCTTCGAGTCAAGGATCATCCCCTTTACCTCAACCAATCCAACGTTTTTTTTGTCCGACACTGCAGGTTCAGACGACCCCATGAAAAATTTGGCAATCTGAACGGACATAAAAAACAGGCCTATAAATACCAAAAAAACCAGGATCGGAACGATATACTTTTTTGACATGGCGTCACCGTAAAATACTGTTTTTTTGTTTTCATTAAAAGAATGTTTTGATATATTGCTGCCGTGAGAATTCTACTGACTTCCGATACACATGGCAACTATCCATCACTGTTCAAGGCATGCGAGGCTGCCCTGCCGATAGATTATATCATTCACCTTGGGGATGGTCAGCACGATGCCGTACTTGTTGCCCAAAATGAAGAGCTACCATTAATCCAGATTGCCGGAAACTGCGATTACAACTCCGGCCTAAGCAAAGAACTAGTCTGGGAGTGTACTGGCAAACGCCTCCTGCTAAGTCATGGCGATCTTTTCGGGGTAAAAGGCGGATTGGGGAGACTGATACAACGAGGGATCCAGCATGATGTTGACGCTATTCTGTACGGTCATACACATATCCCGGATATACGCACCGATTCGGAGATGCTTATCATAAATCCTGGAACGCTTTCAAACAGCTCAAGCCACAAAACATATGCCGTACTACAGATCGACCAATCCGGCATTAAAACCCAACTCTACGACCTTACCTGACGCCCCCCCATTACTATACCAGCCCTAAACAACGATGAATCGGGCTATTCAGTGCTCACCTGACTCATGAATTTTATGAACCGCCTTCTCAAGTCGATGCCTGCGTGGCCAGCTGAAAATAAATGCCAACGGTCCCGACAGGACATAGCAGAGCATGATAGTAAATGTCATCAGAACAGGTTCAGCAACAATAACGATCAAGAGTACAAGTGCCAGCAGCAGAAAGCCAAATGGCTGGCGCTTTATAAAAGCAGGATCCTTGAATGAATAATAACGCAGATTGGAAACCATCAAAAAGGCAAGCAGATAAATCAGGGTAATAACCGATACACGCTTGAACAGGTACGGGTTTTGAATCAGATCCTGCGGTAGCCGGTTAAAATGGTAAAATACCAGCACTGTCGCGGCCACCATACAGGCCGCAGCCGGTATCGGCAATCCAACAAAACGCTTACTCTCAACCGTATTAACCTGAACATTGAAACGGGCCAGACGGAGTGCACCGCAGGCAGCAAAAAGGAAGGCCGCCAACCACCCCAACCTGCCGAATGGACGCAGCGCCCAGGAATAAACCAGCAATGCCGGCGTAACACCAAAGGCAACCAGATCAGCCAGAGAATCATACTCAACGCCGAATTTACTTGTTGTCCCAGTCAACCTAGCAACCTTTCCATCCAGACCATCGCAGATTGCAGCAATAAAAATCCAGATTGCAGCAGTGCTATAGTTTCCGTTCAAGGTTGAAACAAGGCTGTAAAATCCACAAAAAAGGCTCCCTGTAGTCACCAGATTAGGAAGTATATAAACCCCTTTTTTAATGCTTTCAATCCTGTCAGTTTTTTCAGTCTGCGGTTCAGAGTTCATCAAATATTTTCTCCGTTCAAACAAGGCGACCGAGAATCGTCTCGCCAGAGATTGTTTTATCGCCAACCTTAACCATCGCTGCGACATCTGCCGGTAGAAAGACATCCAATCGTGATCCGAATCGAATCAAACCATAGCGCCTGCCACGTTCCAGCATATCACCAAGTACCGGATAACAGACAATCCGGCGGGCGATCAACCCGGCAATCTGCACGAAGGCAATTCGAGATCCTGTAGCTGTTTCAAGTACAATTGTAGATCGCTCGTTTTCACTGGAGGAACGTTCATCCCTGACATCCAGAAATTTACCACGAACATATTTTAACTCAACAATTTTTCCGGAAAAAGGAACGCGATTGATATGCACATTGAACACTGACATAAAGATACTGATCTTTAGTGCCCTGCCGCCAAGTGGTGACTGGTCAACAACCTCAGAAACCACCACCGTACCATCGGCTGGGGCAATGACTGCAGACGGATCTGTTGGTGTTGTACGTTCGGGATTACGAAAGAAGTAGATAGAAAAAAGGGTAAGAAGCGCAAAAAGAGCGGATAAACCGGATAAAGCCACTGAACAGAAGATTGAAGCAAGATAAACAAGAATGACAGTCAATCCGGAAAAGCCAGCTATGAATGGAATACCTTCGGTTGCAATGGGTGTATTCTGATTCTTCATCAAACCTGCCTATAAACATAATTGCACCCTTCTCCGGATAGAAGAAGGGTGCATGAATGGGCCTTTACAGATTAATTTTTTGCTTTGTCAACGATCTTGCTCTTGCCGATCCAAGGCATCATCGCACGCAGCTTGCCACCGACCTCTTCGATCTGATGTTCAGCTCCCCTGCGGCGAAGTGCGTTGAATGTAGGCTTGTTGACCTTGTTTTCAAGCATCCACTCCTTGCAGAATTCACCTGACTGGATCTCATCAAGGATCTTTTTCATCTCCCATTTGGTCTCCTCGGTGATAACACGCGGACCGCGGGTCAGGTCACCGTACTCAGCGGTATTCGAAATGGAATAACGCATATTGGCGATGCCGCCTTCATAGATCAGGTCAACAATAAGCTTGGTTTCATGCAGACATTCGAAATAGGCCATTTCAGGTGCATAACCTGCTTCCACCAGGGTTTCAAAGCCAGCTTGGATCAGTGCGGAGATACCGCCACAGAGAACAGCCTGCTCACCAAAAAGGTCTGTTTCTGTTTCTTCGCGGAAATTGGTTTCAATGATACCGGAGCGTCCGCCACCTACTGCAGAGGCATAGGCCAGCGCGATATCCTTGGTTTTCTGTGACGGATCCTGATATACGGCGATCAGACATGGAACGCCGCCACCCTTGGTGTATTCGTGGCGAACCAGGTGACCTGGGCCTTTTGGGGCAACCATAAAAACATTTATATCTTCACGTGGAACGATCTGACCGAAGTGGATATTGAATCCATGGCCAAATGCAAGGAAGGCACCTTTTTTCAGATAAGGACCAATCTCTTCGCGATAAACATCACCCTGAACCTCGTCAGGCAGAAGGATCATAACGATATCAGCAATCTTTGCAGCCTCTGCAACAGTAACAACCTTGAGGCCAGCATCCTCAGCCTTCTTGACAGATGTAGACTCTTTTTTCAGACCAACAACAACATCAATACCCGATTCATGAAGATTAAGGGCATGCGCATGTCCCTGTGAACCGTAACCAATTATGGCCACTGTCTTTTTTTTCAAAACGGATAAATCACAATCTTTGTCATAATAGACTTTCATGTTAACATTTCCTCCACTCAAAATAGTCCGGCAAACCGGCTCAAACCATTGATTTTTAAAAAATGAAAATACTACATAAGCATTTATGTGTCAATTAAATAGCGGTAAACAGAAACGACAAAGCCCCTGAAATGGCTATTTCAAGGGGCGTCAACACAGATCTACAAAACAGACTTCAGCCTCTCCACCCCTTGGCACCACGACCGATGGCAACCGCACCGGTGCGAACCAGCTCCTTGAGACCAAGCGGCCGCAGCAGATCAAGAATAGCATCAATCTTTGCCGGATTTCCGGTAGCCTCAATCGTATAGGATTTAGCGGTGACATCAATGATCTTGGCCCTGAAGATATCCACGATCCGCAAGATCTCAGCCCGGCACTCATCCTCTGCAGTTACCTTGATCAAGGCCATCTCGCGCTCAATGCTGCTGCCATCGGAAAAATCAATCACCTTGATGATGTCAATCAGCTTATTCAGCTGTTTGGTGATCTGCTCCAGTATCCCCTCATCACCGTGGGTGACAATGGTGATACGCGAAATACCCTCTTCATTGGTGGGCGCCCCGATAAAGGAATCAATGTTGAAACCACGCCCCGAAAACAGGGAGGCAACCCGGGAGACTACACCAAATTCATTCTCAACAAGCACCGTTATGGTATGTCGTTCAGCACTCAAAGCAGACTCCTTAGGCATTTAAGACCATCTCATTCAGCGAGGCGCCGGATGGGACCATCGGCATAACCTTCTCCTCCCTGGCAACCTTGAATTCCATGATAACCGGACCCGGTTCAGCAAACCCCTGCCTGATCACTGACTCGACCTCTTCCGGTTTTGTTGCCAGAAAGCCCTTGGCACCATAGGCATCAGCAAGCTTTATATAATCAATTGGTTGTTCCAGGCATGTCTGTGAATAACGTTTATCAAAAAACAGCTCCTGCCACTGACGAACCATACCCAGAAAATTATTATTGATGATAACAATCTTGACCGGCAAACGATTCTGAACAAGTGTGGCCATTTCCTGAATATTCATCTGGATACCACCGTCACCGCAGATTGCAATCACCTGCCGTTCCGGAAAGGCGGCCTGGGCCCCCATTGCCGCCGGCAAACCAAACCCCATCGTACCCAGTCCGCCCGATGAAAGCAGCGTCCGCGGACTGACAAATTGAAAAAACTGTGCCGTCCACATCTGGTGCTGGCCAACGTCCGTCGAGACAATGGCATCCACATCCGCCAGTTCACGAAGTTTTTCAATCACATACTGCGGCTTGATCACGGTATTGCTCTGAACGAACGAAAACGGATGTTTACTCTTCCAGACAGATATATCATTATGCCACGCCTGCAGAGCAGACTTGAAAACATTAACCTCAGGACAATTTTTCTCAATCTGCCGGATCATCCTGGAGAGAACATCCTTCAAGTCACCAACAATCGGCAGATCAACCCTGACATTCTTTCTGATGGAGGTCGGATCAACATCAACATGGATAATTTTTGCATGCGGTGCAAATGTGGCAATCTTGCCGGTCACACGATCATCAAAACGAGCACCCAGGGCAATAATCAGGTCGCTATGCGTCATGGCCATATTGGCAGAATAAGAACCATGCATACCAAGCATGCCCAATGAATTCGGATCATCCCCCGGAAAGGCCCCTAACCCCATCAGGGTTGTTGTCACCGGCAAATCCAGACTCCTTGACAAGGCTGTCAACTCATCGGATGCATTACTTGAAATCACCCCGCCGCCTACATACAGAACCGGACGCCTGGCAGCCAACAACATCTTGACCGCCTTTTCCACCTGGCGCGGATGGCCACCGGTTGTCGGCTTGTAGCTACGTATCTCCACCGATTCCGGGTATACAAAATCAGTCTGGGCTATCTGAACATCCTTCGGCAAATCAACCAGAACAGGACCAGGCCGGCCTGTCCGGGCAATGTAAAACGCCTTCTTCATGATGTCAGGGATATCCCTGACATCCTTGACCAGGAAATTATGTTTTGTACATGAACGGGTTATGCCCATGATATCAACTTCCTGAAAGGCATCATTACCAATCATCGGCGTCGGCACTTGACCGGTAATAATCACCATCGGAATTGAATCCATATAGGCTGTGGCAATCCCGGTCACCGTATTTGTGGCACCAGGACCAGAGGTAGCAATAGCAACGCCGACCTTGCCGGTTGCCCTGGCATAACCGTCGGCCGCATGTGTACCCGCCTGCTCATGACGCGGCATTATATGGCGGATATCCCTGAAATCCAGCAGTTCGTCATAAATATTCAGCACCGTACCACCCGGATAACCGAATACAGTATCAACGCCCTCCTTCCTCAGGCATTCCAGCAACATACGCGCACCATTCATTTTCATACATTTACCTCATCCTATTGTTGCCAAAAATCTCCGAGCACAACCTATTAACATTTCTAACTAATCCCGTTCCAGCTTATGCTTTTTTACTGTTCTAATAATAGAAAAAACACACAAAAAAAGCGTAATAGGGACACCAAAAAACAATGATAACACCAAAAATGTTATATCTGCAGGATCATTATTTAGCAGATTGAGCACCATAAAAATCCCAAAACTACATACAAGCAACTTTGCACAATTCGAGGCAACTTTGAAAAACAAGGTGAATGAGTCCATAAAATCAACTCCATGTTGTACCTTAAATCAACTAACAAAATTACCACCCGAACAATGCAGGCATGCTAAGATCATGACAGCCAGCAAGGTATCAAATAGCCCTTCGCAACACTTATCTGAGTCATTTAAAAATTATTTGGATTCCCGACAACAGAGTTGGTTAATGTATGCTTCAACTCACCATTCATATCGATCACCCTGTGCTGATGAATCGTATTATCGAAATAAATTTTATAACAACCAGCCGGGGCGTTGGCGGAATCCCAGTTGGACACACAGAGACGTCCATCTGCGCTAATATTCCATTTCCCCTTGATAACGCTACCGTATGACCCCTTACCCTTGACAGTCCCATCGGCATCCCAATAAAAGGATTCACCAGTGGTAGAGATCACGGTATTTCCCTGAAAGATTTCACGCACCTCTTTTGCTGAAAGCAACAATGAATTCGAATCCTGAAGATTCTGCTCCATCGTGGCACAGCCAGACATCGCAAACATTAAGGCAAAAAAAACAACTAATCGTTTCATAGCAGCCTCCTGGAAGCCTTTGATATTTAACGTACCAGAACAGAGAAACAACGAATCAGTTAAACCTTAATCGGCCGTCGTTACTGCACCTGTATGGGCAGATGTAACGACCTTGGCGTAACGGGAAAGCCATCCCTTCTTGATCTTAGGCTCCGGGGCCTTCCAGACACTCTGCCTTGAGGCCAGGACATCCGCATCAACAAGCAGCTCAAGCCGACGAGATGGTATATCCAGCCTGATTCTATCACCATTCTGAACATAGGCAATCGGACCGCCTTCCGCCGCCTCTGGTGAGATATGACCGATACATGGGCCACGGGTACCACCGGAGAAACGACCATCGGTAATCAGGGCGACAGAATCACCAAGTCCCAGTCCCATCAGCGCCGCTGTCGGCGCAAGCATTTCACGCATGCCCGGCCCCCCTTTTGGCCCCTCATAACGAATGACAACAACATCACCGGCAACAACCACGCCACCCATCAAGGCTGCCATGGCGGATTCTTCGGAATCAAAACAGCGGGCAGTTCCTTCAAACTGCATCATCTTATCCGATACACCGGACTGCTTAACAACGGCCCCCTTGGGTGCCAGGTTGCCAAACAATACCGCAATGCCACCCTCTTTCTTGATCGGATTGTCCATGGAACGAATCACACTGTCATCCACATTTTCAATACTCTCGGCAAGCTGCTTCGTGGAAAGGCCAAATACCGTAGCCGTATCGTGAATCCTGTCACCAAGCTGTTTCAATACGCCGCAGACACCACCGGCAACATCCAGATCCTCCATAAAATGTTCGCCAGCAGGGTTCATGGAAGCCAATTGCGGAGTCTCTTTTGCCAAGATATCAAATGTCTCCAATGGCAATTCAACACCAGCCTCGTGGGCAATCGCCAGCAGATGCAGAACCGTATTGGATGAGCCACCCAACGCAAGGTCAACACGAATGGCATTTTCAAAGGCCTCACGGGTCAAAATACTGCGCGGCGTGATATTATTATTAACCAGTTCTACAATCTTTTCACCGGATGCAAAGGCAATCCGCCGTTTAAGTGCCGACACGGCCAGTGCAGTTCCGCATCGCGGCAGACTCATCCCCATCACCTCGGTCAGAATCGCCATTGTATTGGCAGTGAACAACCCCTGACAGGAACCCATTCCAGGGCAGGCATTATCCTCACACAGCTGCAATTCCTTATCACTGATTACCCCCGCCTTATAACGGGCCATCGCCTCAAATGTGTCGGTTACGAATGAAAACTTGCGATCCGACTGACCACGACCGCTCATCATTGGTCCGGCAGTCACAACAATGCTGGGTATATCCAGTCTGGCCGCCGCCATTAGCATGCCGGGGGTAATCTTGTCACAGTTAGTCAGCAAAACCAGACCATCCAGCTGGTGCGCCTCTGTCACAGACTCGATCATATCCGCGATCAGTTCGCGGGTCGGCAGAGAGTAGTGCATCCCCTTGTGCCCCATGGCCATACCATCACAAACACCCGGAACACCGAAGAAAAAGGCGTGACCGCCACCGGAATGAACGCCCTTTTCAATAAAACGCTCAAGATCCCGCATACCGACATGACCAGGAATCAGGTCAGTAAAACTGGTGACAACACCGATAAACGGTTTATCCATCTGGCTCTGCGGCACACCAGTCCCCTTCAGCAAGGCACGATGCGGAGTTCTTTCAAGTCCCTGGGTCAAAGTATCGCTTCTCATATTTCACCCTTTTCAAACAGTATTTTTAAAAAATTCAGATATAACGGCGACAAGATAAAGAAAAAATATAGTATATGTGAAATATTGTGTCAATCTTGAATGCCGTATCAATATTGCATTTCCAGTGATCCATTCAGGATTGTGAAATGAATGTTGCTTTCCTTGCATTAGATAAATTCAGCCTATATACTTTACATCATTTCAAATTCCAAATCAGGATGTGACCATGAACGAACCAGCGATCCAACCGTCAGATTCGAGCAAACCGACATCATCCGAACTGCAACGAACCTTCCTGCGCCACCTCCAGTACACACTGGTCAAAGACAAGTTTTCAGCAACCAAGGCAGATCTCTACCTGGCCCTCTCCTATGCGGTACGTGACATGCTGGTTGACCGCTGGCTGGACACACAACAGAGCTATTACGTTAACGATTCCAAGCGTGTCTACTACATCTCCATGGAATTTCTGATGGGACGAACCCTCGGCAACAGCCTGATCAATCTGGGGGTTATGGATGACTGGGAAAATGCACTCAAAGAGATGGGCATAGACATTGATGATCTGCAGAATTCCGAGTGGGATGCCGGGCTGGGCAATGGTGGCCTTGGCAGGCTGGCCGCCTGCTTCCTCGACTCAATGGCAACCATGTCACTTCCGGCCTATGGCTACGGCATCCGCTATGAATACGGTATGTTTTACCAGAGCATCGTCAACTCCAGCCAGCATGAAACACCGGATAACTGGCTGCGCTACGGCAATCCCTGGGAATTTGGCCGCAAGGAACATCTGCACCAGATAAAATATGAAGGGCATGTTGTTGAATACTTTGATGAGCAGGGTGGCAAACGCTACTCATGGAACGACACACACGATGTAATGGCCATGGCCTACGACTTTCCCATCCCGGGCTACGGCAACAATACCGTTAACACCATGCGGCTCTGGACTGCCAAATCCACCCGTGACTTCGAGCTGGAGTCCTTTAACAAAGGCAACTACGTCGGGGCTGTGGAATCCAAGATGCGCACGGAGAACATCTCCAAGGTGCTCTATCCGGCCGACCACATGGCAGAGGGAAAAGAACTGCGCCTGCGCCAGGAATACTTCCTCTCCTCCGCAACGGTTCAGGATATTTTTTACCGCTTCCTGAAAAAACATCAGGATGTACAGCTACTGCCCGAAAAGGTTGCCATCCAGCTCAACGACACCCACCCGACCCTGACCATCCCGGAACTGCTCAGAATCCTGCTGGACGATAAACAGCTCGATTGGGACAGCGCCTGGAACATTGCCACAAAGACCTTTGCCTATACAAATCACACCATCCTGCCGGAAGCGCTTGAAAAGTGGCCAGTCCGGATGATGGAGCAGATCCTGCCACGTCACCTGCTGATCATCTTTGAGATCAACCAGCGCTTTCTAGCCCAGGTAGCAGAGCGCTTCCCTGGCGATGAGGAGCGGCTCAGACGGATGTCGATCATTGAAGAGAGCGGCGAGAAATCCGTGCGCATGGCACATCTGGCAATTGTCGGCAGCCATTCGATCAATGGTGTCTCGGCACTGCACAGCAACATCCTTAAAAACGAGCTATTCCACGACTTTTACGAGATGTGGCCGGAGCGTTTCAACAACAAGACCAACGGCATAACACAGCGGCGCTGGCTGAAATATTCCAACGCCTGGCTCTCCGACCTGATTTCATCACGCATTGGCGAAGAGTGGATCACAAACCTGTCCGAGCTGCGTAAACTGCGCGACCTGGCTAATGATCGCGACTTCCAGCAGCAGTGGATCGAGGTCAAACGGGCCAACAAGAAGAGACTGGCTGAATACATCATGCAGCACACATGTATCGAGGTATCACCGGACTCGCTCTTTGACTGCCAGACCAAACGGATCCACGAATACAAACGTCAGCTGTTGAACGTGCTACATGTTATCACCCGTTACAATCGGATCAAGTCCAACCCAGATGCATACATAACACCGCGCACCATAATCTTCAGCGGCAAGGCCGCCCCATCCTACTATACGGCAAAACTGATTATCCAGCTGATCAACCTGATCGGCAACATCGTCAACAATGACCCGGCCATCAAGGGAAAACTGAAGGTTGTCTTCATCCCCAACTACAATGTCTCGGTGGCCGAGCTGATCTTCCCGGCATCCGAACTGTCCGAACAGATATCAACCGCCGGCACAGAGGCATCCGGTACCGGAAACATGAAGTACGCCCTGAATGGCGCCCTTACCATCGGTACGCTGGATGGCGCCAACATTGAGATTATGGAGGAGGTCGGCCGAGAAAACATCTTTATCTTCGGTATGAACGCCGAACAGGTCTCTGCCCTTAAAAACGCCGGATACCGGCCGCAGGACTTCTACTATCGTAACCATGAATTAAAACTGGCCATCGACATGATCGCTAACGGCACATTCTCGCCAGGCAGCCCTGACCTGTTCAAACCGCTGGTCGAAAACCTGCTCAAGGAAGATAACTACATGCTGCTGGCCGATTACGCCTCGTACATTGAAGCCCAGGAACAGGTTGATCGGCTTTATCAACAACCGTACGAATGGGCAAAGAAATCCATACTCAACAGCGCCGGAATGGGCAAATTTTCCAGTGACCGTACGATCAAGGAATACGCGCAAGAGATCTGGGACATCAAACCAGAGGAGATCTCCCGTCACAGCAGACGCGATCTGCTATGACCATCCTAAAACGCCATGAATAATGCCGCCGCCGGCTCAACGGACTCATCTCACAACTAACGGCAAGGGATCGTTGGGCCGGCTGTACAACCAATCTGCCTTAACAGAGTGAAACTCTTACAAAAGTCCAAATCTGTCATCCCCGAAGTGATTTTGGTCGGGAATAAACTCTTTAGATGTTTGAAAAATATGGATCTCCGACAGAGGCATTCGGGGATGACATTCATTTTGCAAGATGCTCGAGTGATAACAACCGGACTCCATTCGAACCGGCAAAACACCCTGCCCCATCAACATCGTGACACTGTAAACCATCACAACAGCAAAGGATACGCCGCCCAACCGGCCCAATTGACCAGTATGAAACAGTATCAAGACACCCTTTTTACACCCGAACGCCACTCCCGGCAGGATCAGGCCGCTCCACTGGCCGAACGCATGCGCCCGCGCAGTGTCGCCGCTTTTTTCGGCCAGGAACATCTGCTGGGCGAAGGCCACATCCTGCAGCGAATGATTGAAAACGACTCCATCTCATCGCTGATCCTCTGGGGACCACCAGGTTGCGGCAAGACAACCCTGGCGCATGTCATCGCCCAGGAGACAAAATCTCATTTCATATTTTTTTCAGCCATTCTCTCCGGCATCAAGGAGATCCGCGAGATTTTCCGCGAGGCAGAGGACCTGGCTGCCCGTGGCGTACGCACCATCCTCTTTGTCGACGAGATCCACCGTTTCAACAAATCCCAGCAGGACGCCTTTCTCCCCTATGTGGAGAAGGGCATCGTCACCATAATCGGCGCCACCACCGAAAACCCCTCCTTTGAGGTCATTGCCCCGCTGCTCTCCCGCTGCCGGGTACTGACGCTGCAGGCACTCACCGTTGAGACCATCCGGGTCATCCTGAAAAATGCGCTGACAGACGAGGTACATGGGCTCGGCCAGCAAGCCCTTTCCGCAGACAGCAACGCCCTGGACTTTCTGGCGGAACAGGCCAGCGGTGATGCCCGGATAGCCCTGAACACACTGGAGGTTGCAGCTGGATTAACTTTGGGATCGGCTGCCGAAAGAGAGGGAACCGCCGGCAAGCTCATCACACTTGAGATCGCGCAGGAGGCGCTCCAGAAAAAGGCCCTGCTCTACGACAAGGGGGGCGAGGAACATTACAACGTCATCTCAGCCTTCATCAAATCCGTGCGCGGCAGCGATCCGGACGCCGCCCTCTACTGGCTGGCCCGCATGCTGGAGGCTGGCGAAGACCCAATCTTTATTCTGAGGCGCATGATCATCCTGGCCTCTGAAGACATCGGCAACGCCGACCCGCGTGCCTTGCAGGTCGCTGTTGCCGCCCTGCAGGCATTTCAAATGATCGGCATGCCGGAAGGAAGAATCACCCTCGGCCAGGCCGTCACCTATCTGGCAACCGCCCCTAAATCCAATGCCGCCTACATGGGTATCAATGCCGCCTTGGCAGAGGTGCGCAAAAGCGGCGCCCTCCCCGTGCCGATGCATATACGCAACGCGCCGACAAAACTGATGAAGGAACTGGGCTACAGCAACGGCTACCGCTATGACCACGACCAGGAAAAGGGGTATTCAGGCCAGGAGCATCTGCCGAACAAACTGGCTGGCAGAAAGTTTTACGAGCCCAAGGGCTACGGCTACGAGAAAAATATTAACGAACGGATGGAGTGGCTGCGCAACAGGACGAAACCAAAATCTGACTAGCACTATTCTTCCGCTATTAAGAATGTCATCCCCGAATGTCTTTATCGGGGATCCATGATTTCAAATAGTTAAAGGCTGGATTCCCGATCAGAATCGTTTCGGGAATGACAAAGTTTGTAACTAACGGAAGATTGACGCTAATTAGGAACCAAAATGAACCGACATATACTGCTGCTGCTGTCAATCTGCCTGATTTTATCCAGCCTGAATGCCGCTGCCGACCAGGGTAGCATATTCATACTGGAGGGGACAACAACGGGTAAAAGCTCCATAGATCATGAACTGACCCGACGTTCAGTGGAGATATTAAAAGCCCGCCTGGCCTCACTGGGGGAGACCGGCGCAGCACTGGAGCAAAAGGGCAACCGCAGGATTGTGCTGACCCTCACGAGGGGCACAGCAGAGGCCAGGGAGATCGTCCTGCAGTCCATCCGCCAATCGCGCCTGGAATTCAGGTTGGTGGATGACCGCAAACCGTCAAAGAAAACAGCATCAGAGAATGAAACCCTTTACGAGACCACGCTGGATGAATCAAGTGGACAATTACGCAAAACACCCTTTACCGTCAAAAAGAAACCGCTGCTATCCGGTGATATTGTTGCCTCGGCAACGGTAACCAGAGACAGCTACACCGAACAGCCAACCGTTTACCTTACACTGAATCAGGAGGGTACGGAACGGTTTGCCAGAGTCACCGAAAGAATGGTTAAAAGTCGCCTGGCTATCATCGTCGACGGAAACATCATCAGTGTTGCCGTAATCCAGGAAGCTATCCGTGGCGGCAAGGTTGCCATCAATGGCCGCTTCACCGCCGAGAGCGCGGCAGATATCGCAACGGCACTTAACAACAACTACCTGCCAGCCACCTTCCGGATATTATCACAGCTGGATATCGCCACTCCCAAACAGACCGTCAAAGCACCCGTTACGCAGATCGAACCGGCAGACGTTGACGTAAACATACCGTCCGGAGCAGCTGCCGGCAGATACGATATTGCAGTTGTCATCGGCAACCAGAATTATTCACTCTCCGGCGCAAGCGATGTGGATTACGCCATTCGCGACGCCAAAACCATCAAGGAATACCTCACCAGAACAATGGGCTTTGATCCGGCCAATATCATCTACATTGAAAACGCAACCCTGACCAAATTCCATGAGGTCTTTGGAACCGAGCGCGATTTCCATGGCAAGCTTTTCAAATGGCTAAAACCGGGTGAATCAAACGTATTTGTCTACTATGCCGGCCATGGGGCACCCGATCTGGAAAGCGGCGAGGCCTACTTTGTCCCCATAGATGCAAACCCGCAGCTGATCAGAACGGGAGGATACAGCCTGCAGACCTTTTATGACAACCTGGCAAAATTGCAGGCCAAAAAGGTTACCGTGATAATCGACGCCTGTTTTTCCGGCAACACCGCCAGGGGATCACTCTTCAAGGGGACAAGTGCACTGGTACGCCATGAGAAACAGGCCGTTAAACCGATGAACGCCATTGTCATCACCAGTTCATCCGCCAATCAGGTTTCATCCTGGTATCCCGAAAAGCAGCATTCACTCTTCACCTACTTTTTCCTCAAAGGGCTGCGTGGCGAAGCGGACACCAACAAGGACAACCTGATCACGGTTGGCGAAATGAGGGGCTATCTGTCTGAGCATGTGCCCTACATGGCCAGACGTTTGACCGGCAACGAGCAGACGCCGCAGATCAGCGCCAATGACGATGACCTGCTAACCAAACTAAAATAAAAAGTTCTAGGATAACAGTAAATTAAACTTACAAAACAGAGTCTAACAGCGAAGGAATATCCCCTGATTTTTCACGAAAACAAGTGAAATAACACAAAGTAGTTATATTTTTTGAGATATGGTCAGGTTGCAAGCATGGAACCGGAAAAGTATATAGATGTAGATGGTTTTGATAACAAGCCATAACGGTATTTCCATATACATGTATATAGACACCCCGGACGGGTGATTAATAGGTTGGACGGTGAAACTATGAAAATGCCATCTAGGTTTATGCCTAAGTACGAACGTGCGAGCTTTACTGCTAAAGATATAGTTTTTCTTTCATTATTTCTTGGGCTGGTTTTTCTTGCTCTTGCTTATACTATCTGGAAGTTACCATTGGTCTTAGCATTTTTTGTTGTTTTGGCCATGCTTGGCATATATGCCAATTGGAGAGAAAATCGTAGGCTGAAGAGCCTCGCTGCTGAACGCCCTAATGAAGGAATTTGCACATTTTCGCGATCATTTGACCGAAAACGAATTGATACTTGGATAATCCGTGCGGTGTATGAAGAGCTACAATTCTCTTTAGACTATTCTAAAGGCACATGTCCTCTAAGAGCATCTGATCGATTTGAAGAAGATTTAAAGATTGAATCCGAGGACTTAGAAGATTTAGTAGATATAATTGCTCAAAGAACTGGTCGAAGCCTCGAAAATCCCGAAAACAATCCTTACTACGACAAAGTAAGCACTGTAAAAGACTTAGTTTTGTTTATTAATTACCAACCAAAATTGAATTCTTAATTGCGACAACGGTTTTTACAACCTGGTTACGGAGACACTGGAGCAAAAGCCTGGGAAGGTGCGTCAATGAATAACCGGAGGGGTCTGCCCTTGACATGAGACAAAAGTAAAGGTTGATGATCCAACCAGGAAGAAGCCGCAGCCTAAAACCACCACTGTTCTCCCACCACGTTGGATAAAATACAATTTGACTTAATGCAGTCATTTTCGTACGATTTAACGTACGAAAATGGAGGAAATTAAAATGACAACCCTATCAGCAACAGAAGCAAGAAAATCCCTTTATAACCTTGTTGATGATGTAGCATTATCACATGAACCGATTCAGATTGTTGGCAAACGACACTCGGCAGTTCTTATTTCAGAAGACGATTGGCGTGCTATTCAGGAAACATTATATCTCACAGCAATTCCTGGAATGAGAGAATCCATAAAGAAAGGCATTAAGACCCCAGTAGCCGAGTGCAGTGAGGAGCTTGCATGGTAAGCTGGCAGCTTGTATTTACCAAACATACCCAAAAAGATGCAAAAAAGATCGCGCACTCAGGTTTAAAGCCTCAAGCCGAACGACTACTGGAAATCATCAGAGAAAATCCCTTTCAAAGTCCTCCACCATACGAAAAACTTGTCGGTGATTTGTCAGGAGCATATTCCCGTAGGATCAATATTCAGCACCGCCTCGTTTATCAGGTCATTGAAGATATCAAGACAGTTAAAGTGATCCGCATGTGGACTCATTACGAATAACATCCAACCTCTCGGCGGCAACAGGTCGGCGCAATACTGCGCCGCTGGTGCGCCCCCGCGCTGTTGTCGCGACACGATGTCGCGTTGAAGACTGTCTGGCTGAATCCTGAGAGATTCTGACCAGATCCAGCTTCGGCGGGAGGGGTGGAAGCCGCGAGGCGACTGCCCTCCTGGAAGCCTCAATCTGGGTTAGGGCTAGGATTTCGGGTGATATGGTTAACAGATGTGAACGTTCGCTCGCACCATCAAGGGGAGCAAGCCAAATGAGGCTGACAGGCTTGGACCAAAAGACTTACTGGGACAGATACACTGGTCTCAGCATTAAATATTTTGTACTACTGGACCACAACAGGGGTACAGTCCCTTATTAGCCATGAATTAACTCAGTAAATACTATTCAGTTTCAGGGGAGGCATTATGAGCATGGAGTGGAATGAATCGTTTGTTCTGGGCATCGAAGAAATCGACGAACAGCACAAGATGATCGTTGAACACTTCAAGATGCTGTCAGATGCTGTTCGGGATGCCCGCGAGCAAGAAGTGCTGGCAGATATGGCGAAATTCCTGGTCGAGTATGCCCAGTTTCATTTTGAAACCGAAGAACGCTATATGAAACAGTTTGCCTATCCTGATATGGCTGAGCAGATTAGCGAACATGAGCAATTTTCCCGGGATGCCATTGATCTGCAGAGCAAGATATCTGGTGGTGGCAACACCCACGTGCTTGCTGTGGAGCTGACCGGCAAGATGTTCCGCTGGGTCTTCCAGCATATCCGTGACCATGACCGAAAAATGGCACAGTACATCAAGGAAAAAAGGGTAGAGGCTTCCTGAACGTTCAGGTAACAGAAACAATATTCATATAGCCAACGTCTGCCCCATCAGGAGGTATCCCGAAATGGACATTCCACGGATCTTCACTATTACCGAAAGTGCCCACCGCATCCATAACCCGCTCACACCGGAAAAACTTGCCACTCTCGGCGCGGCGCTGCGTATAAAAACTGGGACACGAGTACTCGACCTCGGCAGCGGTTCGGGGGAGATGCTGTGCACCTGGGCTCGCGATCACGGCATCATCGGCACCGGCATCGACATGAGCCAGTTGTTCTCCGAGCAAGCGAAACTCCGCGCTGTAGAACTCGGCGTTGCCGATCGAGTCCGGTTCATCCATGGCGATGCTGCCGGATATGTCGCGGACGAGAAGGTCGGTATAGCAGCTTGTGTCGGCGCCACCTGGATCGGCGGGGGAGTTGCTGGTACTATCAAGCTTCTGACGCAGAGCCTGAGCAGCGGCGGGATCATTCTCATCGGCGAGCCCTACTGGCGGCAACTGCCGCCGTCGGAAGACGTTGCCAGGGAGTGTCTTGCCAACTCGATCTCCGACTTTCTCACGCTCCCGGAACGGCTCGAGTCTTTCGGCCAGTTCGGCTGTGACGTCGTTGAGATGGTGCTGGCTGACCAGGACAGCTGGGACAGGTACGAGTCGGCCAAATGGCTCACAATGCGCCGCTGGCTTGAAGCCAATCCTGACGACGATTTCGCTAAAGATGTTCGAACCCAACTGACCTCAGAACCCAAGCGCTACGCTGCCTACACGCGTGAATACCTGGGCTGGGGTGTGTTCGCGCTGATGGCACGGTGATGGGTTGGCGAGTGGATTCAAAGTAACACCGGAGGGGTCTGCCCTTGACACGAGACAAAAATATGAATGAGTGTCCAAAGACAGAAGCAACGTCCTAAAACTGACGCTGTTCTGCTAAGCCGTTTTTTCTAAATACAGCAAATATCCGTCAGATCAAGTCCGTTATCTTTTTTATCACTTCCAACAGTTTTGCCGTGGAAAATGGCTTGTTGATCCAGGCGGTGGCGCCGGCCTCCCTCCCCTTGACCTTTATACCGTCCGATTCAGCCGTTGTAAGAATGATAATCGGTGTAAAGCGGTATCCTTCCGTTTTTCTCAGTTCTTTAAGCAGCTCAAGGCCGTCCATCATCGGCATGTTAATATCGGAAACAACGAGATTGTATTTTTCGGTCTGCGCCATCCTGAGCGCCTCAAGACCGTCCCGCGCCTCGGTAATCTGGTGGCCTGCACTGGCAAGAACTGTGGCAACCATGAATCTGGTGGACTTTGAATCGTCAACAACAAGGATCTTTGCCATGATTTCCACCTTTGAAGTTTTACTTTTGACGTTATAATTATGTTACAAAAACTGTTAATTGCAATTGATATATACTGGCTGCAGGCAGTTTCTTAACAAGACTCAATCCGGTATATATGACGACAATACCATCACAGGTATCTCCGGGGATGTTGGCAGGACTTTTCAAACTGAAAAAACACCAACAGTGGCAATGAGGTAATGACAATGACAACAACATCCAAAACACCGGCTTCTTCAACTGGCTCGAGTTTTGTCAGTAAATATCTGACTGGCATTTTTCTGATCATCGGCCTGATCGTGCTGTCTGTATTCTGGGGATTCAGCAACAAGGCAACATCACTAATCAAGGCACAAATGCAATATCAAGGGCAGGCCTTTTTCGAGGAAGTTATTCTTATCCGCAAGTGGGCTGCGAACCATGGTGGCGTCTACGTAAAACTAAAGCCGGATATGGAGATAAATCCCTACCTGCTGAAGGTACCCGGTCTCAAGGTTTTGATTGTCGACCAGGATGGTGAGCGCTACACCCTGAAGAACCCGGCTCTTATCACCAGGGAGCTTTCGGAACTTGCCGCCAGCAAAGGGCTCTTCAAATTCAAGATCACCAGCCTCAAACCGCTCAACCCCGCTAACAGCCCCGACCCATTTGAACGTAAGGCGCTGACACAATTTGAACAGGGGGGCACGGTTTATACCGAATATGAGCAAAAAGGGGATGAAATTCTGTATCGCTACATGGCCCCATTGATAACAGAGAAAGACTGCTTGAGGTGTCACGCATTACAGGGGTACCGGGAAGGTGATATTCGGGGGGGTATAAGTGTCACCATTACCGCTACTGCTATGCAACAGCAACTTCGCGAAAACACTATTTTGCTGGTCATATCCGCTTTCGGGATTGTTGGTCTGATTTTTGCCATTATCCGCTTCATCTCGCAGGCGTTCATAAAAGATCTAAAATCAGCCGAGACAAAGCTGATTGACATGGCTAACCACGATTTTCTGACGGGGCTTGTTAATCGTCGCGAAATGTTCAACAGGGCTGCAATAGAATTATCCCGCGCAAGGCGGCACGGCAAACCGCTTTCTGTTATTTTGATTGATATTGATTATTTCAAGAGACTTAACGACAACTACGGTCACGACATGGGAGATAGCGTACTTAAAGACCTTTCTCGCACGCTTAAAGAAACATTACGGGAGTACGATA
The DNA here is from genome assembly GCA_964292275.1 of uncultured Desulfuromonadaceae bacterium. Taxonomy (GTDB): domain Bacteria; phylum Desulfobacterota; class Desulfuromonadia; order Geobacterales; family Pseudopelobacteraceae; genus CAXYUZ01. The sequence goes on from CAXYUZ010000019.1 coordinate 35,308, forward strand.
TTGTCTGCCGTTACGGAGGGGAAGAGTTCGTTGTGGTGACACCGGAAACCGACCTTGACATGGCAAGAGAACTGGCGGAACGGTTGCGCTGTGCAGCACTCGAGCTTGCCATTACCCATAAAAATGAGGCAACACCGATTCATATCAGTATCAGTGCCGGAGTTGCCGAACTGATGGTGGATGAGAGCATTGAAAAAACGATTTCCCGTGCTGATGCGGCACTGTACCGGGCCAAGGAGTCTGGTCGCAACCGGGTTGAGGTCGCCTGAACTTCTCAGAAGAAAACGCAAGCCGCAGCAGCGTCCGGAATAATGGCTGAAATTCAACAAAAAGCTGATAAAGTGATTTATTAAATGGAATGAGAAACCAAAGAGGAGAGAGTTATGTCATTTTTTAAGATGCTACTCAGTTTTGCACCCTGGATTTTTTTTCTTATCATTGCACAAGACACCATGTTCCGTCTCAAGGCGGGAATAATAGTGGCAGCGGTTCTAAGCATCATCATGGCGATCAAGAAGCTGCATCGGGGCGTTATCATGTGGGCAAGTATCCTGTTCTTTGTCTACGCCATTGTAGCGGTGGTATTCCTGAACGACATGTGGGCCGTGCGGTACATGGGCGTTCTGGCCAACGGTACCCTCGCGGCAGGTGTCTGGGCGGGTATTATCCTGAAAAACCCATTCACCATGGAATATGCCCGTGAACATACAGACCCTGGCCTGTGGGAACAACCATCATTTATCCGCACCAATTACATCCTGACGACAATCTGGGCCGTGGTATTCTCCATCAACGCATTCCTGGCCTGGCAGCGCAACAGCCAGCCATTCATGCCTGGCTGGGCATACGAAACCATCAACTACAGCCTCCTGGTTTCGGCCATGTTTCTCAGTACCTGGTACCCGCAATACATCAAGAAACAGCGTGCAGCACAATGCGAACAGGCCAATTGACGCGATCAGTAAATTCTTCCGGAGTCGAACCTGCCAACAACGTTTGAATAATTCAAACCTGTTGAGCCTCTTGCAAAACCCTTCGACAAGCTCAGGGTGAATGGATTTTAGACTGATAATTATCTGATATTCCTTTCGTAGTGAGCCTGTCGAACCATGCAAGAAATACTTATGCAAGAGGCTCAGGCATTATTACTTTAGCGATTCTTGACATACAGGCACTAAATTCCTTTTCTGTTTCGAGATTCGTAACAGGCATATTCAATATTTACAAATAGTTGCGTCTGCATTCCGCCCGCGCTCCATTAAAACCAAAGGACAGCGCTGTTATGAACAAGAATAAACCATCATCCCAGGATATTGCCATGGCAAAGGTCTGCGAACTATGTCCGGTCTGCCTACACGCCCGCTACCACCAGCAGGGGATGGTATTTGATTTTGTCAAAAACGTTGAGCAGGATATCTGCCCATTCTGCAAGGCCTACGAAAGGGTCCATGGACAAAAGGCCCATGAAAAGAGAGGATCGTCATGTCAAAAATAACTGTAATCGCCAAGGTAACGGCAAAACCTGATGTCATTGAAGCCGTTCAGGCTGAGCTATTGAAGATGCTGGCACCGACACGCCAGGAGGCGGGATGCATTGAATACCGTCTGCATCAGGATAACAACAACCCGGCACTCTTCGCTTTTTACGAAAACTGGGAGAGCATGAGCTGCCTGGAAAAACACATGGCCAGCAAACACTTCATGGATTATGTTAAAGCAGTTGATGAATTATTGGTTGAGAAGAGCGTAAATATCATGACAGAGGTTGTGTGAGTTTTTGGAGATTACTGCTTGCAGGTTGCGCATGGCGACCATCGTCATAAATGTCAGGATATCAGGGATACCCCCCAAATTCGCCAGGATTAAGGCAGGCTTGTCAAATGTGTGTAAGCCTGTCGACATTTAATTTCTGCCCATGAAAACAAGACATTGTCAGCACCTCCTGACAGGTGCTATTATCAGGTACTTTAACAGTGCGTTCAGGAGGAAATCATGCAGCGAGCAGCAAAATTTTCCGAAGATATCGTGCCACTCAGCGACCTGAAAATCAATCCAGGCCGAATCGTCACCCAGGTTGATAAAACCCGCCGTCCGGTACTCCTCACCAGCAGGGGCCGCGGCATTGCTGTGCTCCAGTCACTGAAGGAGTATGAGGCAGAAACCGAGGAGCTGTCCTTTCTGCGCGGTGTTGTGCAGGGCTTGATGGACTTGGATGAAGGGCGGGAGGTTTCTCTGGACGAGGCAAAAAGACGCCTGAAAGTGGCTTGACCGTGGCGCGTCAGGTAAATATCTCCTTTGCTGAGTCCGCCCTTTCGGACCTGTGCAGCATCCAGGAATGGTACAGAGAACAACTTGTGCCCGATGTAGGGGATCGGCTTGTCGCCGAGGTATTCAACCAGGTAGAACGTTTGGCCGACCACCCGGAAAGTGGCAGAATCGTGCCGGAATTCAATATTGCCAACCTGAGAGAGATCATCTATCCCCCCTTCCGCATAGTCTACCGACTGGATGGCAACCGGGTGCGGATTGTTCGCATATGGCGAAGTGAGCGACTGTTGAAGCTGGCACCATAGGGCGGCCGTTTGGTAACTGGATATGTATTGACATGAAATACGGGCAATGTCCCTAGTTTTCCAGGAAAGAAGTCGAGACGTTGGTTATCAACTTGTCTCGTGTCAAAGGCTGACCCTTTTGGGGGCTATTAGTGTTAGCGAGAGGATCAAACATGACCATTAAGGCAGCTATCAAGGGTTGGATTGGCGAGGCGCAGGTTACTTTGGCAAAGAAGATATTCCTTGATTCAAATGTCTATTTCGACGTGAACAACGTAACCATTCCTTCCGCAAACGGTACTACGCAGATTGACCACATCATAGTTTCTCAATACGGCATTTTCGTTGTTGAGACCAAAAACATGGAAGGCTGGATCTTCGGGGATGCAAAGAACCCGTCATGGACTCAAAGTCTGTTCGGCAAGAAGTCAAAATTCCAGAATCCATTCTACCAGAATTACAAGCACATCAAAACATTATCTGAGTTTTTGGGACTTGAAGAGGACAAGTTTCATTCACTTGTGTTCTTTGCATCAGATTGCACCTTCAAGACGGAACTGCCGCCAAACGTCATGAATCATGGCTATATTCCGTACATTAAAAGCAAAACTGAAGTGCTCTTTACGCCGCCGAAGGTTCAAGAAATCATTTCGACCATAAAATCTGGGATGAAGCCGAAAACATGGACCACCAGGAAAGAGCATGTATCTGGATTAAAAGAGCGGTTCGACAGCATTACTACCTGCCCGAAATGTAGCAGTGAATTGATACTGCGAACTGTGAAGTCTGGAGATAAAGCAGGAAGCCAGTTCTACGGTTGTTCGCAGTTTCCGAAGTGCAGATATACGAAACAGATCGAGTAGTTCGTCGGTCGTGGCCATCGTTTCTTCCTCGTATTGGGATTTCAACCGATTTTGGCCACTTACACAATCGATTTTACAGGCTCACAACTGGCTTATAAACGGCTACTTCCCGTTCCAGGCTTTGATCTCAATATCAGAAATGCAGGTATCGTTGTATTTAACCCCTTGATATACCTCTAAAACCGTGAATTTGATTGACCCGGTTTTGTAAAACTTGCGATTCCCTTTTTCATAGAAATTCAGCAGTGGCGCCGGATACTGCAACTGGCAATCGTTGCACCACTTTGCATCCGAAAACTCAACCGTTCCATTCACACCGCCATCCATCTCGATCTTCATTTTTTTGATACGGTTGTTGTTGGCCAGGATGGCAGCGTTTTTTGCAAAAAACGGTGTAAATGAGATTACGGTCACCGGTAGTGGTTTCTTGAATTCAAAACGCACCCATTCGCCAATCCCCTGCCCTGCTTTACCCTTGCACCAGGCAGTGGCAGACTTTCCGTCTGAGGCATATTTGGGATCATATACCCCGTTTTTTGAGTGCAACGTGGATGAGGCGGTCACACGATCCGGTTTCACATCCCTGATTGGCAGGTCGTCCTGTGTATAGGATGGCGCACCTTCATCGTATTCAATCTCAAACTTTTTTTCAGCGGCCAGTGCCACACCAGAGGCGCAAAAAATCACCAGAACCAGACTCAACAGCATACGACGGCCAAAACGATGTAACATAGCTACCCCCTATTTTCTGGTAATTCGGACACTGTAGATCGACTCATCCCCGGCATCCTTGACTTCCTCTAAACGATAGACCAGACCAGCATGTTTCCAGATCGTGGTCTTGCCTGCCTTTCTCCCCCTGCCCGCCTTGCTGGTCAGCCAGGAGACGAGCTGCTGCCCGACAATATTCTGTTCCTTCATGTTGGCATCAATGGCGATTGACACCCATTTACCCTTTTTATCAAAATCAAAGAGCAGACAGACCGGCCCCTGCCCCTCCACGGCAATAAAATCATACTGGATCCGTTCCGGTATGGATACGGACGGTTCCTCACCCATCACACCCTTGAGCAAGGCGGCAATGGATGCCCGATCCGAACTGCTACTAATTGTCAGGCTTTTTCCCTTGATCAGCAGCGGAAAGGAACTGCTCGGCGCGGCATTGGCCAGTGTTGAAAAACAGATCAGCAGGATAATGGTATGTATCAGAGTTTTCAACAATGTAGTATTCCCCCTTATTTTTGGCATGAATCCGGCTTCCACATAATTGTTGAACCCCTTGCAAAAGTTCAAATCTGTCATTCCCGAAGCGGTTTTAATCGGGAATCCACTCTTTAAAAGTTTGAAAAATCTGGATCCCCAACAGAGACATTCGAGGATGACAATCGTTTTTGCAAGAGGCTCTGTTTTATGTTTTTTACTGAACAGCGCCGCAGAACCTACTTTTCATTTTCCAACGAACCGCCATAGGCAGGGATCGGATAGAGCGGTTCTCCGCTCGGCGGCAGTGGTGGCGTGAGCGATTCCTTTGTCGAAAGACGGACATAGGGTACAAACTTGACGACCTTTTTACTGCGTTTGTTTTTGCTGGCAATTGATGCCTGAACCAGTTCATCAATATTACTGAGCATAACCTCGCGCTCGCGTTTGTCCAGCGGTTCCCGCTCGGGATGTTTTTCCAGATCCTTCAGTTTTTGAAAAACCTTTCGGGCATAGATCTCGCTTTTGGATGGTGTGCGGCTGTTATAGCAGCCAATCGCCTTCCAGTTGTAGCCATAGCTGCGAATGCAGCCGGAAAGTATCCATGCCCCGGTCTTGACGTTGTAGCAGGGATCGCCAAGATAGCGCCAGCGGGCTGCACCCATGGTCGATTTCCAGATCGTGTTGATCTGCATAACACCAATATCATAGCTGCCATTGACATTTCTGTTCACAGCAGCCGGATTACCACCCGATTCAACCTTGGCAATGGAGCGCAACACCAGCGGATTAATCCCGTACTGCGCCCCGGCCTCTTGAAAACAGAAGGAATATCCGCAAACGGGCAGCAGCAGAACAATACCCGCCAGCAACAAAACCGCCCCCCAGCGGCGTATATTCTTGACCCTGCACCCTGAAAAAACTGTCTGTCCCAAGCCGACCATCGTGATCATCCCTTCTGAATAGACAACTGAATTTCACTACAACGCAATATGCTGCTTGACCTGATTTAAACAGAGATATATTAATACCGGTTATACATACGGCCTTTCAGTTTGTTTATCAATAGGCAAGCTGACTTCTGGACAAAAACAGATCGCTGAAGCATAATTTCAAACTGCAAGCAGACTGATATCAAGTGGCAAAAAAACAGGACTATCATGAAGCCATATTCCCTTGAACGCACCCAGACCCTGCCGATTAGCCTGGATGAAGCCTGGAGTTTTTTTTCCAATCCAGACAATCTGGCCAGGATCACACCGCCAGCCATGGATTTCCGCCTCACCTCACCGCCGCAGGATGAAACCTACGCCGGCATGATCCTGACCTACACCGTCAGACCCCTTTTCGGTATCAAATTCGACTGGACATCCGAAATCACGCACCTGAACAGGCCGTATCTCTTTGTTGATGAACAACGCTTCGGCCCATACCGTTTCTGGCATCATCAACACCATTTCAAAGAGGTTGATGACGGCGTGGAGATGCGCGACATAGTCCATTACCTGCTGCCGCACATGCAGTTTACCGGGCTGATAAATACATTTATCGTAGCTCCGCGCCTGAAACGGATCTTCGACTATCGCTGCAACGCATTGCAAACTCTTTTTCCAACCCAAACCAACCAGGAGATCTCATGAAAAAACTAGCCATTCTGACTAGCGGCGGCGACTGTTCCGGAATGAATGCGACCATTCGGGCAGCCGCCCGCACAGCCATTTCCTGTGGCGTCGAAATTATCGGTTATCGCAAGGGCTATGCCGGTCTGCTTAAAAATGATTACATCAACCTGACCAGCCAGGCGGTTTCAGGGACGCTTCAAAAGGGGGGTACCTTTCTTCAATCGGCACGCTCGCAGGAATTCCGTACCGAAGAGGGGAAAAAAAAGGCCCTGGAAAATCTGCTCAAGGAAAAGGTTGAGGGCTTGATCGTCATCGGCGGCGATGGTTCCCTGAACGGCGCACTGGCACTGGACAGGATGGGCTTTCCGGTCATCGGCATACCGGCCAGTATTGACAATGATATTGCCTACACAGATATGGCCCTGGGTGTGGATACGGCCCTGAACAACATCATCTATGCCGTCGACTGCATCAAGGACACGGCCAGCTCACACGACCGGGCCTTCATTGTTGAGGTCATGGGACGCAATTCCGGCTATCTGGCAAGCATCAGTGCCATTGCCACCGGCGCCGAATTCGCCATTGTGCCCGAGGTAAAATTGGACCTGGATGACATGTGCAGCAAACTGCGCGAACGTTACGAAGAGGGACGCACCAACGCCCTGATCATCATGGCTGAGGGTGCCGGACAGGCTCAGGATGTTGCCAATGGCATCAAGGACCGGATCGGTTTTGAAACCCGTGTTACGGTTCTGGGGCACTACCAGCGCGGCGGAGCGCCAACGGTCTTTGACCGCCTGCTGGGAAGCCGTTTCGGGCGCAAATCGGTTGAGCTGCTGCTCTGCGGCTGCAAGGGGGTCATGGTCGGGCTCTCGACCAACACCGTCACCACAACACTGCTGGAGATGGTCGTCAATGGCGGCCAGAAAAAGCTCAGCGATGAAATCATCAAGATGGCGGACATACTCGGCATATGATCCGGCGCAGACACTATACCGGACAGTCACGTAAGGCAGGCCTGCCACCCGGCACTCTGGTGCATACCGGCTCACCGCCTGCCTCCGGTAAGGTGTCACTGAATATTATTTCCTACTCGGCTGACGGATTGACCGAGGATTGTCCGAAAAACCTGGAGATCTGCGTACCGGTCAACCACCCGGAGAAGGTCACCTGGATTAATGTCGAAGGGCTGACCGATGTGGATCTGATCAGCCGCTTCGGACATTGCTACAACCTGCACCCGCTTATCCTCGAGGACATCGTCAACACATCCCAGCGTCCCAAATTAGAGGATTACGGGGAGTATATCTTTATCGTCATCCGCATGATCGGACTGAACAAGGTGCAGGGGGTCGAATCGGAGCAGGTCAGCATGATCCTGGGACCAGGCTATCTGTTGACATTTCAGGAGGGCCTTGACGGTGACGTTTTCGAAACTGTCCGTGAACGGCTCCGCAATAGCCGCGGCCGGATCAGGTCCATGGGGGCTGACTACCTGGCCTATGCCCTGATCGATGCGGTTGTGGACAGATACTTCACCCTTCTGGAGGAGATGGGAGAGATCGTCGAGGATATGGAGGAGCGGCTGGCCAGGAAACCGGATCAGCTGATTCTGAGGCAGATCATCTCCATGAAACGCGAGATCATCTTCATGCGCAAGAGCATCTGGCCCCTGCGGGAGGTTGCTTCAGCCCTGGAGAGGGGCGAATCCGACCTGATCAGCGAATCCTCCAGCGTATTCTTTCGGGATATCTACGATCATACCATCCAGATTATCGATGGTGTCGAGACATTCCGGGATCTGCTGTCCGGCATGCAGGATCTTTACCTTTCCAGCATCAGCAACCGGACCAACGAGATCATGCGCTTTCTGACCGTGATTGGAACTATTTTCATGCCGCTGACCTTTCTGGTCGGCGTCTATGGCATGAATTTCAAACATATACCTGAACTGGGATGGACATACGGCTACTACCTGCTCTGGCTGGTGATGTTGGGCATCTCGGCAGGAATGATCTACCGTTTTAAAAAAAGAGGATGGCTCTGAAGAGCAATGCAGCAATCATGACTGCACAAAACAATCTCCAAGAGGTACAAACAATGAAAAACCGAATCAGAATCTCAAAAATGCTCGTTTTCAGCCTGATCATATCCCTGCTGGCCATCTCAGGCTGTAGCATCGTTGACCAGAAAATCCGCCTCAACTACACACCGCTCAACCGGACCTATGGCCTGCAGAAAGACACCGTTGTCATCACCCGCACGGACGCCGTGCCGTTTGTCAGAAACAACATGGGTGAATGGATCGTCGGATCACTGAACAATGTCTACGGCATCCACAAGGCTGACCTTGTCTCCGACCGCAACATCGGCGACTGGATCACGGACGCCCTGATTCAGGAGCTGACCAAATCCGGCTACAAGGCATCCTACAAGAGCGAACTGCCGCCAGGCACGGTCTATCAGATCGCCATCAGCGATATCAATTCGTTTATGAATGTCAACAAGGATGTCGGCCGGGTCAAGGTGGTTCATGAACTGAAATTCAACATCAACCTTTTCCATAACGGACAGAAGGTCAAGACTTTTGCCGTGGCATCCCGCAACAACCAGACCCTGGTTCTGGACGCCTCCGAAGAAGAGAATGAGAAGATCATGCTTCAGTCGCTTCAGGATGCCATGCAGCAGGTGCTTCCTGAAATTGTCGCGCTGACCGGTAAAAAGTGACCAAAAAAGATCTGGCATCGGACGTCGCCAACGCAATCCGCAGAAACAATCTGTTTCATGCTGGCGATACGGTTGTCATGGCCCTGTCCGGCGGGGCCGATTCATGCGCCCTGCTGGATATCCTGACACGGATGAAGGATCCCGCCCCTAAACTCGTCGTGGCGCATCTGAACCACTGCCTGCGCGGTGCCGATTCCGATGCCGACGAGGCCTTTTCACGCAATCTGGCGGCTGGCTACGGAGTGCCATTCGAGTCTCTGCGCCAGGACGTGGCGGCGGATGCCAGCAGTCTGGGAATGAATCTGGAGGATGCGGGACGTCAGGCCAGAATTGCCTTTCTGACCGGCATCAGCCGCAAATACGGGGCAACGGCCATTGCCCTGGCACACCATGGCGATGACCAGGCGGAAACATTCTTGATGCGGCTGCTGCGCGGATCAGGCATGACAGGACTGTCCGGCATGGGCTACCGAAACCAGCTCGGCTTTATCCGTCCCATGCTGGGCAACAGTCGTGCTGAGATCGAGGCCTACCTGCAGCAAAACGGCCTTGGCTTCCGGGAAGACAAGAGCAACAGCGACACGACCTTCCTGCGCAACCGCATCCGCCATGAGCTGCTGCCGCTGCTGACCAGCTATAACCCGGCAGTCAAGGAACGCCTGACCAGAACCGCCGGACTGTTGTCCGAGGAAAACGATTTGCTGGAGAAACAGGCCCAGGGATTGACAGAGACAATCTGCACAACCGATGGCCGCAGCTTTTCATGCCAGATCAGCCAACTCATTCAGCAGCCAGCCGCCATGCGACGCAGAATCTACCGCTCAATCCTGATCCGCCTGACCGGTTCCACCCGCCATTTTACCCGCCGTCATATCGACGCAATCGAGCAGTTACTCTCTTCAGAGCATCCGAACGCAACCATCAGACTGCCACAGCAGATCGCGGCAACCCGTGAATATGAAAAACTGCTGGTCAATCGCCACCCCCTGCAGGCTGCGGCTGAAATAGTGCTGACCAGCATCCCGGCAGCGGGTGATTACGAACTTGGCAATGACACCCGCCTGAGGATTGAAACGCTCAAGTCACACGCCGATCTGGCAAAGGACAGCAAAAACCGGATTTACATCGACCTTGACAAGGCGCCATTCCCCTGGCTGATTCGTTCCTTCAGGCCGGGCGACCGCATCTCCCCCAAGGGGATGAACGGCTCCAAAAAGATCAAGGATATCCTGATTGATGAGAAAATCCCCTTACCGCTCAGGCGCACGATACCGCTGCTGTTCAGCGGGGATACGCTGATCTGGGCCTGTGGCATCCGCAGCTCGCAATCCGTTACCGCTGCTGCCGATTCAACCCGCATCGCCTCGCTGGAATACATACCAGCAGCAACAAACAGCGCTAAATCTTGATTCAACCGTATAATACCAAGGAGGCACATATGCAGATAGGCATGATCGGAGTAGGAAGAATGGGGGGCAACATGGTTCGCCGTCTGTTGCGAAACGGCCATGAATGCATGGTCTACGCCAGAAATTCCTCATCAACAGCCCCGCTCGTTGCAGAGGGGGCTGAATCGGCAAGCTCACTAACGGAACTGATCGCCAAACTCGCTGCACCGAGGGTTATCTGGCTGATGATCCCGGCCGCCTCCGTTGACCATACCATCAACCAACTGACACCACTCCTCTCGACCGGTGATATCCTGATCGACGGCGGCAACTCCCACTATCAGGACGATATCAGACGGGCCGCTCTGTTACGTGAACAGGGCATTAACTATCTGGATGTCGGCACAAGCGGCGGTGTCTGGGGACTGGAACGGGGCTACTGCCTGATGATCGGCGGGGATAGCGAACCTGTCAGGCACCTGGATCCAATCTTCTCGGCACTGGCCCCCGGGCCGGGCTCTGCTGAGGCCACACCTGGCCGCAGCGGCAACGGTTCTACGGCCGAACAGGGATATCTGCACTGCGGCCAGAACGGCGCCGGACATTTTGTCAAAATGGTCCACAACGGCATTGAATACGGACTGATGGCCGCCTACGCCGAAGGGTTCAACATCCTGCAGCACGCCGGCATTGGCAGGGGAGAACGGAGCGCAGACGCCGAGACCGCCCCGCTGCGTAACCCGGAGCATTTCATGTATGACCTGAACCTGGCCGATATAGCGGAACTATGGCGCAGGGGGAGCGTTGTCTCCTCATGGCTGCTTGATCTTTCGGCCAGGGCATTGGCCAACAACCAGGAGCTGACCGGCTTTGCCGGGCGGGTATCCGACTCGGGCGAGGGGCGCTGGACCGTCGGCACGGCCATTGAGCAAGGCGTTCCGGCGCCGGTGCTCAGCACCGCCCTCTTCCAGCGCTTCAGTTCCCGCGGCGCGTCTGATTTCGGCGATCGCCTGCTCTCGGCCATGCGCTATGAATTCGGCGGACACCAGGAGACCGCAAAGGAGAAATAACATGCCAGACAACAAGGCGCTTTCCCCAACGGTTATCATCATCTTCGGAGCCGCTGGCGATCTGACAAAACGCAAACTGATTCCGGCGCTTCACAATCTGCTGCTTGACGGACTGCTGCCGGAGCGGTGTGCAATTGTAGGCGTTGGCCGCCGTGAAATGGAACTGTCTGATTTTCATCAGCATCTCAAGGATGGTCTGGATGCCTTTTCACGGCGTGGCAAGGTGGCAGAGCATGACTGGAGGGATTTTGCTGCCCGGATATCCTATGTAAATGAGGATTTTTCCTCCCTGGAGGCCGGTTCTGGCCTGAAGGCCAGGTTGAGCGAACTGGACCATCAATGGGGCGTCCGCGCAAACCGCATTTTCTACATGGCGATTCCCCCCTCCATGATGGAGCAGGCAGCCGGCATGCTGCAGCGCATGGGGGTCTGCAGGGACTGTAAGCGGGATCGACTGGTGGTGGAGAAACCATTCGGCCGCGACACCAAAACGGCCATGGCACTGAATGAGCTTCTGACCGGCATGTTTGTTGAATCACAAATCTACCGGATTGATCACTACCTGGGCAAGGACACGGTCCAGAACATCATGGCCTTCCGGTTTGCCAACTCGCTCTTCGAACCGGTCTGGAACCGGAGCTACATCGACCATGTCCAGATAACCGTGGCCGAGACCGTTGGCGTTGAAAACAGGGGCAACTACTTCGACCATTCCGGGGCACTGCGCGACATGATGCAGAACCATCTGCTGCAGATCCTCTGCCTGATCGCCATGGAACCGCCCATATCGTTCGATGCCGACGAGATCCGCAACAAAAAGGTCGATGTGCTGCGGGCGATCCTGCCAATCAATGGGGCGAACCTGGAGGGCGTTGCCGTGCGGGGACAGTATGCTGCCGGCGCAATTGCGGGTAAGGATGTACCTCCCTATCTCGGCGAGGCAAATGTTTCAGCGGATTCGGTAACCGAGACCTTTGCCGCCCTGCGGCTGCAGATTGAAAACTGGCGCTGGCAGGGTGTTCCCTTTTATCTACGTACGGGAAAGCGTCTGACAACAAAGGCATCCGAGGTTTCCGTCATCTTTCGCTCCCCACCCCACCAGCTCTTTCCGGCAGCGGCAATCGACAGCTGGCAGCCGAACCGGATCACGATCCGGATTCAGCCGGAGGAAGGGATCGATACGCGAATCCAGGTTAAACAGCCGGGAACACGACTGATGCTGGGCGAGGCGGACATGCAGTTCCGTTATCGTGAGGCATTCAAGACAAAGGCGCCCGAGGCGTATGAAACCCTGCTGCTGGATGTGATCCGTGGTGATGCGGCGCTGTTCATGCGGGCAGACCAGGTCGAATATGCCTGGAAACTCGTTTCACCGATCCTGACGGCCTGGGAGTCCGCACCATCCGATGGATCATACCTCTATCCGGCCGGGAGTTGGGGGCCGGCTGCCGCCGACCGCCTGATTGCCGGAAGCGGCCACTGCTGGCTCAATCCCGATGACCCAAGGACAACAGTTTGATCTCGATCAGCAAGGACAAGACTGCGCTGAACCGGGCTGTTGCAGAATTGATTGCGACAACAGCGCAGGGTGCCATCGGCCGCAATGACAGTTTCACCATCATTCTGGCCGGTGGCGATACACCGGGCGGTGCCTATCAACTGCTGACGATGAAGCCTTACCGTAGCAGAATCAATTGGCTAAAGGTGCATGTTTTCTGGGGTGACGAACGCTGCGTACCGGCCAATGACACCAGGAGCAACTTTGCGGCGGCCAGACAACAGCTGTTATCACTGATTCCTGTTCCAGAATCCCAGATCCACCCGATCGACACAACCATGGCGCCGGGATTGGCAGCAGAAAGCTACGATCAACTGCTCAGAGATCATCTGGCAGGGTCTGGCCACAGCCTCGACCTTGTACTGCTGGGAGTTGGTGAAGACGGGCATACCGCCTCCCTGTTTCCTGGCAGCAGTTCACTGAGTGAGCAGAATGATTGGGCCGTTGCAACCATCAAACCGGGTGAGGACATCAGCCGGATCACCCTGACAACAACCGTGCTGAACAAGGCCCACCGAATCGCCTTTATGGTTTCCGGTGGCAACAAGAGTGCTGTCTGCAGGGAGATCCTGCAGGGGTCCCACAGACCGGAACAGTTCCCGGCCCAGTTGATCAGGCCTGAACAGGGTGAACTGCTCTGGTTCATGGACCGTTTTGCCGCAGCTCAACTCAACAATCAATAAAGCGCCCCACCCTTCTCCAATCGGCATATCCCCCAACAAACAGAAAGTCAATTAGCTTGTAAACACTCACTGGACATGATATTTATATAAAATTTTCAACTTCTTAATCTGTGAACAGTTTTTTAGGGGGTAATAGTGAATCCGTTTTTAAAGAACATCTCTCTCTGGGCCGTCATCTGCCTGTTAATGATTCTGCTCTTTAACATGTTCAATAACCCGCGCCAAAATGCGGAAAAGATCAATTTCAGTGAGTTCATGACCCAGGTGGACGCCGGGAAGATCACATCTGTCATCATCCAGGGCAATGAGATTACGGGAAAATATGAAGGCAAGGATGGCAAGAATTTCCAAACCTACAAACCGCAATCCGATGCCGACCTGACAGAGAAACTCCTTGAAAAGAAGGTCGTCATCTCCGCCAAACCAGAGGGTGAGCGTTACTCGTTCCTGTCAATCTTCCTCAACCTGCTGCCGGTTATTCTGCTTGTCGGAGTATGGATCTTTTTCATGCGCCAGATGCAGGGGGGCAGCGGCAAGGCCATGTCATTCGGCAAAAGCCGCGCCAAGCTGCTGACTGAAAATCAGGTCAAAATTACGTTCGAAGATGTTGCCGGAATCGAAGAGGCCAAGGAAGAGCTGCATGAGATTATTGACTTCCTGAAAGATCCCAAAAAATTCACCAAACTGGGCGGCCGGATTCCCAAGGGTGTTTTGCTGATGGGCCCTCCAGGTACTGGTAAAACCCTTCTCGCCAGGGCAATCGCCGGTGAGGCCGGGGTTCCGTTCTTCTCCATCTCGGGTTCAGACTTTGTCGAAATGTTCGTTGGCGTCGGTGCCAGCCGCGTGCGCGATCTCTTCATGCAGGGTAAGAAGAGCGCCCCATGTATCATCTTTATCGACGAAATCGACGCCGTCGGCCGTCACCGCGGTGCCGGGCTTGGCGGAGGACATGACGAACGTGAACAGACCCTCAACCAGCTTCTGGTGGAGATGGATGGTTTTGAATCCAACGAAGGGGTTATCCTGATTGCAGCAACAAACCGCCCCGACGTACTTGATCCGGCCCTGCTCAGACCAGGCCGTTTTGATCGTCAGGTTGTGGTTCCACGTCCGGATGTCAAAGGACGTGAGATGATCCTGAATGTACACGCCAAAAAGGTGCCGCTGGCGGCCGATGTGGATCTGGCGGTTATTGCCCGTGGAACCCCGGGATTTTCCGGTGCCGACCTGGCCAACGTGGTCAATGAGGCCGCCCTGCTGGCCGCTCGTGTCAACAAGGCCGTTGTTGAGTCAATCGATTTCGACAATGCCAAGGACAAGGTACTGATGGGTGCGGAGCGACGCAGCATGGTCATCTCCGACGATGAAAAGAAAAACACCGCCTACCATGAGGCCGGACATACCCTGGTTGCCAAACTCCTGCCAGGGACCGATCCGATTCACAAGGTTTCCATCATCCCCCGTGGCCGCGCACTGGGCATAACCATGCAGCTGCCCGTGGAAGACAAGCACAGCTATTCAAGAGAGATGCTCCTTGCCGACATAGCCATCCTGATGGGCGGCCGCGCTGCCGAGGAACTGATCTTCAATTCGTTCACCACCGGGGCAGGCAATGACATCGAACGGGCAACCGAAATGGCCCGCAAGATGGTCTGCGAATGGGGCATGAGCGAAAAAATGGGTCCCCTCTCCTTTGGCAAGAAGGAAGAGCAGATCTTCCTTGGCCGCGAAATGTCCACACACAAGGACTACAGCGAGGCAACCGCAGTTGAGATTGATAACGAGATCAGAAGAATTGTCAGTGAAAACTACACCCGCGCCATAACCCTGCTGCGCGAAAATATTGATGATCTGCACAACCTGTCGATCTGCCTGATTGAGAAGGAAAACCTGAGCGGTCCCGAGATTGACGAGATTCTGGCTACAAAAAAACCGATCTGCGTCGAAAATGACAGCCAGGTGGAGGAAGTTCAGCATACCGATCTCCAGGTCTGATATGAGTTCCTTTGAGACCAGATTGCTGAAAATCGAAAGCCATACCGATGCCGAGCGTGAGCTGTTCAGAATCGGTGTTGATCCTGGCGGCATAGCAAGCATGGCCTCCAAGATGGTTTCCCACGCAATCTGCATCAAGGACCTGCAGTGCAGACAGGCAAATATCCTCAAGCAGGAAATGCTCTCCCTGGGCGGAGATGCAGCCGTAGCCCGTGGCTCCGTCTCCTGCAGCATCGAAAAAACCGATGTCATCCTGATCGGTACAGATAAGCAGCTCAAAAGATTGACCGCAAAGCTGGTCGTACAACCCTTCGGTCTGTCACGCCTCGCCGCCGATCTGAAATGCATCCTTGATGCGGGCTGTCAGGCCAACCGGGTCTGGCGTACATCACGGCGAGACATACCGCTGAACAGGCCTCTGGTCATGGGGATTCTCAATATCACCCCCGATTCATTCTCGGACGGTTCATGCTATTTTGACAGCCAGAAGGCCATTGAAAAGGGACTGGAGATGGCAGCGGACGGCGCCGACATAATTGACATCGGTGGTGAGAGCACCCGTCCCGGCGCTGCCTTTGTATCCCCCCAAGAAGAAGCGGAACGGGTCTTACCGGTTATCAAGGGGTTGGCCGGCAGACTTGACTGTCCGCTATCGATTGACACCTGGAAGGGTTACGTTGCCGAGCAGTCACTTGACGCAGGCGCAGAGATCGTCAACGACATCAGCGGCTTTACCTTTGACAGATCAATGCCCGAGGTTGTAGCCAGAACCGGGGCGGCAGCGGTTCTGATGCACACCAGGGGCACACCAGACAAGATGCAGATGGAAACAGGCTACACAGACATCATCGCTGAGGTCAGTCACACCCTGCACCTTTCTGTTGAAATGGGCATCGCAGCCGGAATCGAAAGGGAACGTCTCGCCATTGATCCGGGGATCGGGTTCGGCAAGGATGCCGTCGGAAACCTGGAGATCCTCAGACGGCTACGGGAATTTAGCGGATTTGGCCTACCACTGCTGGTCGGCACGTCCAGAAAATCATTTATCGGCGCAACCCTGAACCGGGAAACCGACCAGCGTCTGTTCGGCACGGCCGCATCCGTCGCAATGGCCATTGCCAACGGCGCTGCGATCATCAGGGTCCATGACGTCAAGGCCATGCGGGATGTGGCTGACATGACACACGCCATCATGACCGGCGAGTCCCGCAATTGACCGCAAATCAAAACTATCTTTGTTCAAACTGCCTGACGCACCTTACCACTTGTATCTGTCGGCAAGAGGGATTGCATGCTGGATCTTTTCAAAAACATGACACTGCTCGACCTCTGCGACATCCTCATCCTGGCTGTTCTGATCTATAATTTCGCGCTGCTGCTGAAAAAAGAAACCGCAACAAGACTGATATCCTTCCTGCTCGTCTTTTATATCGCCTTCTTTCTACTGCAATTTTCTGAATTCAAATCCACAACCTGGCTTTTACAATCGGTCTTTTCGTCGACGCTGATTATTATGGCGATCATTTTCCAGAGTGATATCAGAAGGGCATTCATGTCGTTTGGCCGCCGCCCGGTGGAATCCCACACCCGTGACGACATCTCCGAATCAATCGAGGAATTGATCAAGGCCGGCAATGAACTATCCCAGAAACGTATCGGCGCACTGATTGTCATCGTCAGAGTCCTGCCAATCGACCATCTTCTGGAGGTTGGCACACAGATTGACGCAAAGGTCACCAGTGAACTACTGAACTCCATCTTCCTCCCCTACTCTCCCATTCACGATGGCGCTGTAATCATCCAGGACGGCAAGATCACCAAGGCCGGCTGCCTGCTGCCGCTCTCCAGGAACCCGGATATTGCCAAGAGCTTCGGAACGCGCCACAGGGCCGCCCTCGGCCTGTCAGAGCTTGCTGATGCAATGATCATGGTCGTCTCTGAGGAGACCGGTAAGATATCCATGGTGCATGACAGCAGGATTGTCTATGATGTGGACACAAACGAGATCCGGCGCATGCTGAAAAAGGCGCTCGATTTCAAACGCCTGCAAAAGCAGCTACCTGATGGAGAAAACAAATGAGCCTGACACTCTCAATGCGCATCAGACATCTGTTAGCCCGCAACATCAAACTCAAGCTGCTCTGCCTGACAATCGCCTTCACGGTCTGGTGTCTATCGGCAATATCACGTCCGATCAGCCTGGAGCTGAGGATACCGCTGACATACAACAATATCCCGTCCGGTTACAGCATCGTCAACCAGCCGCCGACAGAGGTTGTGGCACGGCTTTCAGGTTAAACGGCACTTCTATCAAGGGCAAAACGGAATAATAGATCATTAAATATCAGTCTGAGTAATGCCGTAGCAGGCATGAACAGCTATCAACATCTCGAAACGCATCTCAAGCTGCCCGAGGGGGTCACTGTAAGCGCAATTGCCCCCTCTTCACTGGATTTGCAGCTGACAAGATAATAATCATCCTCAAGGAGATATCTGTGAAAAAACTTTTCGGAACCGATGGCGTCAGGGGCGTTGCCAACGTCTATCCAATGACAACCGAAATGGCCATGCAGCTTGGCAGGGCCGCGGCCTATATATTCAAGAGCAGTAGTAAACGACGTCACCGGATCGTTATCGGCAAGGATACGCGCCTTTCCGGCTATATGCTGGAGAATGCCCTGGTAGCAGGCATCTGTTCAATGGGCGTCGACGTGCTTCTGGTCGGACCTCTGCCCACCCCGGGAATTGCCAATATAACCTACTCCATGCGGGCAGACGCCGGTGTTGTTATCTCGGCCTCACATAACGCCTTTCAGGACAACGGCATAAAGTTCTTCTCCGCCGACGGATTCAAGCTGCCGGATGAAATCGAACTGAAGATTGAAAATCTGATCGAGACCCAGATGATCGATTCGCTGCGCCCTACAGCCAGCGAGGTTGGCAAGGCCTTCCGCATCGATGACGCCGCCGGCCGCTATATCGTCTTTCTCAAAAATACATTTCCGGCTGATATGGATCTATCAGGACTCAAAATCGTTCTGGACTGCGCCAACGGCGCTGCCTACAAGGTTGCCCCGGCTGTTTTCGAAGAGCTGGGGGCAGAGGTTATACCGCTCGGTGTCAAACCAGACGGCACAAACATCAATGCCGGCTGCGGATCACTCTACCCACAGGTTATCAGCGATGCGGTTAAAAAACACCGGGCGGACATCGGCATTGCCCTGGATGGGGATGCGGACCGCGTCATCGTCTGCGACGAGTTCGGCAACGAGGTTGACGGCGACCATATCATGGCCATCTGCGCCACCAATATGCTCAAACGCAAGACACTCCGCAAAAAGACCCTTGTCTCAACGGTGATGAGTAATATGGGGCTGGACATTGCCATCAGAAATGCAGGTGGCAAGATCATCAAGACCGCCGTTGGCGACCGCTATGTGGTTGAAGAGATGCGGAAGGGGGGCTACAATCTTGGTGGTGAGCAGTCTGGACATATGATCTTCCTGGATTACAATACAACCGGGGATGGAATCATGTCGGCACTGCAGCTTCTGGCAGTCATGCGCCGTGAGGAGAAACCGCTTTCAGAGCTTGCCAAGGTCATGATCCCGCTGCCACAGGTGCTGGTCAACACCAGGGTGCGCGAGCGCAAGGATATCCTCTCCTTTCCGGACATAGCCGCCAAGGTCAGCGACGTTGAAAAGAAACTGGGGGACGAGGGACGGGTACTGATCCGCTATTCCGGAACAGAACCGCTCTTGCGAGTCATGCTGGAGGGTAAGGATACCTACGAGATCACCGCCTGGGCCAATGAAATTATCGAACTGGTTAAAAAACACCTGGGTGAAAAGGCATAATTACGAATAAGGCATTCAAGAAGGAGTTTAAATTGGCAAAACTTGGCTTAAATGTAGATCATGTGGCAACGGTACGCCAAGCCAGGGGCGGCACAGAGCCAGACCCTGTTACGGCTGCTGCAATCGGAGAGCTGGCCGGCGCGGAGGGGATCACGATACACCTGCGCGAGGATCGCCGTCATATTCAGGATCGTGATCTGGAGATACTGCGCAAAACCGTTAAAACCAAGCTGAACCTAGAAATGGCCGCAACTGCAGAAATGATATCGATTGCCTTGGCGGTCAAACCGGATCAGGTGACGCTTGTCCCTGAAAAACGTCAGGAACTGACCACCGAAGGGGGGTTGGATGTCCTCAAACAGCAGGCCGGGATGGCAGAGGCGGTCAAACGACTGAAGGATGGCGGGATCAGTGTCAGCCTTTTTATCGATCCAGACCGGGAGCAGATTCTGGCCGCAGCCGGAACAGGGGCCGATTTCATCGAGATCCATACCGGAACATACGCCGATGCCGTGAATGAAGAGTCACGCCGGGATGAACTGTCAAAAATCATTGATGCAATCGGGATTGCCAAAGAAAACGGCCTGCGTGTTAACGCTGGACATGGCCTGAATTATGTCAACGTCAAGGAACTGGCTGCCCTGGGTGAGATCGAGGAATTCAACATCGGCCACTCTATTATGGCCCGCGCCATACTGACCGGACTCGACCTGGCTGTCAGGGATATGGTCTGTCTGCTTGACCAGCGATGATTATCGGCATCGGCACCGACATAGCGCGAATCGAGCGTTTTCAACGTTTTATCGATGAAGATAACCGTGCCCTGCTCAGACGGATTTTTACGGAGGGTGAGCGCGCCGAGTGCAGCAGACGCAAAAACAGCGCGGCCAGCTATGCAGCCCGCTTTGCAGCAAAAGAGGCCATGCTCAAGGCGTTGGGGACAGGTTTACGGGATGGACTCTCCTGGCAGGATATGGAGATCGTCAACAACCCGCTGGGTAAACCGGAGATGTATCTCAACGGCGCCACGCAGCAGCTGACCCGCGAAAAGGGGATTACCAATATCTTCCTTTCCCTTTCACATGATGGCGGCAATGCCATCGCCATGCTTGTATTGGAGTCACTATGAAGGTTGTCACTTCCCATACGATCCGCGAGATTGACCAAAGGGCTATTTCCGATTTCGGCTTCTCCGGCCTGCAATTGATGGAAAATGCAGGGACAGCCTGCACTGATGTAATCATCGGCATGTTCGGGAAAGAGGATTATCGCCGGGTTTCCATTGTGGCCGGCAAGGGAAACAACGGCGGGGACGGTTTTGTCATTGCCAGACAGCTGAATGAACTGGGTTGGGATGTATCGGTCTTTATCCTTAACGAACGGGATAGTATCAGCGGCGAAGCAGCCAGCAACCTTGACCGCCTGCCACCCGGCATCGTCTTTTATTGTCCGCAGCCAGCGCTGCTGACCGAAAGCCATCGTGAGAAGATCAATGACAGCGATGTTGTCATCGATGCAATTCTCGGCACAGGGCTAAGCAACGATATCAGCGGTGTATATCTTGCGGCGATTGAATTGATCAACCATTCCGGCAGAACCGTTATATCGCTCGATATCCCCTCCGGCGTCCATGGCACGACCGGCAGAATCCTTGGGGCAGCGGTCAGGGCCGATGTAACCATTACATTCACTAGCGCAAAACTGGGACAGATCCTCTACCCTGGCGCCGAATATACAGGCAAACTCATCATCAGGGAGATCGGTATTCCGGCAGAAATCCTGCAGAATTCACCTGGCTATGATTTCCTAAACCAGGAGGGCATGGGCATGTTACTGCGCAGGAGGGATCGTCAATCCCACAAGGGTAACTTTGGTCACTGCCTTGTCATCGCCGGTTCAACCGGTAAAACAGGCGCGGCAGCGCTGGCAGCCAACAGCGCCGTGCGGGCCGGATCCGGGCTGGTGACACTGGCCGTACCGGAAAGCCTCCATCATATCCTCGAGGTAAAAACAACCGAGGCAATGACAACTCCACTCCCTGATTCTGTCAGCGGTCACCTGGCCAACAGCGCCTTTCCGGCCATCCAGAAGTTACTGGCAAACAAGAGCGTTGTCGCGCTGGGCCCAGGAATCGGACTCCGGCCAGGCACGATTGCACTGGTGCATACACTGATCGAGTCAATCGAACAGCCCATGGTTATCGACGCCGATGGCCTGAACGCACTGGCAGAAGATGTAAACCTGCTCAAACGCAAAAAAACCTCCACCATGGTTCTGACCCCGCATCCAGCCGAAATGGCCCGTTTGCTGGGAACATCAATACCAGATGTTGATGCAATCCGCATCTCGGTTGCCCAGGAATTTGCCAGCAATTACGGCGTCTATCTGGTACTGAAGGGTGCCAGAACCATCATCGCCTCACCGGACGGATCCGCCGCCATCAATGGCAGCGGCAATCCCGGCCTGGCCAGCGGTGGTACCGGGGATGTACTGACCGGCATCATAGCATCACTGGTCGGACAGGGTTATCAACCATGGAACGCCTGCTGCCTGGGCGTTTTTCTGCACGGCACTGCCGCTGATCTGGTTGCTGAAAAAAAGGGGGAGATCGGCATCAC
>CAXYUZ010000020.1:0-54915 GCA_964292275.1 uncultured Desulfuromonadaceae bacterium
AGTCAGATTGATCACGGAAATCAATAGTTCGTGGTCAAGCCCGACAGACTCCTAGATGAAATAAACTTTTTCAAGTTTTAGTTAATGGGAATATTCATAGCATCTTACCAATAATCCCAATACCAATTTCGTCACAAACCATTTTCTAATCAGCACAAAGCATGGCATTATACGATACATTTTCACGGACAGGATACTTTATCCGTATTTTTGTAAAAGTGGCCAACCTTGAAAATTAGAACAGGCAAGAATCAACCTTATACCTAAAAAACCATATAACTACCAAGGAAACCAGAATGCAGAACAATACCGGAACGCTCTATATAATTGCCACACCTATCGGAAATCTGGAAGACATCACCTATCGGGCGGTCAGGATACTGGGGGAGGTAGATCTGATCGCTGCCGAAGACACCAGGCATTCACTCAAACTCCTCAATCACTTCAACATTTCAAAACCGCTGACATCCTACTTCGACCACAACCAGAGACTAAAGGGTGAACGAATCCTGGAGACACTCCGCAAGGGTAAATCGGTCGCTCTGATCTCAGATGCCGGAACCCCCTGCGTATCCGACCCTGGCTATCACCTGGTACGCGATGCTACCGCCGAAGGAATTAAGGTTGTGCCTGTTCCAGGACCAAGCGCATCACTGACGGCGCTCTCTGCCTCCGGGCTGCCCAGCGATATGTTCACATTCGCCGGTTTCGCACCGGCAAGACAAGGCAGACGCAAAACATTCCTGAAAGACATCATGCATTTAGCAGGTACAGTTATCCTCTACGAGGCCCCTCACAGACTGATTGATTGCCTGAACGATATGCGCGAAATACTCGGGGAACGCCAGATTGTTGTTGCCAGGGAACTGACCAAAATTTATGAGGAATTTGTCCGTGGCAACATATCCGAGGTGCTGGCAACCATACCGGACAGCAAGGTTCGTGGCGAAGTTGTCATCCTCATCTCTCCTGACAAAGAATTAAAGGAGGATAACGAACCAGTCGATGAATTGCTGAAACGTTTTTTATTTGAAGAAGGGTTGTCAATCAAGGATGCTGCAAAAAAAATTGCTGAAATTTCAGGTATTTCAAAAAGCGAGGCCTACACCGAGGCACTCAGGCTTAGGAATGGCGCGGAAATCACATAATTCTGCTGGAATTTCAGGTGGATATTGTGCTATAGAACAGCTTAATACTACTTTGGAGTAACAGCATGAAAATCTGTATCTTTGGTGCCGGATATGTCGGACTGGTTGCTGCCGCCTGTTTTGCAGAGAGTGGCAACTATGTCATCGCTGTCGACGTCGACGAAGCCAAGATTGAAGCATTGAAACAGGGCATCATCCCAATCTACGAGCCAGGACTGAAGGAAATGATCCTGCGCAATCTCGCCGAGGGAAGATTATCCTTTACAACAGACAGCAAATCCGCTGTTCAAGCCTCCCTGGTCAGCTTTATTGCCGTTGGAACACCACCCGGTGAGGACGGTTCCGCCGATCTGAAATACGTTCTGGAAGTGGCCCGTGAGATCGGTCGCCACATGACCGGATTCAAAATAATTGTCGACAAGTCAACCGTTCCGGTAGGAACAGCCGACAAGGTCAGAACCGCCATAGCAAAAGAACTGGCTAACCGCCAGGTCAATATTGAATTTGACGTTGTTTCCAACCCTGAATTCCTCAAGGAAGGGGCCGCCATCGACGATTTCATGAAACCGGACCGCGTGGTGATTGGTACGGATAATGTTCGAACAGCGGAGATCATGAAAGAGCTTTACGACCCGTTCATGCGCAAACAGAATCGTATGATTATCATGGATATCCGCAGCGCCGAAATGACGAAATACGCAGCCAATGCCATGCTGGCCACCAGAATATCATTCATGAACCAGATTGCCGGCCTGTGCGAACGGATGGGTGCCGATGTTGCGGCGGTTCGCGAGGGAATCGGATCAGACTCCAGGATCGGTTACGACTTCCTCTTCCCCGGCCCAGGCTACGGCGGTTCATGCTTCCCGAAGGATGTCAAGGCACTGATCAAAACCGCAGAAGAATGCAATTATGATTTCCTGCTTTTGAAATCTGTCGAAGAGGTCAATGAACTTCAAAAAAGCGTTCTGGCAGAAAAACTGATCCGCTTCGTTGGCGCTGCTGATTCTGCCAAACCGTTAAAAGGCAAGACGATTGCCTGCTGGGGACTTTCATTCAAGCCACGGACAGATGACATGCGCGAGGCGCCATCCATCACCATCATCAGAAACCTGCTGGATGCCGGTGCAACGGTAAAAGCCCATGACCCGGAGGCAATCCAGGAGGCAAAAAAGTTTTTTGGCGACAGCATCGAATACAGCAGCAACCAGTACGAGATCCTCAAAGATGCTGACGCATTGACCATCATCACGGACTGGAGTGAATACCGCAACCCGGATTTTGAACGGATCAAGACAACCCTAAAGTCACCAACCATTGTTGACGGGCGCAATCTCTACAAACCGGACCGCATGGTAGCCAACGGCTTCAATTATATCCCCCTTGGACGTTGCGGCAACGGCATCTGCGAAGAGGTGAAATAGCATGCGTATTCTTGTAACAGGCGGTGCCGGCTTCATCGGATCACATCTCTGCGAACGGCTGCTGAGCGAAGGACATGATGTCATCTGCCTGGACAATTTCTTCACCGGAAGCAAGAATAATATCATCCACCTGATGGACAACCATCGCTTCGAGGTTATCCGCCACGACATCACCGAACCGATTCTGCTGGAGGTGGACCGGATCTATAACCTGGCCTGTCCGGCTTCACCGATCCACTACCAGTACAATCCGGTTAAAACCACCAAAACAAGCGTCATGGGCACCATCAACATGCTTGGCCTTGCCAAACGTGTCAAGGCGCGGATCCTGCAAGCCTCGACATCGGAGGTCTACGGCGATCCCAAAATACATCCGCAAACCGAGGATTACTGGGGCAACGTGAACCCGATCGGCATCCGCAGCTGCTACGATGAAGGCAAACGCGTGGCAGAAACGCTGATGATGGACTATCATCGCCAGAACCAGGTGGATATCCGCATTATCCGCATCTTTAACACCTATGGTCCGCGAATGGCCGAGAATGATGGACGGGTTGTCTCCAACTTCGTGCTGCAGGCGTTGCGTAATCAGGACATAACCATGTATGGTGACGGTTCACAGACACGTTCATTCTGTTTTGTCTCCGACCTGATTGAAGGGATGATCAGGATGATGGAATGCAATAATTTCATCGGTCCGGTCAACCTGGGCAATCCAACTGAAAACACAATCCTTGAATTTGCACAAAAAATTATCGCCATAACCGGATCCGGCTCAAAGATCGTCTTTAAACCGTTACCACAGGATGATCCCAAACAACGTCGACCAGACATTACCCTGGCCACAAAAATGCTCGACTGGACCCCAACCATTGACCTGCAGAAAGGTCTTGCTGCCACAGTTGATTATTTCAGATCCTGTACGCAAAAAGGTTGAAAAATGGAACGTCCCCTGCAAAAAAGGCTTTACTTGATACCTGCAGGCTGCCTGGCCTTCATCCTTTTCTTCACCGTCTTCGGTGACAAAGGCTTGCTGAGGATCCATGAGCTGAAACATGACCAGACCAAAATCGAAACGCGCCTGAATAGCTCCAGAGAGGCAAACGAAAAACTAAAACGCGAAATCGTTGCCCTCAAAACAGACCGGCGTTATCTGGAAAGCATTGCCCGCAAGGATTTCGGACTGGTTCGCAGCAACGAAGTCATCTACCAATTCCCACAGGAAAAAAAGTCCGAAAGGTAGTCTATGTCACGTCAAAGCTGTAGCATCTGTGCATGGCGCGAGAGCTGCAACAAGCGCTTCTGCGTAAGCGATGGCGGCGCACGCTGTCCAGACTTCAGCCGGGACATAAGAATCAAGAATATCGATGAAGAAGCCGAAACAACGGCCAACAGCAAGGAATCCATAAAAAAATGATGCGCAACAAAATAGCCTCAATTATCGAAACAGCTCTTACAGATGCCAGTTCCTCCCAAGAGCTGAAATCTTCCCCTTTTCCAAACATCGTCATCGGCACACCTGCAAACCCCGAGCATGGCGACTACTCCTGCAATATTGCCATGCAAATTGCCAAGGCAGAACGGATGCCCCCCCGTCAAGTGGCTGAGATCATCATTCGCCATATTGGTAACGGCAATGGGCTGCTACTGAAGACCGAGATTGCTGGCCCAGGATTCATAAATCTTTTTGCAACCCCGGCTGCCTGGCAAAATTCACTGTTGGAGATTGAAAAACTCGGCGCCTCATTCGGCAGAACCAACACCGGCGCAGGGCAAAAGGTTCAAGTGGAATTTGTCAGCGCCAACCCGACCGGCCCGCTTCACATCGGTCATGGCCGCGGTGCCGCAATTGGTGACACGCTCTGCCGTGTACTGGACGCATCAGGCTGGGATGTTACCAGTGAATTTTACTACAACGATGCCGGACAGCAGATCACAAACCTGGCCCTCTCCGTACAGGCCCGTTGCCTGGGAAAAACACCGGAAGATCCTGCCTGGCCGCAGGATGGCTATCAGGGTAGTTACATCTGTGATGTTGCCGACGCCTACCTGGCTAAAGAGAGCGTACACGCAGACGATCGCGATGTCACCGCATCCGGCAACCCCGATGATCTGGAGGCAATCCGTGAATTTGCCGTTGCCTATCTGCGAAGGGAACAAGACCTT
The DNA here is from genome assembly GCA_964292275.1 of uncultured Desulfuromonadaceae bacterium. Taxonomy (GTDB): domain Bacteria; phylum Desulfobacterota; class Desulfuromonadia; order Geobacterales; family Pseudopelobacteraceae; genus CAXYUZ01. The sequence continues at coordinate 4,739 of CAXYUZ010000020.1, forward strand.
GACCTGAAGGCATTCGATGTGCATTTCGATGTTTTCACCCTCGAATCAAGCCTCTACAGCTCCGGCAAGGTTGCTGATGTTGTCCAGCTGCTCAAGGACAATGGGCATGCCTACGAACAGGATGGAGCACTCTGGCTGCGCACAACAGATTTCAACGATGACAAAGACAGGGTCATGCGTAAAAGCGATGGCGGTTTCACCTATTTCGTGCCGGATATCGCCTACCACCTCTCCAAATGGGAGCGGGGCTTTACCAGGGTCATCAACGAACAGGGTTCTGACCATCACAGTACGGTCACACGTGTCCGCGCCGGCCTGCAGGCACTTGACAAGGGTATTCCAAAAGATTGGCCGGAATACGTTCTGCACCAGATGGTTACTGTTCTTCGCGGTGGCGAAGAGGTCAAGATATCAAAACGGGCCGGAAGCTATGTAACCCTGCGCGACCTGATCGACGAGGTTGGCCGCGACGCAACCCGCTTCTTCTTTATCATGCGCAAACCCGACTCTCAGTTGGTCTTTGACATTGACCTTGCCAAGGAGCAATCTCCAGATAACCCGGTCTACTACGTTCAATATGCCCATGCCCGCATCTGCAGCATTTTTGACAATGCAGCTGAAAAGGGTTTTACCATTCCAGAGCAGATGACCGCAGCAGGACTGGAACTGCTCCAGACACCGGAAGAATTAAAGCTGATCAAACTGCTGACCGAGCTGCCTGATACGGTTGATGACAGTGCACGTTATTTTGAACCGCACCGTTTGACCAACTACCTGAGTGAACTGGCCGCCTGCTTTCACAGTTTCTACAATAAAAACCGTGTCATTACGGACGAAACTGCCCTGACCATAGCCCGGCTTTATCTGCTTAAGCGAGCGGCGCAAACACTCAAAAATGCCCTGGCCATTATTGGAATTTCAGCCCCCGAACGAATGTAACGGAGCCAACATGCGGATTGATTACAGCGAACCAAAAAAATCTTACGTTTCCGGACCCAGCAGTACCCCAAAGCCGGCCAAACCATCCTATAGTTTCCCCTATGGGGTCATCATAGTTACCGGACTGTTCACATTTATCAGCGGATTCGGCATTGGCTGGTTTTTTTCACAAAAGGCAGCTAAAAAATCCTTCCAGGCCGCCATTGAGCAAAACAGTCTGGAGTCATCCCAGAAACAGGTGGCAGCACAACCACCACCAACCCAGCCGGACGCAAACCAAAACCCTCAAAATCAGACACCGCCACAGGCTACCACACCAGCCCCCCAAGGCGGCACACCAACAGGATCAGAACAACCGCTCAGCTTCTACAAGACACTCCCCGGAGGTCAGAAAAACAATATTATCGGCAGTGGTATCAACAATAAGGATGAACAGGGCAAACCGATTCAGGCACCCGTACCTGCCAACGCTGTCAAACATCCGCAGCCAGCCACAACGAAGCCACAGCCCGATAAAGCAGCCGCCAACAGGGCCAAAAGCGGAGGCAACAACTTCACCGTCCAGGTCGCATCGTACAGCCTTAAATCAGAGGCTGAGAACATGAAGATCAAACTCGCCAATAAGGGATACGATGTATTTATCGTTGAATCCAATCTTGGCGACAGGGGTATATTTTATCGTGTCCGCGTCGGCAGAAATTTGACCCACGAGGTTGCCAAGGAGCTATCGGCAAAACTTGGCAAGTCATCCAATGTAGTTCCCAATATGTAGCAAAACAAAGACTGGCAAAAATAATAAAAGAACTTTTTCGTTTTTTATCTTGACGGCAACATAATGTGATGTTATAACTTGGTTTCAATTTGACGCGGGATGGAGCAGTCTGGTAGCTCGTCGGGCTCATAACCCGAAGGTCACAGGTTCAAATCCTGTTCCCGCAACCAAACAAATTCAGGGATTACATTCAACGATGTAATCCCTTTTTTGTTGTCCAATCAAATATTCAAAAGCATCCCATACAACTCTGATCCAACAAACAAAAAAAGGCGGCGCGCAACAATCTGCGCCACCGCCCTTTCAATCCAAACATTTACAAAAAAACAGATAACCTACCCTTCGCGAAGAATATATCCCTGACCGCGAACGGTGTGGATCAACTTGGTCGGATAGTCCTTGTCCACCTTCTTACGCAGATAGTTGACATAAACGTCAATGATATTAGTAAAGCTGTCAAAGGCATAATCCCAGACATGATCAGCAATCATGTTACGCGACAAGACCGTATTAGGATTACGCACCAGATACTCAAGCAGACCGTATTCCTTGGCTGTCAGATCAATCTCGTTACCACTACGCCATACCTTGTGTGTTACCGGATCAAGCTTGAGATCGGCAAAGAATATCTCGGCGCCACGATCCTGTTCACTACGGCGCAGCAGCGCTCTTACACGGGCGAGCAGCTCTGCAAATGCAAACGGCTTGGTCAGGTAATCATCCGAACCAGCCTCAAGACCGGAAACGATCTCTTCTGTCGTACCACGGGCAGTCAGCATCAGAACAGGCAGCTGCACATCGCTCTCACGCAACTCCTTGACAACCGCAAGGCCATCCTTTTTAGGAAGCATGACGTCCAGAATAGCCAGTGAAAATTCCCCGGTTAATGCCTGCTTGAGCCCCTCATTACCATCATGAGCAACGGTTACAGAATAGTTGTCCTCTTCCAGACCACGCTTGATAAAACCAGCAATCTTTTTTTCATCTTCAACAACCAGAATTTTCATAATTTTCTCCTTTTCATTTTTAAAATATTCGCAATTTCTCAACAAACATCAGTCAACCTTATGATTCATTTCAATCTTTCGCAAAAGCTCTGAGGCCGCCTCTTCCACCGATTTATTGGTCACATCAATCACCATCCATTCAGGATGTCTTCGATAGAGTTTCTTACAATATAAGATCTCGTCCTCAACATGGCCGTAGTCTGCGTAATCACCACGCGGACTCTGACGCATATTGATAAGCCGTGAGGTACGAATTTCAACCAGACGCTTCGGATCAATCACCAGTCCGACAATCTTTGTCTGATCAATCTGAAACAGTTCTTCAGGCGGATCAATCCCCTTGACCAATGGCACATTGGCAACCTTGTACCCCTTGTTGGCCAGATACATTGAAAGCGGGGTTTTGGATGAGCGCGAGGCACCAACCAGGACCAGATCGGCCTTGTGCAGATAGCGGGTTTCCTGACCATCATCATGACTGACCGTAAAATTCACCGCCTCCATTCGCTTGAAATAATCCGTATCAATCCTGTGCAGCAGACCCGGCTTGCCACGGGAGGTGGCGCCCAGGAAACAGGAGAGGCTGTAGAGCAACCCTCCGAGAATATCAACTGCATAAAGTCCGTTTTCCTCCGCCAACTGCCCAACAAGCTGGGACAACTGGGAGTCAACCAGCGTATATGCCATCATGCCCGGTTCCTGCACCGCTATTGAAAAGGCCAGGCGTACATCGGCCTCATTATGAACCTGGTTAAGTCGTCTGACCTTGACCTCTTCATCATAAAACTGAGACAGCGCAGCCCGGATAACCCGTTCAGCGGTTTCACCGGTTGCGTCCGAGAGAACATATATAGTTTTCATTGGCACAATAGCACTTTTCCAGAAACCGAAATTAGCATATTGTTATATTTCTAATTAAAGAAGGGGTTATTTGTCAAGGTTTTTATTGCCAACAAATTAACCTTCTGCTAACTTCGCGTTGTTCTAGAAAAAATTCCTTTTTAAAACCCGATCGATAGGGGCCTGAATCACAATTCACCCCTTTTCAACCGACTAAAACCGTTAAGGCGAAAAATATGACCAATAGCTGGCTGGAAATTTCTTGTGACGTTTCCTCTGATCTTGTTGATATTGTAACAGAATACCTGACTGATCTGTCCGGCACAGGTGTCTGCGTAGAAAACATCAACGTTGACGCATTTTCACACAGTGAGATCATCCACTCCCCAATTGTTACAATCAAGGCCTACTTTAACGCACAGGAAGACATGGTGGCACGACTCGCGGAAATTAATACCTGTTTCGAAGAGTTTGCCAGACAGTTTCCTGAAGCCAGCATAACCGAACCGGTTTTATCTACCGTAAAAACCGAGGACTGGAGTACAAGCTGGAAATCAAATTTCAAACCGCTGAGAATCGGAAGGCATCTGCTGATCATCCCCACATGGGAAGAACAGGATCACTTGGCGGACGACATCGTCCTGAATCTGGATCCAGGCATGGCCTTCGGCACAGGTGGGCATGAAACCACCAGACTCTGTCTTGAACTTCTGGAACAGATCATGGAGGAGCAGAGCAGCAACCAACCTCCATCACTGCTCGATCTGGGAACAGGATCCGGGATATTGGCCATAGCCGCTGCAAAGCTGGGGGCAGGCAGGATTTGCGCAACCGATATCGACCCGCAGGCAATCGAGGTGGCCCTGGATAATATGGCCATCAACAACCTGAACGACAGGATTGAATGCAGTACAACACCGATCGAGTCCATGCCTGGCCGTTTTGACATCATCCTGGCCAACATACTGGCTGAAGAACTGGTCAGACTCGCCGAACATATCTCGGCCCGGCTTGAAGCTGGCGGGCAACTTGTACTTTCCGGCATACTGGCCGAAAAGGAGGAACTGGTTCGCAACGGTTTTGCAAATCAGCCATTAAAATACATCCGGACCGAAATACAGGGTGAATGGATAGCCATGCTCTACAAAATGGAGGCCAGGCCTTGAGCGGACGCCGTTTCCTGATCAGTTCACGCAGCATCCACAATGGTTACGCAACTTTCGACGGAGAGCTGTTCAATCATATGGTACGCGTGCTGCGCCTTGGAACCGGCGCACAGCTGACCCTGATCGATGAAAACGAACATATCCACCAGGCAGTCATTGATCAGGTTGACCGGGAGTGGGTAGCGGTCAAGATCATCTCGTCAGAGCAATCCCAAAACATCGAAAGCGCCCCCCCACTGACCATCTGTCAGGCGCTTCCCAAAGGTGATAAAATCGACCTGATCCTCCAAAAGGGAACAGAACTTGGGGTTCATGACTTCTGGATTTTTGGTGGACGACGTTCTGTGGCGCGTGTTCGTGAAGACCATAAAAACAGCAAACTTGAGCGCTGGAACCGCATCATCACTGAAGCAGCCAGACAGTGCAAACGCAACAGCGTGCCAAAGATTCTCTGGTTCCCGACAGCCGCAGAGGCGGCCAACGCATCCGAACATACCCTTCGCCTGCTTCTCTGGGAGGATGAAAAGAAACGAGCGTTAAAGAAAGTCATGGGCAATCAGGAAAAACCGGATTCCGCAATCGTTGCCATCGGCCCGGAGGGAGGATTTGACCCGGCCGAAGTCCAGCATTTTGCTGATCGTAATTTTACGCCGGTCAGCATGGGCAACAGAATTCTGCGAACAGAAACCGCAGCACTTGCTATTACAGCAATATTACAGTATATATGGGAAGAAATTTAACATAAGGAGCGGCCAATGAAATGTCCAAAATGCGGATATAACAGTTTTGAAACCAATCTTCTCTGCAAAAAGTGCTCACAGGACCTATCCGCACACAAGGAGACATTCGGCCTTAAACCGATTATATTCCCGCAAGAGATCAGAAGTGAAATGGCCGCAGAATTGGCTTCCAATGTTGATAATCATGCAGCAAGCGCACCTGCCGCTGAACCAGTAAATGACATGTTTTCCTTCGATATTCCAGAACCGGAAGCACAGACTGCATCAGCAACTCAAACCATCAAAGACGATTTCTTCAGCTTTGCAGACACACCTGTCGGGGCCCCAAGCCAGGGATTCGGCGATTTTTCGCTGGGGAATGAACCTGCCGAAAAACCAAAGAGCATGGATGACGCATTTTCCAACCTGCTTGAATCAACACCATTCAGCGGTGCCGCAAATGCACCGGCACAACCAGCCGCCAAACCAGCTGCCACATCTTCACCGGCTGAATATGAGCTGGACAATTTTTCATGGGATGACACCCCCCAGCCAGCCACACCAACTGCCGCCGCACAACCGGCAAAAAAACCGGAAGATGATTTCAACAGCCTCTTTGGCGAAATAAAGAAATAGTTTCCCCCATAGGGGCAAAACAAAGCAAACAAAGAGAGCGGGAAATCCCGCTCTCTTTGTTTATAACCACTGCTGGAGAATCAACGTGTCACAACGCATCGCCATACTCCCTGAAAACATCACAAACAAAATCGCCGCCGGAGAAGTGGTAGAGCGCCCAGCCTCGGTCATCAAGGAATTGATTGAAAATGCACTGGATGCGGACGCGACAGAGATCAGCATTGAGGTCATGAATGGCGGCCGGCGCTTGATCAAAATCAGTGACAACGGCCATGGTATGTCCCGTGAAGACGCACTGCTCTCACTTGAACGCCACGCCACCAGCAAGATCAGAAATGACACGGATCTGGATGGCATAACAACATTAGGGTTCCGCGGAGAGGCGCTGCCATCCATCGCATCCGTATCGCGCCTGCGGCTGAATAGCCGTGAAGCAGACAGCAACGAAGGGACGGAGATTACGGTTGAGGGGGGGCGTGTCAAGGATGTCAAGGCATGCGGCATGGCCCCTGGAACGGTGATTACCGTTGAACAACTCTTTTTCAATACACCGGCCAGACAGAAATTTATGCGCAGCCCGGAAACCGAATCCGGACACATCGCCGATACGGTGACAAGAATGGCAGTCTCACGTCCGGAGATTGCCTTCACGCTTGTCAATGACGGCCGCGAAATACTCCAACTGCAGCGTGGCAACCTCCTGCGGCGGCTATCACAGGCCATTGGCAAAGAGAGTGTCAGCCACCTCCATCCGATCGAATTCAGCAGCAACGAACTCTCCATCACCGGATTCATCTCATCGCCCAGCCTTGTCCGCTCTACCTCGGCCTCAATCTTCACCTTCATCAACGGTCGTTTCATCCGTGACAAGGTAATCCAGCACGCCATCATGCAGGCCTACCGCGGCGTAATCGACCGTGGCCGCTATCCGCTGGTAGCACTGTTCATCAAGATCCAGGCCAACGAGGTTGACGTCAACGTCCATCCGACAAAACACGAGGTCCGTTTCCGGCGCCAGGCCCTGGTGCACGACACACTGCAAAATGCAATTGCCGGACAGCTGGCCCGCTCCCCCTGGCTTGAAAACAGGCAGCAGACAGCGTCTGCAGAACGTCCAACAATAAACCAGGCCTATCGTGAACGGATCGCAGCGGCTGCCCAACGTTCGCTGGAAATCCCGAAGCAGACGATGCAGTTCCACACGGAGCACAACATAGCAACGCAACCGCCGCAGCCATCCCATCAAAACAGCGACATCGATTCAGTACATGAGGCGACGCCACCATTTGCCGCTGACAACCACCCAAAAACCGCACAAGGTTACTTTTCCTCGCTCAACGTCATTGGCCAGTTCCACGGGGAATACATCCTCTGCCAATCCGGGGCAGAGTTGGTCATTATCGATCAGCATGCCGCCAGCGAACGGGTGGCATACCAGCGCCTTCTGACGCAAAAAGGCACCGGCAGTGTCGAATCCCAGCAGCTGCTCTTCCCGGAGACCGCCGAGCTCTCCTTTTCCGAAACAGCCGCAGTCAAACGTTTTCAGGACGAACTGTCACAAATGGGATTCGAGGTCGAACCATTCGGCGGCAATACCGTCATCCTCTCGGCCATTCCCAGACTTGCCGAGACGGCAGACAAACTTCAGCTGCTGCGTGACATCCTGGCCGAGCTGACGCAACTCGGCTCCAGCTCGGCATTCCAGGAGGCAGAGCAGGAGATCTTTTCCCGCATTGCCTGTCACTCCGTTGTCCGCGGTGTAAAACAGCTGGAGATACGCCAGATAATCGAGCTGTTACGCAGCATGGACGAAACCGACTTTGCCGCCACATGCCCCCATGGCCGCCCCGTATCTCACACGATCACACTGAAAGAGCTGGAAAAGATCTTCAAACGGATATGAACAGCACTCACAACATAAAATTGATTATTATCTGCGGCCCGACCGCCTCCGGCAAGAGTGAATTGGCCGTGCGCCTGGGTGAGCAGATCGGCGGTGAAATCGTCAATGCCGACTCCATGCAGATCTATCGCGGCATGGACATTGGAACCGCCAAGCCAACCATTGAGGAACGCCGCGGCATACCACATCACCTGATCGACATCGTCACCCCTGACACCCCCTTTTCAGCAGCCGACTTTGCCAACGCCGCCGACAACGCCATCAGCGATATCGTCAAACGTGGCAAGACACCAATCATTACCGGCGGCACCGGTCTTTACATCCGCGCCCTGCTCCACGGCCTAGTGGATTCCCCCTCCGGTGACCCGGATCTGAGGGAATCGTTGCACGCAGAAGCAGCAAGGATTGGCAACCAGGCAATGCTGGAAAAACTGAAGGGTGTGGATCCGGCACTGGCCGCCCAGCTGCACCCGAACAACCTGCTCCGGATCATCCGCGCCCTTGAAGTCTATCAGCAGAGCGGAATACCGCTTTCGCTCCATCAGCAGCAGCACGCATTCGCCCAAAAACGCTACCGTAGTTTAAATATCGGCATACAAACCAACCGCCAGGAGCTCTACAAGCGAATCAACAGCCGCGTCGAAAGAATGCTGGCCGATGGACTGCTTGCAGAGGTATCCAGCCTTCTGGACTCCGGCTACAACCGCGATTTGAAGCCGCTCCGTTCCATTGGCTACAAGGAGGCAGTCGCCTATCTTGCCGGAGAAACAGGGCTGACAGAGATGACCGAACTTATCAAACGCAACACCAGACACTATGCCAAACGCCAATTGACATGGTTTAATGCAGACCCGGATATAATATGGCTTGAATATCCGGAATACTTTGTTAATATTTCATCCTATTCAATTGATTTTATTAACCAACAGGAGGGGTAACGTTCATGTCGAAAACGCCTTTCAACATCCAGGACCAGTATCTCAACCAGTCCCGCAAAGAACGGGTAAAGGTAATCATCACCATGATGTCGGGCGAAAAGCTTGAAGGACTGATCAAATCATTCGACAACTTTTCAGTCCTGCTGGATGCCAACTGTGACGTACTGATCTATAAACATGCCATCTCCAAGATAACATCCGTCGACTGCTCCTTCCGTCTGCACCAATAAAAATCAGGGCCTTCAGCGGAGTTTCCGAAGAAGGCCCGCTACTGGAACATATATCCATGTCCAAAAACACAAAAAGCCTGATTGCCATCCTGGTCATCCTGCTGGTGACCTGTATCGCCATGCTCTATTACTCCTCGGCTGTTTTTCTGCAACTGTTCATCGCCTTGGGAATGGCCTATGTCCTCAACCCGATGGTGACATTACTGGAAAAACGTGGTCTGAACCGCATTGCGAGCATAATCATCGTCTTCAGCCTGACCATTATTGCCAGCATCGGCTTCACAACTTTTATGATCATCTCGATCAGCTCCGAATTTTCCAGCATGCAGCTGAATCTCCCTGCATACGCACAGCACATCTACGACATTACACCCAAAGACATTAAACGCTACCTTGACATAGAGACCCCGGCCAAACTCTACAGCCTTATGGATGATCTGGCCCAGCAACTGCAAAACATCGCCCCTGACCTGGTCAAACCGGTGCTGAAATTTATCCAACAGGCCTTCAGCTCGACCCTCAACGTCATACTGGCGTTGCTTGGATATCTGATCATACCGCTCTACCTGTTCTACCTGCTGGCAGATATGCCGCAACTGAAGACATTCATCGACTCACTCATCCCCAATCGCTACCGCGACACCTATTTTTCCAAGCTGAATGAGGTCAACACGGTGCTCTCCGGCTTCATCCGCGGCCAGCTGATGGTCTGTGCCATCCTGGCCGTCCTCTACAGCATCGGACTTGTTTTTATTGGCATCGACCTGGCGGTTGCCATCGGCACCCTGGCCGGGGCAGCCTTCATCATCCCCTACGTTGGCACCATCATCGGCATTGCACTTTCCATGCTGATGGCACTACTCAAATACCACGACCTGCTCCACCCGCTGCTCTGCCTGGGGTGGTTTTGTATCGTTCAGGGGATTGAAGGAATGATCATCACCCCCAAGGTGGTCGGCGATACCGTTGGACTGCATCCACTAACAACCATCGTCGCCCTGTTGGTGGGGGGGCAGATCTTCGGCATCATGGGCATGCTGCTGGCCGTACCGGTTGCGGCCGTGCTGCAGATTTTCCTCCGTTCACTGGCTGACTACTACCGCAATTCGGAGTTCTACAAGGGATGCTGAAACAGACTCTCACCATCGAAAGCGTCGCCCCCGGCTCAATTGCCGATGAAATGGAGATTGAAGGCGGGGATCGCCTGATAGCGATCAATGGACACCATCTCCGCGATATCATCGACTACACCTTTTACAGCGCCGCTGAGGAAGATCTGCTGCTGGAGATTGCCAAGCCCGATGGTGAAATCTGGGAAATTGAAATCGAGCGCGACCCGGCCGAACCGCTGGGGCTCTACTTCCCCCCCCCACAGCCGGCACACTGCCGTAACAACTGCCTGTTCTGCTTTGTGCACCAACTGCCCAAAGGGTTGCGCAAGCCACTCTATATCAAGGATGAAGACTATCGTCTCTCATTTCTGAACGGCAACTACGTCACCCTGGCCAACCTGAAACCAAATGAACTGTCACGGATCATCGAGCAACGCCTCTCCCCGCTTTATATCTCCGTACACGCAACCAACCCGGATCTTCGCCAGAAACTGCTCGGCCGGGAAAAAATACCGGCCATAATGGATCAGCTCCGGCAGCTGGCGGACGCCGGCATCAGTCTGCACACCCAGGTGGTACTCTGTCCAGGCATCAATGACGCCAAGGAACTGGAACAAACGGTTTCCGATCTGGCATCGCTCTATCCATCTGTACAATCGATTGCCGTTGTACCGCTCGGTCTGACTGTTCACCGCAACGGCCTGCCCCGCTTACAGCCAGTCGATAGCGAATTCGCCCGCGACTTTATCCGGCAATGGCAACCACGGGCAGCGGCCTTGGCCAAAAGGCTGGGTGAACCGTTCCTGTTTTTGGCCGATGAATTCTACCTCAAGGCACAGCTCCCCTTCCCCTCCCTGAAAAGCTACGGCGATCTGCCGCAGATTGAAAATGGCGTCGGCATGGTCCCACTCTTTCTGGCCGATGCCGCCAAGACCATCCGCTCCGTCAAGGCGGCTGGCGATCTCTCGATAACCGTTGTCACCGGCCAGTCGGCCTACCCTTTCGTCGCCGATTTTCTGAACAAACTCACCCTTAAAACCGGCATCCGCATCCGAACAGCCGCTATCGAAAACCAGCTCTTTGGAAGTAGCGTAACCGTCAGCGGACTTGTATCTGGTGGAGATATAATCAGGGAATTGATCGGCAGCGATTGCGGTGAAGCCGTATTGGTACCAGACGTGATGATCAAAGAGGGTGAAGGGGTTTTTCTGGACGATGTTTCCATTACTGAACTGGAAAAACAGTTAGGTGTACAGGTGGTTGTTTTCGAGGCCACACCACAGGGATGCTGGCAGGCTATCAGGGCACTTGCACGTAAAAAGCCCTCCGGTTCCCACTGACAGCAGGAACTGGAGGGCTTTAAAAGCTCCCCTAAACCATACACTGCATCCTACCGGTAAACAAAACCACCCAGCATGGCCGCACCAAAAATTACAAAAGCAGGGTTGATCTTGGTCATGGTCAGTATGGCAAAGGCCGCCAGCACAAAGAACAGCTTGTCCCAGCCCACTGTCATGGAACCGGCCCACCCCAGCCGGTTGACGCCAAACACGGTCACCGCCATGTCATAGGCGGTCCAGAGCAACAGACCGACAACAACCGGACGAACCGCCCTGAGCATGGACTGAACCAGCAGACTATCCTTGATCTTGAAAAAATAGACCACCATCAGCAGCATCAGAATAGTTGTCGGCAGCACCGTACCGGCCACCGCCGCAATGGCACCCGGCATTCCAGCCATCTTGTAACCGATATAGGCAGAAACCTGCGGGGCAATCGGGCCGGGCAGCGCATTGCCAATGGCAACCGCATCGGAGAACTCCAGCGGCGTTGCCCAAGGCACCGCTTCCGTAGTTCCTGGTGGAACCCACATGGCAGCGGTTGTTTCACGCTGCATCAACGCCAGTGAAGCCGGCCCGCCCCCCCATGAAAACAGGGCCACACGCGTATACAGCACAAAAATGTCCCACAAAATCTGCATAACCTTCTCCCCCTACAAGTAATTCTGAAACGATTCCTTCTGTCACGTCACTGCGATTAAAAAACGAATCAATCCCTTAGCGGCCATCCCAGCTCATAACCATCCGGATAAAAGTTCTCCTTTGTCCGGTTATAATAGCCAAACTGCAGGCGTGGATAGGCCTCCTTTAACTGCTGCAACAGTCGGTACATACCAATACCACGCCCCTTGACCCCCATCTCGCGATTATAAAATTCAGGATCAATGGACAGGTTGCGAAGCTGAATCATATCCAGGGAATAGTCGCCAACAAAGCGGAGTAGCGCCTCCACCTCTTGCGGGGCATCGCTGACACCTGGCGAAACGAGATAATTTATCATTGTAAACCGCCCGGCATCCTTGGCGGTCTTGACAGATCGGCAGACATCACTGAAGGAATACCCCTTGGGACGATAATAGCGGCTGTACTGTTCCTCCCTGACCGAGTTCATCGAAAAACGGAAGGAGTCCATCCCGGCATCGCAGAGCATGGCAATCCGCTCCGGCATGGAACCGTTGGAATTGAAATTGACCGTACCCCGTGATGTTGCCTGCTTCATCCGCCTTGTTGCGGCGGCAGCCGTATCGGCCTGCATGATCGGATCACCCTCGCACCCCTGGCCATAGGAGACGATGGCCTGTTCTGCCTGTTGCAGATGAGGGACGGCAATCTCGCAGATTTCATCCACAGTCGGTACAAACGAGATGCGCTCATGATTGGACGGACAGCACTCGGAAGGCTGCAAACTGATACAACCCAGGCAGGCCGAATTGCAGACCGGCGACGTGGGCAGCGGCGCCTCCCAGCGGCGAAAGAAGAGATTTTTAGCCGCGAAGCAGTGATAATCAACGGCACAACGGGAGAGTTGCTCCAAAAGACGGTTATTTGGCAGATCGGCCAGCATCTTGCGGACAAGCGGGTCGAGAAGCCGATCATCGTAATTGGCCGGATTCCAGTTCTGGTTGTTATCCACCCTGGTGGCCGCCACAACGAAACAATCCCTCTCCTCATCCCATCCCACCGCCGTATATGACCAGAGCGGCAGATGTTCCTTCTTGGCGCTATAGTCGCAGGCAGGCAGCAGTGTTCGCATGTAACCAGGTGCCATGAATGCGGCAACCGCCTGGACTTTAACCCCTCTGCGCCCCTCCCTGACCTCGTCAACCGTTACAAACGCCTTCTTGCGTTTGTCCCATGCAATCGGAGGCATGGACGGCATGGTGAACAGACGGCTATCCTCCGGTAGCGGGATCAACTCGCAATCATCGGGCAGCAGCAGTTCATCGCCATTCATCCCGGCCATACAGAGTTCGGGGTGATCGAAGATATTTCCCTTGGCATCGGCATAAAGCATCTTTGGCATACGTTTGGACACAAAACCCCCTTGGCTGTTGAAAGAGCCGCTACTTTACCCCTTAATGAGATACACTTCAACCGCTTATCGCCAGAGATCCGGCATCGGGATTTGTACACCCCTCACCCGAAATCAATTGACCTCACCCCAATTTGCTCTAAAATTGCACATCAACAGACCGAAACAGCAGATTTACAAAAGAACCAGCATAATCCGTTTCAAATCACAAAGGGGGGTAAAATAACATGTTGAATAAAATCATCTCCAACCTGCTGAGCATACTTCTTTCAACAAGCTTTTTACTATTCAGCGCCACAAAAGCACCCCTGGCCAAAGAACTGAACAGCTTCCAGATCAACAGTGCATCCGGCAAATACGACTTCACGATTCAGTTTGACAAGGATTGCGATCAGAACAACAAGGAGACCATGGGGAGTTGCGAGGGAAGTGGAGCCGTAACGGTCTTGGCCAAGTCCTCAAAAAGGCAATTACAGACCTTCCGCATGGAGAACATCTTTCTGAGCTTTACGGACAAATCAGAGCCATTGATCAATTCGGCAGAACTCTACGAATACCAAGGGGTCATCAATGTCGGCGATTTCAACTTTGACGGCCATGAAGACCTCGCCATCCAGAACGGCAACAACGGTTCATACGGCGGCCCCAGTTATGATGTCTACCTTTACAACCCTGCCAGCAGAAAATTTGTTCTCAACGAACCATTGACAAACCTGATTCTGGAGACCCTGGGTTTTTTCCAGCTGGATACATCAAAAAAGCTAATCAAAACCGCAGCCAAAAGCGGCTGTTGCTACCATGAATCTGTGGAATACAGGATAAAAGGAAACCGTCTGGAACCGATCCACCGCATCATTGAAGATGCAACGGATCCAAACAGTGAATATGTCACGATCAGCGAAGAGGAGCTGGTAAATGGAAAATGGCGGAGCAGAACAGAAAAAAAGCTGATCAAGAATTACTACAAATAAAGCGGACTAAGGTTTAAACAATGAAAAGACACCTCAATCTCCTGCGGGAGTTCTCCATACCGCTCATCGGCGGTGTAATTCTGGCGCTTATCTGGTCAAACCTGAACCCGGAGGGGTACCGCTATTTTATCGAAAAACCGCTCTGGTGGGGACTCTCGTTTCACTTCATCGCCAACGAACTGTTCATGGTACTATTCTTTGCCATTGCCGCCGTTGAAATAACCCAGAGCTGCCTTCCGGGCGGGGACCTGAATCCGCCGTCAAAGGCAATCAATCCGCTGATGGCAACCATCGGCGGTGTTATTGGCCCGGTGGCCGTCTACCTTCTGCTCAACCAAATGGCCGGAACGCCGCAGCTCGCCAACGGCTGGGGAATACCAACCGCCACCGATATCGCCCTGGCCTGGCTAGCCGCCCGGCTGGTCTTCGGCCCAACCCATCCAGCGGTCTCATACCTGCTGCTGCTGGCGGTTGCCGATGATGCCATTGGCCTAGTCATCATTGCCATCTTCTATCCAGACCCAAACATGCCAACCGAACCGCTCTGGCTTCTTCTGACCGGCCTGGGCATCCTCTCCGCTTTCTGCATGCGCAAACTGCGCCTGGGGAGTTACTGGCCATATCTGCTGATCGGCGGCACACTGAGTTGGCTGGGGCTGCACCACGCTCACCTGCACCCGGCACTGGCCCTTGTATTCATTATTCCCTTCCTGCCCCACCGCAGACATGAACACAAGCATATCTTCGAAATTGATCCCAGCGACCGTTCGCCAATCCACCAGTTCGAACACGAATGGAAGGTCATCGTCGATTTCGGCCTGTTCATGTTTGGCCTGGCCAATGCAGGGGTAGAATTTTCCAGCGTGTCAACAGTAACCTGGCTGGTGCTGATTTCACTGCTGGTCGGCAAGAGCGCCGGCATCTTCAGTTTTGCCATGCTCGCAGACAGATTCGGTTTCGGACTGCCGAACGGCATGCGGGGAAGAGAACTGCTGCTGACCGGCATCATTGCCGGAACCGGTTTCACAGTCGCCCTATTCGTTGCCGGCGAGGCATTCAGCGACACCGCCATCAAGGGGGCCGCAAAGATGGGGGCCATGCTCAGCCTGGCCGCTGCCATAGTCGGAATTATTCTGGCGAAGACCATCATTCCGGTTTCCAGGCAGAGATGAGCTCAAGACAGGCCAGCGCAGATAACAGTTGAAATTGAGACGAACGGGAAGATCAACGAATCAGATAGGTCCAAACTGCAGATACAACCAGTACAATAAAGACAGCCGGCAACATGTTCAAAAGGCGAAAGGTTTTCAACTCCAGAAGGTTGAAACCGGCCGCCAGCATCAAGATCCCGCCGGTTGCCTTGAAATCACTGACAATCGTCGGCGTCAGCAGGGCATTAATCGAGCTGGCACCCAGATAGAGCGAACTTTGAACTGCAAACATGGGTAATACAAAGACCAGCAGGCTATAGCCGATATTGGCAGAAAATATAATTGCCGTCAGAAAATCCAGACACGCCTTTACGATCAAAAGCGATGGATCCCCCGTCATCCCCTCATCCAGCGAGCCGACAACACCCATACCACTGAAGCAAAAAATCACCAGCAGACTACTGAACAGTACCGAGAAGTTTTCAAAGGTCATGCCATGATAACTGTGTCCTGATTTGGCCAGCTTTCCGTAAACCATTTTGGAGAAGTATTCAAGTAAGGCATGGAAATTAATCAGTTCACCGGCAAGCGAACCGATCAGCAGGGCAATAATGACAGCTGGAATCTGCTTGACCTGGGAAATCATACTGATCCCGATCGCCATTGATGCACAGCCAAAGGTCAACGGCATGTTCTTCTTTACCCGCTCCGGCAAACGTCCGCCGAAGGTGAATCCAACAAAACAACCCAAAGCAACTGCACTGAAATTTACAAGCGGTCCGATCATCTACATCTCCTGAAACATTATCTTACAAACTATAGCGGGCGTTTTCCGCGAACCATCTGGGTCAGCAGACGATCGAGCGATGAGGCAAACCGTTGCCGGTCCGTCAGACTGAACTGGCTTGGCCCACCCAAAGCCAGCCCACCGGAGCGAAGTTCCATCATCATATCCCGGATGGAGAGGCGTTCGCCCACATTCTCTTCCGTGTATAGCTCTCCCCGCGGATCCAGGGCAACGCCACCATTGGCAACGACACGGGCTGCCAGCGGAATATCGGCGGTGATAACCAGGTCATCCACGGCAGCATGCCCGGCGATATAATCATCCGCCACATCCAGACCATCAGCAACAACGATTGATTCAACCAGGTTTGTATTATGTTTGGAAAGGCTCTTGTTTGCGACAAGAGTGACGGGCAAATCAAGACGTTGGGAAGCGCGAAACACAATCTCTTTGATCACCCGCGGACATGCGTCGGCATCAATCCATATTTTCAAAATGATGGTTCCTTGTTGATCTGATTTTCTACGGGAAGATCCGTCTATTACGGTTTAAAACCAGAGCTGAGACCAAGACGCAATAAGCACAAAGGTCTTTTGCAAGAGGCTCAGCTATCAAGATATAGCACAGACCTGCCCATAATTTTGCACAAAATCTAAAAAACCATCCATTTAATGAGATCTTATCACTCAACCATGACAGGCATTCAGATGTTCATCGTTTATAACCAATTCGCCGCAAAAGGTCGCGGCGTTCCTGCCGTTCTTCATCCGATTCGACACCCTTGGGCGGAAAGCCATCAATCACACCAACCACGCCCCACCCTTGTGATGTTGAGGCAACAAGCACCTGAAGCGGGTTGGCCGTGGCACAATAAATCTGGCAAACCTCCGGGCAGTTTTTAATCTGGTTGAGAACATTGATTGGATAGGCCTCAGAGAGCAGGATGCAGAAGAGATGACCGGCGCCGATGGCCTTCAAGGCGGTTACACACCCCTTGATCAGCCCGTCATCATTCCCCTCTGTGCGGATCAGACATGGCCCGGACGCCTCGCTAAAGGCGAGACCAAAACGGGCTTGGGGTACCGTAGTGACAATGATCTCGTAGAGATCCTCGGCCGTCTTGATAAAATGGGTCTGGCCGAGAATAATGTTGCATCCTTCAGGATAATCAATCTTGACGTCATGTATCTCCAGTTGCATAAAACCTCTCCTCTGCAGCAGGTATTTTCAACGATTAACAGGGCTTTGAAAACGTCATGAGGAAGGCCGGATGCAAGGCGCACGAAACGGAGCAGCCGAGGCATAACAGGTAGTTAGCCAAGGTTGATAGTACCGCGCAACGCAGCAGACGGCTCTCCGCAATAGTTTTTCAAAACCCTGTTAACAGTCACATGCCGATGCCGGGTATGATTGTGCCGCAGTCGGGACAGGCCCCAGCATGAATCCGGTTGGTCCCGATCCGAAAACCATAACGTTCTATCAGCAGCGCTGAACAGGATGGACACCAGCTATTCTCCCCCCCCTCGCCAAGAACATTCCCCTCATAGACATAGCGCAACCCGGCTGCCAGACCGATCTCACGGGCTCGCCGCAGGGTCTCCACCGGTGTTGCGTTGCGATCCAGCAACCTGTATGTGGGATAAAACTGGGTCACGTGCCATGGGGTATCCACCCCGAGGTTATTGACAATAAATCCGGCAATCCCGCGCAGCTCCTGTTCGGAGTCATTGAGCCCCGGAATGATCAGGGTGGTTAGTTCAATCCAGATCCCCTGACGGCGATACTCGATAATCGAATCAAGCACCTCGGACAGACGGGCATGAACGATATCGCGGTAAAAGCCCTCACTGAACCCCTTCAAATCGATATTAGCCGCATCCAGATATGGGGCAATCGCCGTCAGCGCATCTCTACTGATGTAGCCATTGGTGACGAAGATATTCAGCAGACCTGCCTGTCGTGCCAGACGGGCCGTGTCATAGGCAAACTCGAAGAAGACCGTCGGCTCGGTATAGGTATAGGCAATCGAACGGCACTGGCTTGCCAGCGCCTGCTGAACGACCTCTGCCGGTGAACGCTCCACCCCCGGAATGACCGCGCCTGGCGGGATCTGGGAAATGGTATGATTCTGACAGTGATGACAGTGGAAATTGCACCCCAGCGTGGCAATCGAATAGGTACTGCTTTCAGGCAGAACATGAAAAAGCGGCTTCTTTTCAATGGGGTCGACGTGCTCGGCGCAGAGCATGCCATAGACAAGGCTGTAGAGGATGCCGCCCCTGTTCTCACGCACCCTGCAATTGCCACGCTCGCCCTCCCTGATCTGACACCGGAATCGGCAAAGACCGCAACGCACCGTCAAACCCTGCCCCTGTTCATAAAACATAGCTTCTTTCATGGTCTCTCACACGATCAAACCAAATGGATTCGACTGCAAATCAAACAGTATCAAGTATATCCCGATTTACCGGCCCGTCAATTTCAGACAGTCAGAACAGGGTAAACCGGACTCCCATAAACTGCCGGTAAAAAGAGCCCACTCAAACGCAAAAGACGGGAAAGCCTGTATAGCCCTCCCGCCCTTGATATTGCTGATCCCGCAAAACAGAACCGTCAATCAACCGGTCATGGAGACAACCTCTTCGTAGGTGGTCTCTCCCTCCAGCATCTTGCGTATGGCCACCTGACGCAGGTTAACCAGCCCATCCTCACCGGCAACCTTGAGCAGATCCGCCAACTCCACAGTCCCTGTAATCATCGCCTTCAAACGTTCGGTCATATCCAGCACCTCGAATATGCCGGTCCGCCCCTTGTAACCGGTTCCACGACACTCCTTGCAGCCGTCGCCATACCAGACACTATGGAGCTTGCGCCCCATCTGCAGGTAGTCCTGCTCATCATGGGTAAGCAAACGCTCCTGCTTGCAGTGCGGGCAGATCTTGCGAACAAGACGTTGGGCAATAATGCCAACCATCGTGGCTGAGATCAGAAACGGCGGCACCCCAAGGTCAATCAGACGGATGATCGATGATACCGAATCATTGGTATGCAGCGTGGAGAGAACCAGATGGCCGGTCAGGGCGGCCTGGACGGCGTTTTCCGCCGTTTCTCGGTCGCGGATCTCGCCAATCATGATGATATCCGGATCCTGACGGAGAATATTACGCAAAATCGTATCAAAACCAACCCCGATCGACTGCTGGACACCGATCTGGTTGAATTCCTCCATGACCATCTCGATCGGATCCTCAACGGTGACGATATTGACATCCGGTGACGAGAGCGCCCGCAGGGTCGAATAGAGAGTCGTCGTCTTGCCGCTGCCAGTCGGGCCTGTAACAAGAATAATCCCGTTCGGACGATGGATAAAGGAATCGTAAAGCCTCATCTCACGATCATAAAAGCCCATGCTGTTCAGATCCTGGAGCAGGATATCCGGGTCGAAGATCCTGATAACGACCTTTTCACCAAAGGCGACCGGTACGGTGGAGACACGCAGTTCGATATCCTTGTTATTGAAATGGGTCTTGATACGACCATCCTGGGGACGTCGTTTCTCCGCCAGATCCATCCGGGCCAGCAGCTTGATTCGCGATAAAATCGGCGCATGCAGCGGCTTGGGAATCTCATGGATATTATGCAGGGCACCATCCAGGCGAAAGCGGATCAACGATTTTTCACGTTTTGGTTCGATGTGAATATCACTGGCCCGCTGATCGTAGGAATATTTCAGGAGAAACTCTACCGCGGCAACAACATGCCTGTCATTGTCCGCAATCTCATGCTGTCCCTTCAGCCTGACCAGCTGTTCAAGGTTGCCAAGATCAACTGCACTGGATGCCTCGGCCTCGGCCGCCATAACCGACGCCCTGAAACCATAGAACTCCTGCAGAATTTTAAGAATATCGCTCTTGGAGCTTAAAACGCGCCTGATTTCAAGCCGGCGGGCATCGGCAAGTTCATCAATCACATGGCTATTGAACGGATCAGCGACCGCAACCGTCAGAACACCATTGGCCTCCGCCACGGCAACAATCAGGTTTTTCAAGGCAAATGGTCTGGGAATGTGCGCCGTTACAACGCTTAAATCAAGCTTGAGCGGATCGATCTTCAGATAAGGCATGGCGAGCTTTTCAGCTATGGTCTCGGTGATCAGATCTTCGGTCAGATATTTGCCGCTTTTGCCAGGCAGTTCGATATTGAAAGAGGCAATCACCTCGCCGGGCGATACAGGATCCTGGGCAGCCAGTGGGCGCCTGGAACCGGCATGCTGATGGGCGGAAAACAGGCGTTGTTCCTGTTTCCTGGAGCGGCTGACAATGTCATCCAGCTGTTCTGTTGAGATCAAATTATTTTTTTTAAGCAGGTGGGCAATATTTTCGACGGTAAGTTTTTTGGTTTCGGCCATGGTTCCTTCGATTCAGTTATCGATTTTTCTTGGCAGCTTCTGCCTTCTGGATCTCAATCCTCCTCGAGACCTCTTCCAGCACCTGCTCCGGTGTATAGTTGACAGCTTCAGGCAACTGGGCAACGGCAGCATGAATGCGCTGGATATTTTCTTTGGAAACAGGTTTTCTTTTAGGGGTGACAGTGCCAGGGTATGCAATCATGGTATTGAGCAGGTTGCGCATGAGACGGTAGGCCAGAAACGCAACCAGAATCAGCGGTACAATATCCTCCAGCCAGTAGTCAAGGCTTCTCATCGACATCATTGTGCCAGCCAGCAGGCCGCCAGAGGCAATCAACAATCCGAAGAAATTACCGATTACCCGGTATTCGATATCTGCCGCTATTTTCATCTCGACTGTTTTTGACACTGCAAACCCCGTTAGATTAAATTACCGAAAAACCTGTTCCTTGTTCTACACATCGGCATTTCAGACGATTTCTTCAGCTCTTTTCAGGCGCCAGCAGGATGTTTCTGCAAACAGGCCGGCAACCCGTACAAACGGAATGACCATCAGAGATAAAACAACAGAGCACGTAAAACAAACGTTAATTCGGATGCAACATCAGCCCAGAAAGGGAATTTTAAACAGCAGCAGATAACCATTAAGGCATAGAAATGCCCCCATAACAGCCGAAGCGATGGAGATATAAAAGACCGGACGGGAACCTGCCAGAATCGAAATCGATGCCATAACGATTGCGATCTGCAACAACGCCTCGGCATAATCAAAATAAGGATCCTTGGCAACGCCGATATCACGCTGCTTTTCCAGCTTTTTGGCATTGGACTCTATCTCCAGCTTTTCAGTGGCATAGCGCCGTTCCTCTGCGGCATAGCCCTGAAGATTTCTGGCATACATCTCCCTGGCCTGTTGCGGCATGGAAGCCCCACGTTCCAGCAGCAATGCCTCGGCACGCTGTTTTTCAAGTTTGTAGATATGCTCGCGCATAACCTTGGACTGGTAATAGGCCCACTGATTGGATGACTGCTGCTGGGAGAGCATCATATCCTTGGCCGCATTGTTACCACCAAGCGAGGTTATGGCTAGCACGACGGCAAACAACGCCGTACAGAGTGCAACCCTTTTGGAAAACTGATCCTTTTTATGCTCTTCCAGCTCTTCGTGGTTCGGAATTTCAATATCCGCCATCGCTGCTAATTCCTCCGGCATACCAAATACAATCTGTTTTTAATACAACATACAATATCCAGCGTTCTATTCCCTAACGTAGGTATCCATCTCCGATTCGTCAACCATACCCATAATCCGCGCATATTCGGCCTCAATCATCAGATAGTGTTCATGGGTCTCTTTAACGTTCATCTCATAAACCGCCCGCACCTCGGGATCAAGCGCATTTTTTGCGGATTCGGCAAGTGCTTTTTCGAGCTTACCCTCGCGTTCCATGGCCAGTTCCAGGGCCTTTTGCTCACTAAAATCGCTATTGATCAGGTGTGATATGGATGAAACCCAAACCGATTCATTATCGGGTGGGGCATCCAGAAAAACATCCAGCGAGGGGATATCATCCCCCTTATAGATACTGTAAAAATGGCCGGCATGCTCGCGTTCCTCACGGGCAAGGGTTTCAAAAGCCGCCTTTGCTGCCGGATCTTCCATCTGCCGGGCACCCAGCTGATAAAAATTCATGGCATTCTTTTCCGTCTGGATTGAGCGTCTGATAACAGACTGAAGATCGATATTCATAACAAACCCCCTTAACTTTAATGAAATGGGTTGCAACAATGTCCGTAAACCCTGACGACGTTTTATAAAATCGTCACTGTTTATAAGCAAATAGTACATTTTAGGCTAGGCATGTCAAGACAGTTATTGGCTGGTTACAAGGCTGAACAGGGCAGCTTGTTCCAAAGCGGTTGACACCGCTTGCCGCTGACGTGTAAAAATGTCGAATCAAAAATGAGGAGGACCGACGTGGCAATTGAACCAAACAAAATCATCTATTCAATGATGCGAGTCAGCAAGTTTTATGACAAAAAGCCGGTTATCAAGGATATCTCCCTCTCCTATTTCTATGGCGCCAAAATTGGCGTGCTGGGCCTGAACGGATCCGGCAAGAGTTCCCTGCTCAGAATCATGGCGGGTGTGGACAAGGATTTTAACGGACAGGCGGTCCTGTCAGCCGGATACACAGTCGGTTACCTGGAACAGGAGCCGCAACTGGATGAGAACAAGACCGTCCGCCAGATTGTTGAGGAGGGGGTTCAGCAGACTGTTGACCTGCTGGCCGAGTTCAATGCCATTACAGACAAGTTCTCCGAACCGGATGCCGATTTTGAAAAGCTCTGTGAACGCCAGGCCGAACTACAGGAAAAACTGGACCACCTGGATGCCTGGGATCTGGATAGCCGGCTGGAAATGGCCATGGATGCCCTGCGCTGCCCACCAGGCGATGCTACGATCAATGTCCTCTCCGGTGGTGAAAAACGCCGTGTAGCCCTCTGTCGCCTGCTGCTGCAAAAACCGGACATCCTCCTGCTGGATGAACCGACCAACCACCTCGATGCGGAAACAGTTGCCTGGCTGGAGCACCACCTGCACAGCTATCCCGGTACCGTCATAGCCGTCACCCATGACCGTTATTTTCTGGATAATGTGGCCGGCTGGATTCTGGAACTGGATCGTGGCGAGGGAATCCCGTGGAAAGGAAACTACTCCTCATGGCTGGAACAGAAGCAGAACCGGTTGGCACAGGAGGAGAAAAATGCCTCTGAACGTCAGAAGACCCTGCAGCGGGAACTGGAGTGGATCAAGATGTCACCCAAGGGACGCCACGCCAAGGGGAAAGCCCGTATCAACTCCTACGAGCAGATGCTGGCCGAGGAAAGCGACAAACAGGCTCGCGACCTTGAGATCTACATCCCGCCAGGACCACGCCTGGGCGGAGTTGTCGTTGAATTTAAAGAGGTTTCAAAGGCCTACGGTGACCGGTTGCTGTATGAAAACCTGACCTTCAATCTGCCTCCGGGCGGGATTGTCGGTGTCATTGGCGCCAACGGTGCCGGCAAGACAACCCTTTTCCGGCTGATTACCGGCCAGGAAGATGTCAGCGCTGGTTCCATCCGCATTGGTGAAACCGTCAAGCTCGGTTACATGGATCAATCCCGGGATGCCCTGAAAGCGGACCTGTCCATCTGGGAGGCGATCTCAGGAGGTGACGAGCAGATCCAGCTCGGCAAGATCAATGTTAATTCGCGTGGTTACGTTTCAAGATTCAACTTCTCCGGCTCGGATCAGCAGAAAAAGGTCAGCATGCTCTCGGGGGGAGAACGCAACCGGGTTCATCTGGCCAGAATGCTGAAAGAGGGGGCCAACCTGCTGCTGCTTGACGAACCGACCAACGATCTGGACGTAAATACGATGAGGGCGCTGGAAGAGGCACTGGAGAACTTTGCCGGCTGCGCCGTTGTCATCAGCCATGACCGCTGGTTTCTGGACCGCATTGCCACACACATCCTGGCCTTTGAGGGTGATTCCAATGTAGTCTTTTTCGACGGCAACTATTCCGAATACGAAGAGGACCGCCGCAAACGGCTCGGATCAGCGGCAGATCAACCGCACCGCATCAAATACCGCCAGCTCACACGGGCCTAAAAAAAAGGGGCGTTCACCCATACTGTGAACGCCCCGACAATCATTAAAAAACGGATCATACCCCACCTTCAGGGACATCCCGCCATCGCTTTACGTTGCTGCTTGAACCTGTACATCTCCGCATCTGCCTCAGCGACCAGCTCCGCGACTGTCATGGGAGCAGCCGGATCATATACCGCAAAACCACGACTCATACTGATCTTAAAGGCGGCCTCCCCTGACTGGTTAAAAAGCTGTATTTCCTCTTCAATCTTCTCCCAATACTGTAGCGCCTGTCTAAAATCACAATTACTGATGGCAATTATAAATTCATCACCACCATAGCGACAGAGCAGATCACCCTTACGAGTCCGACGCTGCAGAACCCGACAAGCCTCACGCAGGTAACGATCCCCCTCAAGGTGCCCTTGGGTATCATTAACCGCCTTCAGACCATCCAGATCAATAAAACAGAGCGTGAATGTAACCTTTAACAGATTTGACGATTTGATCAGTTGCTTGAGATAGGCAACCCCCGCGCGACGATTGGAAAAACCGGTTAGCGGATCCGTAGCTGCCAGCAGGCGAAGTTGGTCAGCCGCCTTTTTGCGCCTGTAAAGCATGTACACGGCCACCGCCACAACAAGAAATAACGTAACAGCCGCACTGCGACCATATTTTTCAATCATGGCATTAGGGCGATTGATAATCGTACTGTCAGACGGCAGGGTAGCAGGATTGATGCCGTGCTGTTTAAGATAGCGGTAGTCAAACATGTAACGATTTGGGCTATCCAGTTCAACAGGTATCTGCTCCGCATTCTCACCCTTTAGGATGCGCACCCCTATCCTGCCTGCCATCTCCCCCTGAGAATATCCGTTACTCAGGATACCGCCGACGATACCATTGCCAAGATAAAAATCCCAAACACCGTAAATAGGCACCTTGGCACGTGCCGCGATCCTATGAATGGCCTCTTCATATGAAAAAACATTACCGGATTTGTCACGATTGAAACTCAACAGGAATATCACACTATTTACTGGAAGCCTGGCCACGCGCTCTTCAATCTCAGACATATTCATATCTTCAAAAAAATCAAACTCGACACCACTGAGATCACCTCTGGCACGATCCAGTTGTTTGCGATTAGAACGTCCAGTCGCTGTAAGATCGTTTATAACTACAATCCTGCGGGTTCCTGGGTGTATTTTCAGCAACAGATCAAGATTTTTACGCATATCAACCGATTCAACAACACCGGTAATCAACCTGTCATTTTTAATATCCTCCGGTTGAAAATAATTAACCCCACAAAAAACAATTGGCACATGGGGAAAAAGTTCGGAATGGTGTTTACGAACCAGGTTATAGGCATCATCATCCGAAGTGATGACCAGATCAAACCGGCGGCCTCGGAATTTATAGCGGTAAAGTTGATAAATACGCTGCAGATATTCCGGATCTGAATTGCGCTTGGTATCCATAAACTCAAAATAAAGATCGATATTTTCCTTATTCCCCAAATGTGAAGAAATACCCGAGTCCACACCGTCAGTCCAGTTCATTCCATAATGATATGAATTGATTACCAGAACCTGCTTTCGTCCCGCAAAAGATTCGTTGATAACAACACTATCCGGTGGCAACTGACTGAATTTGATGTTAAAGCGCTTCAACTGCGGACTGTCGAACATATAACGGTTAGATCCCTGCCGGACAACCGGAATCCTTGTTGCACTTTCTCCGGACAGAACACGCTTGGTGAGGAGCGCAGCACGTTCACCCTGATAGAAACCGCTGGTGAGCATGCCGCCAACGATACCGTAACCGAGAGAGAAATCCCATACACCGTAAATTGGAACCCGACTATGCCTGGCAATTCTCGAAATCCCCTCGTTATAGGAAAAACGCCGGCCATTACTGTCTTCAAAAAAGATAAGATACAGAACCAAACTGTCTGACGGCAACTGCGCCACCTTTTGCTCCAACCGTTCCATATCAAGTTCAGACAAGGAGACAAAACGGACCCGCTTCCTAAATAACGGTATAACCTTTTCCAGGTCCTTTGCTATGGCACGCCCGGTGATAGAGCTGTCATTGACAACATAAATCTCCCGTGTCTTGGGATGAAGCCTGAGGGCAAGCTCAAGCGTTGAACGAATATCCTGTGCCTCAATAACACCAGTTACGTTCTTCTGCCCTTTAAGCATGGAATCAACAAAAAAATTAACCCCGCAGAAGATCAACGGGGTCTCGGAAAACAATTTATGACGATATTTTAGCAGAAAATTATATGCGGGATCATCGGCAGCAATAATGGCATCAAAATGCTGCCTGCGGAACTTGTAGGAATAAACTTCGGAAAGCTTGAGCAAATACCCAGCATCGGCAATTCGCTGCGTATCCATGTACTCAAACTGCAATTTGGTATTGCTTCCCAATACAGATACAATACCGCTCATAATATCGTCCGACCATTTATACCCCTGATGATAGGAGTTAAAGACCAGAACCTTTTTTAAAGGAATATCCTGGGAATTAGCTTGGCATGGAACAACATTCAGAAACAGCAGCAGTAAAATCAGGACTGCCAATATAGATCTCTGTAGCATATGAAGAATAACCGTCACAGTTCTCATTTAGCAGTCCCTAATATAGTTAATAAATTTCCAGCATAAAATCTGCACCGGCAACAATTGATCTTAAAACAGCATCCATTACAACGATTGCCTATTCACCTGGAATAGCACGAATCGAACCGTCATCCCCCTCCACCAATGCAGTAATGACAAAAACCGGATTTTCCGGCATCTTCAATGCTTCCGGCACGTCATCGGTACGGGACTCCATTTTATGACGATAGGCCAGATCACTCTCCAGCGCCTTGAGCATCTCGTAGAAGAGCGTTGTGGATGGATTGAAGAGTTCCTTGAGCTTGCAATACCCCTTCAGGGTCTCACCATCCGATTCAACCGTAAAGCGGTCAGGCACCGGCAACCTGATTGCCAGCATAAAGTCAGTCAAGGCAAGCTTCTTCAACAGATCCGTTTTTTCCTCATCCGTGCCGGCGGCATAATAAGCGCGACCTGCAAGACCATAAATGACACTTTCTTCCTCATCATGGATGGCCCATAGATTTACAATTACCTCTGGCTTGTTCATTCTCTCTCCAATACCTCGTTCATATTATTTGCCACTATCAGGCAACCTGCTTCAATCTCGTTTTCCAAACTGCCAGGCGGTCGTCATCAGATCCACAAACGCCTGCCGCGTTTCAAGATCAGGAATTCTGGCGGCCTGCCTCGCAATCTCATTGTTCTGTTCAGCAGTCAAAACTGCCTTTTCCGGGACAGGTTCATCCTGTTCTTCACGATTCAAGGCAACCCGACCAGACCTGAGGATAATATCCTTGACCACATCACCGCCAAGCTTTGCATTAAGCTTAGCGATCATCATCGACTTGAGATAGATTAACTCCTGCATCCATGGACCGCTGGAGACAGTCACGGTCAGGGTGCCGTTAATAATCCGCAATGGCTGTGCCCGACTGGCAATGGCAGCGCCAACGACCTCAGGCCAGACCCGCCAGATACCGACCTCGCGTAAACGCCCGGCAAGCCCGGATCCAGCTAACCCCTCTTCCAGCAGGTCAGACAGCGGCTTTGGAAAAGGCATGCGGCCTCGTTTATTTTTCAATTCAAGACATCCTCCGGCGGTTAAGATAGGCGCCAGCAATCTGTCCGGCAACGGCTCCGCCAACGGTGAACGGAATCAGCGACATCCCCAGCCCCGACCTGATTCTTAGAAACAGAATCAGGGGAATCGGCATATGAATCATCAGAAACCAGAGCGCGCTGAACCGGCGGCAGCCGCCACGGATATAGCCGCATGGGAGACTGACTAGAAAGGCCAATGCGGTAAAATCAAGTATGTGGGACAGCGAAGCTTGCATATGATCAACCCTTTCAGGCATAGTAGAAATTAAGACTGATTTTGTCAATTAATTGAAACAGAGTGATAAATGAGCATCAATAAAAGACTGATGGTTGAAGAGGGACAGCTGCTGGCCGTATTCAATTCAGGACACCGTGTCATGCAAGCAGAGGACCTTCTGAAACAAGGCGGTTTCCAGATACTGCTGATACCAGCCCCCCGGCGATTACAAACCGACTGTGGACTGGCTATTCGCTTTGATCCCGAAGAACGCGAAAGAATTATGCAGACACTTGCCGAGGCGGAACTATTACCAGCCTTTATCGCCCAGTCCAGATCAGGCGAGTTCACCACTATATGGGGACAAAACGCTAGACAATAGTGACATCTGTGCATTCCAACCACATTTTTCGGCGCCACCAGAATGCACCAGGCGGTTCCATGGACAATAAAACTTTATAAAACAAATATTTCTTGACAGTTTAGCGTTACGTACTCTATATTGATCCCCTTTATAATCCTACCATTGTCCAGGAAACTATACTCAGCAATGTTTGACAGCCTATCCGAAAAACTTGAAGCGGCATTCAAAAAACTCCGCGGCCATGGTGTCATGTCTGAGGACAACATCAAGGAAGCATTGCGCGAGGTTCGCCTGGCCCTCCTTGAAGCGGATGTCAACTTCAAGGTCGTCAAGGATTTTGTTGAAAATGTCCGCAGCAAGGCCGTTGGCCTTGAGGTACTGAAAAGCCTCTCTCCGGGACAGCAGGTTATCAAGATCGTTCACGATGAGCTGGTAGCCGTCATGGGTGGCCATGAGGATAACAGTCTCAACCTTGCTGTAAAACCACCCGTTGCCATCATGATGGTCGGGCTTCAGGGAGCCGGCAAGACAACCTCTTGCGGCAAGCTAGCACGTCACCTGAAGGGACTGAAGAGAAGACCTCTGCTGGTTCCGGCTGACATATACAGGCCTGCTGCAATTCAACAGCTGCAGATCGTAGGCAAGCAGCTCGGCATCGAGGTTTTCAACTCCTCTGCCGACCAGAAGCCGGTTGACATCTGTACAACCGCTATGAAGTTTGCAGAACTTAACGGTTACGACACCGTCATCCTTGATACTGCCGGACGTCATCAGATTGATGACTTCCTGATGAACGAGCTTTCAGAGATCAGCAGCGCCGTGAAACCACAGGAGATACTCTTTGTTGCCGACGCAATGACCGGTCAGGAAGCTGTCAACGTCGCCGGTGGCTTCAATGATCAGCTCTCCCTGACCGGCGTGATTCTGACAAAGCTGGATGGAGATGCCAAAGGCGGCGCCGCCCTTTCCATCAAGGCAGTTATCGGCAAACCGGTCAAGTTCGTCGGCTTGGGTGAAAAACTGGATGCACTGGAGATATTCCACGCCGATCGTCTGGTTTCACGCATTCTGGGCATGGGTGACGTATTAACTCTGGTTGAGAAGGCGCAATCTGTTTTCAACGAACAGGAAACAGAGCGACTTAACCAGAAGATCAAAAAGAACCAGTTTGATCTGGAAGACTTCCTTGCCCAAATGCAGCAGATAAAAAAGATGGGTTCACTGGAATCGATCATGAGCATGATCCCCGGCATGGGCAAGATGATGAAACAGATGCAGGGTGCCCAGCCAGGTGAGAAGGAAATCAAACGCATAGAAGCAATTATCCGCTCAATGACCCCGGGCGAACGCGCAAACCACACAATCATCAACGGAAGCCGCCGCCTGAGAATCGCAAAAGGGAGCGGAACAACCGTTCAGGAGATAAATCAGCTCCTCAAAAGGTTTACAGAGGCGCAAAAAGTGGTAAAACAGTTACAGAAGATGGGCCCGAAAGGACTCCTCAAGGGAATGGGCGGACTCGGCAAGGGTATGCTCCCTTTTGGTTAGAAGAAAAGACTTAAATATTTAAAAATCAGAGAGAATTGATTCAGGAGGATTTACCATGGCTACAAAAATCAGGCTTGCTCGTGCAGGCGCTAAAAAAAGACCTTTCTATCAGGTAGTTGTTGCCGACGAGCGTAGCCGCAGGGATGGCCGTTTCATTGAAAACATGGGTACATATGACCCAACCAAAAACCCTGCTGTATATAAACTGAAAGAAGATAAGATCGTCGCTTGGCTTGAAAAAGGTGCACAGCCGACCGATACCGTCAAGCAGCTGCTCAAAAAAGCCGGCATCATCAAGGCTGCCTAAGCAGAAAAGGCTTGTACATATCCATGCATCCACCTCCGGTACGCCGGATATCCTAGATGAGCAAAGGAATCTGACATGAAAGCACTTGTTGAAACCATTGCCAAGTCACTCGTAGATGACCCTGCCCAAGTTCTGGCGGCTGAAGAGATGGAAGAGGATACACTGGTCATTAAACTGACCGTTGCGAAAGAAGATATGGGCCGCATCATAGGCAAGGAAGGCCGGACAGCCAAGGCTATCCGCACTATCCTCAATGCCGTTTCCACCAAGGATAACAAAAAAGCTATCCTCAAGATCGTAGAGTAATGACAGATAATGACATTCTGATCCCGATCGGGAAGATCACCTCAACCCACGGGATCAAAGGCTTTGTAAAAGTACACTCTTTTTCAGGCAACATTGAGAACCTGAGTGGTGTTAAAGACATAACGATCAGATTTGCAAACGGCACAACCGGACAATACCGTCTGAAAAGCCTGTCCGCAAACTCCAGCAAGCTGTTGGTCAGCTTTGAAGGACTGAACGATATAGACATGGTCAAGCCGATCATTGGCAGCGAGATATGCATCTATCGCAGCCAGTTTGCAGCACCAGCAGAGGACGAATATTACTGGTGTGACCTGATGGGACTCCATGTTTCAACGATAGATGGCGTTGAACTCGGAACGGTCGCTGATATCTTTGAAACCGGCAGCAGCGATGTATATGTGGTCAAGGGTAATGGAAGAGAATATCTGATCCCAGCCATTGCCGATGTAATCAGCAATATTGATCTGGAAAAAGGCACCATCCTGATAACACCGCTGGAAGGCCTTCTGGATCTATGAATTTTGACATCTTAACCCTCTTCCCCGGCATGTTCAGCGGCCCATTTGATGAAAGCATCATCCGCCGCGGGAGAGAAAAACAGCTCTTTGATATTGCGATTCACAACATCCGTGATTATGCAACGGATAAACACCAGGTAGCCGATGACGCCCCTTACGGCGGCGGAGCCGGTATGGTCATGAAGGTCGAGCCGCTTGCAGCCTGTATTGACGCCATCAAAGCAAGCCGACCCGGCTCAACGGTTGTAATGACGTCACCACAGGGCAGACCGCTAAGCCATTCACTGGCAGAAGAACTGGCCAGCCACCAGGGTTTGATCATCATCTGCGGACGCTACGAAGGGATCGACGAGCGGATCCGTGAGCTATACGTCCAGGAGGACATCTCACTGGGTGACTTCGTACTTTCCGGCGGAGAGATCGCTGCCATGGCCATTCTGGATGCGGTTACCCGCTTGATTCCAGGGGTGCTTGGATCAGGCGACTCGGCGGAATTCGATTCATTCAGCGATGGGCTGCTGGAGCACCCTCAATACACAAGGCCACCTGAATTCCGTGGTCTGGCAGTTCCACCGGTACTCCTTTCCGGCAATCATGAATTGATCAGAAAGTGGCGTCGCCAGGAATCGCTGAAGAAGACGCTTCAATTAAGGCCGGATCTGATCAGCAGGGTGACATTGACAAAAGAAGACAAAAAGATTCTGGCACAACTGGAGCAGATATGATCCCGTTGATGTCGAATCTGGCCATAGCATTACTCCACTATCCGGTCTACAACAAGCACCATGAAGTGGTGACAACCGCGCTTACAAATCTGGACCTGCATGATATTGCACGTTCATCCAGAACCTTTGGACTGGATCGATTTTACATTGTGACACCGGCACTGGAACAGAGAAACCTCGCCCAGCGCATCAGCGGTCATTGGCAGGAAGGCTGGGGGGCAACATATAACCCTGACCGCCAACAGGCTCTCGAGATTGTTCGCATCTGTAGTACCCTTGAAGCTGCGACAGCAGATTTCCAGGAGTCTTTTCCTCAACCGGTTAAAACGGTTATTACTGGTGCAGCAGCTCGCAACAACTCAATCAGTTGCGACAGACTACGCCAGATGCTGGATGCTGACCCTTTGACACCACATCTTCTGCTGCTTGGTACGGGATGGGGCTTGACAGAGGAATGTTTTTCAAAGGCAGACCATATACTTGCACCAATCAACGGTGCCGGAAGATATAATCACCTATCAGTCAGATCAGCAGCTGCAATCATGCTGGACCGGTTGAGAGGACATCAGTAGATTCATACAATTGCAACAAAGAGAGACATGGAGGAAGATTATAATGAACGTTATTGATTTTTTGGAATTAGACCAGATGAAGAAGAATATCTCTACTTTCAAAGTAGGTGATACGGTAAAGGTGCAGGTAAAGATTATCGAGGGCGACAAACAGCGTATCCAGGCCTACCAGGGCGTTGTAATATCCCGCCAGAACGGCGGTCTGCGTGAAACCTTCACCGTTCGCAAGATATCCAACGGAATTGGTGTTGAAAGGGTTTTCCCGCTTCACTCACCAACACTTGAGGCAATCGAAATAGTAACCCGCGGCCACGTTCGTCGTGCAAAACTGTACTACCTGCGCAAGCTGCGCGGCAAGGCAGCCAGAATCCGCGAAAAGAAATATATTCCAGTCGCAAAGTAATTGATCAAAGCCCCGCCAAGCGGGGCTTTTTTCATTTCAGCTACAATCTGCTGATGATCAGAACAGTTCCATGCGGAATTGATTTCAATTTCAAATTGAAGGTGAAACTGTGGCAACGGTTCGTATACTGCCACCGAGCATCATTGAATCAGGGTACCCACTTTGGCTTTAAATCAGAATTGGCTACCACTATTCCATTTTCATCCCTATAATCCACCCCATGAAACAATTTACCCTTTTTGAAACCCAACAGACAGACAAACTGGCCTTTGAAACCCGGGCATCTGAAGACGGTTTCCAAACCGTTGCCGGAATTGACGAAGCCGGGCGTGGCACACTTGCCGGTCCGGTTGTGGCTGCGGCGGTCATTCTGCCTCCCGGCCTGCGGATCAACGGTGTGGATGATTCCAAAAAACTGTCACCGGCCAAACGTGAACAGCTTTTCGATGAAATCCGCTCAGTGGCAATCTCGATCGGGGTCGGCTTCGGAAGCCCACAGCTGATCGACCGGATCAACATTCTCCAGGCAACACGGCATGCCATGCTGGAAGCGGTCAATCAGCTCACTCCAAGGCCGGATCTGCTACTGATTGACGGCATATCAACCATCGCCTCAACAATCCAGCAGAAGACCATCAAGAAGGGAGACTCGCTCAGCCTCTCCATTGCTGCCGCCTCGATCATTGCCAAGGTTAGCAGAGACAGACTGATGTGCCAGCTTGATCAGGAATACCCTGGCTACGGCTTTGCGGCACACAAGGGTTATGGCTGCCAGAGCCATATGGAGGCCATCCGCCAGTTGGGTCCAACCAAGGTGCACCGCCTGACCTTTGGCGGTGTCAAGGAGCATGTCAAATGACACTCTTCCTGCTGACCTTCTTTTCAATCTATGGCGGAATGCACCTTTACCTGTTCCTGAAGCTGCTCCGCGCCTTCAGGTTTTCGAGGCAGGCTGCCGCCCTGCTCTTCTGCACCCTGCTCCTGCTGACATGCGCGCCAATACTGGTCAGAACCGCTGAAAGGCTTGAATATGACCAGATTGCCCCAATGATTGCCTGGCCCGGATTCATCTGGATGGGGTTCATCTTCATCCTGACAACCCTGTTCCTGGCAGCCGACATCATTGCCATCCTCAGCTGCCCATTCCGCAAAAAAAGGTCCACCGTCTTCCATTCGCCAGACAGAGGTAGACGGGCAAGCATGGTCATTATCCTGCTTATGGCCACCATTTCCACACTGTATGGTCTGTATGAAGCAGCCACAATACATCCGGTCCGGGTTACGATCAAAACAGACAAAATACCGCCATCGGTAGGCAGAATCAGGGTTGTGCAGGTATCGGATGTGCATATCGGGCTGATTATTCGCGAAAGACAGATGAGGCGGATCATCAAGGCGATTGAAGAGGCAAAGCCGGATCTGCTGGTTTCCAGCGGGGATTTCATCGATGGACGCCTGTCACGCCGTGAAACAGGCTCAAGCTACCGTGCTATGACCGATATGCTGGCGGCAGTAACAACCCCGCTGGGTAAATATGCCGTCAGCGGCAATCATGAATATTTTGCCGGAATCGATCAGGCCATGAACGTTACAGCGAGGGCCGGTTTCAAGGTTCTGCACAACGAATACGTCCAGGTTGCACCCGGTCTGATCATCAGCGGGGTGGATGACAAGGCCTGGAAGAGAATGGGCTTACCGGCACCTCCTGGGACAGCAGAGCCGGAGCTTCTTAAAACGCTGCCCGCGGACGCCTTTAGAATTCACCTGAAACACAGGCCGCTGATCGACCCGAATGGTGAACGACTCTTTGATCTCCAGCTCTCGGGACATACCCATCATGGCCAGATATTTCCCTTCTTCCTGCTGACCAAGATCCAGTTCCCCCTCCCCGGCGGAACCGTCCAGCTGAAAAACGGGGCCACGCTCCATACCAGCAACGGCACCGGGACATGGGGACCACCAATTCGCCTCTTCGCAGCACCGGAAATCACAATCATCGACCTTGTTCCCGAGCTAAAAAAACCGTGACAGCTCACAACTGTCACGGCAAACAGACAACAAGCGGCAGATGGTAAAATTTGCCATCATCCCACCCAACCATAAAAATCATCACTATTTCAGATAATGCCGAACCGCCTGGTTATGCTCGGCAAGGGTGCGTGAAAACTGGTGTGTCCCGTCCTTACGGGCAACAAAGTAGATGTAACCGCTTGGGGTCGGATTCATGGCAGCCTTGATGGCATCAATGCCGGGATTGCCGATCGGCCCCGGCGGCAGCCCTTTGATCAGATATGTGTTGTATGGATTTTTGCGCATGATATCAGCCTTTGTCACCTTGCCGCCAAAGGCGCGCAGACCATAGACGGCTGTCGGGTCACTCTGCAAGCGCATACCCATGCGCAAGCGGTTATGAAATACCGACGCAATTAAAGGCCTTTCTGCCGGAGAAACCGCCTCCTTTTCAATCATCGAAGCCAGAGTCAGCAGTTCATGCCTTGAAAGTGCCACCCCTGATGCCTGCGGGCCCAGGGCCGCATAGGCCTTTTCAAACTGGTTCAGCATCTGCTCAACCAGATTTTCAGCCGTGCCGCCATTAATCAGATTATAGGTAGCCGGATAAAGATATCCCTCCAGACTGGTCGCCTTGATTCCCAATTTTGAGAGGAGACGCGGGCTACGGCAGGCCTGCAAAAAATCAGCAGATTTGAAAAGCCCCTTCTGCTCCAGCAACTCCGCCGCCTGATAGATGGAATACCCCTCCGGCAGCGTGAAACGGATAAAATCCACATCACCATTAACCAGCTTTCTGAAGATATCCCTCTCATCCATGGAATCATTAAAACGATAATCACCCGCCTTGAGACGATTGGCATGCCCCTGCAGACGGCTGGCAATCATGAACTGCCATGAGCTGCGGATGATGCCCCCCTTCTTCAGTTCAACGGCCAGCTTTCTAATGCCGCTGCCCGGCGGAAATGAAACGTTGCGAACAACAGCGCCATTGCCAAGCGGAACCAATACACAATAGGCATACCATGCGACAGAGAGAAGCAGGCATGAGCAAACAGTGGCAATCGAGATTAAAAGAGGTCTGGAACTAGGTATTTTCATGGGGGCATTATGAAAATTTTTAGATTGCTAGTCAAGGATATCAAACCGGGACAGATACAAAAAAAACCGCCCCAAGTTGAAATACGGCCATGATTTGCTAAGCTTTAAGCAGATCTTTCGTCAGACAAAACAGATGCCAAGGAAGCAAAAGATGAAAATTGCAACGGCCTGGACAACCGAAATTCATGCTGACGCCGTTATGGAGGCTTACGCCAGACTAACCGGCCAGCTTGGTTCGGCACCAAACATGCTCCTGCTGCACTGTTCCACCGGCTACGATATGGAAAAGATTGCCGAAAGATTCGCAGCCCTTGACAACAAGATGGCTATCCATGGCGGAACTTCATTTTCAGGGGTGATGACAGAGAGCGGGATTCACAGCCAATCCAGTGAGGGACTCGGCCTGTTTGGAGTCTGCGACGAGCATGGCAATTACGGAACCGGTTCGGCACCAATCGGCGACGAGCCGCAAAAGGCCGCCAAAAATGCCCTTTTACAGGCACTTGAGCAGGCCGGACGGTCTGGTGAGATCCCCTATCTGATTCTGATGACAGCGGCGCTTGGCTACGAAGAGGAATTGATCTCCGGCATCGAAGCAATTGTCGGCCAGGCTGTTCCAATCATCGGTGGCAGCTCGGCCGGCAATGAGTGCAGCGGGCAGCCAAAACAACTTGCCAATAGCGAGGTGAGTTTCAACAGCATTGTCCTGACGGTCATGTTTCCCTCAACGGATATCCTCTTTGCCTTCCAAAGCGGCTATGAACCAACCGGACACACCGGAACCGCCACCAGAACAAAACGGCATCAACTCTGTGAAATAGATCATCGTCCGGCGGCACTTGTCTACAATGAATGGAACGATGGACTGCTCTCCGAGCAGATCGGTCGTGACGCTAATATCATGCAACGAACAGCCATGAGACCTTTCGGCCGCATTGTCGGCCACGTTGGCGCCGCCCCCTATTATCTGCTCTCCCACCCCGAGCAGATACATTCAGATGGCAGCCTGTCACTATTCAGCGACATCAGGGAAAACGACCGTATCGTACTGATGACAGGAACCATTGAAAGCCTTGTTTCCAGGGCCGGCCGCGTTGTCTCCACGGCCCTGGAAACACATTCTGCAACGGCAGATGATATCGCCGGTGGATTGATCATCTTCTGCGCCGGATGCATACTGGCCATGAAGGGTCAACTGAATGAGGTCACCAATGATATCCGTAAGGTGATCCCCGGCAAACCGTTCCTGGGCATCTTCACGTTTGGAGAGCAGGGGTGCTTTACCGGCGGTGAAAACCGCCATGGCAACCTGATGATATCCGTTCTGCTCTTCACCAGAAGTGGTTCAAGATATGATACGGGCTCTCCACTTACGTATTGAGGAACTAAATGATTATAGAATCTGAAGAACTGCTGGAGACGATCCTGAATCTGGAACATGCCCGACAGCGCGAGCGGATGCTGCGTCAGGAGGCAGACATCCTGCTGGTCGGCATGCGCAGGATCAACGAATCCCAAAACCCGGAAGAACTGTTCAACAACCTGATCTCCGTGCTGAACGAGATCTTTCACTTCCAGGACGCCTTCATCCTGCAACTCCACGAAAACGGCAGTATGACCCCGTTTATCTCAACGTCCTCCCAATTTGACAACACGGTCTGGCACCCGCAAGCGCTCTTCAAAAGGGTACTGTCCGGACAACCAGCAGCCGTATTCGATGTTACCTGCATACCTGAATGGCAGGCTCACAAAGAGATCAGCAGCAAAATCAGCTCGGCCCTGCATATCTTCCTCCACGACGGGCAGAATGGCGCCATACTGATCTGCACACACCCTGACCCGCACCATTTTGGACCATCTCATATCAAACAGGCCAGCCACTTCTCATCCTTCGCCTCTCAATCACTGCTGGCACTGATCAACTCCATCCGGCTGCAAAAAACCAGACTGGAAATCCTGAAAAACCAGAAACTGGAATCACTGGGATTACTGGCCGGCGGAATCGCACACGACTTCAATAACATCTTGACCGTCATCCTTGGCAATATCTCCCTGGCACGCAAACAGGTCAAGAGCCCTGAAAAGGTCGAGCAGCGGCTGCTGGCCGCCGAGAATGCACTATTCAGGGCCAGATCACTGACCCAACAGCTGTTGACCTTTGCCAAAGGCGGCGAACCGATCAAGCGGATCATCCTTCTCGATGGCCTGCTGAAAGAGGCCGCTGATTTTGCCACACATGGCACAGCGCTGAAGTGCAGCTTCTCATTTGACGACCAGGTCTGGCCGGTTGAGGCCGATGAAGGACAACTCAGTCAGGTAATCCACAACCTGATCATCAACGCAATCCAGGCCATGCCGGAGGGTGGTACAATCAGCATTGGCGCCGAAAACATTCAAGACGCAGTCAACGGACAGGACATGGTCAGAATCTACGTTACCGATTCAGGCAGCGGCATATCGGAAGAAAATCTACAGCGGATTTTTGATCCGTTCTTTACCACAAAACAGCAGGGGAGCGGACTTGGGCTGGCCACCTGTCACTCGATTATCAAAAAACATGGCGGCAGCATATCGGCGGCATCCACCCTGGGAGAGGGAAGCACGTTCAGCATTCTCATCCCCGCCTCTTGCGAAAGCGAGATAATCGATCGGAAGAGAAAAGATTCGATTCAAAGCGGACAGGGAAGGGTTCTTGTCATGGATGATGAGATTGATGTACTTGAAACGGTTCAGGAGATGCTCAAGGAATTGGGGTACCAGGTGGAGTGCGCCAGCAACAGCCAGGAAACGGTCGCACTCTACCGGAAAGGGCTGGATGAAGGTGTTCCGTTCACCACCGTAATCCTTGATCTGACCATTCCAGGCGAAACCGGTGGCAAGGAAACGATCAACATGCTCCGTGCCATTGATCCGGAAATCAATGCGATCGTATCCAGCGGCTACTCCAACAATCCGATCCTGGCAAATTTCAGGGAATACGGCTTCAAGGCAATGATTCACAAGCCGTACGAGCTATCCGAATTGAGCAATGTCATCCAGCAGAACGGCCTGAAGGTTAAAAGCGGACAGCCGGATAGATAACAACACCCCACCGCACCGCCCCCCAATCCCGCCGTTTCTTGACATCACCGGCTAAAGTTGATAAGAAAATACAGCCATATAACTGCCATTGCCGCATCAGCGGCTTTTTATTTTTGAGGTCCCCAATGACATACCCCGAACAGATCAACCTTTCCTTCAATTTTTCATCCATCAAGGATGACTTTCAAACTTCAGGACCACTGGAGATAGACCCGTCGGAAAGGGGTTACTGGGCGATCATCCAGGGAAACAACCTGATCGTCAACAGTTCCCTGAAGCTGCCGGAAGGGGCCTTGCCCGACCAGATGCAACCGGCAGAGGAACCGCTCTGTATCGGAAGATGGCATGGAAAACCGTTACGGGTCTTTCAACTGGACAAAAACAGCGCCATAACAGCGCCATTCCGGGCCGAGGGTTTCAACGCTACAAACGACCTGCTCGACATCCAGACCCTGACACTGGGAGGGATCGCCAGTCAGATCCTGCATTGGGATTTGCAGAGCCGTTTCTGTTCGCGCTGCGGCTGCCCGACAAAACCGCACCACAGCAACTGGGGCAGAACGTGTACAGGTTGTCATGCTGAACATTTTCCGCACATCCATCCATGCGCCATCGTCCTCGTCCGCCGGGGTGATCAACTGTTGCTGACCCGCAAGGCGCAGTGGCCGCCGAACCGTTACAGTCTGGTGGCCGGATTTGTCGATTTTGGTGAATCACTGGAAGAGTGCGCCCTGCGTGAGATCAAGGAAGAAACCGGAATTACGGCTGAAAATATCCGTTATATCGGCAGCCAGAACTGGCCCTTTCCGGCCCAGCTCATGGCCGGTTTTGTGGCCGATTACAAATCCGGCGAAATCAAGGTCGACAAGAATGAACTTGAAGATGCGAGGTGGTTTCCAACCTCTCAACTCCCGGACCTGCCCGGCAAACGGAGCATCGCCCGCTGGATCATCGACAACTTTGGGCAATAACACCGATTTCAGATCAGACCGTAAGAAACCAAAACAAACCTGGAGGAACAGTGCGCATCGCAGACC
Source organism: uncultured Desulfuromonadaceae bacterium (assembly GCA_964292275.1). Lineage (GTDB taxonomy): Bacteria > Desulfobacterota > Desulfuromonadia > Geobacterales > Pseudopelobacteraceae > CAXYUZ01. Next base: position 45,238 of record CAXYUZ010000020.1, read on the forward strand.
TGTTAGCCACTAAAGAACCTTTTATTTCACTGGAATTTTTCCCGCCCAAGGAAAAAAACGAATGGAGCAGCTTTTTCAATACAGTTGACCGTCTGGCACAGCTGAATCCACTCTTTGCCTCCGTAACCTACGGCGCCGGAGGAAGCACCCAGAGTGACACCCTGGAGATCGTCGGTCGGCTGAAGCAGCAGCATGGACTGGAGGCAATGGCACACCTGACCTGCATCGGCGGCAACCCGCAGGTACTCTCAAAGTTTCTGGATGATCTTGCCAAGGCGGAGATCAACAACGTCCTGGCCCTGCGCGGTGACCTGCCCAAGGATAGCCCCGCCAATTTTTCACCATGCGGCACCCTGCTGAACGCATCCGATCTGGTCCGGTTTATCCGCAGCGCCCACCCGGACATGGGACTGGCCGTGGCCGGCTACCCGGAAAAACACCCCGAGGCAGAAAACATCGACCTGGATCTGAATTTCCTGAAACTCAAACTCGAGTCCGGCGGCGACTTCATCATCACCCAGCTTTTCTTCGACAACCAGAGCTACTTTGATTTTGTCCGTAATGCCCGCAGCATCGGCATTGACAAACCGATCATCCCCGGCATCCTTCCGGTGGTCAGCCTGAAGGTCATCAAGAGGATCGTCTCCCTCTGCGGAGCCAGTATACCCCCCGCCTATCTGGCGGAGCTGGAAGAGGCAGACCGCTCCGGCGGTGCAGCGGCAGTCCAGAAGACCGGCGTTGAATTTGCCAGAAAACAGGCCCGCAACCTGCTCGAAAACGGCGCCCCTGGCGTACATATCTATACCCTCAACCGTTCCGATGTGGTTGAGGATCTGACCGACGGGCTGATTTAGAAGCAAGTTTTTTTCAGACTAGTCTGACTTTTTTCAGACGTGTCAGACCGGTCTGAAAACAAAAAAAGGGACATGCTGCCATTACGGCATCCATGTCCCTTTTAAACTTCAAACTTCCCTGCTATCAAGCCCCGGTCAGCATCTCCATCAACCGATAACCATCAACCAGCAAACCTGTAGCGGCTGCCTGCGCCTCATCGTAACTGGAGGCCCCATTGGAACCGCCGTCATTGCGGTAAATCACGAATGGCACCGGATCGGAGGTATGTGTCATCAGCTTGACCGGGGTTGGATGATCAGGGGTGCAGAGGATTGCATAGTCGCCGAACTTCTTGATCCCCTCCAGCACTGTGCCGACAATCAACCGGTCAAAATCCTCTATGGATTGAATCTTGTGATCCATCCGGCCGGCATGGGCCGCCTCATCCGGCGCCTCGACATGCAGATAGACAAAGTCGTGATCCTCCAGGGCTGCCAGGGCCGCCTCGGCCTTGCCCAGATAGTTTGTATCAATATATCCGGTGGCCCCTGCCACATTAACCACATCCAAACCGGCGCAAACGCCAATCCCCTTGATCAGGTCGACCGCCGAGATAACCGCACCGCTCAGGCCAAATTTCGTCCGGTACGACTCCAGCTGCGGCACCTTGCCATGCCCCCAGAGCCAGACCGACGTAGCCGGTTTCTTGCCATCCTGAATCCGCTTGATATTCACAGGATGAGCTGCCAGCACCTCACGGGAGGCCGCCATAATCTCCAGCAGTCGCTCGGCCCCGTCCCCCTGTGGAAGATGAGCCGCAATCCCCTTGCCGCTGATATCATGTGGCGGAACAACCGTCATGCCATCCTTCCCGCCTCGCCAGACCAGCAAATGACGATAGCTGATCCCGGGGTGAAACTCGAACTCGCTGTTACCAAGCCGCTCCTGCAACGCCTGAACCAGTTCCTTCCCTTCAGCAGTGGAGATATGACCGGCAGAGAAATCATCCATAATCATCCCGTCGCCAGAGTCTGCAAGGGTAACCAGATTCATACGAAAGGAGACATCCTCCGGCGCCATCCTGACCCCCATACTGACGGCCTCCAATGGCGAACGGCCTGTATAGCAGCTGCCCGGCTCATATCCAAACACCGACAGATTGGCAACATCACTTCCAGGCGGCAAGCCATCCGGTACGGTCTTGGCCAGGCCAACCACTCCATGACTTGCCATGAAATCCATATTAGGTGTCTTCGCCGCCATGATTGGCGACCTGCCGCCCAACTGATTGTAAACAATATCCGACATGCCGTCGCCAAGCAGGATAACAATCTTCATAAAAACCTTTCCGCTGAATCTGATTTCAATTCATGCATACTAGTTGCCGGATCAGCCTCTTGTCAACCTTGGGCAGCTATTTCCTGACAAATATTTCACGGGCAAGATTGGTATCAATGGCAAACTCTGAAAAGCCGACCTTGAAGATATAGGATGGAAATGCCTGCACCAGAATAATCTTATTGCCAGGCAGAACCCCCATTGCCATCAGCTTCTGCATCTTCTTGCTATCTTCGGTCTGGATATAGGCAATCTCCCCCTCCTGGCCGGATTTGAACTCCGTCAGCGGAACAACCCCCAGATCACCCTCAGCACGGGCCTTATCACAGCATTCCCCGGGCGGGATCGGCTTGCCATGGGGGCAAGTAACCGGATGATTGAGCATGGTACAGACCTTTGTATCAACCCCCTCATTCAGCAGATGTTCAAACTGGCAGGCCTTATAATCCCCATCCTCACCCCTGATGTTGAGTACGTCCATCATCAGCCGCTCTGCCAGGCGATGACGCCGGATCGTGGTGCGCCCCTCTTCCCTTCCCTCCGGCCGGAAATAGACCATGCCGTTCTTGACCTCGACCAGCGCCCTCTCGGAGAGTTCCCGGTAGGCCGGGTCTTCCAGCGGTATGCCAACCCTCTCTGGATCCAGCGATATCAACCGTTCTTCTTCAACCGCAATCCAGAGCGCCTCCAGAATCTCTTCAGCCTTATCGGAAAGCTTCATTGATTGTCTCCTTTTTTGGAATCATTCCTATTGAAAATCAATTTGATTGTTTTGACCAACTCCAGCTCAAGCGGATTCTTGTAATTGCACTGCGGACAATGTACGGAGTAACAGCCGCCGCGACAACCGCCACAGCCCCGTTTTCCATCTTTCTGATCGAATTCATGCCCGCAAAAACCGCAAATCATGCAAACAGTCCGCTATAAATCAACAGCTGATTGAGCAGATAACCGCTGCCGAATGCCAGCAGGCTGATGAACAGGGCAATCCCGCCCGCCACCTTCCAGCCGCGCTCCTTCTTCATCACCAGGAACTGGGCAACGCAGGGGATAAACAGGGTCAATGTCACCGCGGCAACGGTCAGCTGCCTGCCATCCATCAACCCCTTCGTCTGCAGATCATATAGTCCGGCTGCCCCGTAATCGCGACGGAAGAAACCGAATATAAAAGCCACCGCCGCCTCCTTGGGGAGACCAATTGATGCCATCAACGGCGTCATGGCACTGATAGCCTTCTCAAAAAAGTCGGTAACCTTTCCCAACCAGAGCAAAACCGAGGCCAACACAAACAGAGGCAAAATTTCAAGAAAATACCAGATCATACGGGTATAGGTCTTGGTCAGCACATTGGTAAACTGTGGCAGACGCATCGGCGGCAGTTCCATATAGAACATGGGCGGTTCACCCGGCAGCAAACGGGATGATAAAAGTCCCACCATGATAAACAGAATCAGCATGCAGCAGCTCCAGACCAGCAGGGCACCCGGCACCTTGGAAAGCAGGGCCAGAATCACCCCCAACTGCGCCGAACAAGGAATGGCCAGTGCCAGCAGAACCGTTGCAATAATCCGCTCCCTGACGGTTTCCAGCGTCCTTGTCACCATCGTAGCCATAGTGCTGCAGCCAAAACCGAGCACCATTGGAATCACGGCCCGCCCGGTCAATCCAAAATGTTTAAAAATTCGATCAACCAGCAGCGCCAGACGGGGGAAATAACCGGTATCCTCAAGAAAGGAGAAGAAAATGAAAAATGTCGTCACAATCGGCAGAATAATCCCGACGGCATAACGGAAACCGAGGGTAATAATCCCGTACTCCCCGACAAAAAGCTCCTGAATAATCTCCCACGGGATCACCACCTTCACTAACGCACTGATCCACGGATTGATAATCTCAAGAAAGAGCTGTTTCTCCAGCAGATCCACAAGCGTTCCGGCCCCAAAGACGCCAACAAACTTGTAGAGTCCGAAATATAGCACGATCAGCAGCATCGGGACACCGGTCAATGGCTGGACAGCCCAGTGAGAAACCCGTTCCGCCAGAGTTACCACCCGTTTTTCAGGGGCTGAAAATGCACCGGCGATAATCCGACGGACAATTTCGGCACGCTCCAGCGAAAGATCAAGGTGAAAGGATTCACGTCTTTTATAGCTGATGCTGCGGGCCTGCTCGACCAATTCCTGATAATGCTCCCCTTCCCTCTCCCTGAGCAACTCGGCCACCTCTTCATCCTGCTGCAAAAAGAGCAGCAGCATAGCCCGTCCGGAGAGCATATACTCCCCCTTGAGCATGGTCGCCAGCGAGGTAATATCATCCTCCAGCAAACGGCTATACCTGAAACCGGTCTCCACAACCGGCTTGCGGCTGTAGGATGCAATGGCAGCGCGGATCTCGTCAAGACCACGCCCACGGGCAGTTGCCGCTCCAATCACCGGTATTCCCAGACGCTGCTGCAAAAGCGGCAGATCAATCTTCAATCCCATCCGCTCCGCCTCATCCATGATATTCACAACCAGGATTACCGGCAGTTCCGCCTCGATCAGCTGAATGGTCATGGCCAGCATCCGCTCGAGATTCCTGGCATCAAGCACATGGATAACCAGATCGGGACGCTCGTTGAGCAGAATTTCACGGGCAACGCGCTCTTCCTCGGTAATTGTATGAATCGAATACATCCCCGGCGTATCAATCACCTGCCAGGCCTGGCCATTAATAACCGTATTGCCGCGCGAAACCTCAACCGATGTGCCCGGGTAATTTGAGACCGTGACATAGGCCCCGGTCAGGGCATTGAACAATACACTCTTGCCGACGTTCGGGTTACCAACCAGGGTGACGCAACGTTGCCCGGCCACGCCAGCTACTGCTTTAATCTCATTTTCAGATGTTGCCATACTCCACACCTTTTCTCATTCTTGATTGTCATTTTCAAATATTAGATAATACTATAATAAATCAAAATCCAGACAACCCGCTTAAAGCGGCTGTTTACTACAGGCAGCACATAAACCGTAAATTTCAAGCTTGTGGCTGTCGATCCTGAAGCCGTGCCGCGCCGCAATCTCATCCTGCAATTTTTCAATGGTTTCGTTTTCAAACTCGATGATCGAATTGCAACCGGTACAGACCAGGTGGTCATGATGCTCGCCGGCAATCACATGCTCATAACGGGTCTGGCCGTCATGCAGCAGCACCTCGCGGGCCAACCCTGCCTCGACAAACAGTTTCAGCGTCCGATAGACCGTGGCATTGCCAATACCAGGATGGATGGCCTTTATCTTCAAATATAATTCTTCAACGGTGACATGCTGATGGGTAGAAAGAAAAAAATCGAGAATGATATCTCTCTGGCGGGTTGAGCGGAGACCTTTTGAAGCGGAAAAACTGTTGAAGACCCTTTTCTTTTCTAGAATCATAACGCCCTCGCTTATTGAACTTGAATTTCAATATAGCGAGCAGTTAGCGGATTGTCAAGCATCGTGTATTACTGTATTACCGGACTACCACAGACGTCACAAGCACAGACCTATTCTGCAATCCTCTAGTCTAGCCCCACTCAGCGCTCAATGTCTCCGCCTGATCCAACACCAGCTGAACGGCTGCTTCCTGCCGATCCGGCGGGTACTTGTACTTGCGTAGAATCCGTTTCACCATCAGTCGCAATTTAGCCCTTACGCTGTCACGCACCGACCAGTCTACGCTGATGTTCTGGCGCAGATTTTCTGCCAGTTCGTGGGCAATCTTCTTCAAGATATCGTCACCCATCTCACGTACAGCTTCTTCATTATTGGCAAGAGCATCGTAGAAGGCCAGTTCGTCGGCATTAAGCCCAAGCTCTTCACCCCGGCCAATGGCTTCTTTAAACTTCTTTGCCATGGCAATCAGTTCTTCAATTACCTGAGCGGTCTCAATTGCCCGGTTCTGATAACGTTTAATGACATCAGAGAGCAGTTCCGAAAACTTTGTCTGCTGGACCACATTAGTGGCAAAACGTGTCCTAATCTCACCTTCCAACAATCGCTCCAGCAGCTCTACCGCCAGATTGCGTTCCGGCAGGTTGCGCACTTCATTTAAGAAGTCATCGTCCAAGATACCGATATTCGGCTTGTCCAGCCCCACCGCCTGAAAGATATCAACCACTTCATCCGAGACCAGCGCCGAGCCGATGATCTGGCGGATTGCCAGCTCGCGTTCTTCATTGGTGCGTTTCTTTTCTGTGGTTTCCCGCTTGGTCAGCAGTACCTTCACCGCTTGAAAGAAGGCCACCTCCTCGCGTACGGCCTTGGCTTCATCCAGAGTGCAGCAGAGTGTAAATGCCTTGGACATGGCAAGAGCGGTATCACCAAAGCGCTTTTTACCCTCTTTGATCCCCAGCACATGGTTGGCTGTTTTTGCCAAAATGCTGTGGCCGCCAGTCAGAAAGCCGCTGTAATCAAACTCATGCAGCATGCCGCGCAGTATATCCAGCTTCTCTTCCAGCACAGCAAATGCTTCGTGGGCATCGACGGTCGGCCTGCCACGCCCCTTACTGTTGGTATATTCCTTGAGCGCTTGTTTCAGGTCATTGGCAATCCCGATGTAATCCACCACCAGCCCGCCCTGCTTGTCGCGAAACACGCGGTTGACGCGGGCGATGGCCTGCATCAGGTTGTGTCCCTTCATCGGCTTGTCCACATACATGGTATGCACACAGGGGGCATCAAAGCCGGTCAGCCACATATCCCGCACGATCACAAGACGCATAGGGTCGTCAGGATCTTTAAAACGTTTTTCCAGGCGCTTTTTAGTCTGCTTGGAATAGATATGCGGGCGCAGCAGAGGCTTGTCGCTGGCGGAACCGGTCATGACGATTTTGATCACACCTTTTTCCGGGTCTTCATCATGCCACTCCGGGCGCAGGTCAATAATAGCATTATAGAGATGAACGCAGATGTCGCGACTCATGGCGACTACCATGGCCTTGCCGGTCTGGGCCTGGCTGCGCTCTTCAAAGTGCGCCACCAGATCTGTCGCCACCTGTTTGATACGAGGTTCGGCACCGACGACCTTTTCCAGTGCCGTCCATTGGCTCTTCAGTCTGGCCTGCTGATCGTCTTCTTCATCCTCCGCCAGTTCGTCCACTTCGGCATCGATACCCGCCAGCATGTCTTCCTTCAGACCCAGCTTGGCCAGGCGCGATTCAAAGTAGATCGCCACGGTTGCCCCATCGTCGCGGGACTGCTGCATGTCGTAGATACTGATGTAATCGCCGAACACGGCCCGAGTGTCGCGGTCTTCCGATGCTACCGGGGTGCCGGTAAAGGCTACAAAGGTGGCATTGGGCAGCGCATCGCGCAGATGCTGGGCATAACCCACCTGATACCCCTTGGCATCACCCTTGAACCTGGCTTCAAAGCCGTACTGGGTGCGGTGTGCCTCATCGGCGATTACGACGATATTGTGGCGGTCGGACAGGACCGGAAAGCTGTCTTCATCCTCACCCGGCATGAATTTCTGAATTGTGGCAAAGACGATCCCACCAGATGGACGGTTAGCCAGCTTGGTTCGCAAGTCCTGCCGCGTTTCACCCTGTACCGGCTGTTCGCGCAATAACTCCTGCGATAGCGAGAACACCCCGAACAATTGTCCGTCCAGGTCGTTACGGTCGGTAATGACCACGATGGTCGGATTCTCCATGGCCGCTTCACGCATCACCCGCGCTGCAAAACAGGTCATGGTGATGCTCTTGCCCGAGCCCTGGGTATGCCAGACCACGCCACCTTTTTGATTGCCTCCGGGGCGGGATGCCGCTATTACCTGCTCAATGGCAGAACGTACCGCATGGAACTGGTGATACCCGGCGATCTTTTTGACCAGAGCGCCGTCATCCTCAAACAGCACAAAGAAACGCAGAAACTCCAGCAGGTAGGCCGGAGCCAGCACACCACGTACCAGAGTTTCCAGCTCATTGAACTGACCGAGTGGGTCAAGCGTCAGGCCATCAATGGTGCGCCAGGCCATGAAGCGTTCCACATTGGCAGAGAGCGAACCGAGTCGCGCTTCGGTTCCGTCCGAGATCACCAGCAGTTCGTTATACTGGAACAGATCCGGTATCTGCTCTTTATAGGTCTGGATCTGGTCGTATGCTTTCCAGATGTCCGCCTTCTCGTCAGCAGGGTTCTTAAGCTCCAGCAGCACCAGCGGCAGGCCGTTGACAAACAGGATGATGTCCGGGCGGCGTGTGTACTTTGAGCCTTTGACAGAAAACTGGTTCACCGCCAGCCACTCGTTAGCCGTCACATCGTTAAAGTCGATCAAGCGCACGAAGTCGCCACGTGTCTCGCCATCCTTCTGATACTCAACCGGCACACCATTGACCAGCAGTTGATGGAAGGCGCGATTGGCAGCCAACAGCACCGGTGTGTCCAGGTTCAGCACCTGTTGCAGGGCATCAATGCGAGCCACGGGAGGCACAAACGGGTTCAGCCGGTCGATTGCCTCGCGCAGTCGGCCTACCAGCAGTACCTGGCTGTAGTTGCTACGCTCCGGCGCGGGGCCGTCCGGCGCAATGTCCAGGCCGTAGCAATGGCTGTAGCCGGTTTCGGCCAGCCAGCCTAAGGTTTCCTGTTCCAGTTGGTCTTCGGTCATGGTTTCTCCGACATTTTTTAAAACTACCGAGAAATCCTCGGTAGTTGCCATACGGCCTTGTTTCTCGTAGGGGCGCATTGCATGCGCCCTGATGCCATTGTCGCTGAATGTGTTCATTGAATCGATAAATCAGAGGCGGGCGCACGTCAGTGCGCCCCTACAAAATCTCCCAATAACCACCATTGTCTGGTCCGACACGCCTCAATTTTCCCTGGTCCTGCAGTTTTTGAAGATTACGCTCAATTGAACGGGTTGTGATGCCAACAATTTTGGCAAGCTCTGCAATAGTCACTGAATTGTTCTGACGTAGTGCTACAAGTATTTTCTCCGACGTTTTCACCGACGTTTTCTCCGACGCTTTCTCCGACGCTTTCTCCGACGTTTTTGTGAGAGCGTCGGTCAAGGTATCCTGCAGAGCCTGCAATATGAATTCAATGAATACCGTCGAATCCCCTTGTTTGTCAGCATCTGCCAAGGCTTGATAATAGCCGGTCTGGCGCACCCTGATCAGCGACTCAACCGGCAGGTAAGCCAGCACCTGTTGCCATTTACTCAGAATCAACGTTTGCCACAAGCGCCCCATGCGTCCGTTACCATCGGCGAAAGGATGGATAAACTCGAATTCGTAATGGAATACGCAGCTGGCAATCAACGGATGTACCGGGTCGGTTTCCAGCCAGGCCAGCAAGTCAGACATAAGCGCAGGCACTCGCTTGGCAGGCGGCGCCATATGCACCAGGTTCTTGTCGTTATATACCCCGACGCTGCCAGCCCTGAAAACGCCGACTTCATCCACCAGACCTGCCATCAGCAGGTTATGTGCCGCCAACAGATCAGCGACTGAATGAGGTTGCCAGACCGGCAACTGTTCGTAAGCGG
>CAXYUZ010000021.1:0-54314 GCA_964292275.1 uncultured Desulfuromonadaceae bacterium
GTTTTTTATATAAAATACGGTTGTGACTTATTCTGTCTCAACTATGTTGTAAGATGAAAACATGATTGGAGGTGTTATGCATAAGGTTACTCATTATTTATTGACCACAGATAAATCTTCATCTAGACGTTTGCGGCGAATAGTTGCCGAGCGTTATCCCATGTTAGGTGTCGTGATTGGTACATGGTCTGAACTGCTTACATTTCTTTGGGAAAATTATCATTTACCCAAGATTATTGATGTCTGGGACTCTACTCTTAGGGATTCCGCAAGGATAATACCGGATGCATTCTGGTCAAAGAGTCTGGAAGTTGCTGAAAAAGAAACCTTGCAAACGGTTTCAAATGCGTTGAGTAAACTTTTGGAAGGAAAAGAGCCTGGAATACCATTCCGTATTGATAATTTAATGTTTTTGCCGGAACGAGCAGGACGTCATCTAATTGATCTGGTACGTTTGTATGAAAAAATGGGTAACGTCCTACCTGCCCACTTATCTGCAATTTCAACACTTTTATTAACAGATAAACCAGTGACCTCACGTCAAGTGATCGTATATCACGGAGATAATATTAAAAAATTGTCTCCGTGGCAAAAGGCACTTCTAAATAAAATCGCTATTGATAGTGCTGCTCCAATGGATCCACAGCTTGAAACACTGTATCGATTATCTGGTGACATAGTCGGTGCAGGTAATCCAAATACGGCTCTTTTTCATTTTCAAAATGAGCTTTTTAATATTATTTCAGGGCAGACGAAGCGTGATGATTCGATTCAGTGGGTAGCTGCACGTGATTATCTTGAGGAAGTTGACGTTACAGCAGGTATGATCCAGACGGCATTAATTCGAGATACTTCTCTTCGTTATGAGGATATTGGTCTTCTATTGCCAACTGACTCGGTATATGCACGGGCGGTACGAACGAGTTTTGAATCAGCAGGTATTCCCGTTTCTGCCCTTACTTATAAAACATCACTTCGTGATATTGGGCGCGAAACAGTTACCAATTTTCTTTTGGCACTACGTGAACCAGCCCCTCTTATGGCACTTGCATCGCTTGTAACATCACCATTAATGCCTTGGACTACTGAAAGGGGAGTCGTGCTCGCCACCAGTATTATGGGGGGCGATATTAATGTTGAAGAGCTGTATTATCCCTTGAAGCATGTTAAGGGCGAAACTGCTGGGCCTACAGAGATTGATGAAGCGTTATTGGGACTCTCTCGATTTATTACAGCGGGTATAGGAATGGAGGAACATCTTGGCAGGGCACGTCAAACAATTTCTGAAATACGCGGTTTGCTACAGAGAGTAGAATCAATACCATGGAAAGAAATTATGGCCTTGTCTGCCCCGGATGAATATTCTCGTCAAGTTAAAAATGGTGTTACTCGTGAAGGTGTAGCTATTTTTAGTGAGAATGAGGAACCTTGGCGTCAAATCAGATATTTGTTCATACTTGGTTTTAATCATGGGCATTACCCTGTAGTAAGTGGGGTATCTTCTGTATTCACTGAAGCAGATATACAAAATTTAAACACACATTTAGGATACTGTCTTGAAACGCTTACTGAAATTGCTCAACACCGTAGAGGACTTTTTAAACGACAACTGATGTCTGCCAGTGAGCATGTTACGCTGTTTATGTCACGTCGTGATGGATTAGGAAAAACAATACATTCTGCAGAAACTCTTACCTTTATGGCACAACTACTTGAAGGGACGAAATCTCCAGAAGAGCTTGTATATGATTTGGATAATGTATCTGACCGCGATAGAATACACCTGCTTTCTCGAGCAGTTAAGAGCAAGGCTTTGGAATCTCGCACTTTGTCTTTCGATGATATTAACCTCTCACTGGATCTTTTGAAGTTGCGCACAACTAAAGAAGGAGAGCAAAAGCCTGAGTCACCTAGTGGTTTGGAAACAATGATCGTGTCGCCTCTGGCATGGTTATTCAGGCGATTTAATATGGAACCTAAGGAATGGGTCCCTGAAAAGTTGGACATGATGGGTAAAGGTACATTGGCCCACTCTGTTTTTGAACAGCTTTTTGTCCCGGGTAAAGACCTTCCCAACGTCTGTGAAATTAGAAGGCAGATTCCCCTGTTGTTACGGAATGCCATCGTAGAATTAATGCCATTTTTACTTTCATCCGAGTGGAGAGTGGAGCATAGACATTTGGAGCGCGATATCGAAGATGCGGCACTTCGTTGGGGTGAAATTTTGCGCCATCTCAAGGCAAAGGTCTCAGGGGTCGAGGTGACACTGCAAGGTCAACTTGATGGTCTTCCGTTGACAGGTAATGCTGATTTGTTACTGAAATTGCCAAATGGCCGACTTTATATAGTTGATTATAAAAAAGCCAAAAGCAAATCCAGACGGGAGCGGATGAATAAAGGTTATGACATCCAGGCGCATTTATACAGGGTGATGTTGCAAACGGGTGGCATCGCAGAAGAGAATCAGATGTTGGAGTCTGATATTAATCAATGTAAGCAGATTGGCGTCATGTATTATATGCTTAATGATCAAGTTGCCTTGGCTGATACATCTAATTGGTCTGGCGGCAAACTGGGCGGTTTTCATGAATTAGGAGAGGAAATATCAGTTAATGCGATGGATTTGATTAAAGAGCGTATTTGTCAACTTGAACAAGGAATAGTTGCTTTAAATAGTGTTGAGGATGAAAAGTGGTTTGAAAAAAACGCAAGAATGAAGCCCTACGCACTGGATAATAGCCCATTAATTCGGTTGTTTATGAAATATGAACAGTCATTATTATATTGAGGGTGTAATTGGTTTGGCAATCATTTTCTTGTCGTTAATATTGTTACGCTGTCTAGATACTCAAACATACACAATATTGTAATTGCCTATTATATGGTTGTTTCTGATGGATATTGTAAAATGCATTTGACTGTTTAATCATTGGAGCAATATCGCTAAATGACGGTTTATAGATTATTTGCCATTATACAGAACAATTTATCGGACTTGATATCAGACAGTATGAATTAATTAACCAAAGGTCTAAAAATGGGGGCAGTAATGCAACAGCAGTCAAATATAGCAGCTAATAAATTTCATGCCGCTGTTGTCAATGAAACAAGTGCAAAAATCCGCTCTTTTTTGTATGAACTTGCAGAAGGAACTTCTAATTACAAAAGTCTTCACAACTTGACTGAACATGTAGAACACCAATATCATGGTAGATTTCTAATCGAGTTAATGCAGAACGCCCACGATGCTCTTCGAGAAAAAAAATCACCAGATAACAATGCCAGGATCGAAATTGTTCTTAACCCCGATGACGGCCTTTATGGATCCCTTTATGTAGCTAACGACGGAAAGCCGTTTTCAGAATCGAACTTCAGAAGTCTTTCTCAACTTGGTCAAAGTGATAAAGATCCTCAAGAATCTATTGGAAATAAAGGCATTGGCTTTCGAAGTGTCCTGGAAATAACCACCTCACCTGAAATCTACTCACGCAGTTCAATTGATTGCCTGGCTTTCGATGGCTATTGCTTTAGTTTTAGTCCAACAATTATTGAACAGTTGAGAGACCCAATAATTGAACTCTTTAATGGCGATGACAAAACTTCCTCCCCCATAGATGCCGCTACAACCATCGTAGATTGGGGGGCTGAAATACTTCAAAAATTCCGTACCAGCATCAAGCCTAAGGGCAAATCGTGGCTTGCAAGTGAAATGAAATATCTGTCACCGTATCTCCTCCCCTTTCCGGTATCAATATCAACTGATAATAGTACTCTGCTGGACTTTCAGAATCGAGGATTCGTCACCGTCATCCGGTTTCCGTTGAAAAGTGCCACCGCTTTAAAGCTTGCACAGGAAAAACTTGAAGAAATGGACGTAAACACCATCCTTTTCTTGGAGCGTGCTGCGTCACTTGTCCTCGACTCGGGTAATACTCGGCGGGAATTGCTTCGTGAGCGATCTCGTAAGCTACCTGGAATTCATAATGGCCAGGAAGTGGTTATTCACGATACAGAAGACGCTGATCCTCATACCTACTGGCTATGGAGTGAATCCATAAAGACGTCTGACTCATCAGATGAGTTCCGAAATGCCCTGTCGGATTTACCAGGTAAATGGTCGGAGTTAAAAGAAGCCGTAATAACCTTAGCTGTTCGAGTTGGGGAAAATCCTGAAAAAGGTTTATTCAGCATCTTTTTACCAACCGGGCTTGCAACTGGCTGTGCAACTCATATCAGTGCCCCTTTCTTCGGGGATATGAGCAGAACAGATATAGACTTCAAAAACGCATACAACCGAAGTCTATTGAATGTGGCATCAAGTAAGGCATTGGACATTGTTATTTCTGATTTGTCGGAGAACGGGCTGGATGAAGCACGGGCAATATTAGACCTGTTGTCCCCATTTCCAGAAGAAAAGATGGCAGGCACACGATGGTTTGAACTACTCAAGAAGAACGCTGAAAGCCGCGGAATTCAGCTCCATGAAGAAAGGTTTGCTCTTTCTGATCAGGGATGGGATGCCTTTGAAAATACCAGCCAAATACCATCAGTTAAATTAGCCGTATTATTATCTGACGAATTGATTAGAAAGCATGCCTGCTTTCCCGCTTTTGTCCAAGGATTGTCTGGCAGAAAAGCATTGTTGGAGAGCATTTTCAATTGTTTTAGTATTGCTCAATATCCTCTTGATAGTCAAAAAGCAGATACAGCGGAGTCAATTGCAAAGGAGCTGTTTAGTATCGGAGAAGAAGCTGATTGGAATGGTTTCTGGAGTGATACCATTTTATTTTTGGATGAGGATAGTACCTCACTCAAAGGCAAGGGAGTTCTACTTGGAACTGATAACGCGCTACATGCCAGCGGTGATGAGTGTTCAGTATTCTTTATCCCGAAACAAGGTGGAGTTGATGACGAGGAAGTGCTCAATGAGGGAGCTTTGCATGAAATTCCTCACGGTCTAAAAAGTTTTGTAGCTTTTCTGCATGAGGATATTCAGGTTTACGATGAGCGGGATGCCCGTGTTCAGACACCTATAAGAAAATTTCTCGATACCAAGTTGGTGCAGCGTTTTAGGGTTGAGGACATCCTGACTTCAGTTCTCATTCGCAGAACCCCTAAACTGCCTGTCCCTGCAAAGAGTCCTGATAGTGATTTGTGTAGAGATATTCTTATCTGGGGATTGAGTCTTGTATCTAGTCTGGTTGACAGAGGCAAAGGAGAAAAAACTCTCCGGTTACTGAAATCTCTCCCAGTCCCTTGCCGTGGTGGTTGGTATGAATTACGTGAAGCTAGTTTTGGGCCTGGATGGCGAACATCACTAGGAGAACCTACTCATGATTATCTTAAAGGTTCAGGAAGTAGTGACTGTCGAGAGGCCCTGAAAAAACTCCTTCTTCCACCGACTGATGAGTCTTGGGGAAGAACGGGTGAAAAATATCAACAGTTATTGATTGATGCCGGTGTGTTTAATGGATTGAGGTTGTCAAAAGTTGAGCCAAAGAACTGGCTAGCACGATTTTTCGCATCTGTGAACTCATTTCATTTGCCCGATAATACCCCCATCGGAATTGATCAAGATCTTTGGAAAGCTTACAACATCTATGTTTCTCGAAGTGTAAAACTGCTTTACTCGGGCTTCTTTAATTATGAGATGCAGACTTTCAGCGTTATTCCTGGGTTGGAGGAATATGCAACCTATGACGAAACAACGCGAATATCCTTCATGCGCATATTATTAGGTAGCATCACAAAATGGGGAGATACCTGGGAGCACGTCACATTTAAAAAGACAGATGGCAACCCGGATAGCACGACGGTATTGTCTCCAGTTGTCTATGCGCTACGTCGCTTGTTGTGGCTCGGCATAGAAAACGATGAAACCATTGAATGGTCGAAACCTTCAGATCGATGGTACATAACCTGCGAGCGCCTTTCTGGAAAGCCGAAACTCTTTGCACACTTAAAACCGCTGTCTGGAAGTTTGGCTCAAATACTAGATAGTGACCCACAATTAGCGGCAGCATTAAAAAACCTGGGTATGCCCAAGTTCGATACTGAGGCGCGAAGTGAAAGCCCCCGTCTGCTGAACGACCTCGCTGCTGCTCTCAATGGCGACATCACAGAGCTTAATATTTTCCTTGGCCAAGTAAGGGACGCATGGGGTGCATTCGATCCAGCAGAAGGTGGTGCTTTCCCACAAAAAGTTGTCATTAGGCACGGAAACAATCCACTCACTGTGCATACACTTTCGCCCGATAACCCGGTCTATCTTCCTGATTCTTCTGTGTCATTTATCGATGCACTGGAGCAGTTTTCATTACCAGTTGTTGCAATTGACACGTCTGATGCCAAACGGCTTTCAGCAAGTTTTAAGGCCGCCTATGGCGATGGAATCCAGTTGGCTTCAAAGCTTGAAATGATTCCATTAGTAAATAAGGAAAAATGGGAGGGATCATGTGGGACTTTGCTAGTCGATAGTGATTTAGAATGGCTCATTCCAATGCTATTGACTCTGGTTGCGTTTACCGGTGTTCAAGCCAAAGGAACCAATTCTGAGCCGTTCCAGAAGAGAGTACAAATGTTCCGTGAAGCACGTATGTGCTGGGTTTACTCTCTCGAAGCTGGTTTGTTCAAAGATGAAGAAATCGTTGTAAGTCCATCCGTTCCCGCAATTTGGCTCGACAAAGAAAAAGTCCTTTTAGCCACAGAGGAATGTCGCGAGTATCCTCATTTGCTGAGCGAGGCCCTGGCGCTTCTTATTCATCGAGATGACCTAGAGCTTCCAATCAAACTTGCACTGAAAGAGATCAAGGATTGTGAACCAGAACTGAGTGAAATTAAACTGGCTCTTACTCAGCTAAAGATCAGTGAACATCAGTACCTTGAAGCACGAGAACAATGGCGAGGTGATTTAGGCCAACTTATCAGGATGATTCGTCCGTTAGTGATGGTTTTGCGCCCGGCAGCTGATATCGGAAAGATGATTGAACTTGAAACTGAGGAGGCCGTAATTACGTTCCTGAATAAGTTTAATATTTCTGACTTTGACGGCGTACGCATTTTGTCACTTGCACGTACTTCCAGAAATAGCCACAAGCTCGGGATGAATTTTTATAAAGCGTATGGTGACGGTGCCCAGCTATCCGTCTGGAACGCCAAGCTAAATCAATTAGGAGAGCCAAAACAGGAAAATATAAATGCCCATGCGGAATTCAAATCACATATTGCATCAGCATATCTTCTATTAAGATCTTTGCTCGCAGAAATTTTGAGGAGATCACCTCACCTCGGTACTTTCAAAGAACTTTCAGAGCAATTTGATGCGGTTAAATGTCCATTGAGGTTTCATGACGAATTTTGGGAAGTAAGCTTCAATATGGCGATCCAGGATCTTCTCCCCATTTTTGAAAGTTGGAGTGGAACTCCAGAAGAGCTGGCGGCCATACAGTCCTCAACTTCTTCAGAAGATTTGAGAGATAAGCTCAGTCTCACTGGGGTCGATATGGATTTTGATCCGCTACTTGTTGCAAATGCCAATCGAGACAGTCTGAAGAGATTGTTGCAACGTTTTCAGCGAATTGGTCTTGCGTGGAGTCTTCAGCAAAAAATTAGCAATACTGTCGTTTGGGAAAGGGGAGCAGATCAATTTATTGAATTTTTCTCTGTTGTGCTCGACGAGTCTGGATATATTTATAAGTGGAATGAAGAAACTATCTTCGACTTTTTAAAAACACTTCCTAGGGACGAAAGCCATGCCCAATTCTGGCTATCAGTTGATGTCTCGACAAAGATTGAAGACCTATTGAATGCCCTGGTGCTTTCAAGTCAGGATCTTGAAGAAGCTCAAGCAAAGCTAGATGATTTTAAAGAGCAGATACGACGGCAGAAAAAGCTCATTTCCGTCTGTGGGAATGAATTCGATGGTTCAGATGATAATCTAGCCAGCCTCTGGGCTCATATTTGTGAGGGAATAAGCGATACTGACCTGGACACTTTTGCAGCAATAAACCTTCAAAGTTCAGTTCACCTGAAGCCGGTTATCAGTAAAAGAAAAAAATCCGAAAATGTCGATAAAGGTAACAAGCCAAAGCCATTTAAAGGCCATCTAAGCAAGTCGATGGAAAATCTAATAGGGCTTTCTGGAGAAATCCATGCGTTTAGGCTGCTGCAAAGAACCTATGGTTCATCTGTTGTTCACCAGGGGGCGTGGGTATCAGGAAACAGTAATCATGTTTTCCCGGACAATAAGTCAGATGATGGGCGTGGTTGTGATTTTGTAGTTAACCATAATGGCAAAACTTATTGTATTGAGGTCAAAGCATCACAGGGTGATGATGAAACATTCAAGCTGGGCTCATCCGAGATCAGGTTGTCTATGGATTTGGCCAAGAAAAAGAAAACGCGTAAAGAAATATTTCAAATATTGCATGTGACAAACGCTCTTACGGAAAACCCGAATTTTCGTCTATTGCCAAACCCGAATGACCAAAAATACCAGGCATATTTCGATGTAGAGGATGCTGATGCCCGTGTTAGGTACAAGCCACTTTTGACTGGTTGAGGTTAGGGCATCGAATGCTTGATAAAGAGTATAGAATTTCAAGATCACTAAAATTATCGCAAAGGAGCATGATGATGAAGAAGCCGATTGGAACTGTAAAAACTGTTGAAAAGGTGCCGGACATAATGGCCGTGAATTCTGAGGAATTTATTGCAGGTTGTAATGAGAGAGGTTGTGTTGCACCTAGATATCAGAAAACTGCTAATGGATGTAATCCTGTGCCACCATTCACTTTAGAAGGGTTGGCACATCTTGCGAGCCTTTTGTCAGATATGAACACAGCATCTGGAGGTGTCCAGAGGCCTCATTTGACACCCGAAGAACCAAAAAGATGGGCCATGGGCTTTCTATCAGAATTCAACCCACATGGGCATTGTAAAGTTAAGAACGCAGAATTTTTTTTAGAGGCTTTTGCACGCCAGGTCGTGGCAGGAGAGTCAGAGTTTGAACCATAACCAGGAGAATCCAATGCCTTTCGACATCCCTTCCCTGACGATCATTCCGGCCGGTGCAGGTTCCGGAAAGACATACACAATCCAGACACAATTGGCCGAGTGGGTTGTTAATGGTCTTGTTGCGCCGGACCGGATTGTGGCGGTAACGTTTACTGAGGCGGCAGCCTCTGAGTTGCGTGAACGAATTCGCTCTGAACTGACCATGCGGAGACGACTAGAGGATGCGCTTAAGTTGGAACAGGCTTATATAACTACAATTCATGGTTTCGGGCTTCGTATCCTTACAGAATTTGCGTTTGATAACGGCATGTCTCCAAATCCACGTCTTTTGAATGAAGATGAAAGTAATGTTCTTATTCGACGGGCTTTAGCCGAAACAGAATGTGCTGATGATATTATGAGTGATTTAACGGCAAATGGTTACAGTTATGATTTTATGAATGGAAAAGGTGCCGAAGATCTGTTTCGCGATGCTGTTTTGAAGTTAGGCGGAAAGTTGAGATCGATAGGTAAAAATCAGGAAGATGATAGGCTGATACCGCATGCAGTGGCGATGGTTACTGAACTTTATGGGGCCACCGGTGACGGTTCAGTTATGAAAACAAATCTTCACATTGCGGCAAAAAAACTGTTGAAGAAATACCCCAATGAACTGGCTGCTTCGTACGGTGGAAATGACAAGGCCGACAAGGAATTACAAGACGATTTTTGTAATCTGAAACTGGCCGAAAAAGGGGACCCGCTTGATCGTGATTGGTCTTTGTGGCAGAAACTCCGTGTTCTTAGAACAATCAATATGCCGGATGAATATGTAGAACTTGCACAGGATGTTATCGCTGCTGCAAATGAACTACCTAAACACCCTGGGCCGTTGAAGGATGCCATAATTCATATAGAAGCTCTTCTTGGTGCTGCTCAAGATGCGCTTGTCAGGTATGCCGAAGAAAAACGGGAACGTGGTCTGGTTGATTATACAGACATGTTAGCCATTGCCCATAAATTGCTGACAACACGCTCGGATGTACTTTCGGTATTGATAAGCAGAATTGACTGTTTAGTTATTGATGAGTTTCAGGACACAAATCCACTGGAATTTGCCCTTTTATGGGCATTGCAACGTGAGGGCGTGCCGACATTGATTGTTGGTGATTTGAAGCAGGCTATTATGGGGTTTCAGAATGCAGACCCACGTCTTATGGAATCGTTGCAGCAGAGTTATTTGAGTTACACCAGACCACTAACCTCAAATTGGCGATCAACTCCAGAACTTATGAACTTTATAAATCAAGTAGGTATTGGGTTGTTTGGTAATGAATATAATACACTTGAGCCGATGATTCAGTTTCCATCATCAACAAAATCTCTTGAATTGTTAAATTTTGTCAAAGGTAAAAATATTGCTGATCGAATTCAATTCACCATTAATAGAATTAAAAGCCTACTTGCCGACGACACGGAGTTGATTTATGACAAAAAGACGTCTTCAGTTCGTCGTCTGCGACCAGGGAATATTGCGATTTTATGTCCAACTAATGCCAGGCTGGAGTCCTTTGCTGCTATTCTCAGGAAAAACGGAATTCGCTCCCAAATAGAGCAGGGTGGATGGTATGAAACTCGTATTGTGCAGTTATTGGTTCATGCTCTGCATTATGTAGCAGATCCTTCTGATCGACACGCAGTTCTTTATCTTTGTGTTACAGAACTTGGCTGTCACACTTTGGAATCAGCACTACAATCTCTTGTTGCCGGTAACATGCCGATTGAACCGCTGCTGGATAAATTGCAACCTGTTGTTGATGGATCACCTGACAGAAGTGTTGAAATTATTATCGAAGATATTATAACGAGGCTCTCTCTTTATGATTTGATAAGTGATTGGTCAGATGCTGCACAGGTACGTGCTAATTTGCTGAGACTTCAGTGTGAAAGCCGTGAATTTATGATTGCCAATCAGGAGGCCCTTGCCAGCGGCGGTTTTTACGGCACAGGCATAAAAACATTTCTTGCTTGGTTGGTAGGTCGGGCAGAACTTGATGATAGCCAACCTGAGCCAAGGGTAATTGACGAGGATGCTGTTCAGCTGGTTACCTGGCACAGATCCAAGGGGCGTGAATGGCCGGTTGTAATTGTTTCCAGTATTGACTGCTTTATTAATATACGGCTTCCCGAAATTTCTGTTGTTTATGAAGATTTTACAGATCTTGCAGCTGTATTGGATAATGCGCTGATTGAAATATCACCTGATTTTGCTGCTAAAGAAATAAAAAATATTTTTTCCGACCGACTTTTGCCTGATACAATTGACAGCGCCGTTCGGTTACTGTACGTAGTGCTGACCCGCGCACGCGAAAAATTGATTTTGGAATGGCCTGAGTTTCAATCTAGTAGTAAGGCTAAGGCAGAATCATATTGGTCTTTATTGAAAGCTAAGACAGAAATGGTCCTCTCTGGAAATGTGCTGACCGTTGCCGGGAAAAGCTTTGATTGTTTGGTGTTTGATTATTTGGGTAATGCGATTGAAATTGCAAATGGATTGTCCAATTTAGGAGACGATTCATTGCCTTCAGATATTGTTCGGAGAGCAATCCAGCCAGCGAAAATGCCTGTGGGTTTAACTCCGGAAAGTATTTCTCCATCATCACTTCATGATGAGAATGTCGAAAGAATTGGGGGTATAAAAACTTTTTGTTACGGTAAAATATTAAAGCTTGAATTAATGGTCAAAGGTGCTGAACGCGGTGCGTTGTTACATCGGTGTTTTGAGCTTATCAATTCAACAAAAATGGATATTGAAAATCTTTCAAATATTGTTGGATATTCATTTAGTGATGAAGATTTAAATTCAATATGCGAAGCTACTTCGTTGTTTGAAATTTGGTTAAATAATAATTTGAAGCCTCTTCATATAGCCAGTGAAGTTCCTGTACTATCGCTTAATAATCTTGGAAGTGTAATAAACGGTTCAATAGATTTGCTTGTTGAAACTGAATCAGGTTTTTGGATAATTGACCACAAATCAGATCAGGTTGACGATATGGATCTTCGCTTTGCTCAGTATTTACCGCAGCTCACTTGTTATTCAGAGGCTTTGATTGCGGCAAGATCCGATAAACCTGTTCTTGGCGTTGGAATTAATTGGATAAGTAACGGAGTCGTGTCTATTTTAGGTGGAATTGAAGCAACGGTTACTAGTTAATTTTTAATTCTTCATTATAAGTTTCGAGAGCTTTCCTGGATGTTGTTGCTTTTGGGTTTTGATTTAGATTTAATACATTGTGAACAGGTTGTTTTGAAAGATTAGTAATTGAACAGTAAAGCCCCAATTTTGCAGGGGCTTTACTGTTCAATTGCACATTTGTAATAAGGGAGATTCTGACAATTAATACCTTAGGATCGTTTTTTGCCACCAGTGGGACGTTTTGGAGGGCGGCTGGTTGCATCCGGCTTGGCTGGTCGACCGGTTGCGTCTGGTTTGGTTGGCTTTTTGCTGCGGTCAAAGACCTTTTTCTGTGTGCCCGGATGGGGCCTGGCCTCGCTGACGCGGATGACCTTGTCGACCAGCAGGGCGTCGTTGAGGGTTTCAATGGCATCGCGCATCTCGGCGGCGGTGGACATCTTGACGTAGCCACACCCCTTGAATTCGCGGGTGGCAACGTCCCTGATCAGGTGGACGCCGGTGACGGTGCCGCAGATTGAAAACAGCTTGATCAGATCCTCTTCCGTTGCCTGTGCCGACAGGTTGCCGATGTAAAGTTCGTGTCTCATTTGTATCTCTCCTTTATTTTGAATCCGATTCAATTTGTTTTAAAAATTCCAGGCTGCGCAGCTTTTTACCGCAATGGGCGGCAATGGAACGATCCAGCAGCTCTCCCGCCTCGTTTAACCCTTCATTGCTGAAGATAACCCTGTCAAAGGAACTGCTGCCCAGGCAGGCGTTCAGGCATTTCAGGGTGGATGCTTCAATTGGTCTGCCACCGACCGAACAGTTGCGGCAGGTCAGTTCACCACGGTTGTTCATGGCCGCCCCGGCGATTTCAAAGGGGGCATCACAGTTGGGGCAACTCTGCAGGGATGGTTTGTAGCCGAGTATGTTGAGTAGATTCAGCTCGAAAAACTTGCGCTGGTTGCCGTTGGCCTCGGCGCTGTCCAGACGTTCAAGGTAGGCGTTTAGCAGGCGGAACAACCTTGGGATTGGTTCTCCCTCGGGCGTCATCGCATCAACCAGTTCGCAGGCATAGAGTGCCGCTGAAATCCCCTCCAGACTGTTGCGTATGTTGATGAAGATGTTACTGATCTCGGCCTGGTTCAGGGTGTGCAGGCCGCGACCGGTCTTGACCTCTGCCTCGACCCTGGCAAAGTTTTCCAGCGATGCCCCAAAGCGTTTGCGGCTGTTTCTGGCCCCCCTGGCAAAGGCCTTCAGCCGTCCATGTTCCAGGGTGAACATGGATACAATCCGGTCACTCTCCCCGTAATTGAGTGTCGATAGTATAAAAGCCTGGAGTTTCTCTTGCTGCATGATGATGCCCCTTCAGGCTGAAAGTGGATTTAGTCTAGCGGTGTTGCCGCGCTTAGTCCACATTTTTCGGCAGAGGCCAGGCTGGCTGTGGCTTGGGCCGGAAAAAATGTTAAAATGAAACAGTTCTTTGAAACTTTTCAAAATATGATACATTCGCCCAAATTTTATTTTATTTGAGGATCTTGCAAAAGTTGACAATGGTAGACCCCCCTCAATCCCCCCTATTTTATAGGGGGGAAGCAAGCGTAGCGAAGCAGGGGGGTATGATTTTGACTTTTTTAGCTTTTTGCAAGAAACACATTCATTATTTATTTGCGATTGGCATACGGGGAAGATTGATGGATTGGCATGAAAATGACGAGGATTATGTCAGTGAACCGGAACAGCAGGCGGGGCCAGATGAATCCAGGAGCTTCGTGGAGTGGATACTGTACCTCTTTCCAATCCTCGTCTGGATGCCGGTTTACCGCGGCAGGTGGCTTGTGTCCGACATGGTTGCCGGGGTCACGCTGGCCGCCTATGCCATCCCGGTTGCAATGGCCTATTCGGCCCTGGCCTCGCTCCCGTCCCAGACAGGGCTCTACTGTTATATTTTTGCCGGAATTGTCTTTGCCATCTTCACAACATCAAAGCAACTCTCCGTTGGTCCGACAGCCGCCATATCTTTGATGGTCGCCTCCGTTGCCGGGACAATGGCCGCTGGTGACAGTACGCTCTACGCCGCCATTGCTGCCATGACGGCTGGCATGGTCGCGTTGATCTGTCTGTTGGCCTGGAGCTTCCGGCTCAGCTCGTTTGTCAACTTTATCTCCCAGACGGTTCTGATCGGCTTCAAGGCTGGTGCGGCCATCAGCATCGCCTCCACCCAGATCCCCAAACTGTTCGGATTCAATGCCGACGGGGCACATTTTTTCTATCGTCTGCTCTCGTTTTTTGAACATCTGCGGGAAACAAACCTGCTGGTGCTGCTTATTTCAATTGTATCCATCGTACTGCTGGTGATCGGGGCAAAGAAATGTCCCCGTTGTCCAACCGCCCTGGCTGTTGTCATTTTGTCCATTATTGTTGTCTCCCTGTTTGATCTGTCAAAGGCGGGTGTTTCCGTGGTTGGCCATATACCGGCTGGTCTGCCGAAATTCGGGATTCCAGAGGTAAACATGCAGCATCTGGAAGGGGTTATGGAACTGGCCTTTGCCTGTTTTCTGCTCTGTTATGTCGAGAGCATTGCCGCTGCCAGAACATTTGCCGAAAGCCATGATTATGAGTTTGATCCACGACAGGAACTGCTCGGTCTGGGGGCGGCCAACCTGGTTGCTGCATTTTTTCAGGGATATCCGGTCGGCGGCGGTCTTTCACAGTCGGCGGTCAATGACAGGGCTGGCGCCCGCACACCACTCTCGCTGGTCTTTGCCTCGCTTACCCTGCTCGGGGCGCTGTTCTTTCTGACCGGTTTTCTGCAAAACCTGCCGGAGGCGGTTCTGGCTGCAATCGTACTTGTGGCTGTCTCCGGTTTTGTGAAGATATCCGACTTCAAGTATCTCTGGTCGATCAGCAGGAGCGAGTTTTATATCGCCCTGGTTGCATTTTTATCCGTGTTGTTGCTGGGCATACTCAAGGGGGTCATGATCTCGGCCATCGTTTCGATCCTGTTTCTGCTCCGTCTGCTGGCAAAGCCACACATTGCCCTGTTGGGGCGCATACCTGGAACGATCAGGTTCAGCGATGCTGAACGGCACACAAAAAACGAGCTCTTTCCGGGACTGTTCCTGTTCCGGGTCGAGGCCCCGCTCTTATACTTTAATGTTGAAACGATTATTGATTCACTTATGAAAAAGATTGCCAGTCAGACGGTCCCGGTAAAACTGGTGGTCTGTGATCTTTCCACATCGCCGTATATCGATGCCGCTGGCGCCAAAATGCTTGATGAGCTGGTGGAAAAACTTGAGGTCAGGGGAATTGAGTTCAAGGTTGCCGAGGCCCATGCCGAGGTGCGGGAAATCTTGCGTGCCACCGGTTTCAGCGAGAGTCTGGGTGGTGTCAGCCGTCATATTGCCCTGTCGGATATTGTTGAGGATTTTGAGCGGGATCAGGCAAGGCTGGGCAGTCATTGATGGTCTATGTTTGATCCTCTTGAGGTCGATGGTCTTTTAACGGCATTATGATTGTAAATGTGCTTCCCCTGTCTGGATTACTGGCGATACGAATTGTGCCCCCCTGCAGTTCAAGCAGCTTTTTTGCCAGTGTCAGCCCAAGTCCTGCCCCGGAATATCGCTTGGTAAAGGGGGATTCAAGCTGGGAAAAGGCGTTGAACAGCCTTGCCTGGCTATCTGGCGTTATGCCGATGCCATCATCGCAGACATCGATTTCGAGTTGTCTGGATTCCTCGTTGTCACTGGATGCAACAACCCTTGCGCTGATCAGCACGTTGCCTTGATCCGGTGTGAATTTTATCGCATTGCTGATCAGCTGGCAGAGCGCTTTTTTCAGTTTGGCCTGATCAGCGCAAATCAATATTTCCGCATCCGCTGCCAATTCATAACTTAATCTGATCTGGTGTTTTTTTGCATCGTGTCTGAAACTGGCGACGGAAGGGACAACGATGCTGCGGACCGTGAAACGGTTCAGGTTCAGTTGCACCTCGCTGCTTTCCATCTGGGCCATGTCAAGGATGTTGATCAGTAATTCGTTCAGTCTCCAGCAGTTGCTGCGGATGTCTTTAAGGTATTGGTGCTGTTTTGTGTTGAGTGATCCGATCAGTTCTTCAGCGAGAATGTCACTGAAACCTACGATTGCGTTAAGTGGCGTCCTGATTTCATGACTTATGTTGGCGATGAACTCCATCTTTGCCCGTTTGGCCTCATCCATGGCGAACCTTGACCGGGCCGCGTCTTCCAGGGCGGCTGCCAGTTGTTCCTCCAGCGATAAAGTATTCTCGATATTCACCGCTAATGTCTGTCCATCATATTGCCGGCTCCAGAGGATCTGATCCTGAACACCGTCATCAATGTCAAGTGCTACGCGCGTGTCGGTTGACATTTCAGGCATGTCAAGATTTGGGGTATTGTTGAAGCGCATCAAAAACCTCCGCGAATTGATGTTGCAGATCCTTGAATGCCGCCAGAACTACAGGATCAAAGTGGTGCGGCATGGAGCGTCCGTCCCCTTCGGTGATGATCCTGAAACTGGTCTCGTGGTCGAGCGCTGCCTTGTAGCAGCGACTGTTGCGCAGGGCATCGTACTGGTCGGCCAGATTGACAATCCGCCCCTCGATCGGGATCTGTTCCCCATGGAGACCGTAGGGGTAACCACTGCCGTCAAAACGCTCATGATGGCTCAGGGCAATGCTCCTGGCCAGGGTCAGGCGGATATGGTCGCCGATGATGGCGGCACCCTGAGTTGTGTGTCCCTTGACCAGTTCAAATTCATCGCTGGAGAGCGCCCCAGCTTTCTTCAGGATTGATGGTGGTCTGTGAATCTTGCCCACATCATGCATGATTGACTGGTGTCGAATCAGGTTGATGAACAGTTCCGGCATGCCGATTTTTTGAGCCAACATGGCGCTGAACTCACCAACCCGGATGATATGGTTGCCGGTGTCCTCATCGTTTGCCTCGGCTGCCCTGGCCAGGGCGTGGATCGTATAGGCAAAGGCATCGTCGGTTTCACGCACCTGCTGGGCCAGCGATTTTAGGAACAGGCTTTGCGCAACCACGCTGTTGATTACCTCGGCGTCGTAACGGGTCACCTGTCGTCCGTAGTTCAGTGCGCAGAATATGATCCGGTGGCTGATGTGGCAGATCAGGTTGGCCGGGCGTTCCACAACGGCCGCCAGTTCAGTTGCCAATTCCTGATACTGTTCCAGCAAGTCAGACTGATTCAGGAAGATCATCTCGGAACCGGTTGCCAGACTTTTCAGACAGCTGAAGATTGATGGCGGGGCAATTGTCATATTCAGCAGGTTGCCGTCGTAGCTGAAGCATCTGTAGATGTAGCTGCCATCTGCTTCGTGGATGCCAACCAGGATCTTTTGGGGGTGATCACTCTCTTCGGCGTTTACGGCTATGATGTGGTTAACGATCTTCTGGATGTTTTTCATGAAGTTGAAGTTGAGTGGTTCGAACTCCGCCGTCAGCTGCTCACCAAAACCGGTCAGGCTGGTAATGCTGTGGTATGCGCTGTCAAGCTGGTCGTTGAGCGCCTTGACCTTGAGCAGCATGGTCACGCGTGCCAGGACCTCACCCCGGTCCAGCGGTTTGGAAAGAAAATCTTCGGCCCCGGCCTCAATGCCGCTGATCCGCCGCTCCCTGGCGGCATAGGCGGTCAGCATGATCACCGGTATGGTCCGCAGCCGTTCATCGGATTTGATTCTGCGGCAGACCTCGAAACCATCCATCTCAGCCATCATGACATCAAGCAGGACAATATCGATCCGTTCGTTGCAGATGATATCCAGTGCCTGTGGCCCGTTATTGGCCATGATTACCTGGTAGCCATGCGGCTGCAGCATTGCCTCCAGCAGATCGAGATTGATCTGCTCGTCGTCTACACAGAGTATTTTAGGTATGCGGTTGATCATGGATTCTGGTTGCCGCTGAGATAGCGTTGAATGGTTTGTGGTAGTTCGCGGGTGCTGATCGGTTTGGATAGATAGCCGTCAAAACCGGCCCGGAGGATTTTTTCCTGATCGCCACGCATGGCGAAGGAGGTGACTGCAATCACGATCAGTTGACTGGTCAGTGGATTTGAACGTAACTCTTTCAAGGCGCTCATGCCGTCCATGACCGGCATCTGGATGTCCATCAGGATCAGGCCTGGTTTGAGCTCGCCGGCCATATGAACGCCTTTGCGGCCATTGTCAGCAATACTGACATCATAGCCGTGGAACGTCAGGATGTCCCTCAGTAGCATGCCGTTGCATTCATTGTCTTCAACGATGAGGATCTTCTCGGGCATCATAAGGATTCTCCTCTGGAGTCGTATTCCTGCAGCAGGGGGAGGGTGAAGAAGAATGTGCTTCCCTTGCCGTATTCGCTTTCTATCCAGATTCTGCCGCCATGCAGTTCCACCAGCCGTTTAGTCAGTGCCAGCCCAAGTCCGGTTCCCTCGTGATTCTTGACGTATCCGGAGCTGATCTGGGTATAGCCGTGGAAGAGTTTGGGGATGTTTTCGCTCTTGATGCCGATGCCGGTGTCTTCAACACTGATCTCGATAAAACGGTTTGTATCCCTGACCGTTGATTCCGCTGCATCTGCTGTAAGCAAGTGGGGCTGGTTGGGGACGGGTTGCGGTAGTCTGCAGAGCTGGGTGTCCTGAATCAACCTTGCCCGGATGGTGATTTTGCCGCCGTTGTTGGTGAATTTGAGGGCATTTGCAATCAGATTGAACATGATCTGTTTCAGTTTGCGTTCATCGGCCTCGATTTCGATATCAGCTTCCGGCTCAATCTCCAGGGATAGTCCCAGCGATTTCTTGATTGCCTTTTCGCGGAGCATGATCAGTGAGGATGAAAGCAGATGGTGGAGCTGGAACCTGTCCGGCTCGATCTCCATTTTACCCGACTCAACCTTGGCCAGGTCGAGTATATCGTTGATTAGAGATAGCAGGTGTTTGCCGCTGGTGAGTATGTTGTTGATGTACTCCAGCTGTTTGTCGTTCATCGGTCCGAACATGCGATCCTGAAGGATTTCGGAAAAGCCGATCACAGAGTTGAGCGGGGTGCGTAATTCGTGACTCATGTTGGCCAGAAAATCGGATTTTGTGCGTGAGATCTCTTCCAGGCGCTGATGGCTTTTGGCCAGTTCCTGCTGTTGGGAGAGCAGTTCCCTGTTCATGGCCTGCAGCCGGTTATTGCTTGAGTGTAGTTCCGTATTTGAAAGCGTGAGCTTCTCAGACAGTTTTTTTAATTCATTGGTGTTTTGGATGGCGATAATGGCGTTGCCAAGCTTATTGGCGATCTTTTTGAGAATGGCCAGGTCCGTTTGTGAATAGCCCTTTATGCTTGCCAGTTCCAGTACGCCGATGATTGTCCCTTTGCATGTTAACGGGATTGCGACGGTTGTGCGCGGTTTAATGGCCCCTGTGGAAGATTCTATCTGCATGTTGTCGGTATGCGGAATGTTGTCACAGATGATTTCAGTTTTTAAACGCAGACATTCCGTTGCCAGCGGGTTTGCCACGGCAGGTATGCGGATTGCGAAGGATGTGCAGGGTTGCAGCTGATCATTATCCAGGATGTAGACCACAGCGGCGTCTGTATTGATCTGCTCGTTAAGCTTTTGCAGGGCGCTGTTACACATGTCCGGGATGCAGTCCCACTGCCGGTTGATCATGTTGAGAAATGCGTTCTGGATTCGTTCGCCATGTTCCTTGTCCCGCAGTTTGATGGTCAGGCGATGTGAGTTGTAGAAAAGGTTAGACCAGTGATAGATCAGGATCAGGATGGTGGAGAGAAGGATGTAGATGCCAGGTTTATCCAGTCTGGTCATCAGGCATGAAAGCAGCAACAGCGTCAGGCCGCTGATAATTATGGTGGAGAGTATGAAACGTTTTTTAGAGAGTAAAAGCCACTTGAAAATCATTCCGACCCTCTTTGGGTAACATTCAGTCCGTCTTTACTCGCCTTCCGGCTTCAGTGCAATAATCCGGTAATATTCATTCAAAAATGTCTCGTTATCCATGACTTGCTCATTGGTATTGTTGAAGGCCGGAGGTGTGCCGAGTATTGATTTGCTGATCTCCAGCCAGAATTCCTCACGTCCCAGCGGTTTGTTGATATAGGCCCTGGCCCCCATTTTAATGGCAAACTGTCTGTCATCGGGCTCGATATAGTACGAAGAGTAAAAAATGAACGGCAGATGCCGCAGCTTTTGATCCTGTTTGATTGCCTGAAGAAGCTGGAAGCCATCCATGACCGGCATGAGTGCATCTGATATGATCAGGTCTAGTTTCTCGGTGGTGAGCGCCAGTTCAAGCGCTATGTGGCCATTTTCCGCCTCAATGCAATTGTAGCCATACCAGTCAAAATTGTATTTGAGCAGCTGCCGGTCTGTCTGGTTGTCGTCTACGATCAGAACGTTTTTCATGGTCAGATCCTCCCCAATTCCTTAAAACGGCTGGAACCGTCTGGGTCAGGTTGATTCCGATTCCAAGCTAAAGGCATCTCTGCGCCTGATGGTTTTCAAAGCAGCTTAATGCCTTGGTAAATGGCTGGTTGGATTGCATTCTGAATAATACTTAACAGTAACATGTTTTTGATGATTGGCAATTTGAGTCGGAGAAAAAATATTCAGATATGAGATTGTACGGGGGGATGATACCGGCCGGTCAAAACGGAAAAATGGTTTGAGCAGCCGGCTAAAATATGCCGGGAATCTAGCAGGTCTTTGAAAAACTACTGCGGAGAGCCGTCTGCTGCGTTGCGCGGTACTCGCAACCTTGGCTAACTATCTTGTTATGCCTCGGCTGCTCCGTTCCGTGCGTCTTGCATCCGGCCTTCCTCATGACGTTTTTCAAAGCCCTGCCTAGTGCGCCTCACTCCAGTTGGCGCCATGGCTGATGTCAACCTTTAGCGGTATTTTTGTCTGGACGGCCTGAGACATCTCCTCTTCCACCAGCAGTTCCATGCGCAGCAGTTCATCCTCCGGTACCTCGAAGACCAGCTCATCATGAACCTGCATGATCAGGCGGCTTTTCAGCTGTTCGTTCTTTATCCGCCTGGAAACCTTGATCATGGCCGATTTGATGATATCCGCCGCCGAGCCCTGGATCGGGTAGTTGATGGCATTTCGTTGGGCAAAGGAGCGCAGATTGCCGTTTTTGCTGTTGATGTCCGGGATCGGCAGTCTGCGCCCCAGTAGGGTCGTTACAAAGCCGCTCTCCTCTGCCTGACGGATGCAGGAATCGAGGTAGCCCACCGCTTCACGGTGGCGCTCCTTGTAGGCGGTGATAAATTCATCGGCGGTTTTGCGGGAGATGCCGAGCTGTTTGGCCAGGCTGAAGGCGCCCTGTCCGTAGATGATGCCGAAGTTGATGGTCTTTGCCTGGCGGCGCATCTCCGCTGTGACCATTTCAGGAAAGAGACCGAAAACCTCCGCTGCGGTACGGGTATGAATATCCTCGTCATTGGCAAAGGCGTGGCAGAAGACCGGATCGCCTGACAGATGTGCCAGAACGCGCAGTTCAATCTGGGAATAGTCGGCTGAAATGATCAGGTGGCCTGGCGCGGCAATGAATGCGTGGCGGATCAGCCGGCCCTCCTCGCTGCGAATCGGTATGTTCTGCAGGTTCGGATCGGAGGATGACAGCCTGCCAGTGATGGTGACAGTCTGGTTGTAGGAGGTGTGCACCCGGCCGGTTGCTGGATTGATCAAGCGGGGCAGGGCATCGCTATAGGTGGATTTAAGCTTTGAAACCCCGCGGTAGTCGAGGATTAATCGGGCAATTTCATGCTCCTCTGCCAGTCCGGTCAGCACCTCGTTGTCCGTTGACCAGCCTGTTTTCCCCTTTGTCTTTTTACCGGTCTGCAGGGCCAGTCGTTCAAAAAGCACCTCGCCCATCTGTTTGGGGGAGTTGAGGTTGAAGCTGACGCCGGCCAGTTCAAAGATCCGCTTCTCCAGGCCATCCATGCGTTGAGCAAAATCGCTGGAAAGACGCTCCAGAAGCGCGGTGTCGAGCAGGACGCCATGGTTTTCCATTGCGCAGAGGATTGGGACCAGTGGCATTTCGATATTCTGGAAGAGGCTCTCCAGGCTGTTTTCCGCCAGTAACGGGGCGAATTTCTGCCGGAGTAGCCAGGTGGCGTCGGCATCCTCGCAGGCATAACGGGATGCGGTTTCCATATCGACCTGTGAGAAGTTGATCTGTCCCTTGCCGCTGCCGGTTACCTCGCTGTAGCTGATCATCTTGTGCTGCAGATGTTCCAGTGCCATGGCATCCAGGCCGTGTCCCTGACGGGATGGAAAGAGCAGGTAGGAGGCCAGCATGGTGTCAAACCAGACGTTGTCGACGTTGATCCCCTTGCAGGCCAGAACCTGCATGTCGAACTTTATGTTTTGCCCCACCTTTCGCAGGGAGCGGTCTTCAAAGAGTGGTTGCAGGGCCTGCATGACCTTTGTACAGGGGAGCTGACCTGATTGCAGTCCTGACTCGCACAGTTCTCCTGTTTGTGATGCAAGCTGTCTCTCCTGAACCGGTTCGCTGTCAGGTTGACTGAAGAGTGATCCATTTTCTTTAACTGTGGTTGCTGGTGCCGGGAGGGGACGCTCAATATGCCCGACCGGGATATAGCAGGCATGGTGGTCCTTGCATGAAAATGAAAAACCGACGATCTCGGCAACCCTTGGGTCAAGGCTGGTGGTCTCCAGGTCAAAGGCGAATTCACCGGTCAGCTGGAGTTGATCCAGCAATTCAGTAAGCTCCTTTTCGGTTGTAATTGTTCTGTAATGGTCAGTGGCCAGTGTCGGCCGGGCGGTCATCTCCTTGATCAGGGATGTGAAGCCGTACTGCCTGAAAAAACTGTTCAACACCCCTTGATCAGGCTCACGTATCGCCAGGTTCTGGAGGTCGATTTCGATCGGAACATTGCAATCAATGGTTGCCAGCCGACGGGAAAGCAGCGCCTGGTCGCGGAACTCACGCAATCTTTCACCATTTTTGCCCTTTACCTCCCCGGCCTGTTCCAGCAGGGTGTCCAGCGAGTTGAATTCGTTGATCAGTTTGGTGGCGGTCTTTTCGCCGATCCCGGGAACGCCGGGGATGTTGTCGGATGAATCGCCGGCCAGTCCGAGGATGTCGGTGACCAGTTCCGGGGGGACGCCGAAGCGTTCGATGACATCCTGGATGCCTGACTGTTTGTCCTTCATGGTATCCAGCAGCGTAACCCGGTCGGTAACGATCTGCATCAGGTCCTTATCGCCGGTTACAACGATGACCTTGCCACCTTGGGATGCGAAGCGTCCAGCCAGTGTGCCGATGATATCATCGGCTTCAAAGCCGCTCAATTCAAGGGAGGTTATGTTGAAGGAACGTACCGCCTCGCGGATCGGTTCCATCTGCAGCCGCAGGTCGTCAGGCATGGCGGCGCGGTTGGCCTTGTATTCCGGGTAGAGTTCTGTGCGGAACGTGGTTCTGCCGGCGTCGAAGACTACCGCCAGCTGTTCCGGCCGGTGATCCTTGAGCAGCTTCAGCAACATCTGGATAAAACCGTAGATTGCGTTCGTTGGAAGGCCGGTTGGTGACGACAGGTGTCGGATAGCATAGTATGCCCGGTAGATGTAGGATGAACCGTCAATCAGGTAGAGGGTTTTGTTGTTCATGGTTTTGAGTCGCCTTCCTGTTGTTTGGTGAAGAGCAGAAATGCCATGGCGGGGCGGCGGCTGGAGTCGCGCATGGCGAATTGCATGCCGTCGTAATTCCACCCCTTGGCGCTCCATTCATTCAGGGTATCTTCGATGGTATCCTCGGTAACCGTACTGAGTTCAATCACCTTATAGTTCAGCATGATCTCTCCTGGTATTTTGCCATTACTGGTTCATATCCAGCCTTTGGGGAAAGAAGCTATACTAGCGGAGTGAGCCTGGCCCCACAAGCGGAAACAAAAAAGGCGGCCTGAAAAGCCGCCTTGCTTGAAAATGTTTTACTGGGCCAAATGATTATTGATAACCAAGCTTTGTTGAAATCTCTTTGGCAGCCTTGATGGTCAGTGGAATCAGCTCTTTTTCCATCCGTTCGTTTCCGAAGCGCATGGATGGTCCGGATATGCTGACCGAGCCGATGATGCGGCGGGTGTAATCGCGGATTGGTGCGCTGACGCATTTTACACCGATATCCAGCTCTTCATCATCAATGGCGTAGCCCTGTTCGGCAACCATTGCCAACTGCTTCTTCAGGGTTTCGCGGTCTGTGATGGTATTGTTGGTCAACGAGGTTAATTCATGTGTATTGAGGTAGTTTTCGATTTCCTCGTCATTCATGTGCGAGATCTGAACCTTGCCGGCAGCGGTGCAGTAGGCCGGCAGTCGTGAGCCGACACGAGGCACAACCCGCACGGTCATATCGGTTTCAACGGCATCAAGATAGATGATGTTGAAATCCTTTAGGATAGCCACGTAGGTGGTTTCATTACATTCCTTGACCAGTGCCTCAAGGACAGGTTTTGACTGGCGTAAAAGCCCCATTTGACGTATAAATGTTTGGCCGAGTTCCAGTGTTTTCAGGCCGAGACGGTAATTCTCCGTTACACGGTTTTGTTCAATGTAGCCGCGTGATTCCAAGGTTGCCAGCAGACGGAAAACATTGTTTTTGTGCAGCTTGAGTTTTTTGCTGAGTTCTGTAACACCAAGTTCATCGGTGTCACCATGAAACTGTTCCAGCAGATCCAGTGCATGTGATACGGCCTGGATCAGATATTCAGTTTTTTCTTTTTTTGCCATGTTGGTGTCCTGTTATTAATTTAAATGTAGTTTGTTTTTTTTGTAAGTTGATTTAAGCTTGTTTGCTAACCTAACTTGGAAGACGATATTTAAAAATTCTATAAATATTAAAATATTGTTTTATAATTGTCAAGTTCAAAAAAATAGATTGTTTTTCAGGTAGTTATAACGCCAATTTTAGCGGTGCTGTGCTGGTAAATAAAATAGATTGGTGTTTGATAACGCCATAATCAACAAGAAAGGTCGTATCTGTTTATGTTTCAGAACTGTTTTTTCCGTTTGCTTGCCGTTGTTTTCCTGCTGCTCCTTCCATTGCCATCTCTTGCTGCTGATTCCTACCGGGTGCCGATACTGCTCTATCACCGTTTCGGTCCGGTTGTTGCCGATGGTATGACGATCAAGACCTCGGTTTTTGAATCGCATATGAAATATCTGCATGATAATGGCTATACTGTTATTCCACTGCGTCAGCTGGTTGATCATGTTCAGGGGCGTGGGCCTGCTCCGCGGCCAAAATCGGTTGTCATTGTTGAGGATGATGCCCATAAATCCGTTTATAGCGACATGCTTCCGATTGTGCGGCGCTACCGCTACCCGGTGACGGTTTTCACCTATCCGTCGGCCATCTCCAATGCAAAGTATGCCATGACCTGGAATCAGCTGCGCGAGTTAAAAAAGAGCGGATTGTTTGATATCCAGTCCCACACCTACTGGCACCCGAATTTCAAGCGGGACAAGAAGAAGATGACCCCGGAGGCGTTCGAAAAATCAGTCACCATTCAGCTGCAGAAGTCAAAATCAAAGCTGGAGAGCGAATTGGGCAGCCGTGTTGATATGCTGGCCTGGCCGTTTGGGATCTATGACGATCATCTCCTTAAAAAGGCCCGTGAGGCCGGTTATATTGCCACGCTTACAATCGAGCGCCGGCATGCCACCTCCGCTGATCCCTTGATGAAGCTTCCCCGCTATCTGCTGATCAATGCCGACAATGCCAAGGCCTTTGCCCAGTTGCTGGAAGGCAATGCCGTCAAGCGGAATGTTGTCTACTGATGACGGCCGATGATCTGAAAAAACACCCCTGTCCCGACTGCAATTGCTGTCAGTGGTGTTCTGATGATCGTTGCCGACTTTGTCTCAACCGTGGCAAATGTTGCCGTCGCAAATTATCTCTGGCAGAACAGGTGGCGGCCTACGACAGGCTTAATTCGGCAGAGCAGCAAGGGGATTGAGTCCCGGTTGCCGCCAGCCTGTGTAACATGCAAAGAAAAAGGCCTTCCCGAAATTATTCAGGAAGGCCTTTTTATGTATTGTGAACGGTTCCGCTTATTCTGAGTCGGAGAGGTAACGGTCAATGGCGGCTGCTGCCTGCTTGCCATCACCCATGGCGAGTATGACTGTTGCGCCGCCGCGGACAATGTCACCACCGGCAAAAACAGCTGCCAGGCTTGTCTGTCCGTTTTCATCGGTTTCCACGTTGCCCCAGCGGTTCAGCTTCAGGTCAGGAACCGTTGCTGTCAGCAGCGGGTTTGCCGATGTGCCGACGGCGTTGATGACAACATCGGTCTCGATTTCAAAGGTGTCACCAGCCACCGGAACCGGTCTGCGTCGCCCTGATTCATCTGCTTCGCCAAGCTGCATGCGCTGGCAGCGTAGCGCCGAGGCCCACCCTTTGTCATTGCTGATGATCGCCTCTGGTGCGGTCAGCATCAGAAACTCCACCCCCTCTTCCTTGGCATGCTTGATTTCTTCCAGACGGGCGGGCATCTCAGCCTCGCTGCGGCGATAGATGATCATGGCACGTTCGGCGCCAAGCCGTCTGGCTGTGCGAACGCAGTCCATGGCGGTGTTGCCGCCGCCGATGACAGCCACGTTTTTGCCGCAGATGATCGGTGTGGACGAGTCCTGACAACGGCCGGCACCCATCAGGTTGACCCTGGTCAGGTATTCATTGGCTGCATAGACCCCCTTGAGGTTCTCACCGGGGATGTTGAGCATGGTCGGAAGTCCGGCGCCATTGGCGATAAAGATTGCGTCGTATTCGGCTTGCAGCTGGCCCAGGGTGAGGGTTTTGCCGATGATTACGTTGAACTCGATTTCGACCCCCATGCTGCGGAGCCGCTTGACCTCCGTGTCGATGATCTGTTTGGGGAGCCTGAATTCGGGGATGCCGTAACGGAGTACGCCACCCGTATCGTGCAGCGCCTCGAAAATGATGACGCTGTGCCCCTTGCGGGCAAGCTCGCCGGCAGCGGTCAGTCCGGCAGGACCACAGCCGACAATGGCAACCTTTTTACCCGTTGCTGGTGCGATGGTCTCCGGCTTCAATTTATCCTGGTTTGCTGCAGCCCAGTCGGCCACAAAACGTTCCAGGTAGCCGATGGCAACTGATTCGCCCTTGATGCCGCGCACACACTGTTTTTCACACTGGTTTTCCTGGGGGCAGACCCTGCCGCAGACAGCCGGAAGGGCATTGTCGTGCTGGAGGATGGCGGCTGCTCCGGGGAGGTCTCCATCGGCCAGCTTGCCGATGAAATCGGGTATGGAGACACTGACCGGACAACCATTGACGCAGGGACGGGTGGCGCAGTCGATGCAGCGCTGTGCCTCGCGGGTGGCGCTATTCAGGTCCAGCCCTCTGTTTACCTCGGCGAAGCATCTGCTCCGTTCGTTTGCGTCCATCTCTGGCATATGCGTCCGTTCAATGGCCAGACGTTCCTTTGTTGTCAATTTGTTTGTCATGGCTGCACCTCTTGCTTCAAACGGCAATTCCCCGCCTCGTGTTCGCGGTATGTTCCCAGCCGGTCGAAGAGATTGTCAAAGTCAACCTTGTGGCCGTCGAATTCCGGTCCGTCCACGCAGGCAAATTTCGGTTTGCCGTCAATCAGGACACGACAGCCGCCGCACATGCCGGTTCCGTCGATCATGATCGGGTTGAGGCTGACGATGGTTTCAATCCCGTGCGGTCTGGTCATCTCGGCTACTGCCTTCATCATCGGTACTGGTCCGATGGCGAAGACCGCCTCTGGTGATCGCGCCGGATCGGAAATCATATCCTGCAGCTCGGCGGTTACAAATCCTTTGCGTCCCATGCTGCCATCCTCGGTGGTGACCAGTACCTCGGAGGAGAATGCGGATAGTTCATCCTTGAGGATAATCAAAGAGGCTGCCCGGCCGCCGATGATGGTTGTGACCTGGTTTCCGGCCTCGGCCAGTGCCTTGGCCAGCGGGTAGAGAACAGCAGTTCCAACACCACCACCGATACAGGCAACGCGTCCCCATTTTTTGATATGGGTCGGCATGCCCAGCGGACCGGCCACATCACGAAGAAACCCGCCGGTCTCAATTGCCGTGATGGTTTTGGTTGATTTTCCGATGGCCTGGATAAAAAGTGTAACTGTTCCGGCAACCGGGTCGGCGTCGCCGATGGTAAGCGGGATGCGCTCCTCCCCCTCAGCTGCACGAATGATCACGAACTGTCCCGGTTTGCGGGCGGCGGCTACACGTGGTACCTTGACTACCATACGGTGAAGTGATGGAGCCAGAACGTCATTTGCTATGATTTCAAACATAAGAAACTCCCGTCTGGGGTTGGAGATTGTCCGGGCGCAGATTGACCGTGCTCGTTGATTGCAGTCTGTTATGGTTCGTTCGTCAGGGTTATTTGCCGGAGAGCTCCTGGGATCTTTTAGCGGCAGAATCAACGGCGTCCATGACCAGTCCGTGGAAGCCGCCTCTCTCCAGGGTGTGCAGCCCTGCGATGGTTGTCCCGCCGGGCGAGGTCACCTTTTCCTTCAGGATGGCTGGGTGCTCGCCGGTTTCGGCAATCATACGGATCGATCCGAGTACGGTCTGGACGGCGAGAGTGGAGGCAACATCGCGTGGCAGTCCGTTTTTTACACCGGCATCGGAGAGCGCCTCTACGAATGCAAAGACATAGGCCGGTCCGCTGCCGGACAGGGCTGTGACGGCATCCATCAATTTTTCCGATGGGAGCGGCACGACAGTGCCGCAAAGGAGGAAGATCTCGCCAGCCTTGTCCATATCTGTCGGAGATGCCTTTCTGCCGTGACAGATGGCGGTTGCGCCGGCCTGAATCAGCGCTGGTGTATTCGGCATGGCCCGGATAACACGTACCCCTGGCTGCAGGGCCTCTTCAATAAAGTTAGTGGTTATGCCAGCCATGATGGATATGACCAGGTTTGTCTCGTTGATCAGCGGTTCCAGTGCTGTCAGGACGCTGGCGGCCATCTGCGGTTTGATGGCCAGAATCAGAATGTCCGAATGTCCGGCAACCGTTGCATTGTCGTCGAAGATGGCTACGGAATAGCTGTTGCCAAGATGCTCCCGGCGCTGTGGCAGCGGTTCGGAGACTTTGATCTGGTTCGGTGAGACACCACCGGAAAGCAGTC
Organism: uncultured Desulfuromonadaceae bacterium; assembly: GCA_964292275.1. Taxonomy (GTDB): domain Bacteria; phylum Desulfobacterota; class Desulfuromonadia; order Geobacterales; family Pseudopelobacteraceae; genus CAXYUZ01. The sequence goes on from CAXYUZ010000021.1 coordinate 29,370, forward strand.
CCTTGATAATTGCCTCGGCCATGTTGCCGCCGCCAATAAAACCAATTCTGGTATTGCTGAGCATGTTTAGACTCCTGATTGTGAGCTGGTTTGGGTCTGTTCGGCCTGGGCCGTACCCTTTGGCGCATCGGTGGCGCTGCTTCTGGTGATCATCATGACACCGATGCTGACCAGGACAATTCCGGCCCAGCGCATGGGAGACACCTGTTCGTTCAGATAATATTTGGCGAGAACAGCTACCAGGATATAGTTGAGTGCCTGCATGGGGAGTGCTACGGAAAGGTCTTCCCAGGAGAGAACTGCCAGCCAGAGAAAGAAAAATATAGCCAGCATGGCGGTTCCCATCATCAGTTTCGGGTTGGTGATTGCACGGATAACGGTATCAATTATGGCGCGCAGGTTCATGGTCGAAAGGTCGCCCAGTTCCTTCATCCCCTTGGCCAGCAGGATGTCACCGATGGTGCCTGCCGTGATAGCAACAAACATGACAATAATGGTTTTAAGCATATTCTTTCCTGTTCATACGGTAGTTTACCAGTTCAATTTTCAGCGCAGTCAATCTGGCACGAACTTCCGGACTGAGCAGTGCCGCCAGTTCTGCTGCGTGGCGGTAATCGGGCATGCGTCGTGTAATCTCTGCATCCGGCAGCAATCCGGGGTGGAAGTAGATTTCGGTCAGGCCATCCTGCAGTCCATTCAGTATGTTCAGCAGGTAATCTTCGGTCATTCGGCCAGAGTTGAGTACCCCCTTGACCTCTCGCGCATATTTTATACCAGCTTGATTCAGGCGGGGCAGGCAGTTTGCCGAGAGTGAACCGAAGATGATCCGTTCGATACCCTTACCCAGTATCCGTTCCCGATTGAACTTAAGGTTATGTCGCAGTCGTTCCCTTGAAAGTCGGAAGCTGGTAATACCATAGGCAGGCATTAATTCGTTCAGGATCGAGAAGACGGTTGGGTGCTGGTGGATATTCAGATGTCCGTCAATATGAGAAATGCGGATGCCGCTATCCAGCACACGTTGTAGCTGCGCCTCAATTTCACTTCTGATCTGGCTACGGAGATCCTGAATGAAGTAATACCGCATCCCGGCAGCGACCGGGTTGTCCGTGAACTGTCCTGCAGTGTCAACCAGTCCAGGGATACGTTCATGGGGCAGGACGCTGCTGCCATGTACCAGGGTCAGATGTAGACCCACCTGTAGACCGGGGTTGCGTTTGGCAATCTCCACCGCCTCGTTGAATCCGGCAGCACCAGGCATGATCGAGGCGCAGGTCAGTATCCCGTTGCGCCAAGCCTGTTCAACCGCACGATTGACACCGCTGGAAAGGCCGAAGTCGTCGGAGGTGATGATCAGTTGCCTCATGTTTACCCTTGGCTTTGTTTGCGTTTGCGCATGTACTCCAGGTATTGCTTGCCTTCTTTGAGCAATTTACGGCGTTCATCGCCATCGACAATCATTTTGCCAATGCTGCGCAGGATGTATTTGGGACGGAAGTAAAATTTGTTATAGAACTCTTCTACTGAGTTGAATATCTCCGTATTGCTGAGGTTTGGATAGTTAATCATGCATTTTTGGTGGCCGGTGTCGTCGATGAAATCGTCGGATGCGATCCATCCCTGTTCTTTGGCAAGTGTATAGAATTCGGTTCCGGGATAAGGTGAGGCGAGCGAAGCCTGGATGGAATTAAGATCGAGGCACTTTGCGTATTCAATTGTTTCACGGATGGTCTCTTTTGTTTCACCCGGTAACCCCATGATAAACGCACCATGGATGGATATGCCAAGCTTTTGGCAATCTTTGGTGAACTGGATGGCCTGCTGCTTTGTGACGCCCTTTTTGATGTTTTTGAGAATCTGTTCATTACCCGATTCATAGCCGACGACCACATGTCGTAAACCAGCTTCGCGCAGTTCCTTTAGCGTTTCGTATTTGCAGTTGGCTCTGGCGTTGATGGTCCAGGAGATACCTAGTGGTTTTAACAGTCTGGCAATTTCAATGGCATGCTGCGGGATGGCGGTAAAAGTGTCATCGTCAAAGGATAGTTCGCGCATCTCCGGTATATTGTCGACAATCCATTTGACCTCTTCGTAAACATTTTGTGGGGAGCGTGTGCGCATGCGTTGCCCGGAAAATGTCTGGGGCCAGAGACAGTAGATGCATTTAGATGGGCAGCCACGGCTGGAATAGATCGATACATACGGGTTTTTGAAGTGAGGAATGATATATTCACTGATCGGAAGATCTCGCTTGTAGATCGGTGCTACGAAGGGTAGTGCATCCAGATCTTCAATCATTGGACGGTCAGGTGTGTGTGTGATTTTGCCGTCTTTCAGAAAGCTAATGCCGTCAACTTTACCCCATTCGCGCCCTTCACAGAGTTCTTTGGTTGAATAATCGAACTCACCACGGCAAACAATATCAATATAACCTTTACCGGTCTTGAGAGACTCATCAGGAAGAATGGTTACATGAGGCCCGGTCAGGACGGTTATGATTCCAGGCTTAACCTCTTTGATACGTCTAGCCGTTTCAATATCGATTTTAAGGGTAGGTGTCGATGTATACATGACGACCATGTCAAAATCTTTTGCTATTTTCAGACAGTCTTCCAGATTCAGTTTTTGAACCGGAGCATCAACAACACGACTACCTGTGATCATGCCGGCAGGGAAACAGAGCCAGGTGGGATACCAGAAGGAAGTTACTTCACGAGATGCCTGGTAGCGGGCGCCAGCGCCGCCGTCAAAGTCTTCGAAAGTTGGTGGGTTCAGAAAGAGCGGTTTCATTGCGACTCCTTATCTTCGATTAAACTGGTAGAATAGTGATATTGCCCTGTAAAGTCAAGAATTCCTCCGTGAGTCATCAATTCATTGCCGGGATAAATCCGGATTGTGTCACGATTGATTTGCATTTATTATTGTTCCGCTTTGTGCTAGTAATGACAAAGTTTAAGATTATCATTCAAGGAGATTGGGTAATGAGTCACAAGAAACCACAGATCAATTTCAAGTATGTCTTTAATTATGGTTACAATCCGACTTATGTGAATGGCGCTCAAGGCGGTTTTACGCCGCGTGGCGAGCTTGTTGTGAATTTTTATCTTGAAAGACAGCCGCTGCCGGAGACTATCAGCCACGAGATTACCCCCGAGGGTGCGATCGGTGCCGAGGTTTCTGTTGAGCCGGCTGACCTGCCAAACAGCTTTGTTCGTTTTATCGATACCGGTGTGGTGATGAATTATGAAAATGCCAGGGCGTTTCACGCCTGGATGGGCGAGAAACTGCAGGAGATGGAAGAGCTTTATAAGGCTCAGCACGATTTTCAGAACCGCTCTGAGGGTGGTCAGAACTGATCGTTGATTCTGCCTGTACCCGCGCTGTTCTGGGTTGTTGTTTGATTTTTAGTCGATTTATAAAAAGAGGCTGTGAACGCATGTTCACTGCCTCTTTTTTTGTGGGCTGTATGTAAAATTAAAATCGCGTGCTTAAGGTGGGCATTGGGCGCACATGGATTTGAAAAGGTTGGTGCTGAGATAGCGATCACCCCGGTCGGGGATGATAACAACAATTAATCCGCTTTCCAGTTCGTTTGCCAGCCGGAGTGCCGCGGCTACTGCAGCGCCGCCGGACATGCCGCAGAAAATGCCCTGCTTGGCGGCAAGCAGTCGAGCGGTTTCAAAGGCCTCGTCATCCTCGATAACCAGTTTGCGATGATAGGCATCTGGATTGTAGATAGGAGGAACAATAGCCTCCTGCATGTTTTTCAGTCCCTGAATCCTGTGTCCAAGCACCGGTTCAACGGCAACCATCTGCACACCCGGTTTGGCCTCTCGAAAATATTGCGCCACACCCATGAGTGTGCCACTGGTACCGATGCCAGCTACAAAATGAGTGAGCTTGCCATTGGTCTGGTGCATGATTTCCGGTCCGGTCGTTTTGTAGTGGGCCAGTACATTGTTGGGATTGGCATACTGGTTCGGCATGTAATACTTTCCCGGTTCTTCAGAGTAAATCTTGTGGGCCATACGGATTGCGCCATCGGTTTTCTCGCATCCGGGTGAAAGGACTATCTCGGCACCGTATGCCTCGAGTATGCTGCGTCTCTCAATGCTGACGCAGGCCGGCATGACCAGTTTGATGCGATATCCTCTGGCTGCCGCGATCATGGCCAGGGCTATGCCGGTATTGCCGGAAGTCGGTTCAAGAATGATCTTGTCGGTTGTCAGCTCACCGCTCGCCTCGGCTGCCAGAATCATCTGCTTGGCCGGACGATCCTTGATCGAGCCGCCCGGGTTATTTCCCTCCAGCTTTGCCATGATGCGTACACCGGGATGATTGCCGAGGTTTTCAATTTCGACAATTGGTGTTGAGCCGATTGATTCGATAAGACTTTGACCTTTCATATATGCCCCATATTCATGAATTATTTAAGTGCTACATATAATCCTCGTCTGCCTGTAACGTCAAGGATGTTAATACCGATTTAAGTCGATAGTTTGCCAGGTTTGATGGTGGTATCATCTTTCCTGATCATGATTGGCGCTAATCTTTCGCTGGCTACAGAAATTGTCATTCCCGAGGTGATGCTGGTCGGAAATTCAGCTTTTAACTGGCTGAAATACTGGATCACCGATAGGTGCATTCGGGGATGACAACTTTTTTTAAAGATCCTCAAATGCGTCTCTTTTACATTTAGAGGGCAACAACATGTTGAGTGTCATTAGAAAGCAAGGTATAATTTTATTTTTTATGTTGTGATGTTTGGCTTCTGAACGGTTTTTGAGTACCAGGGGGCAATATGGATCATCCGCTGCCGGAAAATATGTCTGACATAATTGATAACAAGAACAGCGGTCAGTCCGCTTTTACCGGGCCGCAGCTGCACGCTGTTCTGGATGCCGCATCCTGTTTTGCTATTATCATAACGGATATGAACGGGACAATTACGTTTTTCAACCGTGCTGCCGAAGTGATGCTTGGTTACCGTCCGGAGGAGGTTGTTGGAAGGGTAACGCCACTACAGTTCTTGTCCCCCTTTGAGTTAAAACAGCAGGGATTATTGTTGTCCAGCCTGTTTGAGAGGGATTTTAGCGGTTTTCAGGCGTTGATTGCCAACAGTGAGGCCGGGCATATCAAAAAGGACGAGTGGATCCTGGTTCGCAAGGATGGTGACCAGTTGGTTGCCAAGTTGAACCTTACGCCGATTCGTGACAGCCATGACAAGGTTAGCGGCTATCTTGCGATTGTCGAGGATATAACCGAGCGCAAGGCGATGGAGCAGCAGCTTCGTGAGAATGAGCAGCTGCTGAAAACAATCATTGAGTCTATTCCCAGTCCGGTTTTTTACAAGGATGCCGCTGGGCGTTACACCGGCTGCAATGAGGCATTTGTTGCCTATCTGGGACTTCCCAGGGAAAAGATTGTCAATGCAACGGTTTTTGATATCTCTCCCGGACCTCAGGCTGAAATCTATCATCGGGCCGATATGGAATTGTTCGAAAAGATGGAAACACAGCGTTATGAAGCATCCGTTCGTTATGCCGATAATACGATGCATGATGTGGTCTTCTACAAGTCGGCCATGAAGGATGAAAATGGAAAGCTGTTAGGGCTTGTCGGCGTCATATTGGATATCAGCGAGCTGAAACAGGTTGAGGCGGAAAAGGATCGTCTCTGTAGTGAACTGCTGCATGCCCAGAAGATTGAGTCCATTGGTAGGCTGGCCGGTGGGGTGGCACATGATTTCAATAATCTTCTGACCCCCATAATTGGTTATGCCGAGATGCTTCAGAATTCAACGGCAGCGGATGAGCGAAGTCAGAAACGTGTTCAGGGTATTCTTGCCGCTGCATCCAAGGCCAGGGATCTGACAAGGCAACTGTTGGCCTTCAGCCGCAAACAGGTGCTTGAGATGAAGGATATTGACCTCAACCGGCTGATTATGGATTTTACTGCCATACTTGAACACACAATCCGGCAGGATATTAAGATAAATCTTGAACTGGATGATTTGCCGGCCTTAACGACCGGTGACCAGACCCAGATTGAACAGGTTATTATGAATCTGGCCATTAACGCCCAGGATGCCATGCCGGATGGTGGTAGTCTGATGATTCGGACCAGCAGGGGATTTATTGATATACAGCCTGAAAATGATAGCGAATTGCTGGCTGGATCTTATGTGATCCTGACGGTCAGTGATGATGGCGAGGGTATGCCGCCCGAGATCATGGATCACATCTTTGAACCATTCTATACGACCAAGGCTTCCAGCAAGGGAACCGGTCTGGGGCTGGCTACGGTATTCGGTATTGTCAAACAACATGGCGGACAGATCTGTGTCACCAGTGAACCGGGTCATGGTACGACCTTTACGATATATCTTCCGCTCCGGCAGTTTGAAACAGAAAGCAACGCTGTTCCGGAGACGAGTGCTGTCTGGGGACATCACGAAAACAAGACCATACTGCTGGTCGAGGATAATCAGATGGTCATGAATATGACCTGTGAGTTGCTTACCGAAAAGGGGTATAACGTCCTGACCGCCAATAGCGCCAAGGAAGCCACGGAACTGATCAGAAAGCATGCTCGCAATATCGATATGCTGCTTACTGATGTTGTTATGCCAGGAATGAGTGGCCCGGCACTTTATGAGAGCATCAGGACAATTTACCCTGGATTGAAAGTGGTCTTTATGTCCGGTTATAGTGATAATATTATTGAAAAACAGTTGCAATCTGTAAAGGAACTGCATTACATACACAAACCTTTTACACCTGAGGCTATCATTGCCAAAATTAATGAGGCCTTCAGCAGATAATCAGGAGGAGTCAACATGCAGCAGATGTCAGGTGCAGAAATAATGATCAAAAGTCTGGAGGATCTGGAGGTTACGCGGGTTTTCGGTTACACCGGGGCTACTATCCTGCCGGTGTTCCACGCATTGGGCAAAAGCAGTATTGCCATCAATGTCAATGCGAACGAGCAGTCCTGCGCCTTTGGTGCTGCCGGTTATTCCCGTTCCGGGGACAAGGTCGGTGTTGCCGTTGTTACATCCGGACCAGCCATTACCAATACACTCACGGCCGTTGCCGATTCATTTGCCGATTCGATTCCCATGCTGGTTTTTGCCGGCCAGGTACAGCAGAGTCGTCTGGATACGGACGAATTTCAGCATATCAATGTTAAGGACGTATTTGCCAGGGCGGCCAAAAAGGTGATCCTGATCAACGACAGTAGTGATATCGAGGAAATCGTCAAGGATGCCTATTATTTTGCCAAGGCAGGAAAACCAGGGCCGGTTGTCATTGATTTTCCGCTTGATTCGCAGCGTAAGATCGGCACCTATAAGGGAATTGATATTGATCGCTTCAGGTACAAGTATGAACAGGAGTACCACCTTGGTAAAAACCAGTGCAAGGAGTTCTTCAGCCTTTTACAGAAGTCCAAGAGGCCATTGCTCTATATCGGCGGCGGCCTGAATAATCAGGCGGCCAGTGACGAGATTCGTGAGTTCAACCGGATGTTCAATATCCCGTCGATTAACAGCCTGATGGGGAAGGGGATTCTGGATGAATCGCTGGATACCTCACTCGGCATGCTTGGTATGTTCGGAACCCCCTATGCAAATATGGCCATCCAGGAAACCGATCTTTTCCTTGCCTTCGGTGTGCGCTGGAATGACCGTGTTGTGCAGAAGGTTGGTGAGTCGGGGCTTAATGCGAATATTGCCTATATTGATATCAATGCCGAGAAGATGCAGGAAGTCCGTGTCACCCGTAATCCCAAATTCTCCTTCATTGGCGATGCCTGCAATGTTCTGGAAGATCTGGTGGAATATGCCCAGGAACATCCGATCAAACTGAATATCTCCGAATGGCAGGAAAAGGTTGCCGGTCTCAAGCGCCGTTTTCCGCTGAATTGCAACCGGGCTGCAACCGAGATACAGACCGCCGAGGTTATGGATCTTCTCTCACGGCGTCTCACAGACAAGACCATCATCACCACCGGGGTTGGCAATCATCAGATGCTGGCTGCACAGTATCTCAAGACGGTAAAACCCAAATCATTTCTGACCTCAGGCGCCTTCGGCACAATGGGCTTCTCGCTCCCCTGCGCTATCGGGGCCCATTACGCCAGACCGGACGCGAGGGTAATTGCCATTGATGGCGATAGCAGTATCAAGATGAATATGGGCGAGATCCACACCATTGGCTCGTTGGGTATTCCAATCAAGGTTCTGTTGGTGAATAATCATGCCGATGGCATGGTCAGAGCAATCCAGTGCGCAAGCTATGAGAAGCAGTACACAGCTTCCGAGCGGAGTTTTGACGCCAATTTTGCCAATATTGCCGCGGAATGCGGATTTAAGTGGTGTCGCAAGATAGCGGATCGTTCTGAACTTGAATCCTCACTGGATCAATTTCTGCAGGCGGATGGACCCTGCTTTCTGGAGATTGTTACCGATCGTGAGGAAAGCGTATTCCCGCTGATCCCCCAGGGAATGGGGTATCATGATATGATTCTGGGGCCATATATTATGGAGGAACAGTAGCGGTATGCGGTCCACTACACGGATTCATCTTGTCCGGCATGGTCAGGTTGAGGGGTTTGATACACCGCGTTATAACGGGCAGGCGGATGTTGCCCTGACTGAACTGGGAATCCGGCAGTACCAGCAGTTAAAAGAGCGGTTGGCTGATGTTCCTGTCTCCGCCTGTTATACCAGTGATCTGACCCGTTGCGTTAGCGGTGCGGAGATCATCTGCAAACAGTATGATATCGAGCCGGTTTGTTGCAGCAGTCTGCGTGAGGTAAATATCGGCATCTGGGAGGGGTTTACCTGGGATCAGATTACGGGCAGATGGCCCGATGAATGGCAGGCTCGTATGGACGACCTGGTTAATTACCGCATCCCGGAGGGGGAAAATCTGCTGGATGTGCAGGCCAGGGTCATGCCGTTGATCAACGATATTCTGGAGAGGCATCGCGGTGAAGAGGTCTTGGTTGTCGGACATGGCGGCGTCAACCGCATTATCCTGTTAAATGCCATTGGAGCCCCGCTTGCAGGGATGTTTAATATCGAACAGGATTATGCCTGTTACAATATAATCGATTATTATGCCGATGAAAGGGCAACGGTGAAGCTTCTTAACGGAAGGGGAGGCGTTTGTTCATGAAGAGGCCAAAGAATGTAAAGCTTCCCTCGCCTGACGAGGCCGCATTGCTGATCAGGCAAATGCGGAACAAGGTGGAAGAGAACGGCAACTACCGTACAAAGTCGTTAATGATTCACGGCCCCATTTGTGCGAAATGCGGCCGTGAGTTTGACGCTGCAAATATTAATCAATTGACCGTACATCATCGTGACGGAAATCATAACAACAATCCCGCCGATGGCAGCAACTGGGAGAACCTCTGTACCCATTGCCATGATGACCAGCATTCTCGTGAAAATCTGGGTGAATACCTTAGTTGCAATTGATACGGTCAGACAACACTGTCGTTACATCCCGCTCAACTTGTCAGGATATGGCTGCCTCGATTGACCAATGACATGACAACCGTTCCGCAACCATGGTAGGACATGACCACACCGGCAGATGCCAGAATATTGAGTGCCTTGCGCACCGATGGAAGTGAGACATTGAAAACCTTGGCAAGTTGCCAGGCAGGTGGCAGTTTGTCGCCGGGAGAAAAATCACCGGCCAGGATGGATGCCCGGATCTGTTCGGCAATCTGCACAGAGATGTTGGTATGTTCTACTGGTTTGAATTTCATGATATTGTCCTTCCCCGTATTCCACATTTAAATTAATTTGTACCCCAGGAAACGGTGATTATTTATCATAAAAGTCTGAATGGCACTGATTTGGTTCTGAATGGCCTCAATCGGCAGCTGTCTGTCAATAACTGCCACGATTAAACATTTGAGAACATTATAGCACAGTCAAATTACAGTTCAAGAATGCAACGGGTATCTTTTTATCCATCAGAACAAGAATGTATTGATAATCTATTCACCGCATTTTTTATACATAATCATCACGGGATAAAAAATCAACGGGGTGTTCTTTTTTTTATTGAATTAGCGCCCCACCTTCTGCTTGATGCTGCGATAGACGCTGCCAGACGCCGTGCGGTAATACAGCTCCAGTATTGATTGTGGCGTTTTACGGAATATGCCGAAGAAAACTGGATGTTTCTCCATCAGCCGCCGGTGCAGACTCGCCTTTAGTGCCGCCTCCATAGAGGTTGCCATGGACGTTTCATGTTTGCGATAGTAAAAGCCAACCTGCGGCAGACAGTGTACACTCCTGCCCAGTTCCAGTATCCCCAGCCAGAAATCCCAGTCCTCCCACCCCCTGCGTAATGACTCGTCATAGCCACCGATCGTCTCCCAATCTGAGCGGCGATAGAGTGCGGAACAGAAGATCAGGTTGCCCAGGCACATGCGCCAGCGGCTGAAGCGCGGCAGCAGCCAGGGGCCGCTTTCTGAGCCGAACTTTTCGGCCTGGCAGTAGACGATGCCACACTCTGGTTTTCGCTCAAGGCAGGTGATGGCATTACTTAGGTAATCTGGCGCAATGCGGTCATCACAGTCCAGCGGCAGTATGTAGCGTCCTGTAGCCTCTTTGATACCGCTGTTTCGCGCAGCTGCCAGGCCGCCGTTGATTTTACGGATCAGCCTGGTTTTTGGGTAATTCAGCTCTTTCAGGATCCGGCAGGTCGTCTGGTCGTTTGAGCCATCATCCACAACGATGATCTCCAGTTCTTGCAAGCTCTGCTGGAGAACGGATTCGATTGAGTCCCTCAGGTAATGCCCCTGATTGTAGCAGGGGATGATGACGCTGACATCAGGCATGGTCTGCACCTACCTTATTCTCAAGCAGTAAATCCCTGTAGGCCTTGCAGAAGCGTTCACCGGAAAAATGTTGTCTGGCGTGGCTGTAAGCCGATAGAGACATAACGTTCATTTTGTCTCTGTCGTGGCAGAGTTGTTCGATTCGGTAGACAAACTCTTTTACAAGCTGGTCTTCATCCGCTTTGTCCTTGATCAGAAAGCCATTGCTGGAATTCCGGACATGATTCGGGATACCGCCAACAGCGGTCACTATCGGGATGACACCATGTGCCATCGCCTCCATTATGACCATCGGGAATCCCTCGCGGCTTGATGTCAGGATCAGTATCTCTGCCTTGTTATAATGTTCCTTGAGCAGTGCCTGGTCGTTGATCTCACCTGTGAAACAACATAGGTGACGATCCGGCTCATCGACTGCATCCAGCAGGTCTCCGATCAGGGTAAATCGGACCGCCAGCCCCCTGTCTGAACATAGCCTGGCAATTCGGCCGACCAGGTGAACCCGTTTTTCAGGGGTGCCGCGTCCGACATAGAGGATCTGCAGTATCTCCTCTGCCGGTTTTAATGGCAGGGAAGTCGGCATATCCACCCGGTTTTCAATTAGTTTAATCCTGTCTGCCAGGGAGGATGGGACAATGTTATTTCTGGAATACTGCTGGGTCAGGTCGTTTTTGGTGTTGGCACTTATTACTACCCGTTTGTCCAGCAGTTGCACAACCGGCAGACTGAAATCCTCTGCCCCGCCGCCGAAGGCATGTAACAGGTCTATTCTGCGTACATGTGGTGCCAGCCATGGAATCATTTTGTAGAAGAAGAGCGTGTTGCAGCCGAATACGACCGCATTCGGGTGCCGGTTTATGAAGCCTGCCATGACACCGGCGCTGAGCGGATAGGTATATTTCAGCAGCCGTCGCCAGTCAAAGAGACGTGCCGCCTTTTCAAAGTCTTTGCGCAGCAGGCCGGGGCGGGACGACCATTTGGTAAAGAAAACCCACGGCCGCTTATCTGCAAAGCAGTTGACGATGTCGCTGTGAACCCGTTCAGCCCCACCCACGTGGAAGAACGGGAAGAAAAAGAACAGTCCGCTTTTGTTGCGAAATGGCAGTATTTCACCAATAAACCGGCCAAGGCAGGCAATTAGCCGCACGATAACATGTATATTTTTAGTATTTAAATCTGGCATGGCCGTTCCATTAACGCCTCAAGCAGATAATCGGTTGTTTCCTGGCACATGCGCGCCTCCCCGAAGAGTCTGGCGGCATGCTGCTGCATTCGTTGCCCCTGGATTGCGCGCAGCTCGGGATCATCCAGCAGGAGCCTCAGTTTTGCAGCCAGCGCCGCCGGGTTGCCTGCTTCAGCCAGAAATGGAATACCCTCTTCACCTACCGCCTCCCGCAGGCCGGCTATATCGCTTCCGGCAATGGGGAGCCCAGCGTGCATGGCCTCCAGCACTGCGTTGGGGATCCCCTCGCTCGGAGAACTATGGACGGCCAGGTCCGCTGACTGCAGTAATCCGGCTATGTCGTCAACGGCGCCCAGAAAACGGACCTGACCGTCTATCCCCAGCTGTTCAGCCTGTTTCTTCAGTGCATCCGCCCTGTCGTCAAAGCGTCCTGCCAGTGCCAGCACGGGCCGATTTTGTCCGTTGTCGCCGGTTAAGATTAGCTGCCATGCCTCCAGCAGGGTTGCGTGGTCCTTGAACCGGCTCAGATTGGCCACCATTACGGCCAGCAGTTGTCCCTCCTTGACCAGCAGGCGTCTGCGCCAGTTCTCTCTCCCATCCGCTGCACCGGGCAGGCTGACGCCGTTGCGGATCAGGCGCACCTGATTCTGCCCCAAGTTAAAGGTATCGATCAGGTAACGGCATCCCTCCTTGGCATTGGAGATGAAATGACTGACCTGTGCAATGGCCATACGGTGCAGCCATGTCGGTTCCAGCAACAGTCCGGCATCGGCCTGATTCCAGATGCAAAGCCTTGCGCCGCAGAGGCGCCACAGAAGCGCAGCGGCAATGTTGGGAACCTTGGTGTAAGATATTATGATCTCCGGCCTGGCCTGTTTCAGTTGTATGGCAAGCCTGAGTAGGTGTGGCAGGCGCCGCCGCAATCCCCAGTGCAGCCATACGCTTTTCCAGGGGATGCCCCATTTGTCGCAGATTCCAGCTGCGACACCAGATCCCATTCCCAGCCCCCAAATCTGCAGATTTGCATTCTGGACATTTTTAAGATGGTTGGCGAGGATAAGCCCCTGCCGTTCGGCTCCCCCCATCTCCAGGTTGCCGAACAGCATGATGATGCGTTTGTCTTTAAGGGATTGTTCTGTCATTGGTCTGTTATTGTTACCACCAGCGTGGGTAGGCCAACGCCTTTGTAATCATCCAGGCAACAGGGCGTAACGATTTGGAAAAAAGGCAGCAGCCGTGTGCCGCCATCCAGTATGAGACACAGGTTGAAATTGCCGCTCCCATGGCGCCATAGCGCGGGATTAGCAGAAGATTCAGAATGATGTTGGAAACAGCCCCGCTGGTGGTGCACCAGAGCAGTACCTTGCCATGATCAAGCGCTATGAAATGGGCGTTCCGGGCGATTGTCAGGTTAGCAAACAGTCCGGCCCAGATCAGGATAGCCAGTAGCGGCGCCGCCGGTTTATATGAGGCGCCAAACAGCAGCTGGATCAGCCATGGTGAGAGCAGTGTGACAATAATAGCGATGGAATATCCTAGAAACGCCATCAGCTTGTAGAGCTGTTGCATCTTGCTCGTGAAGGCCGCCGGATCACTGTTTTTAAGGGAAACAATCCCTGGAAATACGGATGAAACAATCGCGGCCGGCACAAAGTACCAGATCTCCGAGATACGCACCGCGGCAGCGTAAAGTCCGACTTCATGTTCCGGGACCATGGCCCCCAGCATGACCTGGTCGATTCGCAGATAAACCATCAGTACAATTCCGGAGAGCATCATCGGAAATGCGGTTGAAATCAGTCTCTGAAACTGCTTCTTGCAAAAGCGCCAGGCGGTTATCCGCTCTTCTGCAATCCTGTAGATAAATAAAAGCCCGCAGCAGGCCAGCAGTGCTTCAATCGCAGTGGCCACAATAATCGCCGTAATTGATGCCCCGGAAAGTACGCAGGTCAGTTTTGCGGCAGACGAGATGCAGAAGGCGCTGATTCTGACTAGAACCACATTGCGGGTGGCAACGCGCGATTGAAACCAGAGGTCGATAACATCAACGGCCTGAAAGACAAGTGAACTTGACAGCAGAACAACCATTATCAAGGCAAGCTGGTCACCTGGTCTGATCAGGAACAGTGCTCCGATCGAGAGTGGTACGGCCAGAGCTCCGGCACACAGGCGAACTATGAATGCGGTTCCCAGGATGGTATGCCGGTTTTCGGGGGATGTGACCAGTTCGCGAACAACCAGTGATTCCAGTCCGAATAGTGCCAGCGCTGAAAAAACCATGACGTATGAACCGGCAAAACTAAGCAGGCCATAACCATCCGGCCCAAGGTATCGTGCCACAGCAACACCGACCAGCAGGCCTGCGGCCATGCGGATCAGTCGGTCAAAGAACATCCAGCCTGTGTTGGCAATGATTTTCTGCAGGTCATGACGCCCTTCAATCCTGTTTCGTAAGTGGGCCGGGAGCCATTTTATAAGGTGTTGCAGGTTCAAACGGGATCATTCCGTAATGAGTCCTGATACCATTGATATGCCGCTGCAATGCCTTGTCTGAGCTCAATATGGTGGTTCCATCCAAGACGATGAATGCGGCTTGTATCGGCCAGCTTGCGCGGTGTGCCGTCCGGTTTGGTTGTGTCAAAGGTTATTTCACCTTCAAAACCGACCGCCTCTTTGACTAGCAGGGCCAGTTCTCGGATGGTAACCTCTTCGCCGGAACCGACGTTGATCAGTGCCGGGGCCGTTTCATCGTCCAGCAGCCTTTGATAAGCTGTTTCATTCAGATTCATCAGGAACAGGCATGCCTCGGCCAGGTCATCCACATGCAGGAATTCGCGGAACGGCGCTCCTGTTCCCCAGATGGTCACATCCTTTGCACAACTCTGTTTTGCCTCGTGAAATTTGCGGATCAGTGCCGGCAGGACGTGGGACTTTTCCAGATCGAAGTTGTCGTTAGGGCCGTAGAGGTTGTTTGGCATGGCCGCCAGATAGCGGGTGGCATACTGGCGGTTATACGAGCGGCACTGGTATATGCCGGCGATCTTGGCGATGGCGTAGGCATCGTTGGTCGGCTCCAGGCTGCCGGTCATCAGCTGTTCCTCTTTCATCGGTTGGGGAGCTAACTTGGGGTAGATACAGGTGCTGCCCAGAAAAAGCAGGCGCTTGACACTGTTCTTATATGACTGGTGGATGATGCTTGTCTGGATCAGCAGGTTTTCATAGATGAAGTCGGCCGGGTAGCTGCTGTTGGCAATAATCCCCCCGACCTTGGCGGCGGCCAGAAAGACGTATTCCGGTTTTTCTTTGCTGAAGAACGATTCAACGGCCGCCTGGTTGCAGAGATCCAGTTCGCTGCGGCTTCGTAGCAGGAGATTGTCATAACCTTCGGCCTGCAGCCTACGGACAATGGCTGAACCGACCATGCCGCGATGCCCGGCAATAAAGACCTTTGCTGATTTGTCCATATACATGTTTACTACCTTTTGTCCAGATTTTGGAAATTTGATTTTATGGCTATTGCTCAGGCGGCTTGACCCACATGATCGTTTCGTTGTTACCGCCCAGATCCAGCAGCTTTATGTGCAATTCCTCCGCCCGTTTCACAGATGTGATGATGATATGATGGTTCCCGGAGAGGATTCCACGGTTCAGGTTGACAATCCTTTTCCCCATGAAGATATCCCCCTCTGCGCGGTCATCCATAACTTCTGCCAGTTCCAGGCCGGCTTCGCGCAGCGATAGCCAGGCGATTTCGGCAACCTCGTCAACGCCGCAGAAGGCAACGCGGGTGATGCCGTTGGCAGATAATTGCTTGAACAGCTGCAGGTAGTTTTGACGGGTAATCGTGTAGAGGCTTGTGAAGTAGTGGGCGTGTCGGCAGGCCATGCGGGCCTTTTCGGAAATTCCCTGCGGGGTCAGCAGGTAGGCGTAACGGTTGCTGGGATAGCTTTTTACACGGATGTAGCCCTTGGCGATGAAGTTCTTGATATATGAATTGACCAATCCCAGGGCAATTCCAAGACGTTTAGCCAGTTCCCTCTGGGAAACCGGCTGCTCGTCGGCGACCTCTGCCAGTAGCTGAAAGGCCTTGATGTCATCGGATGTTTCATGGTTAAGGCTGTTCATGTACTGAACGATACGGTTTTTTATGCTGAAAATCAATCAAAAAGCTTGATTGTACAGCTATGAATCAGCCTTGTATTATTGTCTGGTGTTGGTAATCCGTTTGCTTCTGGCCGAAGAAATTCCCTCGAAATGGAATTTGCCCATGTATTCATCTTTGCGGAACAGTGATGCCTCGCCGGGGGGGAGATCAATCGGCAGGTTATTGTTGATGGTTGCGGAGAATGTGGTCAGTTGGGTTGAGCCGAAGCTTTCATCCTTGACAGGTAGTCTGAATTCGTTCAACAGGGCCGGCTGACCGGCATATGCTGTTATCGATGTGTATTTTCCGCTTTCAGCTGCTGTTCCCGATGATGCGTACAGTCTGTAGCCGTTAAATCCGGATGGAATTTGGCCATAGAGGATAACCCTGGCGAAACCGTCGCCTTTGATGCGCATATCGTAGCGGGGTGTCCACCCCTGGTTGGCCAGAATGTAACGAATTCTTATCTTTGCATTACGGGGGGAGACCGCGACCCGTATGGTTTTGGCGGACAGGGAACCATTTCGTTTCAGCTCTGCAATGCGGTTATCAACCCGTTTGATCTCCTGGTTGGTTTTTCTTCTGGCCGTGTAAACGGATTCAAGCCTGGCAATCGCAAACTCTGTTCCCTGGTGGATGGACTGCATCGGATCAGGATTGTTCTTTGTTTTTCTGGGGGCCTTGCTGCTCTGCGATTTTGCGGCCGCCTTGAAAATCTCTTCCTTTGTATCCAATGCCTGTAGACGGTCATTCAGACGGCGCTTCTGTTCAAGCAGTCCATCCAGTTCCTTTTCCCGTTTGCTGTCCTGTCTGGACGGGATGGTTTCAACTTGGCGCACGGTTCCGCCGGAAACCGGTTTGATATGCAGGCTGTTTTCCGAGATGCCTACCGGCAGTGGCATCTCGGCGATACCCTTTGAGGCGGTCAGTTCGATTTCCACCGCTGCGGAGTCTGAAAAAAAGGTTATGTCCCTGCTGCCGGCGCAGGCGTTGCCGCTGACGAGGAAAATGGTGAGTAACAGAAAAAATGTGCGTTTCATTTTTACCCCCTGGAATGGCTGTAATCTTGTTGCATTCTTATTAAAAAAAGTTGTAACGTCAAGCCGGAAATCTCATTTTGTATTCTCTGGCGTAAATAAGCATAATTTCAATAATGTCATAAAGTTATTTTGCACTAAACTGCCTGTTGCACTGAATTGATGATCAAGATATACTCCGCGAACATTTGACTAGAGAGGTAGGCTGCCATGGATATTGAAGCAGATATAGAGGTTTCTGTTAAAGATGTCGTTGATTTTTATATTAAAATCAATGATACGACCAAGGCAAAGAAGGCGCTTGCCCAGCTCTCTTCGAAGGATAAGACGGTTGCCTTTGATATTATTTCCGCTTCAGCTGCTCTGCGTGAATTCAAGGTCGATATGGCAAAGTACTTTCTTTACGACCTTGATCCAAGGATTCGACGCAAGGCTGAGTTCATGCTGGAGGATCTTGTGCCGGGATGGGTTTCGGATCCGGCTGAAAGTATTCTCAAACTGCTGAAATCAGCCAGTAGCAAAGGGGTCAGTCAGCGTAATGCCGCCGTGAAGTTCCTCTTTGGTATTGTAGATTCCAACAGTCTTCGAGATACCTTTCTGACCCTGCTGAGCAGCCGTAACCGGGCTCATATGGTTGAGATCCTGGAGATTTTAGAGGATTATATCGATTCATCCAGGGATGAGGCGGAGCAGGTCAAGATCTTTGACGGCTGCCTTGATATTGTCCTTTCCGACGACGCCGAACATTCTGTCAAACATCACGCCTGTAATCTGCTGAGTGTGTTCTTCAAGAAGGTTGCTGCGACCCAACTGGGTGAAATACTGCGCATAAAGTATGTCGAACGTCAGGTGGAAAAGGCCGATGGTGTTCATCGTTACCTTTGTAGTGGTGCATCAGGGCTGAACAACACCTATCTGGAGGATTTAATCAGGCCACTTAACGAGGGTGGGGCGGTCTACCAGCTCAAGATGGTCAAATATTTCGGGTTTGTGCTGGAGAAGGTCAGGAATGATGACGATGTTGATTCGGTGATGGATACGTATCCCGACTATTGGAGCAATGATGAGCTTCCTCGGGATGAGAAGATCAAAAACCTTTGTCGGCGCATTATGGCAGCACTGGAGGAGTTGTGGGACTTTGCCGAAAGTGTTGACGTAAAGAATAACATAATGCAGATCAAGTACGCGGAATATCCAAATAAACGAGAGTTGCTGGAACAGATCAAGAACCGGCTGGACAGCAATACGTTGAGCGAATCAAACCGTGATAAGCTGTCCATGATGCTGAGCTGCTTCCTGCTGCCAGATGAGGATGATGCGCTCAAGCTGCAGGCCGCGCACATGCTGATGTTCAAACTTAAGGATCCGGACAGCTGTGCCGCGGCAACAGACTATCTCCGTTTTTATGTTGAAAACAGAAATCTAAACTATGCAGAAACCGGCAGCATCGCTGCGGTCATCAAGGCCTTTCTTGAGGAGAAGGAGATGCCGGATGAACAACGTAATCTTGGCCGCTATATCCTCTTTCTGGCCGCACCGGAGAATATCCGCGCTGAGCACGACCAGCGGCAGCTGCTGGAATACCTGCAGAATATTATCGATGGTCATGGGCTTGCCAGCGACCTGATCAGTGAACGTGTTCTGCAGTCACTTTCGGCACTGTCGTCCCATGTTGTTGCCGAGGATCTCAAAAATCTGGTTCAGTATCTTGGGCGGAAGGTCAAAAAGCCCAAGGTAACCGTTCAGAAGCCGAAACCGGTTTAGGATGATATCCGGTCCTCAAGTGGGGCTTAGTCAGTGGTTGTTTTGCTGTTGACCGCCCCCTTGATCCTGGCTCCCCCCAGTACCTCGTCTCCGTTGTAAAAAACAACCGATTGTCCCGGCGTAACCGATTTTTGTGGTTCAGCAAAGGTTACACGGCAGCTGCCGTCACCAAACAGGCCCACTGTGCAGGGAACCGGCTGATGGCGGTAACGGATCTTGCAGGTCGAGGCAAACTCATTTGTCCCTGGGGGGATGATCCAGCTTGTCTCTCCAGCCAGCAGACCTTGCGCATAGACATTCGGCTCTTCACCCACCATCACACGATTTCGCTCTGTATCAATGGACACCACGTAGAGCGGTTCCTTCCAGGCAATCCCCAGTCCCTTGCGCTGTCCGATGGTATATCGATATGTACCTTGATGTTGCCCCAAGACCTTGCCGCTGATGTGGATGATCTCTCCCCGGCCGGTTGATATGCCTCCGCTCTGTTCCAGAAATGTCACATAGTCGTCGTTGGGGATAAAGCAGACCTCCTGGCTATCCCCCTTGTCCGCTACTGGAATGCCCAGTTCCCGGGCCAGACGACGGACCTCATCTTTGTTTTCAATCTCACCTAGCGGGAAAATGACCTGTTTCAGACGCTCCTGGGTGAGTGAATAAAGGAAATATGACTGATCCTTGCGGATGTTGCAGGCGGTGCGCAGATGGCAACTGCCGTCAGGATCAACTGTCTTGCGTACATAGTGGCCGGTAGCCAGCAGGTCAGCACCCAGTTTACGGGCCTTTTCCAACAGCAGGCCGAATTTGACATATTTGTTGCAGCGCACGCAGGGGTTAGGGGTCTGGCCGCAGCGGTATTCGTTGATGAAATCGTCAATGATCAGATCGCTGAAATCGGGAGAAAAATCCACCAGATGATGCTCGATATCAAGATGTCTTGCCACCAGGGCGGCGTCGTGGGCTGGCGTACCGCATCCCTGTTTTGTCGGGGCGAAGAGCTGCATGGTAATGCCGATGACTTCACAGCCCTGCTGTTGGAGCAGGGCGGCGGTGACGGAGGAATCGACGCCACCGCTCATGGCGACGGCGATTTTAAGTCTGGATTTATTACTCAAGGTTCTTCCTCTCCCAATATTATTCTGACCACCTGATTGGCCTGGTGTCCGGCGGCGATGCCGACACGGGGGGCCATCAGGCCGTTGCCCGGTCTGGCCTCGGAGACTGTGTCGCCGATGAGATAGAGTCGGCGGGAAACCCGGCGGGTGGTGATGCTGTTGTTGGAGCCGTAACCGGCCAGACCGGATGCGGCTACGACGGTAACGGACGGCATCTTTTCCAGTACCGTATCCACCAGCATGGCCTTCATATCGGCCCTGTCAAAGGCCTCAACCACGATGGAGCTGGGGGTAAACAACTCTGGAATATTGTCGGGGGTCAGTATTAATCTGTGTGCCTCCACCGTAACATATGGGTTTATGCGGGCAAGATTGTCCCGCAGGGCATCAACCTTATACATTCCCAATTGGTCGACAAAATATTGCTGACGGTTCAGGTTGGACGGCTCGACGACGTCAAAATCGGCAATGATCAACCGGCCGACTCCCACGCGGGCCAGCGCCACGGCAATGGCCGAACCAAGCCCGCCGACACCGGCAATGCCGACGGTGGCACCCTTCAGTCTGGCATGCACACCCGGGGTGTGGCGTGAGGACATCAGGTATTCCAGTTCATCTTCGGCCGGTATCTCGCCGCGACGGATCATGAATACGCTGTCCCCCGTCTTTAAAAGACTGTCACCGGGGGCTGGAAAGCCGTTCAGAATCAGGATGTCGGCATCCGGTTTAACAGTGGCGGCCAGTTCCGCCAGCGTTATTCCGTCTGCGGTCTCCATATTTTTTTCATTCAGGCGGATTTGCATAGTGTTTTTTTCAGCTCCTCCAGGGTCAGTACTGATGCAGTCTTTTGTCCCAAACTTTCGTAGATGTCCTGGCCATTTTCCGAGCGGGCCAGGGTCAGGCCGACATCCTGGCGCTGGTGATAGATGTCGTCCAGTCTGTAATCCTTTGCCTCTGCTGTTATTTGTTTATTCCTTCGATCGCGAATATTGATTTATCTTCAGATTGAATCTGTAATAAGTCAATCCTTTTTGATATCACGTCACTTTGAACAAGTGCCATTTAAAATGGTGTTGTATGGCGGGCATCAATACGATTAAATCAGGAGCCTCTTGAAAAGTCTTTTAAAATGACATTCCGGCAGGGTTCTGGCTGGAATCCTGCTTTCAGGTTTTTAAAAGGAATGGATTAACGACAGAATTATTCTGGAATGACAGTCTTTTTATAAAAGTCTCTGTGCTGTCAGGCTTGCTTAAATCAGTTTGTCGTGAACGCATCTTTAAAGATATTGAATCCCTGTTCCCACTCGCCAAGCTTGCTGTCTGAGTTGATGTGCCCCAGATTGCCGGCGTTGATAAACTCGCTCCCCCAAGCTGTGGCGCACTCTCGGTTGAAATCAAGGCTGCCGAAGGGATCGTCGCTGCTGGCGATCAGAACAGATTTAAATGGCAGCCGCTGTGCCGGAAATGGCGCAAAACCGTCCGTACCTTGCGGGAAGCGTGGTGATGATGGGTCAGGTACGGCAACCAGTAGTGCGCCTTTGATGCTCTGCCGGGTTGTTGCTGCCCAGTGCGACACCAGCAGACAGGCCAGACTGTGGGCGACCAGAATCGTGTCCGGTCCGTTCTCCCAGACCGTCTGTTCGAGTGTGGCGACCCAGTCCTGACAGCGCGGCGTAAACCATTCGCTCTGTTCAACGCGGATAAAACCGGGCCAGCTTTGCTCCCAGACCGTCTGCCAGTGGCTTGGTCCAGAACTGCTGATTCCAGGTAAGATAAGTACCTTTGTTGTCATATTGTCCTCCGTTATGATGCAGCGTTTCTTTTGTTGAATGTTGTGTTGCATATCTTATCAGGTCTTTGAAAAACTACTGCGGAGAGCCATCTGCTGCGTTGCGCGGTACTCGCATCCTCGGCTAACTATACGTTATGCCTCGGCTGTTCCGTTCCGTGCGCCTTGCATCTGGCCTTCCTCATAACGTTTTTCAAAGACCTGTTATGGTTCGTGGATGTTCAGAGGTTAGGTTAATTGATCCGTTTTGTCAAGAAATAAAAATATAGATTTTATAGATAAATAAAAGGTCATAATTTACAGAGATTATTTCAATTTTCGTCTGTTGCTCACTTATTTATATTTATTAGTCAGATCTGTTAGTGAGAGTGATGGCAGCTTTCATGTTTTTCCCGATGATTGAACTCCTTGATGATCGGGCCATTGGCGCAGTTTGTACATTCCATCTGAATCGTGGTGTGGGTGATGTGAAAGCGTTCCGCAAGCAGATGCTCGATGGTGTGCAGTATCGCCGAGCGTTGATCCTCGCTTCCGGAGACAATCTCAACGTGTACCGATAGCGAGAGGATGTGGGAGCAGACGCTCCAGATGTTGAGGTGATGGACATCGTTGACCCCGTTCACACCGCGAATGGCGTTGGCCACCTCGGGCAGATTGATCCCGGCCGGGGTCCCCTCCATGAGGATGTGGGTCGAATCACGTAACACCCGCCCGGCGCCGCCTAATATCAGTAGGCCGATCCCTATCGAAATCAACGCATCCAGCAGGTACCAGTTGGTGTAGTACATGATTATGCCGCCGATGATTACGCCCACCGAGGCGGCCGCATCACCGATGACATGCAGAAAGGCGCTGCGCAGGTTCAGGTCGTCATGGGAGTGGCTGTGCAGCGACTTGGCGGCCAGCAGATTCATTACCAGGCCGATGGCGGCAATTATCAGCATCTCCAGGCTTCTTATCTCTTGCGGCGAGGAGAACCGTTGCCAGGCTTCGTAGAGGATAAACAGGGCCATCATGAAAACGGTCAGGCCATTGATAAAGGAGGCGAATACCTCGGAACGGTGCAGGCCGAAGGTATGGCTTTCCGAGGCCGGTTGGCTGGCAAGCTTGACTGCCCCAAGGGAGAGCAGCAGCGCAAACAGATCCAGAAAGACATGGGCCGCATCGGATAAAAGCGCCAGTGAATTTGTCCAGAAACCGCCAATCACCTCTGCCAGCAGGGTCACGGCGGTCAGGGCAATCGCAATCTTCAGTTTTCCAGTAATATGGTTGTCAAGGTTTGAGCTCATGGGGTAACTATACCTTATAGAATCAAATTCAGCGCCTCCCCGGTGCGTTAACCTGGAAGAGGCCAATCTTGGTGAAGGCGACTCAGTCTGGAAAGAATTCAGTTATGTTCGTGATCCCGGATATGAGCCTGGCAGTAGCAGCTTTTCTTTGAACAGGTGACACAGTAGCGAAAATCCTCTTTTGGGTGGCTGAGATTATCGATGCCGCAGACTGTGCAGCGATGAAGCGCGGTTACCTTGTTGCCGGGTATGTTGCGGATCTGACTCTCCATACGTCGCTTGCCGTATTTGATGTTGGTGATGATATCGCGGGCAAAGAAGAGCAGGAAGTTGGCGATGGAGGCAATCACCATCACTCTTGTCGGCATGCTGCCGAAGATGATGCTATAGCCGTATCCCAGCCAGGTCAGCAGGGCCAGCCATTTGATGCGGACCGGCAGAACGAAGAAGATCAACAGTTCAAAATCCGGGAAGAGGAAGGCAAAGGCGAGGAATACCGAACCGGCGATGTAACTGTTGGTCAGGTATGCGCCCGGGACCAGAAAGGAGACGGCAACCGTCATCAGATAGGCGATCAGTATGAAAACGGTGTATTGAAACTCACCCCAATGCTCCTCAAGTGCCGAACCCATCAGATAGAAAAGGTACCAGGCAAACAGGATGAAGATCGGGCTGCTGGCTGGTGGCACAAAGAGAAAAGTCAGTAGTCGCCAGTATTCGCCAGCCATGACAGCGTCGGCCGAGAGCATGATGTTGGCGGGGCTGACATTGCCCATCAACCCCATGACAAAAAAGAGCGTCTGCCCGGCAATCAGGATGATTGTCAGCTGCGGTATGGCGATGAAACCAATTTTTATTTCCAGTTTTTCAAGAAGTCTCATTTAAAGATTGTCTCCCAACAGTTTGAATTCGTTTGATATTCCCATGCCTATTTACGTATCACCAGCCCGGCCCCCAGGCAGAGCAGCAGGATGCCGATTCCGCGCAGTGAGGTCAGTGGTATCTGGCGCATGCCGAATGCGCCGAACTGATCAAGCAGCGCGCCGGTGATCAGCTGTCCGGCGATGATGATTGACATGACGGCTACCGAACCGAGCCTTGGCACGGCGATGATAGTCATGGTTACAAAATAGGCACCCAGCAGGCCACCCGTCAGCTGCCACCAGGATACAGCTGCCATGTTGCGGAGATTACCACGACCGAGGAACATGACAATGATGAGCAGTGCCATGGTTCCCACGGCAAATGAGATCAGCGAACTTTCAAAACTGCCGATCTTCCGGGCAAGCTGGGCATTGATGGATGGTTGCGTGGCGATTGCCAGCCCGCCGCACGCCAACAGCAGTATCAGAACCAGATTGTTCATGTCATTTCCTTTAGCCGGTTTGAGAGAAAACTTTCAGTACCCTTGGGACAGTTGATGATAACCGTCTGGAATCGTGATGTTGCGGATTGTAGCAGAGCCTGCTTCGGTAGAAAATCAAATTTGTTAGCGCTTGTTTTTAATATAGTGAGACAGTTTTTCTGTTTAACGGATGTTTTGGTGAAGTGCCACTGTGTAATAGTTGCTATTTGGTGTTTGTGATTTTGCTGATAAGCACTCCACGTCGCTCTGGCGGCGCTTATCAAAGAGTAACTTACATATTTTCAATAGGTTAGCTTGAAGTTACTCAGAAGAAGGAGTTGAAAAATTGGATAGAGTCATTAGTGTCCGGAATATTTTCAGAATAAATTCAGCTGTTTAGGTTTTATGACA